>NZ_FSRA01000001.1:0-640943 GCF_900129465.1 Chitinophaga niabensis | reverse complement strand
ACCTGCATGCTGTAATTATCATATTTCCCTTTTACACCGTTGAACAGGGGTAAAGAGGAATATTTTCCATGCGCATCAAATACAATTCCCTGCGGCGTTACAATGCTATCATCCCCAAACGGCGCCTGTGCATAATACACATCCGTTTTCCCCTCACCTGTGCGAAAAGGATGGAATTGCTTCCAGGTAAAAACAAACAACCCTTTTGAACGGCTGCCGAGATAAACCCGTTTATTAAAGGAGGTATAATAAATAGAAAGGATAGATTGCTGTGTAAAATCAAAATCTTCCACCACCAGGGTAGTGCCTAAGCTGCCATCCGGTAGTGCCTCTACGAAATAACATCGTTCATCCAGGTAAAAGAAAAGCTGTTCCGCTACAAAATTCCAGTATAACTGAATGTGTTTTTTCCTGCTCCTGTAAGCGGGATAATGAAGGATATCCCCCCTGACGATCACATTAACAGGTTTGTCTTTATCAAAAAAGGTAACATCCCCGTTTTCAGTCAGCTGATAAAGACTATCTCCCAGCGTGAAAAATTTCCAGGGACTGGCGATGGGATATTTAAACCGGTATTGTTCCTGCTTTTTTCTGATGAACCTGATGCTGTCCATACCGATCATGTAATAATCGTATGCATCTACAGGGATCAGGAAATGGTCCGGGTGGATCACATCGGTAAAAACGTTGGGGAGGCTGTTAACCGGGTAAACGAAAGCGGTATCATTATAGATGAGGAATTCATAATCATCCTCTGTATTGGGATTACGTGTAAACTTCACCGTGCGGCCATTCTCCACCCGGATCGCTTCCCTTTTGTCTGTTCTGGCAAACAGTTTATTCCGTCCCGCATTGGAATAAATATAAGAGATCCGGCTGCTGCTGTTGAAATTGCGGAAGCGGTCGCCTTCAAAACGTACCAGGCCATTTTCTGTAGCCAGCCATAAAAATCCTTCATCATCCGGAGCAATGAACTTTACGCTATTCTGTGGTAAACCATTCTCATCTGTGTAATGAGTAATGGTATACGGTAAAGTATCCATTCCGGATAAAGCAAACGCAGGCATTCCCGTCAAAAGCGGAATCATCAGCAAGTGAACAAAACGTCTCATTCTTCTAAATAGAACCAAGGTTACAGGGGTGTTCTATATAGATGGCATTATAGGTATGCAGGTGGAGCAAAGGGTTTCCGCAGGACATATTCCATAATACATAAATATATAGAGATAGTCAATTGACTATCATGACTCATCTATGCCAGCAAAGATATAAACCTTATTTGGATTCCTTACCATTAACAAAATAGTTTTAATATATGAAAACTATTTAATCATTATAAAATAAAGATATGCAATGTGCGGTGTTTTTCGTAAATTGAAAGTATGAAAAACAAGTACTATGGCGAGGCAAACAGGGCCTGTAACGTTTACGGGTAAACTGGGTAACCTGATCGGCTACGAGGTCGATGGCGTTCACCTTTTACGCAGCATGCCTGCTCATGTTGAGCGCAGTTATGCAACGAAACGTTCGGCGCTGGACTTCGGCACAGCAAGTAAAGGTGGCCGTTTGCTGCGTAATGCATTATCGGGAGAGCTGGAAATACCGGATGACGGGAAGTTAGTGAACCGGATCAATAAAGTATTGCAGGCCATCGTGAAAGCAGATGCCCATCATTTTCCCGGGCAGCGGAGGATCCTTACGCGTCATCTTCCTGCTTTAACCGGTTTCAACCTGAATAGTACCACTAAGCTGGACCAGCTGTTAACTTTCCAGCCTGTTCTTACAAAAGATAAAGATGGTAATATATGCGTATCCGTTAATCCTGCTTTCAAAAAAACAAAGGGTACTACGCACCTGGAAATAAAAGCAATTGTAACCGGTATTGATTTTGCAAAAGCGAAATATACAGCTGCTGTATCAGAGAGTAAATTAATAGATGTACGGGCGCTGCCTGAAAAAGTAGCATTCGTATTGCCTTACGCGGAGAAGGAAACGGCCTTTGTTGTATTGCAGGTGATACCTTTTCAAATGGTGAATGGTGAACTGGCCCTGTTGGAAGATGTTAAACATTTAGCTGCAGATATTATCGGCGTATTACTGCCGGATAAAACATTATCCGTAGAAGTACATTACAAGCCTGCCACACGTTCCGCCTCTCCGCTTCGTAAACAACCCCGTTCTTCCAAAAAGAAACCTCCGCCTTTAGAGTAAAGCTCATTTTTATGGTAAAAAATTGAAGGAGGTCCGCTTCCTTTGGGCAACCTATGTGCCTGCACGTAAAAATGCTGCTTTTGGGGGATAGGATTTTGTTTTTGAAGCCTGCATATTCGTTTGAACTTCCTTTATATCTTATTTTATGATACCCCGGTGTAGTTCCTCCCCTGCTTTACCGCTACTTTACCTCATTTTCAGATCAAGTCCACCTTTTAGCCGTAGATGCCCCTGAGCTTACTAAGTATTCACCCTGTATTTACCCGTCTCAAAGTGATATATTCTCCGATTCTGCGGCAATATATCAGTTACAGACCACCTGCCCCGGAATCCCGGCTTTATTTCGTTAAATTTGTATAGTGGAAAAAACAGGTTACATAGAGATAAGAATAACCGGTAGCAAAGGGAATCTAGACCTTTCTCCAGGCAACTATGATATTCGTGAAGTCATAGAAGTATTAGAGCAGGTTGAAGGGCTCATTGTTCCTGGTGATAAAAAAGACCGTTTTCCTATCAGTTACCAGCTTGAAGCAGGCTCAGTAAGGCATGTTTTTAAAACTTCGCTGCAATATATTATTGGCTTTAATGCAGTCGTAGGCCAGGTTAGCAAATATCAGTCAGTTGATTTCCTTGATCTGCCAACAGCAAAAGCCTTTGAGACATTCCAGGATATAGCATTTAAAAAGAACTATGTTTTTGAAGTAAAAACTTCCCTTGACAATACCAACATAGTTAAAATCGACAAAACAACCCGCTTTTGCAGAACTGAGGCTATTTGGGTGGATGCTGAATTTTACTTTTATGGCAAAATAACCAGTATGGGAGGAAAAGAAAGGTCAAATATCCATCTTGCTACAGAAGATATGGGCATATTGATCATTCAAACGGAGAAGGAATATCTTGCAAAGCTGGAAAACAATCTCCTTTACAAAAATTATGGTGTCAGAGCAGTAGGGAAGCAGCATGCCGAAACGGGAGAAATTGACAAAACAACCCTTCGTTTCCTTGAACTCATCAACTATCAGCCTGCATATGATGAAGATTATTTAAAGGAACTCAGGTCTAAAGCAAAAAATAACTGGTCCGGTTCCATCGATCCTGATAAATGGCTTAGAGAAATAAGAGGAGGTTATGACGCATAAATCTGTTCTGCTTGATACAAGTTTTTTTGTGCGCCTTCTTAATGAGGAAGACCCACTTTTTCAACACGCCAATGGCTACTTCAGGTACTTTTTGGAGGAGCGGACACCTTTGATGATCTCTACCATTTCCATCGCCGAATATTGCGTTATAGGTGATATAAATGAACTTCCTTTAAGAAACCTTCAGATCGTTCCCTTCAACCTGTCTCATGCCAAAAGAACAGGTGAATTTGCAAAAATCGCTTTTAAGAATAGAGATAAGCTTAAACTGAGGGAAAGAAATATCATCCCCAACGATGCCAAGCTGTTTTCCCAGGCGGATGTAGAAGATACTATTGGCGCTTATCTTTCCTCTGATACAGATAGCATAAAGATCTATAACCTGTTAAAACAGGAGAATGCTCCAAAGTTTGAGTTTCTCGATCTTCATCAGAAGCATTCAGAAAGATATGGCCTGCTGGATTTTTAGCACTCACAATATCGCCAGATCTCCCCCCGCCCCCAACTCATACGCTTCCCTCCCCGCCTTAAAGATCCTCGCACTTAACGCTCCGCGTAAGCGGATCTCTGTTCCTGAAACTTCAATCCAGCTCCCTTCCCGTAACCCTATCACCGGTACATCCTGCTGTGTATGGAACTCCCTGATCCTCGTTTCCCTGGTTTCACCCATGTGTTTTATCTCCGGCATAGGATCCAGGTAATGCGGGTTGAGATTAAAAGGCACCAGGCCCATGGTTTCAAAAGAAGGCGGATATACGATCGGCATATCATTGGTGGTTTGCATATTCACTCCGCCGATATTACTGCCTGCACTTGTGCCGAGATAAGGTTTTCCTTTCTCCGTTTCCTGCCGCAATACATCCATCAGTTCAAGCTCATGTAATTGTTTCACTAATAAGAAAGTGTTGCCACCGCCTGTGAAAAACCCTTCCGCATGTTTTAAAGCCGTTGCCGGATCTTCGAAAGTATGCAGCCCTTTTACACGGATACCTATAGCAGCAAACGCTGCTGCCGCGCGTGCAGTATAATCGTCGTGAGAGATACCGCCGGGCCGGGCATAGGGCACAAAGATGATCTCGGAAATTCCGGAGAACAGGCGCTGCATCACCGGCTGCAGGTAAGCCAGGTAATCCTGGCCGGGTAAAGTGGAGGTACTGGCTAAAACGATCTTCATCATAATACTCAAATGTAAAAAAACTCTCAATGCTTTGATCATGCCGCCAAAAACATCCCATTTTCGTATCTTGCAGTTTATAAACGGATAACATGTCAATTACAACACAGGCAGAACTGGCAGGTATGCAGAAAGCAAGTGAAGCAGTAGCCCTCACTTTAAAGAGCATGCGGAATTATGCACAACCCGGCATGAGCACCGCAGAACTGGATGAATTCGGCAGAGCAGCACTGGAAAGTTTCGGCGCTAAATCCGCACCTAAACTCACGTACGGCTTCCCCGGCTGGACCTGCATTAGTGTGAACAACGAAATTGCACATGGTATTCCCACAAAAAGAAGGGTACTGCAGGAGGGAGACCTGGTGAATGTGGATGTATCCGCAGAGCTGGATGGTTTCTGGGCAGACAATGGCGGATCATTTGTATTAGGGCAGGACATTCATCAGCACCAGGTGCTGGTAGATGCCTCCAAAGACATTTTAAAGATCGCTATTGCTAATATACACGGCGGCGTAAAGATCGCAGACATCGGCGGACTGATAGAAGCAGAAGCAAAACGCCGCGGATACCGGGTGATCAAAAACCTCACCGGGCACGGCATCGGCAGGAACCTGCATGAAGAGCCGCATTCCATTGCCAACTACTACGATAAATACAATAAGACCCGTTTTAAAAAGAACAGCGTTGTAGCCATAGAAACCTTCATCTCCACCAAAGCCACCTGGGCATACGAAAACGGAGACGGCTGGACGCTCACTGCGAAAGATGGCAGTTTTGTTGCCCAGCATGAACATACCATTATGGTAACAGACGGAGAACCCCTCATCTTTACAAAAGATAACGACATCTGGAATTAACCTGCAAAATCCTATCTGGAAAGGGCAAAATACTATGCTTGTTTATGCAACCGTTTGCATAACTTAGTAAGATACTGTTTCACATAGAACCCGTTATAGAGAGAACCCACAGTACATTCTACCTGGCATCTACTACATAAGGAACCTGACTGTATGCCGATAATCCGGTGCAGACCCGCTATGCACGGTACTTAACGCCATACCCCATATCGCAGACTATCCAAGGATTTTTGTTAACACTATAAAACCCGATCCCTTATGATCAAAACTGATGTACACAACAAATGCAGGCATGTGGTAATTCCCCTGCTGCTGCTACTTTTATTCACAGCAATGCAATCGTATGCACAGACCTTACCGGCTAATTTTCAGCGGGTATTGGTAACAGGCGGCCTTACCGGGCCCACTACTTTTGCCCAGCTGCCGGATGGCAGAATCCTTATTGGCCAGCAGAACGGGCAGTTAAGGGTATTCAAGAACAATGCCCTCCTTTCTACCCCGGCAGTAAGCCTTTCTGTAAACACCAGCGGAGAACGTGGCTTGATAGGTATTGCTGTTGATCCTGCCTTCAGCACCAACAATTACATTTACCTGTATTACACTTCGTCCTCCGGCCCGCACAACCGCGTAAGCCGCTTCACCATGTCCGGCGATCTGGCCACGGCAGAAAACGCCATCCTGGACATGCCTACCCTCAGTGCTATCTATCACAACGGTGGCGGCCTCGCATTTGATAATACCGGCAAACTGCTGGTATCAGTTGGCGATAACAAAGTTGGAGGCAATTCCTCCAACCTGGACAGCTACCTGGGTAAAGTACTGCGTATCAATACAGACGGTACTGTACCCAGCGGCAACCCTTTCAGCGGCGGCGCACAACGCAGCCGTGTATGGGCTTATGGCCTGCGGAACCCCTTCACACTGAATGTAGATCCTGTAAGTGGCAGGATCTATGTGAACGATGTAGGTGAAGCTACCTGGGAAGAGATCAATGATGCTTCTGCAGGCGGCCGTAATTTTGGCTGGCCCTCCCAGGAAGGCATATGCTCCGGCAGTTGTACAGGGCTCACCAATCCGGTCTATTACTACGCCACCAACCGTAACGACCCGCCAGCCACCGGCCAGGGATGCGCTATTAATGGCGGCACTTTCTTAAACGGCGCTATCAGTAACTGGCCGGCCACCTACCATGGAAAATATTTCTTCCTGGATTACTGCGGCGAATGGATCGACTATATAAATCCCTCCTCTCCTGCTACCCGCAATGGTTTCGGTACAGGCCTGAGCGATGGGCTCACCACTTTGAAACAAGGTATAGACGGTAATCTTTACTTCATCAGAAGAGGCAACAATTCCCTGTACAAAATTATTTACAGCGGCAATGCAGCACCGGTGATCACTACACAACCGCAAAACATCTCTGTACCGCAGGGTCAAACGGCTACCTTCTCTGTTACCGCTACCGGTAACCCTGCGCCTGCCTATCAATGGCGCAAAGGCACTACCAATATCCCAGGCGCAACAGCTGCAAATTATTCCATCAGCAATGTGCAGGCTACACATGCCGGTACTTACAATGTAGTAGTAACCAACAGTGCGGGAAGTGTAACAAGCAGCAACGCTACCTTAACCGTAACCGCGCCAAATGCCTTCCCGGTAGCTACCATCACCAGCCCTGCTAATGGTTCTGTTTTCCGCGCCGGAGATCAGATCAACTTTACCGGCACCGGTACTGATGCGGAAGATGGCAGCTTACCAGCCAGTGCTTATACCTGGTGGGTAGATTTCCATCACGCCAATCATACCCATCCCGGCCCTGAAATAGCAGATGGCGCAACCAGCGGCAGCTTCCCTATTTCTGCAGAAGGTCATACAGAAACGGATATATGGTATCGCCTTTATTTAGAAGTGACCGATTCACAGGGAGAAAAGGATACCTCCTACATCGAGATCTTCCCTGTTACTTCTGATGTTACTTTACAAACGGTACCGGCCGGGTTACAACTCACGCTGAATGAAATTCCGTTCACCACCCCTGCCACGCAGAATTCCTTATCAGGCATGATACGGCCACTGGCAGCACCCAGTCCGCAAACTCTGAACGGCACTACTTACCTCTTTGATTATTGGGAACATGGCGGTGCCCGTCAGCAGAATATTACGGTAACAGATGCGGATGTTACGTATACAGCACATTTCAAAACAGCACCTGCACCAGTGAACCTTACACCATTACATGATGCTTATGTACGCGATGGCAGCAATGCCGCCATTACACATGGCACTACGGATTCTACTTTACTGATCACCAAATTATCTCCAGCCGGCCAGCTCAATAATGCAAGAGAGGCTTACCTGCAGTTTGACCTGGCTTCCATTAGCAGTCCGCTTGCTTCTGTAGTATTGAAAGTATATGGTAAGGTAGACCTTACTACTGTTCCATCCGTAGGAGTAGGTGCTTATGCTGTTGCCAATACCACCTGGACGGAGAACGCCCTGACCTGGAACAACAAACCTGCCACCAGTGCCAGCCCCCTGGCTACTGTAACCGTCACCAATACAGCTTATGCATATTATAATTTTGATGTTACTGCATATGTGCAGGCGGAAAAAGCAGCAGGCAGGAACAAAGTATCCTTTGCCTTGAAGAGCCAGGTAGCGCATGATCCGCGCATCTTCTGGAACTCAGGCGAATTTGGTTCCAATCCGCCTTTGCTTTCCGTGATCACGGATGCCGGTGGCAATATCAACCCTACTGTTTCTCTAACAACTCCAACCAACGGCGCATCCTTTGCAGCACCAGCTAATATCACCCTCACCGCTACTGCCGCAGACAGCGACGGCACCGTTGCCAAAGTGGAATTCTTCAATGGCGCAGGCAAATTAGGAGAAGACCTGGATGCACCATATTCTTTTACATGGAACAATGTGCCCGCAGGCACTTACAGCCTTACTGCAAAAGCAACAGATAATGCAGGCGGCACCGGAACTTCCTCTCCTGCTGTTAATATCACAGTAACAGGAGCGCCTTCCTGCGACCCTGTTACATCCAGCGGAGACGATGGTAACGTAGCGGCCAATGTACTGGATAACAACCTTGCCACACGCTGGTCCGCCAGCGGGGACGGGCAATGGATTGCCTTCTGCCTTGGCAGTGTACAAACGGTTACCGGCGTTCAGATAGCATTCTATAACGGCAATGTGCGTTCATCCAACTTCGACATCCAGGTGAGTAGTAATGGCACCAGCTGGAACACCGTGGCAGCAGGGCTTTCCAGTAGCGGCACTTCGCTGAACCTGGAAACATTCAATATTCCTTCCCAATCCACACAGTATGTGCGGATCCTGGGGCATGGCAACTCCGTGAACCTCTGGAACAGTTATACAGAAGTGAAGATCAACACCAGCACCGGTTCTGCCGAAACCACCCTTGCACCTGTACATGACGCTTACGCAAGGAATGGTACATCTGCCACTATCACACATGGCACTACAGATCCTAATGCTCTCGTAGTAAAACTCAACTCCAATCCTGCTGCCGGCAACGACCGTCAGACCTTCCTGACCTTCAACACCAGCAGCATCACCAGCACAGTTACAAATGTGAAGATCAGATTGTATGGCGGGCTCTCTGATAACAGGAGTACCAATACACCGCTGACTGCCAGTGCAGTAGCTGTTACCAGCTGGACGGAGTCCGCACTCACCTGGAACAACAAACCTGCCATTGGTTCAACGCTGGCTACAACCACCATCCCCGATTCTATCCCGAGATATTATACCTGGGATGTAACCAGTTATGTGCTTGCAGAAAAAGCAGCAGGCAGGCATACGGTATCTTTTGCGATTGCAGCTGCCACAGCCACTACACCTATCCTCTCCTTTAATTCAAAAGAAGCAGGCAGCAATGCACCGCAACTGGTGGTAACACATAACACCAGCCTGGCGAAACAGGCGGTTGCAGCCCCGGCAAAAAGCAATGTAGTGTTAGAAACCGGCTTGCAGGGTTTACCAAATCCTTTTAGTGATAACCTAACGGTGACCTACACACTAAAAACAGCAGGCCGCGTGCAGTTGTCCTTAATTGATCTCAACGGCAGGCAGGCTGCTTTGTTAACCGATGCCGTACAGGCTGCCGGTATACACCGCGTGAATCATAGAACAGGACATCTCCCATCCGGCATGTATATTCTGAAACTGAGCCATCACGGCAAAGTGATCACAACAAAACTCGTGAAGGAGTAGTCAATTAAAAAGCAGGGCGTAAAGGCCCTGCTTTTTTTTACATAATAAGATGCATGAGCTAACCTTTTATTTCACACCCTGTGCTTTTGCCTGAATTGAGAAGGTGAAAGTTTTACCACTTTCCTGAATTGCTTATTGAAATTAGTCATGTTATTAAAGCCGCTTTCCTGGCAAACATAACTGATGCTGAAATTCCCTTTTATCAGCTGCCTGCAGGCATGGCTTACTCTTATCTGATTCACAAAATGCGAGAAGTTCTTCTTCGTGCGGTTTTTAAAGTACCTGCTGAAACTGGAAGGGCTCATCATGGCAATACGCGCTATTTCCTGCAACTGGATCTCCTGTTTGAAATTGGCCAGTACATAGTCGAAGATCTTTTGCAACCGGTCGTTTTCCCTGTTGCTCCTCCCGATCACTTCAGGACTTGAAAGCATGGAATATTCCGTGGATTCAGAGAGTTCTTTCAAAATAGCCAGCAGGCACATCAGCCGGTCGATACCCGTACAGGAAAGTAAGGTCTCCATCTTCGCTGCAACATTGGCTGCCGTTTTCGCACCGAAATGTAAACCCATCTTCGACTTCTCAAACAGTAACAGGATCTTTTGCATCTCGGGGATCTGCAAAAAGTCTTTTCCCAAAAACTCTTCCCTGAAGTGGATCACCAATGAGCCGCCCTGCTTTTCTCCCTCATCTTTCCGGTACCAGTGCGGCAGGCTCGGTCCCAGAAGGTCCAGCTCACCTTCACAGTAGTCGGACACATGATCGCCCACAAAACGCCGGCCTTTTCCATGAATGATCAGTACCAGTTCATATTCCGGGTGATAATGCCATGGGGTTTCAAAGTAAGGCGTGATGTAACGGTCCGCTACAAAAGACGATTGTTCAGGAAGTGGCAGTTTTTGGATGTGGGACTTCATGATAAAGTTAAAATACTTAAATTCATGGAACAGGCGGTTAAAAATGTCAAAATAGTTGTTTTTTTAGGTCGAATAGTTGTAAACCTGCCCTGCTTAAATCCCCAAATTTGGATATGGACACATTATTCACTCCTGAACAGATAGCACAATACCACCGGGATGGGTATATCATCGTTAAAAACCTTGTTTCCCAACCCGAAACAGCCCTGCTGTATAAAACAGCCCTGGAAGATGATGCCATGCGTAAGAACGCGCTGGACCTCAACGACCAGTCCGGCAAGAAAACAAAACTTTCCCTTTGGTTCACACCCGGCAATGATGTGTTCGGGTATTTGACCCGCAGTGAAAAACTGGTGGGCAGGGCAGCACAGCTGATGGACAGCGATGCCCCCGTTTGCCATTTCCATTCCAAGCTCATGCAAAAGGAACCCAGGGTAGGCGGCGCCTGGGAATGGCACCAGGATTATGGCTATTGGTACAAAAACCAGTTTATGTTCCCGGATCAGCTGCTATCTATTATGGTGGCGCTAACGGCAGCCAATAAAGAAAATGGCTGCCTGCAGGTGATCAAAGGATCACATAAGCTCGGCCGCGTGAATCATGGCTTTGCCGGCGAACAGGTGGGCGCGGATATGGTGATGGTGAACAACGCCCTGAAAACAATGGAACTGGTGTATGTGGAACTGGAACCAGGTGATGCGCTTTTCTTTCACAGCAATATCCTGCACCGCTCCGAAGCCAACCTTTCCGATCATCCGCGCTGGTCTGTAATTTCCTGCTACTGCTCACAATCCAACCTCGCCTATAATGAAACATCCACATCGTGGAAAGAAGCTGTGCAAATAGTGCCGGACGACGCTATCCTGCAATGGAAAGCCGCTTCTTTGTCTGAGGCTGACTTCCTGAAAAAAGAGAACGATCCGGCGTTAAAAGACACCGGGTGGGAGCAATAATTCTAAAAAGATCAAACCACGCTATGAAGATCATGTATTGCATACTGCCTGCAATTTTACTCAGTACCTATGCCTGCAGGCAACCTACAAAAGAAATTGTAAAAAGCCTCGATCTATACCTTCCCGAAGACCTGGAAGTAACCTTATGGGCGGAATCCCCCCTGTTCTATAATCCTACCAATATGGACGTGGATATTAAAGGCAGGATCTGGATCACGGAAGCAGTAGACTATCGCAACTTCAGGAATGATTCTACAAGACATCTGCATCATGCACAGGGAGACCGTGTGATGATCCTGGAAGACAGGGATGGAGATGGCCGTGCGGATACCTCTAAAGTTTTTGTGCAGGACAGGGACCTGATCGCGCCGGTAGGTATTGCTGTGATCGGAAATAAAGTAGTAGTGTCCTGCTCCCCTAATCTCATTGTATACACTGATGAAAACGGAGACGACCGGGCGGATAAAAAAGAGATCTTTCTGAAAGGTTTCGGCGGCCTGGACCATGACCATGCGCTGCACGCGCTCTTTGCAGGCCCGGATGGCAACTGGTATTTCAACACAGGTAATGCAGGCCCGCATGTGGTAACGGATAAAAGCGGATGGACCTTGCGGTCCGGCAGCATCTATACCGGCGGCTCACCTTATAACACCAAGAACAACGGCAATATGAAAAGCGACGACAGCTGCGTTTACGTGGGCGGGCTCGCTTTGCGCATACAGCCGGATGGAAAAGGTTTAAAAGTATTGGGGCATAACTTCCGGAATTCTTACGAAGTGATCCCTGATTCCTACGGCAACCTCTGGCAGAACGATAACGACGACGAGGTGATAGCCTGCAGGACCACCTGGCTGATGGAAGGTGGTAACGCCGGTTATTTCAGTTCAGACGGAACCCGCACCTGGCAGGGAGATCACCGCCTCGGGCAGGAAGCCTTTACAGCACACTGGCACCAGGACGATCCGGGTGTGATGCCGGCAGGTGACCGCTCCGGTTCCGGTGCACCAACAGGTATTGTTGTGAATGAAAGTGAGGCGCTGGGCAAAGATTACTTAGGCATGCTGCTGAGCGCCGATGCCGGAAGGAATGTGATCTTCGGTTATCATCCTTCGCTGCAACAATCCGGTTACAACCTGGGAAAGAGACAAGACCTTATCAGCTCTGTGTTGAATGCAGACAGCAATTACGTTTGGCATGACTCTGCACACAACAACAAAAGAGAAAGCTGGTTCCGGCCGAGTGACGTGACCATTGGTACAGATGGTGCGATCTATATTGCGGATTGGTTCGATCCCGTAGTAGGCGCTCATCTTATGAACGACAGTGTGGGATATGGCAGGATCTACCGGATAACACCCAAAAATAAAAAACTCTCCGCACCTGCCATTGATATCAATACCACCGAAGGCCAGATAGCCGCTTTGAAAAGTCCTGCCATCAATGTCCGCAACCAGGGCTTTGAAAAACTGAAAGCACAGGGCGCAGCAGCTGTTCCGCATGTACAGGCATTGCTGAAGGACAAAAATCCCTATATCAGGGCAAGAGCGGTTTGGCTGCTGGCGCAGCTGAACATAAAATTAGTGGAGGGCTTGCTGAAAGACCCTGATGTTCAACTGAGCGCTACCGCTTACCGTGCGCTTCGCCAGAGCGGCACAGACCTGTTGCCCTATGCAAAAGCAATGGCCAACGATACCTCCGCATTCATCAGAAGAGAAGTGATCATTTCCCTGCGTGATTCCTCCTACGAAAAAACGAAACCGCTATTGCTTGAACTGATCAAACACTACGATGGTGAAGACCGCTGGTACCTGGAAGCCCTGGGCGCCAGTTTGAAAGGCCATGAATCAGATATCTACCCGGAGATCGTAAAAATATACGGAGAAGGAAAAACACCTTCTGCATGGAATCGCAAAATGGTTTCGCTTGCCTGGCGCTTACATCCTCCGGAAGCTATTCCTGCTTTGGCACAGCGGGCAGGTGACACCCTCTTGTCCATAAAGGAAAGGCAGGCAGCCATGACCGCGCTGGGTTTTATGAATACGAAACCTGCGGCGGAAGCCATGCTGGCACTGTCAAAAGGAAGTATGCAGGAGATCGCAGAGACCGCAACTTACTGGCTCGCTTTCCGGCAAAGCAACGATTGGGTAGACCTGCTTGATTGGAAGGAGCTTGATCTGAACCCTTACTATGAACGTAAGCTGGCAAAGATGAAATTGAAAAAACAAACGATCATGGATAAACGCCAGCCCTTCGACGAAAGAAAGTTCCGCGCACAGCAAATGGCCATGGATACAGTGGGAGGCCAGTTGCTGATAGGGATGGCGGAAGCAAAGACCATTCCTGAAGACCTGTTGCCTGTTATAGAAGAAAAAATATTCCTCAATACTGACCCCACCATCCGGATGCAGGCGGGTAAATACTTTAAACAGCCCGGCTCTGACAGATCTTACTCCATACCGGATATGCTGCAGCTGAAGCCGGACGCGGCCAACGGCAAAACCGTATTTACAACCCGCTGCGGCAGTTGCCATAAACTGGGAGATAAGGGCAATAGCATCGGGCCTGATCTTACCGGCATCGGGAAGAAGTTCGACAAGACCGAACTCCTGGATGCTATCGTGAACCCAAGCGCCGGTATTGTATTCGGCTACGAATCCTGGCTGGTAAATACCAGCGATGGCGAAACGCTTTTCGGCTTCCTGCTCTCCGAAAACAAACGGTCGATCGTTATCAAAGACGTTAGCGGTCAAAAACATGTAGTAGACAAAAAGAAGATAAGCGCACAGAAAAAGCAGGAAAAA
Organism: Chitinophaga niabensis; assembly: GCF_900129465.1. Lineage (NCBI taxonomy): Bacteria > Pseudomonadati > Bacteroidota > Chitinophagia > Chitinophagales > Chitinophagaceae > Chitinophaga > Chitinophaga niabensis. The sequence continues at coordinate 626,643 of NZ_FSRA01000001.1, read as the reverse complement.
AGCCTGATGCCCGATCCCTTCAGTAACAATCTTACTGAAAAGGATATCAGCGATGTAGTGGGATTTTTAAAGAGCATATAGCTAAAATATTATAATATTTTAGCTATCTTGACCGGTAAATCCCTAACTACATGACCGCAACACAACGCATTGCTGCTATCGACATAACCCGCGCACTTACTATGTTCCTGATGATATTCGTGAATGACCTCTGGTCCCTGCATGATATCCCCAAATGGCTGGAACATACTGCTGCAAAGGAAGATGGGATGGGCCTTGCGGACACTGTGTTCCCTGCATTCCTTTTTATTGTGGGCATGAGCATCCCTTACGCTATCAGCAACCGCATCAAAAAAGGCGATACTTTATGGCAATTGATCCGCCACGTGATAGAGCGCTCCGTAGCGCTGCTGGTAATGGGCCTTTTCTTTGTGAACGGAGAAAACCTGCATGCGGAAGCTACCGGTATGCCACGCGGCGTATGGAACATCATCTGCTGCATCTGTTTCATTTTCATCTGGAACCAATACCCCGCAAAGTTTCCTAAAACCGCGCAGAACGTGATCAAAGGCGTGGGTATTGTTACCCTGCTCATGATGGCCTGGATCTGCAGAGGCGGCGAAGGAGATGAGGTACAACGTTTCGCCACCTACTGGTGGGGTATCCTGGGATTGATCGGCTGGGCCTACCTGGTAAGTGCCATGATCTACGTGTTGGGGAAAGGCAGTTTTGTTGTGAACGCAGTGGCCTGGTTGCTGTGTTTAGGATATAGCATGGCCGTACACGGAAATGTGGCACCGGGGATCTTCGGATATATTGCAGACGGGGCTATGCCGGCACTGGTACTGGGCGGCGTACTGGTTTCCCAGATCTTCCGCCATTACAGCACTGCCGGCAAATGGCAATCCGTGATAGGTGTACTCAGTGCATTAGCTGTTGTATTACTCACCGCAGGATTTTTAACACGCCCTGTATGGGGTATCTCCAAGATCATGGCAACGCCCAGCTGGGTATTGATCTGCAGCGCTATCACCATTGGTGTGTTCATCTTCACCTACTGGCTGGCAGACCTGCAGCAGAAAGCATCCTGGTTCAAAGGCATCAAAGCAGCCGGTACCGATACCTTACTCTGTTATCTCATTCCTTATTTCGTATATGCCCTCTTTTCCCTTGCACATTTCAGCTTCCCGGATATGGTCTCCGGCGGTGCCATCGGCATCGTAAGATCGCTGGTATTCTCTTTCCTGATGATCCAGATAGCCGGATGGATCAGTAAAGGTGGAATCCGGTTGAAACTGTAACTTTGTGTTCTATGTTGGAAATAGCAAATGAATACCTGCAGGTAAAGATCAGCCCGGCGGGCGCAGAACTGCAAAGCATTATCCGGAAAGACAATCAGCTGGAGTATCTCTGGAGCGGTGATCCCGCATTCTGGGGAAAGAAGAGCCCTGTGCTCTTCCCTATCGTCGGTGGATTAAAAGAAAATACTTATCAGTATAAAGAACAGCATTACCAGCTGGGAAGGCATGGTTTTGCACGGGACATGGCATTCAACGTTACAGAACATACTGCAACAAGCATCACCTTCAATATACAGGATAATGATCTCACCCTGCTGAAATATCCTTTTCCTTTCAGCCTCAACATCCGTTACAGCATAAAGGATGCTACCCTCATGGTTGGATATGAAGTACAGAATATGGGAGAAGAAACCATGTATTTTTCCATTGGCGCGCATCCTGCATTTAAAGTGCCCCTGGTGAACGGTACTGCTTTCGAAGATTACAGCCTGCATTTCAGCGATCCGGAAACAGCGCCGCTATGGCTGTTGTCCTCCGCCGGCATTGTCAGCGATCAGCCCAGCCCTTACCTCGATAATACAACAGAACTGCCGCTGCGTAAATCCCTGTTCTATAATGATGCGCTGGTGTTCAAACACCTGGCTTCCACTGCTATCTCCATCAGGAGTGATAAAACACCGCATGGTTTAACCGTGCATTTCCCCGGTTTCCCTTATATGGGTATCTGGAATGCAAGGGATGCAGACTTTGTTTGCATTGAACCCTGGTATGGCATTGCTGATCACGAAAATGCAACGGGCAAACTGGAGGAGAAAGAAGGGATCATGGCCCTTTCGCCGGAGCAGATCTTTTCTTCACAGTGGTCTGCCGTGTTCTTTTAGGAAATTAACATTATCAAACTCGTTTGCGCCTATGCGTTACACCATCCATTAACACCGTTGGATGACAGGAATCTTACATTTGCATCAGCCGTTAGATGTATAATCTGCCAACCCATAAAAGTTGTAGTATGATTTTGGATTTCTGGTTGATTAAAAAAAGCGCTCATCTTCAGGGATGAGCGCTTACTATTTTAACACTTGAGGGTCCTCTTCTTTTTAGCCCCGCCTGGCCGGTTTCGGGAAGCATTGATATAATCTTCCGCCGCAGGCACTTTACAGGCTGTATCGCCCATATTAACGCTTACAACACCTACTTTCCTTGCCACAGCAATGGCCTCTTTATTCAAAACATCCACATAGGTGCCCACGCCGATCACAAAGCCGTTCATCGCATAACGTACCCTGTTAGGGGCTGTATGGATCCCTGTTTCTACGCGTTTCAGTAATTCTTTCAGCTTAGGAATATCCAGCTCCTCATCCGGTTTCATGGATGCAATGCCGCTCAGCGTATTCCAGCCGCTGCAGGCAATTTGTTCATCTTTTGAATCTATCCACTTCAATCCCAGCTTCCAGGCCTGCGGATGTTCTGCTGTTACCCAGGGAACGGTGTATTCGCTGATAGCCGGGGATTTTGCATGCTCTACCCAATGCTGTAACTGTTTCTCCGTCATGGCACTGCCGTCTGCCACCAGGCCGGCCAGGTACATGGCTTCATACACCCCACTTTCGTACAATGCAAGGGCCAGCGCCTGATCTTTTTTGATCTTCTTCTGTATCACCTTCAGGTCTGCCACTTTAGCACCGTAAATAGGCTCCCGGCAACCATGTTTCATCATGGTGTTCTTAGTGGAAGCACTACCGTAAGCTTTGATAGCATCCAAAACTTCCTGCAATGTCATTTGGTATAGATTTATTCCTCTATCAAGATACCCATTTTTCCCATCTGAAAATCACGCATCGCTTCCAAAACCTCGGTTTCCGTATTCATCACATAAGGGCCGTGCGCCACTACTTTTTCGTTCAGCGGTTCCCCGCTGGCAATGAACACCCGTGTATCTTCTTCTGCGATCAGTTTAAAACCTTCTCCATCCTCATTGAACACCACGGCATGAAAGGCAGTGTATACACTGGCGCCTTCTACTTTCAACTCCCCGTCCAGCAGGTAGATGAATGCATGATGGGTAGCCGGGATGGGGAAATAAAATGCGCCGCCTTTTTTTATGTTTGCGGTAAAAGTGTTCACCGGCGTTACAGTGGGGATAGGGCCTTTAGTGCCCAGCAATTCTCCTGTTACCACGTGCACAACAGCCAGCCCGTCCTCACTTTTCAATTGCGGCGTATCTGCCGCATGCAGCGGGTAATAAGCAGGCTGGTCCCTTTTACGGCTGGCTGGCGAGTTCACCCAAAGCTGCAGTAATTCCTGTACGCCGCCGGTTTCATGAATATCGTCCGGCGGCCTTTCACTATGGATCACACCCATACCTGCATGCATCCACTGTGTGCCACCTTCGCGCACCACGCTGTTATTACCGCGGCTGTCCCGGTGATGCACACCGCCCTTAAAAATAAAGGTAACGGGGGAGAATCCCCGGTGCGGATGCGGCGCTACGCCTGCATGCCTTGGCGGCATGTAGGCGGGCACTTCAATATTGATGTGATGTAATAACAGGAAAGGATCTATCCTGTCTGCATGTACAGAAGGAAAAGGTTGACGCACAGGTATATCGCCGGCTTCTTTCAGATCGGCGTACAGCACCGTTTTTACACTACGGAGTTTTGTCATCTGGTTTATCTGCATTCATATAATAACTCAAAGCGCCGGAGGGACACTTATCTACCTGGGCGATCAATGCAGCGGTATCCGCGGCAAACATCTTGATCCATGGCCTGTCCTTCGGCTGAAATACTGCCGGCAGGCCACGTGCGCAGATGCCGGTATGCTGGCAGAGCCTGGGCTGCCACACGATGGTGACCTCCCCGTTCGTGTATTCCAGTTTTGCTTCCATATCAGTAATTTTTTTCAGGATTTAAGCAGGCTGCGCTTGAAGGCCTTGAACTCTTCACGCAGATCGGTGAACAGCCGGTCGAAGGTATCCATATCGTCCTGCAATTTGTTGTGCAGCATTTGCAATTGTGCTGCTTCGCCATTACTTTCAGACATCATTTTGTCTGCCTTGATGATCAGCTGTAACTCATCGTTCACTACTTCTTTCTGGCGGATCAATGCATTTTGAAAATGCTCGATCTTTACCTGTTGGTCCTGGTCCAGTGATTGATTACTGAGCTCCGTGAGTTCAGCTGTTAATGATTTGATCTCCTTTTCGCTCAGCAAAAGGTCTTTCTTCCATTCCTGGTGTAATTGATGCAGCGCATCAAAATTTTCTATGGCCATATTTTAGAGGATTGTGTCTATACATTAATACCGTGTGCCAGCAACCGCTTCCATTCCGGGTGTTTACGCAGGTAAGTGGCCACATAGGGGCAAAGGGGCACCATCTTTAATTTCCGCTCTTCGATAATTTCCAGCACCCGCTCTACAAGTGCTGAGGCAATACCCTTGCCTTCCAGGGCTGGGGGAACTTCCGTATGTGTGAGGAAGATCTTATTTCCACCCATCATATACTCTACTTTTGCCAGCAACCCGTCAATTTTCACTTCAAATTGCCTGGCATTCACATTATCTTTTACTTCCAACAGCTTCGTATCCATGTTATATTTGGGTTTTAACTTAAAGAATACACGCGCCCGATAGTTCAAATATCTTGCCGGGTATTGATTACTGCAAAGTTACGGATTTGCAGCCAACCCATAATTATTAACAAAATAACGCATGTTATGGTTGGCTTGCCTAAATTTGCCCCATGCAAAAAAGTCTGAGTGAACGTGATAAAGCCGTGATCTGGCATCCATATACACAAATGCAAACAGCGCCGGCCCCTATCGGCATAGTACGGGGCGAAGGGGCGCTCCTTTTTGACGAAAACGGGAACAGTTACCTGGATGCCACCTCCAGCTGGTGGGTGAACATTCATGGTCATGCACATCCCTATATCACGGAAAAGATAGCCGAGCAGGCCGCAAAGCTGCATCATGTCATCTTTGCCGGTTATACCCATGAACCGGCGGTAGAACTGGCAGAAAAGCTGCTGCCTGTACTGCCCGGCTCCCAGCAGAAACTCTTTTATTCGGATAATGGCTCCACCGCGGTGGAAGTAGCCCTGAAAATGACCATCCAGTACTGGCAGAACAAAGGCCAGGTAAAGACCAGGATCCTGGCTTTCAGAAATGCTTACCATGGCGATACCTTCGGCGCCATGAGCGTGAGTGCCCGCAGCGTGTTCACACGGGCCTTTGATGAGTACCTGTTTGATGTCACCTTCCTGGATGTACCCGCACCGGATAATTTAGAAGCGCTCAAAGCAGCTATCGATACCCATGCTTCGGATACTGCTGCTTTCATTTTTGAACCGCTGGTACAGGGATCGGGGGGGATGGTGATGTACGATACGGCGTGTTTCGATGCCCTGCTGCAACATTGCCGTGCACACGGCATCCTGCTGATCGCGGATGAGGTAATGACCGGTTTCGGGCGCACAGGCACCAACTTTGCCATGGAACAGGTACAAACCCCGCCGGATATGATCACCCTTTCCAAAGGGCTTACAGGTGGCACCATTGCCATGGGTGTAACCACCTGCACCAATGAGATCTATCATGCATTTTTGTCCACGGACAAGCTAAAAACCCTCTTCCACGGCCATTCTTACACCGCTAATCCCTTAACCTGCGCAATAGCCCTGGCTAGCCTGGAATTATTCCTGCAGCCGGCATGCCGGCAGGAGCGGGAACGCATCAATGCCCGCCACCGCGCCTTTGCCGTAGAGCTGGCCTACCATCCTGATGTGAAAAACGTTCGTTCGCTGGGAACCATCCTTGCTTTTGAGATCGTTACGGGAGAAGCAGATAGTTATACCAACGACCTTGCGGGTTTCCTGTTTAAATTCTTCCGGGAAAAACGGGTGATGCTGCGGCCCCTGGGTAATACCCTGTATATCCTGCCGCCTTACTGCATCACGGATGAACAGTTAACGGAGGTGTACGACAGTATCTATGAAATGCTGGCAAAATACCAGGAACAATGGAGCTGACATAAAAAAAGCAAGACCAGTACGGTCTTGCTTTTTTCTTTTACTAATATCTTACAACTTAAAGCTTCAGGGGAACGGAGATCTTAGTATCGTCCCACTCCATCTGCAGATGGCCTTTAGGGAAAGAGAAGGTCAGTTTCTCTACCGTGGCCGCAGTTTTCTGACGGGGAACTTTTACTTCCGCAACATTGCTGCCTTTGTTCTTTTCATATTCAAAGGCACCGGATTGGCCGGGGATGCTGTTCAGGATCACAGTGAATTCTTTTTCACCGGGAGTGATGAACAAAGCATAAGTACCAGCTTTCACTTTAGTGCCGCCAAAGGTTGCATCTTTTTTGAAGGTGATGTCCGTGGATTTGTTAGCACCCGCGCGCCATACTTTTCCGTAAGCTTCCAGACCAGGGAAGATCTGGCGGCCCTTTTTTGAAGGTTGGCCATAAGCGATCTCAACGTTTTCGCCGGAGGCAGTAACACGTGGACTTAGTGGAGGATTCTGGGCCATTACGGCGCTGCCGGTAACCAGTAACGCCAGGGCAAATAACATACTTTTCATAAAACAGGATTTTTATAATATTGAGATGGTAAATTACGGCGTTGCGCTCACAATTACCATACCACTCATCCAAAATCAATGCTTTTCGCAAAGATCGCGGAGTTTATTCAGCCCTTCTTCCATAGAGGAACCGAACATCCGGTCCATCAGGAACCCGCGCAGTTTCCACCAGGGCGTGATCCCCACATTTGTTTCCAGGCGCCACAGGATAGCAGTGCCTTTACCATCTACCGTAGGTTTGAGTTCCAGGAACCCTTTCACCGGCTTCATGGCGGGATGGGTCATATTGTAGGTAATGCCCTTCAGTGAATCCGCTGCAATGATCTCAACCCTGCCGGATGCCGTACTGCCGGCGGTATTACTCCAGGTGAACCAGGCGCCGAGGCCAACGGGAGGTTTTGAATATTGCTGCAGCACATCCACCCCTTTTCTGTATGCAGGGTGCCAGGGATTCCAGGCAGCCCAGGTCTGCAGGTTGCTGATCTCTTCATACACAGTGGTAAGGGGAGCATTGATGGAACCGGAACGTTCCATTCTGGCAGTAGCGGGAAATAATAAGGATAAGATAAAGATCAGTGAACCAAAAACGAGCACTGCAATCAGGAACATTTTAACAAATCGCATATCCGGAGTAAATATTAAGCCGTGGCTTCAGTTAATCGTTTGAGGTTCTGCAGTCCTTTTTCAAAATCACCGCCTACCCATTTATCCATCATCTTTCCCATCAGTTTACGAACAGGGTTCTGTCCCATATCCGCTTCCATGCCCCAGGTAACCCTTGTGCCTTCAGCTACCGTATCAAAACGGAACATGGCTTTGGCCGTTCCCTGCTGCATAAAATTCATTTCGGTGGCAATATACTCATTCAAACGCGATTCCGTGATAATAAGGCTCCCCTTCCCTACTTTACGATGCTGGCTTTCCCAGGAATAACCTGCGCCTGCGCCGGTATCTTTTACATGATAGGCCAGTTTCATCTGCGGATCATATCCATGCCAGGGCGACCATAAAGGCCAGTTGCGCAATGCATTCACCTGATCAAAGATCCTGTCTGCCGGTGCTTTGATGAACTGAGAGCGTTCCACCTTTACAAGAGAAGGTAAATAGAAGGAAAAGATGAATAAACCTAACACAAGCACTATCAAGGCCCCAATAATAATATATAAGGCTTGTTGCATAAGGTGTGTTTTTGATGAAGAGGGACGTATAAGTTACAGTAATTCCGGCAGATTTCCCGGAATTATTCCCATTTGAAAACTTTGATGGCCACCGCATATACCACCACACCCCAGATGCACAATACCCCTAATTGCGGCCCTACATTCCAGAGATGCAGCCCTTCAAAAGCTATTTTGCGCAAAGCATCGTTGAGATAAGTGAGCGGCATGATCTTACAAATAGGTTGCAGCCAGGCAGGGAATACATCCACAGAAAAGAAAGTGCCTGCCAGCAGGAACTGCGGTAAGGTAACAATATTGGCTAAAGGCGGGATGGTGCTTTCCGTTTTGGCAATACCGCTTACAATGAAGCCAAAACCCATGAATACGATCAGGCCAAATAAACAAAGCAGTAACATTTCCAGGAAAGTGGCAAAACCATTGATCAGCGTGAAACCGAAACAGAAGTAACCAATACCGATGATGATCACAGAACCGAAAGACTGGAACAGCAACCGCGCCAATGCTTCACCGAGGATGATATATAAACGGTTGATAGGCGTAGCAAAAAAACGTTTGAGCACCAGGGTCTGGCGTAAACTAAAGAAGAGGAATGCCGTACCGAACACCGCAGCGCTCAGCAGGGAAAAACCTAATTGCCCTGGAAGGATGAAATCAATGGTCTTGTACGCACGGCCAGGCACCTCTTCCGGTATGATCTCAGCTACGGTGGGCCTGGGATAAGCTTTATCATCCAGGTTGTGGATGCTGTTGGTTAAGATATTGAATAACAGGCCGGTTTTTTCACCGCCGGCAGTAGAGGTTTTCACATGCACTTTATATTCAGGCAGCACAGCCGGTTTTGATGCATCTATACGAAGGATAGCTGCCAGCCGTCCTTTGCGCAGATCATCTTCCATTTGCTCCTTTGGTGTGCTGGTGACCAGCCGGATACTCTTATCCTCCTTCAGTTGGGCATAGATGCCATTAGCGGTATCAGAAGCATGATCGATACCCACCTTCACGGAAACACCTCTTCCCCCGATGAAACCGAACACCAATATAAACACCAGCGGAAAAGCCAGGCTGAACACCACAGCCGAGGGGCTGCGGAATATTGCTTTGATACTCGCCTTTGTGATAGCCCACATTGCCTTCCACTGATTATATTTCACCGCCATGCGTTTTCTTTTAAAGGCTGTAAAGCTAATGTTTTGGATAAGAAATACAAATGACGCCAGCCGGATGATGGGTTAAAACCCAATAACTCCTGTTTAACAAAGTTGCGGCCTGTCACTTAATCACATTTTATTAAGTTGTGTACACCTTGCCGAAGTGCAGGTAACCATAGTATCTATCAACCAGAAACCGACCTTTTATGGCATCACAACAATCTCAGGCTAGCCCGGCTGAGCAACAGGAATTAATTTCCAGGATGTGCAAATGTTATGACGGTATTTTGAACAATCTGCAGGATTTTGATGCCTTCAGCGCATCGCAGATCATCTGTAACGTTATCAACGAGCATATCAAACGATTAACAACGGTGATCCGCCACCACAACGATCTCGCAGAATCCGCAGAGAAAAGCATGGAAGCACTCGCAGACGGTTTGCGCAGGCTCCGGATGCAGGCGCAGCAGGTGGTAGACAATAATCATAATACGGTGATCCGCCTCAGCAGCGAAGAAAGAGACCCGGTGTATTCAGAGGAAGGCTGATCTTTTACGGCGCAGGCGTTAAACGGATAAAGCGTTCGTGTTCATTGGACTGAGCATCCAGGTAATGCTGTAAGGCCACCAGGTTTGTAGCATCTTTCCACTTGATCGTAGCTGGCCCCCAGTTCACCAGTTCCCGCTCCTGTAACAAAACAGGGTTCAGATCAGGTGTCAACTGAAAGAGCTGGAATCCGTTCAGTGTAAATGCCGCCATCAGGTCTGTATTACTGCAGATAAAAAATCTTTTGTCCGGCGATAGCTCAGGGAATCCGATAGTACGCGTCATCTCCCCGTTCCGGGCGTTGACCAGTTCATAGGAATGCCACTCATAACCTGCGTTAAACACTACCCAATGCTCAATAGCAGGAAGGTAAGCCTGGTAGGTATATTGTGTGTATTCTTCGGTATGGTTGTTATTATTGACCATCACCTTCTGCAGGCCATTTGCCAGCGTAAGGATCAAAGAATCACCTGCACGGCGTACACGCATACTGTCACGCAGGATGTTCACCGCCTCGCTGGTATCGGCCAGGAACTCAGGGACCTGCTGGAATTCTGCAGCAGTTGATGTGGTGATATTATACAACTGGTGCCCGATCGTTACCGTATCGATAATAACGGCAGCAGCATCCGTATCAGTAACCGTACTGTCTTTTGTTCCTTCTTCAGTTTTTGAAGACTGCTGGCAGGAAACCAGGTAAAGCGCACAAAATGCAATGGCAATTCGCATCATAGGTAATATGTACATTAGACTGCAAGGTAACAAACCGCAGGAAAAAGCAAAAGGGAAAAGCATCATGCTTTTCCCTTTCATCTATAAGCTGCGTTCCATTATTGTATCGTTAGATTATAAGGCAGTTTCGCCTGGATCTCTCCCGTTAATTTCTTCAGTTCTTTAATGGTCTGGTACAACTGGTAATGTTCTCCCAGCTCTTCCTTTACCATGCTGGCACGTACGCCGCCGAGGCTCTTCAGCAACTGCTGATAGGGATCTTTCTGTTTGGGGAATGAAACGATCTTCACATCTGCTACATTCGCCATACGCGCAGCACAGTTCACCGCATCGTCAATTCCACCCAGGCGGTCCACCAGGCCCATCCGCTGTGCCTGGATACCGGTCCATACACGGCCCTGTGCAATACTGTCTACCACCGTTGCTTCCAGCTTACGGCCTTCTGTTACCCGGTGTTTGAAAGTAGCGTAAATGGTATCCACAGAACGCTGTACCATAAACTTCTCTTTTTCTGTGAGCGGGCGGCTGGTAGTACCAAGGTCCGCATACTCACCCGTTTTCACTCCGTCAAAGGTGATCCCGAGCTTGTTATTGAAGAAAGCCTGCATATTCGGTAATATCGCAAAAACGCCGATGGAACCGGTAAGCGTGGTGGGCTCTGCGAAAATAGAATCCGCCATGCAGGAAATATAATAACCGCCGGAGGCAGCATAATCACCCATGGAAACGATCACCGGTTTGGCTTTGCGGGCCAGCGTCAGTTCCCGCCAGATCCCTTCTGATGCCAGTGCGCTGCCACCGGGAGAGTTTACACGGAACACGATGGCTTTCACATCATTATCCTGGCGGGCTTCGCGGATAGTTTTGATATAATCTTCGCTGGCAATCGCCTTGTCTGCAGAACCGCTCACAATATCCCCTTCCGCATAGATCAGGGCAATGTTCCCATTGCCTTCGTAACCGGCTTTTGCTTCGTCGTACCTGTTCAGTGCAATGAAATTCACTTTATCATCTCCCTTCAGGTTCAGCTTTTGTTTGATCTCATCCATCACCTGGTCGTCGTATTTGAGCCCGTCCACCAGTTTATATTTCAACGCATCCTCCGGGTACTGAATGGTACCGGCATTGGCATATTGATGTAAGGTAGCAGTATCAATCCCGCGGGAAGCGCCTACTTTCATCAGGAAATCGCCATACAGCTCACCGAGGAAAACGGTCGTCTGGATGCGGTTGGCCTCCGTCATTTTAGTTTCGCGTAAAGGTTCCGTAGCACTTTTGAACTTCCCGTTATAGAAGATCTGTGGCTGGATCTCCAGCTTCTCCAGCGTACCCTTCAGGTACATCATGGTAATGGCATAACCGCTGAAGTCGATCCCGCCTTTTGGGTGCAGGTATACTTTATTTGCTGCAGACGCCAGGAAATAGGCGTTCTGGGAGATCATTTCTCCATAAGCATATACGAATTTCTTACTCTTGCTGAAATCAACGATAGCACGGCGGATCTCTTCGCTGGAAGCATGCCCGTTGCCGCTGCCATCCGCCTTCAGGTAAATACCTTTCACATTATCGTCTGTGGCAGCCTGCCTGATCAGGCGAACAGCGTCGTACAGGCCGGGATTTGAACCAGCCCCTTCTCCTGCCAAAGCACGTAAGGGAGTTTGTATACGTTGTTCTGCGTAATGATCGTTCAGGTCAATGACCAGGACCGCATTGGAGCCTACTACTACTTTTTTATCGGAAGTCATTCTCACGGCGATCATCAGCACGAAAAAGAAAGCTATAACGCTAAAAAAAATGAGGGCCAGGAAGGAAGCAAAGAAAAACTTTAAGAAACTGCGCATGTTAGTTGATTAGTTTAGATCCTGGTTCGTTGGTGTAAGGTTCAAATTAATCCCCTTTCCTTTCTCCCCAAAATGCGAAATCTTCATTAATTTTTCCAAAAATAAGGAATATGGCTACTTTTGGGCCGTCTAAATACATGAATACAGCAATATTACTTATAGGTGGCAATATGGGAGACCGCCCAAAATTCCTTCAGCAGGCAGCATCATTGATCGCAGCAAGGGCGGGGCGTGTACTCCGGGAATCCACCATGTATGAAACTGCTCCCTGGGGCGATGTGCAGCAGCCGGACTACCTGAACCAGGCCCTGGTAGTGGAAACAACCATGGAGGCCCCCGTTCTCCTGGAAGTGCTGCTGGAGATAGAAAAGGAAATTGGCCGGGTGCGCCGCCAGAAATGGGGCTCCCGCGTGATAGATATTGATCTGATCTTCTTTAACAACGAAGTGATCACCCTTCCCCAGCTCAAAGTGCCACATCCGCAGATGCAGAACCGGCGGTTTGTACTGGCTCCCCTGCAGGAGATCGTCCCGCAATGGGTACACCCTATCCTGCAACTCACGGTGGACCAGTTGCTGGAAGCTTGTCCTGACCCTTTACCCGCCCATAAGTTCATTGCTGCGGCCCATTAACTATGCAATACCGCTTCATCACCATAGAAGGTAATATCGGCGCCGGAAAAACAACCCTCGCTCTTAAGCTGGCAGAACACCTGCAGGCGAAACTGATCCTGGAAGAGTTTGCAGACAATCCTTTCCTGCCCAAATTCTACGCGGAACCGGAGCAATATGCCTTTCCGCTGGAGCTTTTCTTTATGGCAGAACGGTACAAACAGCTGAAGGAAATGCTCGGCACCAGGGACCTCTTTTCCACCCACACCGTGAGTGATTACCTTTTCATCAAAAGCCTGCTGTTTGCTAAAATGAACTTAAAGGAAGATGAATTCTCCCTTTACCAGAAGTTGTTCGACATCATCAATCCACAGCTGGCGCAGCCGGACCTCCTGATCTACCTCCATGCCCCTGTCAGCAAACTACAGCAGAACATCAAAAAGCGGAACCGCTCTTACGAACAGCAGATCCCGGATAGTTACCTGGCCAATGTACAGGATATGTACAGCCAGTTCATCCGCCAGCACCCGGTACGCACCCTGCTGATAGATACTACCAAAATGGATTTCCTGCACAGGCCGGAAGATTTCCAGACCCTGCTTGCCGCACTGGAAACAGATTACCCCCTGGGGATCACTTACCTGTAAAAAAAAGAAAGGTGACAGGATCGCTCCTGCCACCTTTTTTTTGTTTCCTTCTGTGTTTACGCGGCTACTATAACCGGATCTACAAAAGAAGTCAGCAACGAGTTAGCCAGTGCGCCCGCTAATGGCACTGTTGCTACAAAACCTTTAGATAAGAAATAAATACCTTTTCCAAGGGTCAGCAGGTCACTGATGTAACCGCCGCCGTTGATCTCTTGCAGCTCGACAGGATTCAGGGCCTCGCAGCCAAATTGTTTGTTTTCCATAGATTTCATTGTTTGGTGAAGTAAATGGGGTGTATCGTATGTTACCAAATGTAACCCCTTCAGTCTTATTCATTCTGTTCATTTTCAATCCTTCTGTTCATTCTGTTCAATTGCCTCTCTAAAAAAATTTACAGCTGTTCTAGGGGGAAGGCTTTTTTCTCCGTCATAGAAGCAGAAACAATTCAAAAACAGAATATCATGAAAACATTTATTATCGCTTGCGTAATACTGCTGGGAGCACAGTTTGCCAATGCACAACAGATCGAAACACTCTCTTTCAAACACAAAAGTGGCGGAGGCAATACTAAAGTAAGCGCTTATGGTACAGCCCTGGGCAAACTCTCTTATATAGATGGTAAACTGGCCGTATTTACCGGTGGTTATGGTGGTGTATTGCTGAACAAAAAATTCCTTCTCGGAGCAGGTGCCTATTCACTGGCAAATAATATCTATGTACCTGACTATACTGACAACCGTAAATACAATCTCTGGTATACCGGTGGTGTATTTGAATATGTACATAACTCAGACAAGCTGTTCCATTGGTCTGCCGGCGCACTGGTAGGCGGAGGGGGTGTTTCCACCAGGACCGGCCACAACGAACACAGGGACGATGTACATGCCCGCAGCGCCGTATTTGTTGCAGAACCTTTTGTGAATGTGGAAATGAATGTAACTTCTTACCTGCGTATTGTTGCAGGCGGCACTTACCGCGGTGTATTTGGCACAGGTTCCAATGTGGGGATCTCGGATGCAAAATTGAGTGCCCCCGGCTTCCACCTGGGCGTTAAAGCCGGTTTGTTTTAACCGTTTATACAATACCATTTGCACCTTTTGCACGATTTAAGCTAATTTTGGCGGCCGGGAACTGAAAAATTCAGCCCGGCATTCGCCATGCATAAACCCTCCTTTGTTTTGAAACGTGCCAGCTTTATACTCCTTATAACTTTTAGCTTATTCTATGCCCCCGGTTTGTATGCCCAGCAACCGCTCAGCAAAACAGTGTCTTTCCGCGTAACAAATAAACCCGTAGATACCGTGCTGGCCATTATCAGCAGGCAGGGCGCCTGTTCTTTTTCCTTTGCGGGCAGCCCCTTCCGGGGAGACAGCCTGGTTACTTTCCACATTGCCAACAAACCCGTTAAACAGGTGCTGGACCTCCTGTTCAGCGGCCGCATTCAATACGTGGAAAGCGGGGATAACATCATCCTTCAGCGTGCAGAACAGGTGCGGGAGAGGAACTATGTGATTAGCGGATATGTGCGGGACAAGGAGAACGGGCAGGTAGTGCCCAATGCCAGTATTTACGATCACACCAACCTGTATTCCACCTTCACCAATAATGAAGGTTTTTTCCATCTCCGGCTGAAGGACAAAGGCAGGCAACCCTCTGTGCAGCTTACCGTCAGCAAAGAATTTTATACGGATACGGCGCTGTATGTACTACCGGGTTTTGACCGGGAGGTATCCCTGGCTATTTCCCCCGCCAGAACGGTTGTACTGAAGGAATTCATTGTTTCTGACCAGGTGGAGAAAACCTGGCTGGGCAGGCGCCTGCTGTCTGAAGGTTTAAGGAGGCAAACACAGAATATCTCTAAGTTCTTTGCAGATAAACCGGTGCAGACCTCCCTGGTGCCTGCTATTGGCTCCCACGGCAAAATGGCCGGGCAGGTGGTAAATAAGTTTTCCCTCAACTTCGTTGGTGGTTACTCCGCAGGCCTGAATGGCGTGGAAGTTGCCGGCGGTTTCAATATCGATAAAAAGGATGTACAATACGTACAGGTAGCCGGCATCTTTAATATGGTGGGCGGTAAAATGACCGGAGCCCAGGCCACCGGCGGCTATAACCATGTGATGCAATCCGTGGAAGGCGCGCAGGCAGCCGGTATTGCCAATGTAGCCAAAGGAAAGATGAAAGGCGCACAGGCCACGGGTGGCCTGAACCTGGTAGGCGACAGTGCCAAAGGAGCACAGGCGGCCGGCCTTAGCAACCTGGTGAAAGGAAACCTCGAAGGCGTACAGGCGGCAGGCGGCCTGAACCAGGTACGCGGTAATGTAACCGGTGCCCAGGCAGCCGGTATCAGTAATTTCAACCAGGGGAATACAACAGGCGCCAGTATTACTGGTGCGCTGAACCATACCGGCGGCAATATGGTGGGTTTACAGCTGGCAGGGATCGTGAATTCAACCTCGAAAGACGTGATGGGCATACAATTATCCGGCGCAGGTAATATCAGCGGCGGAACCATGGCCGGCATGCAATTCAGCTCCCTCTTTAATTACAGCCACCGCCTGAAGGGCATTCAGTTTGCCCTGGTAAACATAGCCGATACCTCTTCCGGCCTTAGCTTTGGTTTGTTGAACATCATCCGTAAAGGCGGATATTATAAACTCTCTGTTTCAGCGAATGACCTGATGCCGCTGAACCTCTCTTTCAAAAGCGGGCGTAAACAATTCTATACCCTGTTCACCGGCGGTATGGATAACGATCTGTACAATGTGGGCTTTGGTATCGGCAGGTCCTTCAGCATCGGAAAGAAATGGGCTATAACCACAGACCTCCTGCAGCTGAATGTTTTTGATAAAGACTGGAAGAGCCTTGGGCAGGTATACAGATTTCAGCCACTGCTGAATTTCAGCTTTACAAGGTGGTTATCTGTACATGCAGGGCCTGCTCTTTCTGTTTCAGAATATTCCAGCGGGGTTAACAAGTTCTCAGAACGCCGCCTCAGTCAATTGTTAGGCTGGCAGGCTGGCATCAGCTTTTTTTAAGGGTACCCAGGTTAGCGGCCACAAAACCGCTCGTCCATGCATGCTGAAAATTAAACCCACCGGTGATCCCATCCACATCCATCACCTCACCTGCAAAGAAGAGGCCCGGTACCACCCTGCTCTGCATCGTATCAGGCTCTATTTCACTTAAGCGGATCCCTCCGCAGGTCACAAACTCCTCTTTGAAAGTAGTTTTTCCTTTCACCGGAAATTCCATACCTGTTAAATGACGGATCAGTTTATTCTGTTCTTTCCCGGGTAATTCAGACCAGCGGACTTCTTCGTGTATGCCACACTGTTGCAAGAGAAAATGCCACAACCTTTGCGGCAACCCGAAGGGATTTTTTGCATAGATCATCTGCCCGCCCATATCCAGCCGCCATTGCGGCCAGGCATCGCGCAGGGAGCTTTCATGATAGTCCGGCAGCCAGTTCACCAGTAAAGTAAATGTATATTCCTGCGCCTGCAGCAAACGCGCCCCCCATGCGGAAAGCCGCAGTATCACCGGTCCGCTCATACCCCAGTGTGTGATCAGCAATGGCCCGGACTCCTGCAATTTGGTGCCCGCTATCTTCACCTGCGCCACCGGTACAGATACACCCATCAATGCGGTAACAGGGTTTTGCGGCATATTGAAAGTGAATAAAGAAGGCGCCGGCGCTTCTATCGTATGCCCGAGGGCTTGCAGCCAGCTGAATTTCTCTGCCTGCGCATATCCGCCGGCAGCGATGCAAACATATTGTGCGGTTAGCTCCTGCCCGTCCTGCAAATGTATCGTCCACCCATCTGCGCGTTTAGCCATGCGCACCACATCCGCATGCATTTTCACCTGCACCTGGTAACGGTCTGCTTCTCGCAGCAAACAGTCAATAATGGACTGGGAATTATCTGTTACGGGAAACATCCTGCCATCTTCTTCTGTTTTCAGGCTCACGCCCCTTTCTTCAAACCAGCGGATAGTATCGGGTACAAAAAAATGCATAAAAGACTTTTTCAGGAACTGCGTTCCACGGGGATAACGTTTCACCATATCGGAAATGCTGCTGAGTGCATGGGTTACATTACAGCGGCCGCCACCGGAAACTTTTACCTTAGACAGCAGTTTGCCCGTTTTTTCCAGCAACACCACTTCCAGCCCCGGATGCAGCCTTGCCGCGTTTACCGCGCAAAAAAAGCCGGCAGCTCCACCGCCTATCACCACCAGCCTGTTCATACTTTTACCATTTTTTATTCGTTACAGAAGGTGCCATACCGGCATTCCGCGGCGAATTTCGGATTTATGGCTCAAATATGAAATGTTAAAATCTCACAGGCACTATCTACTAATTATTCGTAATTCATTATCTTGTTGGTTTAAATACATTCTGATCCATGCAACGCAAATCCCTGCACAAACTTCGTTACCTATTGATGTCCTGTGTATTAGCTACAGGAATCTGGGGCGCGTTCGGCTTTACACCACCAGACGACTGGGCCACAAGGATTCAAAGGGCTTTAGCCAACTTCACAGGCAATTATCCGCAAGAGAAAGTTTACCTGCAGTTAGATAAAGACTACTATGCTTCCGGCGAAACCGTATGGTTCTCCGGATTCGTTACCCTTAACGATCTTCCTGCCACCGGCGCCCGCAACCTTTATGCGGAACTGCGTGACCAGAAAGGCGCTATTGTGCAGAAAGAACTGGTGCTTGTATATGATGGCGCAGCCTCGGGAGAATTCACTTTACCGGAGAACATGAAACCAGGCCTCTACCAGGTAAGGGCCTACACCGCATGGATGCTGAACTTTGATTCTACTTTCCTTTTCTATAAGAACATCCAGGTATTTGATCCTAAAACGGGTAAATCAGGCGAGGAAACTGCCAGTAAAGATTATGCCGTACAATTCTTCCCGGAAGGCGGAGACCTCGTGAATGAGGTAAGCAGCGTGGTGGCATTCAAAGCCATTGATCAGAACGGTTATCCTATTAAAGTAGCCGGTGCCGTAAGGGATGCTAATGATAAACAGGTGGCCGTGATCACTACCGTGCACGACGGGATGGGCACTTTTGAACTGAAACCGGAAGCCGGCAAAACCTATAAAGCCGTGGTACAGTCTGCCAGCGGGCAACAGAAAACATTCCCGCTGCCGGTAGCCAAAACATCCGGTATTGCACTCAAAGTATATAACCGTGGTTCCCGCATCTTCTACCTCACCGGTTTCAATGGAATAGACAGCACCGCGAACAACCTTTTACTGGTAGCTACCATGCAGAACCAACTGATCTATAAAGCAGAGCTGAATATAGACGAAGGAAAAGTGAGCGGGCTTATCCCCACCAACAACCTGCCTCCCGGCATTTTACAACTCACCATATTCGATAACCAGGGCCGCCCGCTTTCGGAACGCCTCGTGTATGTAAATCAGAAACAGGACCTGCTGGAATTCTTCCTTGATCCGCAGGAATTAAATAAAGGTCCCCGCCAGCGTACAGAACTGGTGCTGCAGATCCCTGATTCCATGCGTGGTCACCTGAGCGTAGCTGTTACGGATGCAGACCAGGTGGCAAGGGATGAAAATGCCAATAACATCGTTACACATACCTTCCTGACTTCTGATATCCATGGATATGTACACAATCCCTACTGGTATTTTCAGAACGACAGCACCATGCAAACACTGGACCTTGTGATGCTCACCAACGGATGGAGACGTTATAACTGGCAGCAGATCCTGCAGGACAAGTTCCCGAAGATCACTTATCCTTATGAACAGGGTATCAATATCACCGGTACTGCTTACACCTCCGGCAGAGCGCCTGTAACAGATGGCAGCGTGAACTTCCTTATCAAAATTCCGGTGGACAGTTCTTCCGCATTTGCTTCCGCGCCTGTGAACAGCAAAGGCCAGTTCGCCCTCAGTAATTTAATGTACAGGGATACTGCCCAGATCTATTTCCAGGGCAATATGACGAATAAAAAATGGAAGGATGTAGATGTGCAGTTTGACCGCCACTTCTTCGACAACTTTGCGCCGGTAAAAACACCAATCCCTTTGTTACCCCCACCACCAATGGATAACAAGGTATTGAAGAACTACCTGGCTACCGTACTGGAAGGTAATAGTGTGATCAGGAGCATGACCAACCGCACCATCTTCCTGAAGGAAGTGAACATCAACGCAAAGAAACCCACACCGGAAGAAACAACAGAGAAACGTTATGCCAGCGGTATGTTCGCCGGCGGCGATGGTTATACCTTCGATCTCACGAACGAAAATCCTACTTCCTTTAACGTATTCCAATACCTGCAGGCAAGGGTACCGGGCTTACAGATCGGCGGAGACATGAATAATCCTTCTCTCTCCTGGCGGGGCGGTGCTCCCGGCGTGTTCCTGGACCAGATGCCGGTAGACATTAATACAGTAGCCAATATCCCCATGTCAGACGTAGCACTCATTAAAGTGTTCCGCCCTCCGTTCATGGGTGGCTTCGGCGGCGGCAATGGTGCTATTGCCATCTGGACGCGCAGAGGAGGAGACAGCAGACCGGACCCTAATGCGAAAGGACTGGAGCTGGTGAAGAAAGGCGGCTACAAGATCATTAAAGAATTCTATAGCCCTGATTACTCCGTGAAAAAAGCAGTACATCAGCTGGCAGATAAACGCCTCACATTGTATTGGAATGCCGGCCTGCCATATGATACAACTAATCATACTGCCAGGATCATCTTCTACAACAATGATTTCACCAAGAATTTCCATGTGGTGGTAGAAGCGATGGACCAGTACGGAAGAGTGGGCAGAGTAGTGAAAGACTTTTAAGTTTTAAATAAAAAAAGCCCCGTTTTGCAACGGGGCTTTTTTTTTAATCTTTCAGTTTATTCAGATAGAAACTCAGCTTAAACAATAATTCGTCCTGCAACCCCGCTCTCACCTGCGCCTCTTCTTCTGTAATACCTAAGCGGCGTAAACGTTGATAGTATACATAAGAACCACCGATCAGTTCCAGGCATTCTTCGATCTTGTTCTTCACTTCTGCTTCTTTCGACTTTTTATCAAATTCCTTTTTGGACAGGATCCTGTCTACAAAGTAGAAAGCATCTTTATCCTCCGTCCACTTACCATCTTCCTTGTGCTGCGGTTTGTATACTTCCAGGTAGCAGTTATCCAGTTTCAGGGGTTCGCCGAATTCCGCTTTGATATCGATCACCATTGGTTTCTCAGCCGCCGGGTTAGCCATGCGTTTTTTGATGGCGCTGCTGATCTCTACACCTAACTCTCCGCTGCTCATCAGCAACTGGTTCAGTTCAGTGAATTCCAGCCCGATAGTAATGCGGGTATAACGGGTACCGCTCTTGATCTTACCAAACAGGGTAGGCATGGTTTTATCGTCGAACACAATGTCTTCCACCTGTACTTTGGAGATGGTCTTGTAATTGGGTTTGTACCCTTCTTCTGCAGGCGTCAGGCGTCTGTTCTGTGGTTTAGCCACTTCCTGGCGGCGCAGATGCGTTACAAAATCATCCACAAAGCTGAGCTGGTACTTCTTTAGTTTCGTATACAGCTCGTGCGTGGAATAGTTGTTGATCTTGCTTAACACCAGCAGATCGTCCCAACTGTTATGCTTCTGCACGCGTTTCAGTTCGTCCATCACTTCCTGTGCGGATACATTTCTGCGGTACAGCAACTCCCCTATCAGGAATACGGCATACTCGTGAGAGGGATACCCCAGCTCCGGCAGTACGTCAAACGGACTCCTTTTCTGATCGCGGCCTTGTGTTAATAGTTCGAGATCTGTCATAACGGGTGCTAATAAATACTTACGGGCTGCGGTACGCAATTTCTTGCTCACGTAATCTAACAGTTGATCATTTACCACACTGTGATTTACGAAATCGTGCAGTATTTGTACGAACCGTTTTGATACAGGCAAACCGAACTGGGTGAGGATATCTGTTTCCAGGACCTGCACCGTGTCCACATCTCCCCCTTTAGCCGTTTTTCTGGGCTTTTTCTCTTGCTTCTGATAATGCTGGTAATACTCCTGCAATTTTAATTTCAGCTGATCCATACGCATATTAAGTTGAATATCAATCTACTATATAATGTTTCGTTCATTCATAGACACAAAATAGCCCAGCACTTCGCATGCTGGGCTAGTAAGTTTCGGGTGAATTGCGAGAGGCAAAGATAACTCATTTTTTGTGGAAATCATGTGCATAACCACCCCTCTCTAACAGATTTCCAACCATCATATGTTAGGTATCTTAGCCTCAGCAACTTACCCTCGCCAAAAAAAACATTTATAAATGAAAAAGATTTTTGGTTACACATTTGGAATTTGAAACCGATTTCCCTTACCTTTGCAATCCGCAAAACACACATGGTGGTTGTAGCTCAGTTGGTTAGAGCATCAGATTGTGGTTCTGAGGGTCGGGGGTTCGAGACCCCTCAATCACCCATCTTAATAGAATGGTCTCTATGTAAATAGAGGCCATTTTTATTTAGCAAATGATTGATCTGAGTGTTAACTACTGTTAATACCTTTTACCCCTGATTAACTGCATTTCGTGGTTGATTTAACTCCCTTTATCAATATGTCTGTAAGGTGACCCGTTTTGCATCTATTTTTGTTGCTGCAAATACCTGTGTGAAGGTCAGATCAAAAAACAACGTCTAAATCTCGAGTCAAAAGAAAAAATCAAGATGAAAAAATTATACGCAGTGTTCATTGCATTGATGGTAATGCAATTGAACGTGGCTGCCCAGGCCCCACAAAATAGCGGAAGACCAGGTGCAGGTACAGGAGCGGGCCAACGCCCGGGTGGTGCAGGTGGTCCCGGAGGCCCGGGAGGTGGAGCAATGCCGCAGATAGGCCAGATCTATGGCAAACTTGTAGACGCTCAGACCAAACAAGCTGTTGAATACGCATCCGTTGCACTCCTTCGTGCAAAAGATTCCAGTGTGGTAACAGGTATGCTCAGTAAAGGAAACGGTGATTTTAACCTGGAAAATCTGCCCTTCGGCGCTTTCCTGGTCCGCATCAACTTTATGGGTTATAAAACCATATTCAAAAGGGTAACCGTTACGCCGCAAACCATGTCCCAGGACCTGGGTAATATCAAACTGGAAGCCAATGCCAAATCGTTGGAGGAAGTGAATGTTACCGGCCAGCGCAGCGCTTTCCAGATGAGCATTGATAAAAAGGTGTTCAATGTGGACCGTAACCTTACCAGCGTAGGCGGTACTGCCGCAGATGTGCTGAAAAGTGTGCCTTCCGTGAATGTGGACATTGATGGTAACGTGAAAGTGCGCAACTCCTCCCCTAATATCTTTGTGGATGGAAAGCCCAGCACGCTCTCCATTGACCAGATCCCTGCAGATGCTATCGAAAGCGTAGAACTTATTACCAATCCTTCCGCCAAATACGATGCCGAGGGCATGAGCGGCATCATTAACATTGTACTGAAAAAGAACAAGAAAGCCGGCTATAACGGTATGGTGATGGCCGGAATTGGCAACAACGACAAATACAACCTGGGTGGTAACGTGAACGTGCGCCAGGGTAAATGGAACGTGTCTGCCAATTACAACTTTAACGCTAACAGGAACTGGGGCAACGGAACCACAGACCGTACCAATTTTGCTGTGGCCGGTTCCCCGGATCAGAATTACATTAACCAGAACAGCGACAGCCGCCAGGGCGGGCAATTCCAGTTCGGCCGCTTTGGCCTGGATTATTTCCTGGATAACCGCAACACCCTCTCCCTGTCCCAAAACATCGTAGGTGGTAGTTTCAAGAACAGGGAAACACTGGCCAGTGTATACAGTGATGCAAACAAAGCCATCACCAACCGCAACAACCGTTATACGGACAGTAAGTTCGGTTTCAACAACTACACAACCACACTGGGTTTCAAACACCTCTTTGCAGAACCTAACAGGGAACTCACTGCAGATGTGTCCCTGAACCTCAGCAACAATAACCGCAGCGGCGGATTCATCACACAACCACTCAACCTGAGTGGCGACCCCGTTGGTAATCGTTTTGCACAAAGCAACAACAGCGATGGCAAAACTAATTTCTATTCCTTCCAGGCAGATTACGTAGACCCTGTTGGCAAAACCGGCAAATTTGAAACCGGTATCAAGGGAACCATGCGTTACTACAGCAGCGTGTACGATGTGTTCGATGCCACCAATGGCAACCCGGTAAGGATAGACAGTATTTCCAACGATTATAAATACGATGAGCAGATCTATGCTGCTTATGCGAACTATTCAAACACCATTCAGAACTTTGGCTACCAGGTAGGTTTACGTGCAGAGCAATATGTATATGCAGGAGAAATACCCAGTAAATCACTGAAGTATAAACCTACCAAACCAGTGCCGGGCCTGTTCCCCAGCGTATACTTATCGTACAAACTGAAAAAGGAACAG
Source organism: Chitinophaga niabensis (assembly GCF_900129465.1). Classification (NCBI taxonomy): domain Bacteria; kingdom Pseudomonadati; phylum Bacteroidota; class Chitinophagia; order Chitinophagales; family Chitinophagaceae; genus Chitinophaga; species Chitinophaga niabensis. The sequence goes on along the minus strand of NZ_FSRA01000001.1, from coordinate 602,597 downwards.
GAAGTACAGCTGAACTATTCCCGCCGCGTGAACCGTCCAAACTTCTTCCAGTTAATACCTTACCGCGATTTCACAGATCCGCTGAACCACCGGGAAGGTAATCCTGATCTGAAACCGGAGTATACGAACAGTCTTGAATTCTCTTATATGAAAACATGGAAGAAGCACAACTTCCTGGGTTCATTATACTATCGCAATACCAACAACCTGATCAGCACCATCAACGAACCCATTACACCGGGCAATGATACTTTGCTGACCACCTTCGTGAATGCGAACAAGAACTTCTCTTACGGTGCAGAGCTGACTATGAAGAATGAGATCATCACCGGCTGGTCCATCACCACCAATGTGAACCTCTATCAAACAGAGCTGCAGGTGAAGAACGCGAAAGAAAATTATACTAACCGCGGGTTCAGCTGGCTCGCAAAGATCAACTCTGAAACCAAGTTACCGGCTAACTTTACCTTCCAGGTAACGGCCAACTACCAGGCACCTACCATTACTGTTCCTTCAGGCGGCGGAGGCGGCGGTCGTGGTGGCGGAGGCGGCGGTGGCGGCTTCATGATGATCCCCACTTCTGCACAGGGTATGATCAAAGGATTAAGTGCGGTAGACCTTGCAGTACGGAAAGACTTCCTGAAGAACAAAGCAGCAAGCCTTACCCTCAGCCTGAGCGATGTATTCAATACCCGCCAGTTTGAGATGGACCAGGAATCGCCTTACTTCTCTCAGAACTTTATCCGTAAACGGGAATCACGCATCCTGAAACTGAACTTCAGTTACCGCTTCGGGAAGTTTGACGCTACTTTATTCAAACGAAAGAATAATAAGTCCAGCGCCGATGGTATGCAAATGGATACCGGCGGAGGCTTCTAAGATCAAATGGGCTGGCTAATTTAGCCAGCCTTTTTTTATCAAAAAACACATCTTTCCTGCCAAATAGAATATGGAATTCACGCTACATTTGAAAAAATGTATAGTATGAACATAGGACTGTTTGGCATAGGGCTGGAAGAATACTGGAACCAGTTCAGCGGATTACAGGAACGCCTGACCAATAACCTGCTCTATATCCAGCAAAGACTGGAGAAAACCCATCCACGTGTATTGAACCTCGGCCTTGTAGATAACACAGATAAAGCCTTTGAAGCCGGCACCAGGTTACGCACGGGAGATGTTGACCTCATCTTCATTTACGTGTCCACCTATGCCCTCTCTTCCACTGTGATGACGGTGCTCAGGAACCACCGCGCGCCGGTAGTACTTTTAAATCTCTCTCCCGGTAATGCCATCAATTATGATGCATTCAATAAAATGAACGACACCACGCAGATGACCGGTGAATGGCTGGCCTATTGCTCTGCCTGCCCCGTTCCGGAACTCGCCAATGTATTCAAAAGAACAGGTGTACGTTTTCACCAGGTCACCGGCGTACTGCAAAACGATGCGTGCTGGGAAGAGATCGGAGACTGGGTGGAAGCCGCAAAAGTAGCACATACCATGAACTACAACCGCCTTGGCTGCATGGGCCATTATTACAGCGGCATGATGGATATCTACAGTGATCTCACCCTCCAGTACAAATATTTCGGCGGGCATATGGAACTGCTGGAAGTAGATGAACTCTCTGCTCTCCGCAGAGAAGTGACCCATAAACAGGCAGAAGAAAGGATAAAGGAATTCTACCGGGAATTTGATATACAACCCAACTGCGACACGGAAGAGATCAGGAAAGCAGCCGTTACCAGCGTGGCGCTGGATGTATTAACCACCCGGTATAAACTGGGTTCAATGGCCTACTACTATAAAGGCACAGGTATCCCTGAAAACAAAGAGACCATTGCCACTATTATTGTGGGTAATTCCCTCTTAACTTCCAAAGGTATTCCTGTTGCAGGTGAGTATGAGATAAAGAATGCCCAGGCCATGAAGATCATGGACAGCTTTGGCTGCGGCGGATCCTTCTCTGAATATTATGCCGTAGATTATAATGATGATGTAGTACTGCTGGGGCATGATGGCCCTGCGCATATCAGGATCGCAGAAGGAAAGATCAAAGTGAAACCTTTAGGCGTGTATCATGGCAAGGTAGGCAACGGGCTTTCTGTTGAGATGTCTGTTAAACACGGCCCTGTTACTTTACTTTCTATCGTGGAAAACGATCGTAATGAATTATTTTTCCTGGTGGCAGAAGCGGAATCTGTAGCAGGGCCTATCCTGGAAATAGGCAATACCAATAGCCGTTACCGTTTCTCCTGCGGCGCGAAGGAATTCATTAACCGCTGGAACAGCCATGGCCCCGCGCATCACTGTGCAATAGGAACAGGGCATATGTATCATAAACTGGAAAAACTGGCGCATCTCCTGAACATGAACATTGTAAAGGTCTGCTAGTTATTTTTTGCAGGGGAAGGAAGGATGCCGCTAATCCGCGTAAAGGTCTGCTAGCTATTTTCTGCAGGGGAGGAAGGATGCCGCTAATCCGCTTTCTTCTGCTCCCGCCAGGCAGAAGGAGAAAGCCCGTTCTTTTTCTTAAAGAGCTTTGAAAAATAGAACACGGATTCAAAACCCGTCTGGTAAGCTATTTCATTCACAGAGAGATGCGTGGCATCCAGCAGGGTCATTGCTTTTTTCAGGCGCAGGTTCAGGTAATACTGGTTCGGCGATTCACCCGTTACCTGTTTGAACACTTTCCTGAATTTGGAATAACTCACCGGCAGGTCTTTGATGATATCTTCGATATTGTTGGATTCTTCAATGGCTTCCCGCATCAGGAACTTAGCTCTTACCACCAGGTTCTCATCCTGCCCCTTATGCTGCACATCATAGTACGTGCGGGTATGGATCCGCGCAAAGATCTCCATCAGCATGGCAGACATTACCTGCGGATAACCGGGCTGCGCCTGGTCTACCGCCATGAATAATTTCTGGAACAGGATCAGTACTTCTTCATCAATGCCCAGGTCTATCACAGGTTTATCTTCCTGGAAAAAACCTTTCCGCATCAATTGCTCCGGGTAATACCCTTTGAACCCGATCCAGTATTCCGTCCACCCGGAAGTTTCCAGCGGTTTGTAACGGTGCCAGGTACCGGGGTACAGCAGAAAGCAGGTACCGCCGTCTATATTCCGCAAAGGCACCTGCGAAGATTCAAATACGCCGTTGCCTGCCGTGATGTATACCAGCTGGAATTCCTTCAGCACGCGGCCGGACTTCCAGGTGAGTGAATAACTGGATGGATGCTCCTTGTTAACCGGATAGGTTTTGGCATCAGCAGGTTCTATCCGGGTAAAACCTGTGGTGGTGAGATATAATCCCCATCGTTCTTCTGCAGACGTGATCGTAAAATATTTCGAAAAGTTCTTCATGTGTACACGTGGATGATTAATGTCAAAAAGTACAAAAAATCTGGTAGTTTATATAAAAGAGATTGATCCGTTCCATCTAGCTTTATAGGTGTTGTACGATAAAAACAATATCTTGTTTACCATGAAAAAGATACAACTCATTTGCTGCCTCCTGTTCTTATCAGGCCTGGTTTCAGCACAGGTAAACAGGGAAGAATATCTCAAAGATATCAAATTAGAACTGGTAAAAGAATGGCCGAAGAACAGGACCATCAACCTGGTATTCCATGGTCACTCTGTTCCTTCCGGTTACTTCAGAACACCACAGGTGAACACGCTGGATGCATATCCCCAACTGGTGCTGAAAGCATTAAAGGCAAGTTACCCGCACGCAGTGATCAATGTGATCGTAACAGCTATCGGCGGCGAAAACAGTGTAAACGGAGAGAAACGTTTTGAGAAAGATGTACTCATCCATCAACCGGATGTATTGTTCATTGACTATGCCCTGAACGACAGAGGGCCGGGACTGGAAGCAGCCAAAGCAGCCTGGGAGAAAATGATCCGCGCGGCATTGGCCAAAGGCATCAAAGTGATCCTGCTTTCTCCTTCTGCAGACCTCTCTGAAGATATTCAAAGTGATGCTGCCCCGCTGGCAAAACATACAAAACAGATCAGGGAAATGGCAGATGCATTCAAGGTAGGTTTCTCTGACAGTTACAGCCAGTTCAAAGCCGTGCAGCCACTTAAAGATTACATGTCCCAGGGGAATCACCCTAATAAAGAAGGCCACGAACTGATCGCAAAAGAGATCGTCCGATGGTTTAAATAAAGTTTAAAAAACATACCCGACTATGCGAAAGCTTGCTACCACGTTCTACTGCATCTGTATGTTGATGATCATGCAGGGGAAAGCACAAACATTTACTCAACTGCAAAAACAATTCACTGCACCCGGCAGGGAATATGGCAGCGCACCTTTATGGGTATGGAACACAAAAATAACAAAGAAGGAAATAGACCTGATGCTGCAGGATTTTAAAGACAAAGCATTCGGCGGTGTAATGGTACATCCCCGCCCGGGACTCATCACTTCTTATCTCTCCAATGAATGGTTCGATCTTTTCCGGTACACTGTAGCCAAAGGCAAAGCCCTTGGGCTGGATGTATGGATCTATGACGAAAACTCCTACCCCTCTGGTTTTGCAGGAGGCCACGTTCCTGACCAGATGCCGGAATCCTATAACCAGGGGCAAATGCTGCAGATCACTAAAACAGATACCTTTCCAAAGGATACAAAATATCTCTTTGTTTGCGTACAGGAAGTGAACGGCAGCTTTAAAGATGTAACATCACAGATGCAGGAACTCAAAGGTAAAACCGGCAGGTTCTACCTGTTCCATAAAAGATACTACAGCAAATCCGGCTGGTACGGCGGCTTCAGTTATGTGGACCTGATGGTGAAAGGCGTAACAGAAAAGTTCCTGGAAGTAACCATGAAAGGATACGAGAAAGTAGCCGGCAACGAATTCGGTAAAACCGTAAAAGGACTTTTCTCCGATGAACCCGGCATACAGGCAGAATACCCCAACACCGTACGCTGGACGCCCGACCTGTTCAGCACCTTTCAGCAGAAGTGGGGATATGCCTTACAACCCAATCTCCCCTCTTTATTTGAAGAAGTGGGAGACTGGAAGAAAGTAAGACATAACTTCTATCAAACCCTGCTGGACCTCTTCATTGACCGCTGGTCCAAACCCATGCACAATTACATGGAAAAGCATAACATGCCCTGGACAGGTCACTACTGGGAACATGGCTGGCCTAATCCTGAACACGGCCCCGATAACATGGCCATGTATGCCTGGCATCAGCAACCGGGTATAGACATGCTGTTCAACCAATTCAATGAAACAAGCCCCGGCGCTCAGTTCGGCAACATCCGCTCTGTAAAGGAACTAGCCAGCGTAGCTAACCAGCTGAATAAAAAAAGGACACTGAGTGAAACCTATGGCGGCGGCGGCTGGGACCTTACCTACAAAGACCTGAAACGCCTGGGAGACTGGGAATATGTGCTGGGTGTGAATTTCCTCAACCAGCACCTTTCCTTTATGACCATCTCCGGCGCAAGGAAAGGAGATTACCCGCAATCCTTCTCTTATCATAATCCCTGGTGGCAACACTATGCAACACTGAATAATTATTACACCCGTTTGTCTTTTGCCTTATCACAAGGCCAGCAACGGAATGAGATACTCGTTATAGAACCCACCACCACTGCATGGTCCTACGCCATCCATGGCAAAAACCATCCGCACCTCGGGGAGATAGGCAATGCTTTCCAGGCCTTTGTAACCAAACTCGAAAAAGCACAGGTGGAATACGACCTGGGATCAGAATACATTATCAGGGAACATGGCAAAGCAGAGAACGGAAAATTTATAGTAGGGCAAAGGGCTTACAGCACCGTAGTGATCCCTCCCGGCATGGAAAATATAGACGGGCCTACTTACAAATTATTAAAAGCATATGCAGATCAGGGCGGCAGAATATTGCTGTACGAAAAACTGCAAACACTGGATGGCGCAGCCGGCAATGCACTGGATTTCGGGGAAGTACATCATTCCCTTGATACAAAGATCTTCCCCTCAAAAGATTTCAATATCAGCTTTTCCGGTGGCAATCTCTTTCATCACCGCAGGGCCTTTGCAGACGGTCAGCTGATCTTCCTGGCTAATTCCGGTATGGAAAGCACAGCCACAGGGCAATTGCAGCTGAAAGGAAAAGATGTGCTGCTGATGGACCTCTTCACAGGTAAGATATATGACTATCCTGCACAAAGTTCCGCCAGCGGCCTCAGGGTTGATTTCAATGTTCCCGCTGCCGGCAGTATGCTGCTGTTCGTTGCAGATAAACAGCAGGCAGGCTTCCCTGCATGGCCTGTTAAAGGAACGGCTGCCGCTGTGAATACCAACACCGCTGAAGCTGTACGCCCCGCCGCCAATACGCTCATGATCGATTTCGCAGATGTAGCATTTGGCGATACCCTGCTGAAGGAAAATCATGTGACCAATGCTACAGATGTGCTCTTCAAAAAATACAATTATACCAGCGGTAATCCCTGGAATCACGAAGTGCAATTTAAAGACAGGCTGGTAGCAAAAGATACTTTCACTACCCATACCGGGTATACCGCTACCTATCGTTTTGAGATAGAGGAGCACGTAGCTTTTAATAAGTTCACTGCCGTAATAGAACATCCTGAACTATGGAATAAGATCCTCGTGAACGGCAAAGCCATACAACCTGTGAAAGGGAAATGGTGGCTGGACAGGTCGTTCGGTGTATTGGAGATAGGTGCTTTACTGAAAACAGGGGAAAACACCCTCACGCTTTCGATTACCCCCATGAGCATTTATGCGGAGATAGAACCCGTGTATATCCTTGGAGACTTTAACCTGTCCGCAGCAGCGAAAGGTTTTAAGATTGTACCGCCGCAGCCATTGCAATTGGGCAGCTGGAAAGAACAGGGGCTTCCCTTATACGGGCAAAGCATCAGCTACAAAAAAGAATTATCAGTAGCTAATACCGGCCAGCAATATGAAGTGGTGCTGGGAGCATGGAAAGGTACCGTGGCTGAAGTAAAGGTGAATGGTATAAAAGCAGGTATTATATTTACGGATCCCAATGCATTGAACATCACAAAATATCTGAAGAAAGGAACAAACCAGTTGGAAGTGATTGTGACAGGTAGCTTTAAGAACCTGCTGGGACCACATCATAATAAGCCACAACCCGGGATAGCAAGTCCCTGGCATTGGCGGAACATCAAAGCATATCCTTCCGGTAAGGATTACGATCTATATGATTATGGCCTGATAGAAGATTTCAGGATCATACAATACAAATAAGTATGATAAAATATTTTCTGGCAGTCCTGGGCATGTTCCAGGCCTGCCATTTATTTGGTCAGGCTACAAACCTGCAATGCGAATACCGTAAGGAACCCTTAGGCATTACCTCTCCTGCTCCCCGTTTATCCTGGGAGCTTTCTTCCCCTGCACAGCAGGCATACCAGGTGTTTGTTTCAGACGATCCCGCCGTACGGGAAGGAAATATCTGGAATTCCGGTAAAGTACAGAGCAATGCTTCTATACAGATCGTATTCAAAGGCAAAAAATTAGACCCCGCAAAAGTATATTACTGGAAAGTAAAAACATGGGATGCCAAAGGAAAAGACGCAGGCTGGAGCAACGCCGCTTCCTGGCAGATGGGCCTCATGAACGGGGCAGACTGGCAGCAGGCAAAGTGGATAGGCTATGAAGCCATGCCCGATACCTCCCTGATCATACCAGCTGTGCATGGTGCAGGTAAAAAGGAATGGGGGCCGGGAAAAAGTATCCAGCCACTCCTTCGCAAAGAATTCAATATTTCAAAACCGCTCAAACGTGCCACCATGTTCATTTCAGGGCTGGGGCACTTTGATATGAGCCTGAACGGTGAAAAAATAGGCGATCATTTTCTTGATCCGGGTTGGACGCAATACAGTAAAGAGGCACTGTACATCACCTTCGATCTTACCACACAACTCAAACAGGGAAAGAATGCTTTAGGTGTTATGCTGGGCAATGGCTTCTATCATATTCCAAGAGAAAGATACCGAAAGCTGACAGGCTCATATGGTTATCCAAAAATGATCTGCAGAATGCTGTTGCAATATGAAGATGGCAGCACAGAAAATATAGTGAGCGGCACAGACTGGAAAGCAACACCGGGCCCTGTTACCTATTCCAGTATCTATGGAGGGGAAAGTTATGATGCACGCCTTGAAAAACAAGGATGGGACCTCCCGGGATTCAATGACAGCAACTGGAAGGCAGCAGTGGCCGTGGATGGACCTCCGCAGCTGATCAGCCAGATCATGGATCCGCTGAAAGTAACAGACATCCTGCCAACTAAAAAGATCACTCATCCTGCTGCTGATGTATGGATCTACGACGTAGCACAAAATGCATCCGGTATTCCACGCATTAAAGTGAAAGGCAAAAGCGGAGACCAGGTAAAGATCATACCCGGCGAATTGCTGGACGACAGCGGAAAGGTTACCCAGCAGGCTTCCGGTGGCCCAATGTATTACACCTATACCCTCAAAGGAACGGAAGCAGAAACCTGGCAGCCACAGTTCACTTATTACGGATACCGTTACCTGCAGATAGAAGGTGCTGTTCCTGCCAGTGAAAACAACCCATCCCAATTACCGGTGCTGCTGGCAGTAGATGGTTTGCACACCCGCCATGCAGCAACTTCCGCAGGAGATTTCAGTTGCTCCAGCGAATTGTTCAATAATATCTATCACCTCATAGACTGGGCTATCCGCAGTAACCTGGCGAGTGTATTAACAGATTGCCCGCACCGCGAAAAACTCGGATGGCTGGAAGAAGTACACCTGATGGGAAATTCTATCCGGTATAATTACCAGGTGCCTGCATTGCTGAATAAGATAACAAATGATATGCGCGGCGCGCAAACTGCAGATGGTCTTGTGCCGGACATTGCTCCGGAATATGTAGAATTCCATGGCGGGTTCCGTAATTCCGCGGAATGGGGCAGCGCTTCCGTATTAGTGCCATGGGACCTGTACCGCTGGTACGGAGATAAGCGGGCGCTGGAAGAGAACTACAGCATGATGGCGCGCTACCTGGAATTCCTGGGGAAAAATGCAGCAAAAGATTCCCTGAAACGCGGCCTCGGCGATTGGTTCGACATTGGGCCCAAAGGCGTGGGCGAATCACAGAATACCCCTATTGCATTGACCGCATTCGCTACCTATTATCACGACCTGCAGGTGATGATAGCCACGGCAAAAGTATTGGGCAAACAACAGGATGTAGAGAAGTATGAACAGATCAGTGCCGTTGTTAAAAAGTATTTTAACGATACCTGGCTGGATAAAACCACCGGACAATATGCCACCGGCAGCCAAACGTCCAACACCATGGCATTGTATATGGACCTTGTACCATCTGCACAGAAAGAAAAAGTACTGCAGCATATCATCAATGATATCGTTAAAAGAGATAACAGTTTAACCACCGGTGAAATAGGATTTGGTTACCTGCTGCGTTTGTTGAACAATGCCAACCGCTCAGACCTGATCTATGCCATGAATAACCGCAAAGATGTACCGGGTTATGGATTTCAGTTAGCGAATGGGGCTACTGCGCTTACTGAATCCTGGCAGGCATACCGTTTTGTTTCCAACAACCACCTGATGCTCGGGCACCTCATGGAGTGGTTCTACAGCGGCCTTGCAGGAATAGGCCAGGAACCCGGCAGCATTGCATTTAAAAAGATATTGATACGCCCGCAACCTGTTGGTGATATCACATTTGCTAAAGCAAGTTATCATTGCCCTTATGGCCTCATAAAAAGCGAATGGCATAAGGATGGTCATACTTTTGACCTGCAGGTGCAAATTCCCCCTAACACCACCGCAACCATCCATTTACCTGCTACCGGGAAAGGAAAGGTGGTGGGAGACAATGCATTACGGTTCATAAAGAAGGAAAATGGCGTACTGATCTATGAAGCGGGGTCCGGTCATCACCAGCTTTCCGTGCAGTAGATTAACAAAAAAAATTACATATATAAATTATTTGCAGATGAATAATTTTAATAATATAAATATATAGATTTAGATATATGTATATCAATTCACTATGATATCTGTTAGATAAAATCTCCTTCCAAACAATGTCATCCTTTTGACAGCTAAGTTGCATAACTGGAAACCGCCTGAAGGCCTTCATAATATTTCGCTGTTAACGCCCGTTCTGTTGCAGTTATCTATTCGTTTTTTTTTGATATTTGCATGAATAGATTTTTGAATACCATATCCGGATAGTTTTTTATTAGTGCTATACCAGCATCTTTATTTTTTGACGCATAACTATTTAGAAAAACCATGAGAAAAGACCGAATTAATTTACCAAGCATGTTGCTTTTAGCAATTACACTTACACTGACATTTACCAATTGTAGCAAGACGAGTTCTATTGAAGAAGTAAGGAACGAAACAGGTACCCCGGAAAAACCACCACCACCGGTAGATCCAAACGCCAAACAGTACACCCTTGTACCTGACAAAGAAGGCAGACTGGTAATAGATAATAAGGATGGCCTTTATCAACCCGGAGATATCCTTAACCTGAAAGGAACTTTCTATGCGGTTATATTTTACAACCTGAGTGGAAGTGCAAGTAAACCAATTGTAGTGCGTAATGCACCCGGCACCGTGGTTAAAATAGGAAACCCCGCCTGGGATGGCGGTTCCTGGTCCACGGCCCTGAGCTTTGTGAACTCTCATTACGTAAAAGTAGGAGGTTCAACCGCTGATGAATTTGTTATCAACGGTTCTACCAAAGCCAGCCGCAACGCATACTTCAATCTTTCCTTAAGTGAGCATTCCGATAATTTTGATATTGGCTTCATTACCATCATCAATGGAGGTACAGGTATCTGGGCAAAAACAGATCCTGTAAAAAATGATGCCAGCACACATTATCCGAATAGCTATATGGAAAACCTCGCCATCCATGATGTGTCTATCACAGGTACTTACAACGAAGCAATGTACATCGGCCACACTGCCACTTACTGGAACCTGAGCACCAATCAGTCTGTTTACGAGCTGGCTCCCGGACAGGTACCAGGCGGAGACCTGGTACAGCCCATTAAATGGCGTAAGGTGAAGATCTATAATAACAAAGTGAAAGACATTGGGGCGGATGGTATCCAAACCGCAGCGATCGATCAGCTGGAAGTATCCAACAACGATGTTACCAACTGGGGCCTGCAGCACAATCCATCCCATAGCGGCGGATTGCTGATCGGCGGAAGGGTAACAGCCTCTAATGTGCACGACAATGTGGTACACGATGGCTGGGGCGATCTCTGCCAGTTCTTTGGATCAGGAGAAACCGGCGCACAGCATACTATCACCAATAACCTTTTCCGTGATAACACTGCAAACGATGGTGTAACCTTCCGTGGAACAGACGATGCCGTGATCAAATTCACCAACAATACCGTAGCCCGTCCTTTTGGTGTGGCATTACGCATCAACGGCCTCCTGGGTCAGAAAGCCAAACAGCTTATCAGCGCCAACGCATTCATTCAACCCCGCACCGGCGGTGGTGTGGTGGATGACCGTGCTTATATCTATACAGAAAATGGCGGGCAGGTAACGGAAGGAACAGGTACAAACATCAACACTAAATTCCCCACTATCGCAGCAGCGGGTGTGGATGTGAATAATTACTTTCAGCCATTACCCGGCTCAGCATTATTGAGTACAGGGTTCAGGTTAAAAGCTTTTTAAAAATAAAAAGGGCTGTCTTGATGAAGACAGCCCTTTTTTATGTTTAGCCTTTTTTTCCCGTTAGCATGGGAACAAAAGAAAAATCATCAAATACTTCTTCCTGGAATTCATCCTCTCCTGTTTTGGTGATGCGCAGCATCCTTTGTATGTCCTGTGCGCCTACAGGGATCACCATCTTCCCTCCCACTTTTAACTGTTTCAATAACTTCTCCGGAATAGCCGGCGCCGCCGCTGTTACCAATATCTTATCGAAAGGTGCATAGGTAGGTAATCCTTCATATCCATCCCCATAAAAGAACTTAATGGTAGGATACTTTGATTTGTAAGGGAATGTTTTTACAAGATCAAAAAGTTTCTTTTGTCTTTCAATAGTGTACAGGTTCACTTTCAGCTCTCCCAGTACACATGCCTGGTAAGCGCTGCCCGTGCCGATCTCCAGCACCTTTTCAAATGGTTTAACGTCTAACAACTGGGTTTGATACGCTACCGTGTAGGGCTGTGAAATAGTTTGCCCTTCTCCGATGGGAAAAGCCCTGTCTTCATAGGCAATTCCCTCAAAAGCTGTATCCAGGAAGTAATGCCTTGGGATGTTGTTAATGGCCGCCAATACGTTTTCGTCCGTAATTCCTTTCTGCCTGATGTTGTCTACCAATTGTTTGCGTAATCCTTTTTGCTTATAATTATCTTCGTACCGCCTCATGGGCGCAAAAATAGAAGTTTTTCGATCATTGCAAAACAGTTTGATAGATGGCATTTTACGATCTGTCCAAAGAAGAAAGGGCCGCATTGGTCCGGCAAATGGAAGCCGTAATAGAAAAGGCGGTGCAAACCAGCCAATTACAATCGCTGTTGTTATACGCGGCAGACGAGGATACCTATATCCGCAAAAATGCCTACCAGGCATTGGGCAAAATATACCACACCCAACCTGCGGCAGTATTGCAGGCCATTACAACCCTCGCACAACATCCGGATGCCAAAGTAAGGCAAACAGCCATTAATGCTGCCGGAGAGATAGGCCGGCATGATTTTGGCGCGGTCAGCGCCTACATGGACCAGGGCCTCACAGATGCGCACCATAGTGTGCGCAATGCAGTGATCGGCTCTGTAAAGAAGATGGGAGAAAAGAACCCGGTACCGGTATTAGCATGGGCCAAAGGATACCTGCAGCATCCGGATAAAGAGATCCGCAGGGAAATATGCCACGGCATTGAGCTAAGAGGGCGTACACATCCGCAGGACATCCTCCCCCTTCTAAAAACCCTGCAGTTCGACAAAACGGCCCGTGTCAGGAATACCCTGGTACATGTGCTGGGGCAGATAGCCTATAAGAAAGGCTGTCTTGAAACGGTGACGGCAGACCTCAAGACCTGGGAGAACACCGAACTGGTAAGGGCTGCGCTGGATGAAATAGCAGATGTACATGAACGTTACAAGGATTTTGCCGTTAAAACCCAGGAAGAGGCCATTGCTTATATGGCTAAACATTTCGGGGATATTTAAATTTCTCATTATTTTACACCAGCAATTGATCATTAGTGGCTTGTAAACAGTAAATTGAATCATGGACGCAAACATTTTAAGCAAAGTAGAGCAATGGCTCAATGGCGGTTTCGATGAAGAAACAGTAGCCACCATCCTCAAACTCCAGAAAGAAAACCCGGACGAACTCACCGATGCATTTTATCGAAACCTCGAATTCGGCACTGGCGGCCTCCGCGGCATAATGGGCGTAGGTACCAACCGGATGAATAAATATACTGTGGGCATGGCCACCCAGGGCTTCGCCAATTACCTGAAAAACTCCTTTACCGGGGAAATTAAGATGGCTATTGCACACGACAGCCGCAATAACAGCCGCTTCTTTGCTGAAGTGACGGCCAATGTAATGGCGGCCAATGGCATCAAAGTATATCTCTTTGAAGCCCTCCGCCCCACACCGGAGCTGTCCTTCGCCATCCGCCATCTCAAATGCCAGGCAGGCGTAGTGCTCACCGCTTCCCACAACCCCCGTGAATACAACGGTTATAAAGCTTACTGGGATGATGGCGCGCAACTTGTACCACCGCATGACAAGAACGTGATCGCGGAAGTGGATAAGATCGCCAGCATCGGCGATGTGAAATGGACTGGCTGGTCTGAGAACATCCATCCTATCGGAAAAGAAATAGACGAAGCCTATATGCAAATGCTGAAAGGCCTCAGCGTATATCCTGAAGTGATCGCAGCACAACACGATCTTAAGATCGTGTACACGCCTATCCATGGTACAGGCATTACCCTGGTGCCGGAAGTGCTGCAACGTTTCGGCTTCACCAATGTGCATGTGGTGGAAGAACAATCCAAACCGGATGGCAACTTCCCTACCGTAGTATACCCTAACCCCGAGGAATCAGAAGCCATGAGCATCGGTCTTAAGAAAGCCGCCGCACTGAATGCAGACATCCTCCTGGGAACGGACCCTGATTCTGATCGTGTAGGGATTGCCGTTAAAGACCATACCGGCAAATGGATCTTACTGAATGGTAACCAAACCGCCGTACTGCTCTTCAACTACATCGTGGAAGGCCGCAAACGTAAAGGTTTGACACAGCCCAGCGATTATATCTGTAAAACCATCGTAACATCAGACCTGATAGATGTATTTGCTGCCAGCAACGAGATAAAGTGTTATAACACACTCACCGGTTTCAAATGGATCGCAGACCTCATCCATCAGAAAGAAGGAAAAGAAACCTTCATTTGCGGCGGAGAAGAATCTTATGGTTATATGATCGGTGATAATGTACGCGATAAAGATGCCATTGCTTCTGTTGCCATGATCTGCGAGATGGCAGCCTATGCAAAGAACGAAGGCAGAAGCCTCTTTGAACAACTGATCGATATCTATGTACGCTACGGCTTCTACAAAGAGTCCCTCATCTCCATCACAAAGAAAGGTATGAAAGGCGCAGAAGAGATAGCAGAGATGATGACTGCCTACCGGAACAACCCGCCTGTTATCATCAACGGCCAGCCTGTAGTGAAATTGTTCGACTACCAGTTACAACACGTAACAAACCTGAGCTCAGGAGAAAAAACACCGCTCGATCTGCCCAGATCCAATGTATTACAATTCCTGCTGGCAGACGGCAGCCGTATATCCGCCCGCCCTTCCGGCACGGAACCCAAGATCAAATTCTACTTCAGCGTGCATGAAAACCTGGAAAGCGTGGCAGACCTGGAAAGAGTAGAACAGGTCCTGGATAGTAAAGTAACCAACATTATTCACGACATGAAACTTGGATGAGGGGTGATGCCTTAAAAAGAATGCATATCCTGTTGCAGAACATTGGCCGTTGTGTTGGCCTGTTGGCTATCCTTCTTTTTATTTCTCTTAAAGTTTCTTCACAACATCATACATTCTTTCAGAACCCGGACACTGTCGTTAAAGGCAGGGTCTGGGCGCTGGGAGCAGGCAGTGCCATAGCATACGGCGGATCTTTACTGGTATTGAACCAATACTGGTATAAGGATTACGCCAAACGTAATTTCCATACCATCAATGATGCCGGCGAATGGCTGCAGATGGATAAGTTCGGACATGTATATACCACTTACCTGTTTTCAAAATACAGCCGTGAGTTATGGCGATGGAGCGGATTACCCCGCAAACAGCAGATCTGGATCGGAGGATTGAGTGGCTTTGCCTATCAATCCGTAATAGAGTTGCTGGATGCGCATTCCACACACTGGGGATTTTCCTGGAGCGATATGGGCGCCAATGCTATAGGTTCTGCTGCTATGATCAGCCAGGAGCTGATATGGAATGAACCCCGCTTTCAATTGAAGTTTTCTTCTTTTCCCATTCACTATCGCGATCCCGTATTAAAAGCCCGCGCCGTGAACCAGTTCGGTGAACGGTTTACAGAACGCACTTTAAAGGATTATAACGCACAAACTTATTGGTTATCCGTAAACCCATGGTCTTTTGCCAAAGAAAGTAATTTCCCGAAATGGCTGAACATTGCCATAGGTTATGGCGCAGAAGGCCTGTATGATGCCAAAACAAACGACTGGACGGATGAACAGGGAGTGATGTATGATTACACGCATATCCGCCGTACACGGCAGTTCTATCTTTCTCCGGATATTGATCTTACAAAGATAGCTACCAGGCGAAAAGGGGTGAAAGTATTGTTCCAGGTATTGAATATGATAAAAATACCCGCACCTGCATTGGAGATCAATGGCGCAGGGAAGTTAAAAGTACATGCTTTGTATTTTTAAACGAGGTATGCAGAATGGATCGCTTCTCCTTCCACATCCACCATTACCATATCCTGTAAAGTAGTAGACAGGCTGTAACCCACAAAATCCACAGACAAAGGAAAAGATTTATGACGGCGGTCTACCAGTACAGCCGTTTGTATCTTCTTGGGAAAGAATTGCAGAAAAGGTTTCAATGCATACAACATGGTTTTACCGGAATTGGCCACATCATCGATCAGCACGATCACTTTATCTGTAAAATCCAGTTCATGAGAAAGCGTCACTTCTGCCGGATGTTGCTTGTCCAGCTTTATTTCCACCACTTCGATCTTAAAAGGAGCGATCGCTTTTAAATGCGCCGCGATCTTATTGGTGAGGATGGTTCCACGGTCCCAGATACCCGCCAGTATAATGGAAGGCTCGTCATAATTATGCTCATATATTTCATACGCGATCCGTTCTATTTTCTTTTCAATAACTTCCTGCGTCAGGATTACGTTCTTATTTTCCATATAGTGGGTTTGTGCAGCCGTAAAAATACATAAATTGCGATAACAACCGGTCAAATCAAGGATATGCAAATTGTTTACCAGGTCCTCTTTCTCATCGCATTGAGCGTAGCCACCTATTTGTTCTCCCGCAGAGCATTGGGTATCAGGCGTAACATCCTGCTGGGAAGAGATGTAGCACTTAACGACCAGCCTGCAGCCCGCTGGAAAAATCTTTTTTTACTGGCCTTTGGACAGAAAAAGATGTTCCGCAACCCCCTCGTGGCGGTATTGCACTTTTTTGTGTATGCAGGTTTCCTGATCATTAATATTGAGATCCTGGAGATCATTATAGACGGGCTGGCAGGCACACATCGTATATTCGCCCCCGTTCTTGGGTCACTGTACGGGGTGCTGATCGGCTGTTTTGAGATACTGGCCGTACTGGTAGCTGTTTCCTGCGCCATCTTTTTGGTACGCCGTAATATCATCAAACTGAAACGCTTCATCAGTAAAGACCTTAATGGCTGGCCCCGCTCTGATGCCAACTATATCCTTATTACAGAGATCGTGCTGATGGTATTGTTCCTCACGATGAACACTGCGGACCTGGTATTGCAAAGCCGGGGCGCGGAACATTATATACAAACACAGCCTTTCTGGGTTACCAGCCAGTTTACCCCGCTCCTTTCCGGCCTGTCAGACAGTGCGCTGATAACGATAGAAAGAGGTGCCTGGTGGCTCCACATCCTGGGTGTACTGGCCTTTTTGAACTACCTGCCTTTTTCCAAACACCTCCATATCATCCTGGCCTTCCCGAATGCTTATTATGCAGACCTGCGGCCTAAAGGAAAGATGGAAAATATGCCGGAGATCCAGCAGGAAGTACTTTACGCCATGCAACCGGAACTGGCGCCCACCACTCCTTCAGAAACAGTGCCCAAATTCGGGGCGAAAGATATACAGGACCTTACCTGGAAGAACCTGCTGGACGCATATGCCTGCACAGAATGCGGCCGTTGCTCCGCAGCCTGCCCTGCCACACAAACAGGCAAGGCGCTCTCTCCCCGGCTGATCATGATGAAAACGCGGGACAGGGCGGAAGAAGTAGGCAGGGGTAACGCTGAAGGCAAAACCCTGCTCCGGGATTATATCACCGAAGAAGAATTACGCGCCTGCACCACCTGCAATGCCTGCGTAATGGAATGCCCGGTGAGCATCAATCCCCTACACATCATCCTCCAAATGCGCAGGCACCTGGTGATGGAAGAATCCAGCGCACCACAGGAATGGAATATGATGTTTTCCAATATCGAGAATAATATGGCGCCCTGGAAATTCAGTCCGGATGACCGTGACGCCTGGATACAATAATCATACACCCAAGCAAAAAAGAAAGAAATGCAGATAAAAACAATGGCCGAATATTTTGCCAATGGTGAAACGCCTGAAGTGCTTTTTTGGGTGGGATGCGCCGGTAGCTTTGACCAGCGGGCACAGAAGATCACCCGGGCATTTGCAGAGATCCTTACAAAAACAGGGATACAGTTTGCCATACTGGGTAAGGAAGAAGCCTGCACCGGCGACCCCGCCAGGCGGGCCGGGAACGAATTCCTCTTCCAGATGATGGCCTACAACAATATCCAGGTGCTGAACAACTATGGCGTAAAAACCATCGTTACCGCCTGCCCCCACTGCTTCAATACCTTCAAAAATGAATACCCCCAGCTGGGTGGCACCTACGAGGTGATCCATCATGCCACCTATTTACAGCAGCTGATAGATGGCGGCCGCATCAAAATGAAAGAAGGCGGCACTTTCAAGGGCAAAAAGATCACTTATCATGACTCCTGCTACTTGGGGAGGGCAAATGGGATCTACGAGGCACCAAGACAAGTTTTAGAAAGCCTTGATGCAGAATTGGTGGAAATGAAAAGGTGCAGAAGCAAGGGGCTTTGCTGTGGTGCCGGAGGTGCCCAGATGTTCAAGGAAGAGGAAAAAGGGAGTACCCGGATCAACTTTGAAAGAGGCCATGAGGCTGTATCTACCGGTGCTTCCGTGATCGCCTCCAACTGCCCTTTTTGCATGACGATGTTAACCGATGGGGTCAAAGAAGCAGGTAAAGAAGAGGAAGTAAAAGTGCTGGATATCGCGGAAATGATCGCACAAAACATGCAATAACCTTAACTTTGTACCATGAACACCGATATCAAACATATTTTACCAAACGACTTCGCCCCTGCTTCCAGGGTTTGGATATACCAAAGTAACCGCCCGTTTTCAGAAAGAGAGGCCGAAGAGATAGAAGAACAGCTGCATCAGTTTGCAGTGCAATGGAATTCCCACGGAGTACCCGTAAAAGGCTGGGGCCGCCTGTTATTTGACCAGGTGATAGTGCTGATGGCAGACGAAACCACTTCCGAAGTGAGCGGATGCAGTACAGACAGTTCCGTACGGATCATTAAAAGCATAGAAAAACAGTATTCCGTGAACCTTTTTGACCGCCTGCTGCTGGGTTTCCTGGTGAAGGATAAGCTGCAGTTACTGCCGATGAACCAGGTGGGTTATGCACTGGAAAAAGGGTTTATTACCACAGATACGCTTTATCTCAATAATACCGTGCTAACGAAGCAGGAGCTGGAAGATCATTGGCTGGTGCCGTTGAAGGAGAGCTGGCTGATGGCGAAATTGGCCAAAACAGCGTAAACTATTTAAAGCGGCTAAAAGCCGCTTTTTTATTGAAGTCAAGGGCCAGTTTCACCCAGTGATCAAGCGCAGCCTTTGTTTCCAGGTTGTTTTCGTTTACATGCACATAACCTTTATACTTCCGCCCTCCCATGATCACTGTTTCGCATCCTTCTTCCCGGTGATCAGGATCAATCCTGCACATGATCCTGTCTTTACCCGCTGTCAGGCACATTTTACCATTCACCATAAAGGCTAAGCCACCAAACATCTTTTTCTCTTCCACTTTACCGATCCCCGCTAATGCCCGCCGGAGCCTGTCCGCCAGCTTTTCACTGTAAGCCATTATTTGGGTGTGTTTTTGTCAAAAGTAAGGGTATCAAAGAAAATGGTGAGTGAATCCAGTTTGCCATCCTTTGCTGTCCAGATCTCTGATACATCGCCGTTAATGGTTTCACCATTTGGGAATTTAAAATCGTAATTCCCTATTACGCTGGCCTTTTCGCCCTCCACGATCATTTGTTTTACGCGCATGGACTGAAACACGCGGGAAAACCTTTTGATCACCTCTATATAAGCAGCTTTTCCTGTGAGGGGCGTTTGGGAAATGCCGCCTCCCGTGTATTTAAAATCATCGGAAATAACTGATTCCCAGCCTTGTTTTTGGGCGAAACCTTTATAATAGGTTTCCAGCAATTGCTTTGTGGTTTCCATTTTTCTGATTTTAAGGATTAGGAATTTTACAATAGTTGTTGCATTTTGCAAGAACTAAGATAGAAAGTTATTTCAATTTGCAAGTACTTTTAACATTTTTTATATGGAAAAGACCAGGTCGGATTGCCCCATCAGTTGTTCCCTGGACGTTTTCGGGGATAAATGGTCACTGCTGATCATCAGGGATATTATGCTGAGGGGGAAATTGTCCTACAGCGAATTCCTGCAATCGGAGGAGAAGATAGCGAGCAACATCCTTGTGAACAGGCTGAGTGTGCTGGAGGCGGAAGGGATCCTTATTAAAAGCGTATCACCTGCTAATAGGTCGAAGTTCATTTACAGCCTTACGGAGAAAGGCATTGACCTGTTGCCGATCGTTATTGAGATCATGGACTGGGGGGCGAAGTATAATGCGAATTGTCCGAGGAAAGAGCTGGGGAAGAAAATTAAGAAGGATAAGGCGGGGGCCATTAAGGAATATTATCAGAAGTTAAGGAAGGGAGTGTAACCATACGGGATACATTTGTATATTTGTCAACATTAGCGGGAATAGCTCATTTGGTAGAGCGGCAGCTTCCCAAGCTGTAGGTGGCCGGTTCGAGCCCGGTTTCCCGCTCTTTTGCAAAGCAGGTAATGGCACATTACCTGCTTTTTTGTTAATCCTCACATTGCAACTGATTGCAATTGTTAACCTCTCAAAATCTTGATCTATATCAAGATTCCCCGCTCACAACTGGCATAGTTTTAATGTTTTTGGCTGAAACAATTTTTATTCACTTTAAAAACACTATTACATTATGTCTAAAAACACAGGACTATTAAGAATGACTGGTAAGATCGGCGAGTACGTCGGGTATTACCGGAACGGGAAGCAATATTTCCGGACAATGCCTAAACAGGTACGCAGGAGTAAAGCTACCCAGCTCTCTGCTATTGACTTCGGAACGGCCAGCAAAGCTGGTAAACTGATCCGGCAGGGATTACGGGCGGAACTGAACATCCGTCATGATGATGGCATGATCAACCGGTTGAATGCTGATATGCTCCGCGTACTGTACGCAGGCTCTAAGCAAAGAGGCAGCAGGCGCTTTCAGCGGAACAAGTTATCCATGTTAACGGGTATGCGGTTCAACGAAAGAACAGAACTGAGCCACCTCCTTTCCTTCAGCCCCAAAGTGGTACAGGACCGTAATAGCCTTCGCATTACCATTCCTGCTCTTGGCGCGAACAACATTCGCCATGCCCGCAACACCACGCACATAGAGATCAAAGTGATCGCCCTTGGCGTGAACTTTAACGAAGGTGCCTGCCAGGAAGCGGCATCAGACAAAGTATTGATCGATTTCAGCAAACCAGCTGCCGCAGCAGAATTGGTACTGCCCTTTAATGCAGGTGATGAAGAAACCATCGTAGTACTGCAGGTAAGAGCATTCAGCGAAGAGGGTGGAAAGCTTTATGCATTAGGGAACCGCAAGTATTTTGCAGCGGATATCATCGATATCGTTCCTTCCCTGCCGGCAACATCAACAGATATCATCTATTATGATCAGCCGGAATTAAAGCCCGTTACGCAACTTCCTGAAGCCGTTCATTACGTGCAGCTGGAATAGCATCCAATGAGGCGGGTGAAAAGAAATAACGCGAAGCGATCCCTTCCGCCGGGAGAACTATATTCACCAAAGAAAATTTACCTTGATCTTATACAATAGCAATGAAAATACAACCTGCTTTTGCCCATTTCTGCATCTTTTCTGAGGCGCTGTCTCTAAAATGCACCGTTTGCACCCCTGAACTCCTGTTACAACCTCCGCTCCTGATACCATCAGCCTCCGATCAGCATCATCTCCACTGATATCGTATCTTCCTTCCCGCTAACCCCTATCTGCCCTGTCTTTATGCTTCAGGCTAATCCCAGGGTCCAGTGCTGGTCATCATCTTCTGGTTAAATATGACCAGATACCCTTAGAACAATAAGTAGGGAAAAATTGTACATTTATCTCAACACCTAAAACCCTGGCAATGAACATAGGAAGAAGATACACTTTCAGAGAGTTTGTATACTGGACAAGGAGACATATCTACAAACTCTTCTTTCTGGCCCTGATCCCAACCATACTCTACCACCTTGGCCTCACTTTCTTATCCATTACCTGGGTACCCGTAGCACTCTTAGGTACAGCGGTATCCTTCATTGTTGGTTTTAAGAATAACACCAGTTATTCCCGGTTATGGGAAGCAAGGATCATTTATGGCAGCATTGTTAACAGCAGCAGGGCCTTCGCCGTTATGGTCAGGGATTTTGTAAAAAATGAAGAAGATATTAAAACCATTTTTCACAGGCATTTTGCCTGGCTTACGGCGCTTCGTTATCAATTAAGGGAGCCAAGGGCATGGGAGAATATGGAAAGCCCGGAAAACGTGGAATATGCCACCCTCTACAGCGTTCCTGAAAAGCAGGCCACTATGGAAGAAGAGTTAAGGAAATACCTGCCGGATGAAGAACTTCACTACATTCTCGCTAAAAAGAACAAAGCAACACAGCTGATGGCCATGCAATCCAGGCATATCAATAATTTAAGGCTAACGGAGTTACAGATGATGCAATTACAAAGTTCTGTAACGGCTTTCTATGACTGCCAGGGAAGAGCGGAAAGAATTAAGAACTTCCCTTATCCCCGTCACTTTTCTTCTATTGCCAGTTACCTGTTATACTTCTTTGTGTTACTTGTACCCTTTGGTTTGCTGAATGAATTTCAGAAGCTGGGAAACGGTACGATGATAGAAGGATATTCCATCTGGCTGAACATCCCGTTCTCACTATTACTGTCCTGGGTATTTGTTGCATTGGACGTAGTAGGAGAAAGTTCCAACAACCCTTTTGAAGGCAGCGCTAACGATGTACCCATCAGCAATATTTCCCGGACCATAGAAATAGATATGCGGGATATGCTGGACGAAGCAGACCTTCCCTCTCCCACCACCGCACAAAACAACATCTTAATGTAATGCTGGCGAAAAAAGAAAGAAAAACTAAAACCTGTTCAGCAGTATTTTTAATGAGTGCAATGGTGATCAGGAAACGGGGGCGTTCTGTTCTGTGAGGAGATTTGAGGTACCTGATCTTAACACAGGTGTGAATACAAATGTAATGGAAGAATTTTTCGCTTAGACATATTTCATCCTGCGCAATGAAGAATAATATTTTTATTGATGATGCATCATTGGAAAAACAAGAATCCGTATTTTTGCATTCAATAAAAACCATTGTTTATGTTTCATTATATGACTACAAATGAATTTCACCAACAGATTGAAGACGGCTTATTAGAACAAAGGAAAAAAATAGAATCATCAAAGGAGTACGCAGCTGCATTAATAGATTTTTTAGGTATCAGACACCTGCTTGTACCAATGACTGAAGAAGAGATAAAAGCTGCAGAAGAAGATAAAGCAGCAAAGAAAGGAATTGAATAAAGTTTGTTAATCTTACCAGCCTTCGATAAAATGTTAACCTCTGAAGCGAAATATGTATATACTTCCGACGCTGGATTAGTGTTAGGCTTTCACGGTTGTGAAGAATCAGTTCGAGATGCCGTTGTTTCGGGAAACATGATGTTAAAAGCCAGCGAAAACAGGCATGACTGGCTGGGATATGGCTTCTATTTCTGGCAAAACAATTATGAGCGGGCCTTGGATTTTGCCACTAATCCTCCTGGCAGAAAAAAGATTGAGAAACCCGCAATACTGGGCGCTGTGTTAAGTTTGGGAAGTTGTTTAGACTTAACAGACAAAAAACATATTAGGTCAATTCAATCTTCCTATGAAAATCTGAAAAAGTCTGCTATTTCAGAAAATAAAAATTTACCCTTCAATAAGAATTCGAAAGACTCAAAAGATCGTGTTCTTAGAGAACTTGATTGTTCAGTCATTGAAAACTTGCATGAATCAATGAGGCTTTTACACCGCCCTCCCTTCGATTCCACCCGCGGCGTCTTCATCGAAGGCTCCCCCATCTACGAAAATGCCGGCTTCCACGAAAAAACACATATCCAGATATGCGTCAGGAACCCTAACTGCATAAAAGGCTTCTTCATCCCAAGGGAAGAAGTCCAATGGCCGGAGCCGGAAAAACTACACTTCCTCATCCCCGATAACACCGTTCAGGAAACACCCGCATACTATTCAGCATACCTAACCCAATAATAACGTCAGCAACACCGCCCCCTGCCCCAAAACCCCTCCAATCACCGCCGCCACCGCATCCATAAGATCATGATGCCCCTTCCCCGTAACCAGCGAAAACAACTCAAACCCATAACTGATCCCCACATTTCCAACCAGGGCAAACACCGCCCCGTACAACAACTCCCCCGGGAACAGGAAAAACCCCGATAACTGCAACACGATCCCCATCGGAACGCCCACGTAAAAATGCTTCCATTTGTCAGGTGCTACCTTCATAAGAGCCGAAATATAAGCAAAACTTAACCTGTCATTCTGTCATTTTTTTATGTATTTTTGCCCTTCTAAATTTAGACAGTGCATGTTGGATACCGTACCTAAAGTACATGATGAGAACCGCCAGGGCGAAGCAATCGCTCCGCAGGCCGGAGATACGCGTACCTACGCCAAAAAGTTTTATATAGAAAGTTATGGCTGTGCCATGAACTTTAACGATAGCGAGATTGTGGCCTCCATCCTCAATAAAGAGGGTTTCGGGGCCACCAGGGACGTGGAAGAAGCTGACCTTGTACTCCTTAACACCTGCTCCATCCGTGAAAAAGCCGAACAAACCGTCCGGAAACGCCTCACGGAGTTCAAAAGCATCAAAAAGGCCAAACCAGGCTTCCTGGTAGGGGTATTGGGCTGTATGGCAGAACGCCTCAAATCCAAATTCCTCGAAGAAGAGAAGCTGGTAGACATGGTGGTTGGACCGGATTCTTACCGCTCCCTCCCCGACCTTATAGAAGAAGCCTCCTCCGGCCAGAAAGCCATTAACGTACTGCTCAGCCGGGAAGAAACATATGCGGACATCAGCCCTGTACGCCTCAACAGCAATGGCGTAAACGCTTTTGTGTCCATCATGCGGGGCTGCAATAACATGTGTTCCTTCTGCGTAGTGCCCTTTACCCGTGGCCGGGAAAGGAGCCGGGAGCCGCAATCCATTATTGAGGAAGCCACGGACCTCTTCCAAAGGGGCTTCCGCGAGGTAACCCTGCTGGGCCAGAACGTGGATTCCTATTATTTCGTGGACGAGCAAAGGGACGAAACTGTCACCTTCGCCCTCTTACTCGAAAAAGTGGCCGCGATCAGCCCCCTGTTAAGGGTCCGCTTCAGCACCTCCCATCCGAAAGACATTACAGACGAAGTGATCCTCACGATCGCCAGGCACGAAAATATTTGCAATTATATCCACCTGCCTGTTCAAAGCGGCAGCAACAGGATCTTACAATTGATGAACCGCACTTATACCAGGGAATGGTATAAGAAAAAGGTAGACCGTATCCTGGAACTGATCCCTGACTGTGGCCTTTCCACAGACGTGATCACCGGCTTCTGCACAGAAACGGAAGAAGACCACCAGGAAACAATGGACATCATGAACTACGCCCGTTTTGACCTCGCTTATATGTACGCATACTCTGAACGCCCCGGCACACTGGCCGCCCGACGGTACAGGGACGATGTGGAACCTGATGTAAAGAAGCGCCGTCTTGCAGAAATAGTTGCCCTGCATCGCACACATACCCTGGCAAGTATGCAGAAGGATGTGGGAAAAACCTTTAAAGTATTGATAGAAGGCACTTCCAAACGTTCAGAAAACGATCTTTTCGGCAGGAATGATCAGAACAAAGTGATCGTATTCCCGAAAGGAGAACATAAAAAAGGTGAATATGTGATGGTCAAAGTAGAGAACTGTACCGCTGGTACCTTGCTGGGAAAGGTTGTGGAAGGATAAGCTAAAAATTACAAAACAGATGGACAACATTCAAAGTATAAAGAACCGCTTCGGCATCATCGGCAATTCGCAGGCATTGAACTATGCCCTGCAGGTAGCCGCCCAGGTGTCCAACACCGACCTTACGGTGCTGATCTCCGGGGAAAGCGGTGTGGGAAAGGAAGTATTTTCACAGATCATCCATACCCTGAGCGCCCGCAAACACAACCCTTTTATTGCCGTGAACTGCGGCGCCATCCCTGAAGGAACAATAGATTCTGAGTTATTTGGTCACGAAAAAGGATCATTCACCGGGGCCGTTGATAACCGTAAAGGATATTTCGAAACCGTAAACGGCGGTACCATTTTCCTGGACGAAATAGGTGAAATGCCGCTGGGCACCCAGGCCCGTCTCTTAAGAGTATTGGAAGCCGGCGAATACATCCGCGTAGGTTCTTCCAAAGTACAAAAAACAGATGTTCGCGTGATCGCAGCAACCAACCGCGATCTCCTGGAAAGCACCCAGCAGGGTAAGTTCCGGGAAGACCTGTATTACCGTTTGAACACGGTACCCATCCGGGTTCCTTCCCTGCGCGACAGGAAAGAAGATATCGCTATGCTCTTCCGCAAGTTCTGCGTGGACTTTGCAGAACGTTACAAAACCACTTCCATCCAGCTGGACGATGAAGCGCGGGACATGATCACCAATTACCCCTGGCCCGGTAACGTACGGGAATTAAAGAATATCGCGGAACAGATCTCCGTACTGGCAACAGATAAACACGTGAGTGCCGCGGAACTGCGCAGGTTCCTGCCAGAGCCGCAGGTGACCAACCGCCTGCCCATGCTTGCCCCGAATCACAACGGCGGCAGTACCGGTGGCGACTTCAACAGTGAAAGGGACATCCTTTATAAACTCTTCTTTGACATGAAAAAGGATGTAACGGAATTGAAGAAAATGTTCTTCGATATCCTGCAAAATCCTTCCATGGCGCATGCCGGTGTGTTCCCGGAAGAAAATGTAATGCATAACTTCAAGCAACCTGAACCACAGACCGCTCCTGCCGGAATCATTTCCAACCCGCAGCCTTACATTATCCAGGACAGCAGCAAAATAGATCATCATGAAGAAGTGGAAGAAACCCTCTCTATAGCAGATAAAGAGAAAGAGCTGATCGAAAAAGCGCTGAAGAAACACAAAGGAAAACGTAAAGATGCCGCGCTCGACCTCGGAATTTCGGAACGGACTTTGTACAGAAAACTGAAGGAATATAATATTAATGAATAAATACGCTATCCGCCAACCTATGGTCAGAACGATTTCATTTCTTGTAAGCATAAGCCTGTGGCTGATTTTGGGGGGATGTTCTATAAAATACTCGGCCAATGGTGCCAGTATTGATCCCGAGGCGAAAACGGTATTGGTACGTTTTATAGAAAACCGCGCCCCGCAGAATAACCCGCAATTAAGCCAGAAGGTAACGGAAAAGCTGCGGACAAAGATCCTGGCACAAACCCGCCTGACGCAAACAAATGATCAGAATGCGGATTATGAATTCAAAGGCACTATCACCGGGTATTCTGTTTCGAATGCCGCGGTAACGGATGTGGACAAGCCTGCTTCTGCCCGTTTGACCATTACAATTAATATTACTTTCATTAAAAGGATCGGAGATAAAAAAGGATTTACGAGCCAGTCCTTCTCCCGCTCTGCGGATTTCGATGCCGGTAAAACTGTCACTGAAGTAGAGCCCCGCCTGCTGGAAGAAATTGTACCGAACCTTGTGGATGATGTTTTTAACAGGGCATTTGCAAACTGGTAATAGCGGATATCGCCGCGCTGCTATTTGATTTAAGTTTTATTTTCATATTTTAGCACCCATGACCGCTAACAGGATCATTCACCATATTTTTAACCAACCGGATATCCGGCACGTGGACCAGGCTGAACTGGAACGGCTGGTAGAAACATATCCTTATTTTGCGGCTGCACGCCTGTTGCTGGCGCAGAAACAATACATTCAACGTCCTGATCTGACGGCCCCCACGCTGAAAAAAGCCCAGCTTTACAGCAGCAATCCGCAACATTTACATCAGTTACTCACAGATATCGCCCTCTTTGAAGAAGCACCGGTAATAGCAGAAATGCCCATTCCTCCGGCTATTGATATAGAAGAAACCGAAGATGCCATCTCTGCAGAAGACCAGCAGATACTGGATGAAATAGAAGCAGAAGACAGGGCTAATGCTGCATTGGCTGCTCAACAGGCTCAGCAGGCAAACCCGGTTATTGAACAGAAATTAATTGCGGAAGATGAAGTAGATGATCTGTCAACACTGGATGAAGAACTGGTTATTGAAGATGAGTTTACCGAAGAAGAACCGGTACTTGAAAATAAAGAAACGATAATTGCAGAAGAAGAACTTATAGAGCAAGAAGAAATAACTGCAGAAGAAAAACTTACAGCAGAAGAAGAAATAGCCACTGAAGAGGAATCGCTGGCAGAAGCAGCAGTTACCGCTACAGAAGCCCCTTCAGCTGAAGAAACACTCTCAGAAGAGGAAACCACAACAGCAATCGCCACTGAAGAAGAACCAGTAGCGGAAGAAGTAATCCCTGCTGAAGAACACCCCGCAACAGAGGAAACACTTTCCCCTGCCGCGGAAGTGGAGACCGCAGAAGCCATCACTGCAGAAGAACCTGCAACTGAAGAAGTAATCCCTGCTGAAGCCCCCCCCGCAACAGAGGAAACACTTTCCCCTGCCGCGGAAGTGGAGACCGCAGAAGCCATCACTGCAGAAGAACCTGCAACTGAAGAAGTAATCCCTGCTGAAGCCCCCCCCGCAACAGAGGAAACACTTTCCCCCGCTGCGGAAGTGGAAACCGAGGAAGCCATCACTGCCGCAGAACAACTTACTGCTGAAGAAGAAACCCTCCCCCCTGCCGCAGAGGAACCAGACGAGATCGTAGCCATTGATTACGAAGCCATTACAGCAGAAAAAGCCTTCGAAGAAGCAAGAACTTCAAACGAACCGGATGAAGTTGTAGCCATTGATTACGAAGCTATAAAAGAAGAAAAAGCCTTCGAAGCAGAAAGGACCTCAGACGCGCCGGATGAAATAGTAGCCATTGATTATGAGGCATTAAAAGAAGAAATACCTCAATACGAGCCTGAAATAGAAGAAGAAGACATCGTTGTAGCCGCTCAAACCACTCAACCGGCCCCCGGCATCTCCATCCCTGCCGCCGCAGAAACAACTGATAAACAAACAATTATATCGGATGATGAGGATGATACAGCTGAAGAAAGCACCGGAGAAGAAGGCCCCATCCGCATCCACCCGATAGACACACCGGAAGAAGAGACCGTTCTCACCTTCCAGCCACTATATACAGAAGACTATTTTGCCTATAAAAAGCTGAAAGATCCGAATACTGCAGAAATGATGAACGACAAAGCACAGGCTGAAATGAGAAGCTTCACAGACTGGCTGCGGGAGCTGAAAGATAACTTTATAGCAGGAAAAGCTACAAAAGACTGGTATCACCAGCAAATGCACCGTTTGTATGAAGACGATGAGCCGGAAGTATCTGAAAGAGTGGAAAAAATGGCCATGGAGTCCATTACCCTGAACGACGATATCGTCTCTGAAACACTGGCTGAGATCTGGGTACGCCAGCACCAGCACGCAAAAGCGATCGTGGTATACCAAAAATTAAGTTTGCTTAATCCCGACAAAAACGCTTATTTTGCGCAAAAGATCAAAGAATTACAATTACTAACAGACAACAATAAATAGCAACGAATATGTTGATTTTCTTTGGAATATTGATCGTAGTAGCCTGTGTTTTGCTGGGCTTCTTCGTGCTGGTACAGAATCCCAAAGGCGGCGGCTTGTCCGGTTCTTTTGGCGGTTTCGGTAACCAGGTGATGGGCGTGCGTCAGACCACTGACGTTCTCGAAAAAGGTACCTGGATCCTGGCATCTGCCATCGCTATCCTCTGCCTCACTTCCGCTATGTTTGTCAATAAAGGCGCTGGTTCCATTCAAAAAGGCAAAAGCACCATTGAGCAATCTGCAGGCGCTCCGGCTCCTGTACCCGCTCCATCAAACACAGCACCTTTGCCGCAGCCAACACAGCCAACAACACCGGCCAAGACAAACTAATAATATTATACAAATCATAATATTTACAGGAACCTCGCCGTTAAAAGCGGGGTTTTTTGTGCGCATGTGTGAATGATCATATCCATACCCTATCTTATTCATGAAGAACAAAGTAAAGAATAACCGCTCTCCCTGGATCCGCCGCACCGCGGTAGTTATCGGCTGTCTGCTGGCCGGTGCTTTGGTATTTGCCGCCTATCTGCTGATGGGCCCCAATACCCGCTCCTTTGGCGATAAAAAATACTTCTACATCCCCACCGGCAGCAATTACCAGAATGTACTGGAAGGGTTACAGGAACAAGGTATTATCAGCTCTCCTGCCACTTTCAACCTCGTGGCAAAAAGACTGGATTATCCTGCCCGCGTAAAAGCAGGCCGGTATGAGATAAAGAAAGGAATGAGTAACCTGGAGATCATCCGCATGCTGCGTTCAGGCAGGCAATCTCCTGTAAAACTGGTGATCAATAAACTGCGCCTGAAAGAAGATTTCATCCGGCTTGTTGCCGGCAACCTGGAAGCAGATTCTGCCAGCCTTAAAGCCATCTTAGAAGACCAGGTATACCTCCGGCAGTTTGGCCTGGATACCAATACCGTGATGTGTGCCGTTATGCCCAATACTTATGAATTCTACTGGAACACCAGTGCCGGTAAAGTATTTGACAAACTGGAAAGCGCTTATAATATTTTCTGGAATGAAAGCCGCAAAGCCAAAGCGCAGGCTTTAGGATTAAGCCCTGCAGAGGTTACTACACTCGCTTCCATTGTAGAAGAAGAAACCAATAAGAACGATGAAAAACCTGTTATTGCCAGCGTATATCTGAACCGTTTACGTACTGGCATGAAACTGGGAGCCGACCCCACCGTTAAATTTGCATTAAAGAACTTTGCTTTAAAAAGGATCTGGGGCGCTCATACAGAATTTGATTCTCCGTATAACACATACCGTTATAGCGGCCTGCCTCCCGGCCCTATCTGCACACCCTCTGCCAGGTCGATAGACGCCGTATTAACGCCTGTAGTGTCTGATTATCTCTACTTCTGCGCAAAATGGGATTTCAGCGGCTATCATGCGTTTGCTACCAATTACAAAGATCACATGGATAATGCGAGAGCTTATCAGAAAGCATTGAATGCAAGGGGAATAAAGTAAGCAACTTTCAGTACTTTTACCCCGGTTCAACAATGCCCTGATGATCGACATTGAAAAATTAATACTTGATTCGAAACCTGTAAGCTGGGTGATCAGGAAAAGTAAAAGCCTGGTGTTGCCCGGATTCGACAGGATACCCTTATATGATGTCATCGTCTTTTTCCTGAAAGAAACTGCGCGGGAAAGCCTGGCAGAACGGGCTGCAGCCATGTCTTTCAACTTCCTGCTGGCTATTCCTCCTTTCTTCATTTTTATACTTACCCTCGTTCCTTATATTCCTTTGCAGAATATAGAACCAACGTTGTATGATCTTGCAGAATCTCTCACACCTAACTATAGCAGTTATATTATAGTGAGGGATATGATCCATGATTTCCTCTATACGCAGCGGAATACTTTATTGTCTTTTTCATTCATCCTCAGCTTCTATTATTCTTCCAACGGTGTGATGGGGATGCTGAATTCTTTTGATAAAATGCTGCCCGGTTTTAACCAGCGTGCCTGGTGGCAAACGCGCCTTACTGCATTAAAACTAACCATCTTCCTGGTGTTGCTTTTACTGGTCACTGTTGCGCTGATCATCACACAGGGTGCTATCTTAAAACTGATCATGCAGGAATTGAACATCCGTGATTCTTTCTCCCAGTTCATTATTGGTCTGGTAAGATGGACACTGATCGTGTTGTTGTTCTTTTCCATCATTTCCGTGATCTATCGTTTTGGACCAGCCACTAAGAAAAAATGGAAATTCATCTCTGCCGGCTCAACTTTTGCCACTATTTCCATGATAGTGGTAACATTAGGATTTTCTTTCTACGTCACCAATTTTGCGCAATACAATAAGATCTATGGTTCCATCGGAACTATCCTGGTGATCATGTTAGTAGTTTACTTCAATTCATTCATCCTTCTCATTGGTTTTGAATTGAATACAAGCATCAGCACATTAAGGGAAATAGCCAGTGAACGTACGGCTGAAAACCCTGAAGTACAAGGCCTTTCATGACAATTTAAACAAGTCCGTTTGAAAATATCTAATTCATGATGAACGGCTTTTAAATGCGTATAAAATAGCTTAATTTACATACGGACCTAAAAATTGAGCCTATGAAAAAGCAATTCGTTTTACTGCTTGTTGCTACTGTATGGCTGGCTGCATTCCGTTTACCGGATGCACTGGAAGTCGGCTCCAAAATGCCGAAACCGGACATCAAAATGAAAGATGTTACCGGTAAAGAGATCTCACTGAACGATGCAAAAAAAAGCAATGGATTACTGGTGATGTTTAGCTGCAATACATGCCCTTATGTAGCACGCAACCAGGAACGCACACGCGAGATCTGCCACTTCGCGCTGAAGAATAACATCGGGGTGATCCTGATCAATTCCAATGAA
Source organism: Chitinophaga niabensis (assembly GCF_900129465.1). Taxonomy (NCBI): domain Bacteria; kingdom Pseudomonadati; phylum Bacteroidota; class Chitinophagia; order Chitinophagales; family Chitinophagaceae; genus Chitinophaga; species Chitinophaga niabensis. The sequence continues at coordinate 570,077 of NZ_FSRA01000001.1, read as the reverse complement.
GCGGAACGTGATGGCGGGGATTCCTATGCAGCCATGCAGAGCTATGCCAAAAAACAAAGTTACGCCTGGTATTACACGGTAGATAAGAACAACGAAATAGCGGATGCTTTTGCAGCAGACCGTACGCCTGAATGTTATTTATTCAATAAAGACGCTGTATTGGTCTATAAAGGTGCTATTGATGATAATCCCGGCAGCGCTGCAGATGTATCCCAGAAGTACCTTCATAATGCCATGAATGCCATACTTACAGGCAAAGCGGTGGAAGTAACTTCCAGTGCTTCCGTTGGCTGCGGGATCAAAAGGAAAATGTAGGTTTACCTTCTTCCATGGTGAATTACATGGTGTAAGTAATTCCTGCCGGGCACCGGTTTATGCATCTCAGATCCTGAACAATGCCGTGGCAAAATAATTTCTGCCGGGTGCCGGATTAAAATACCGGCCGCCCAGCGCATTCAGATCATTCCCCAGGCTGTACCGTACATTCAACAGGTTATCCACGCCTCCCTGTAAAGTGATGCGGGAGCGCTGCCAGCTTATTTTCCCCTGCACAAGATGATAGGATCTTGCGTAGATGCTGTTGGCATCGTCCAAAGGAATACTGCCTGTAAAATTGTGTTGTGCAAAGAGGGAGAAAGCATATGGCAAATGCCATACTACGCTGCTCACTACCACATGCTGCGGAACGCCGGTCATTTTATTACCGGAATAGTCTTTATAATTTTCAAATTTAAAAAGACTTAAAGTATAAGCGGTGCGTACTTCCACCTTATGTCCCAGCCAAAGGGAACCTTGTACTTCCAGCCCTGTTTGCCTTGTTCCGCCGGCATTATCGAAAAACTCCTCTCCCTGGGTATCCAGTTTTCTCACAATGGCATTTTGCATGCGGTAATGAAATAATGCCACATCCAGCATGTAACGCCCTGCCCGGGGCAGGAAACGCAATCCCGTTTCATAGTTCCATCCTGTTTCCGGGCGCAGGGAAGTATTGAATACATTATTCGATGCACGCACTTCTGCTACCGCAGGCGGAGAATAGCCACGGCTCAGGGTTACACGTAGCGACAGATCGTCTTCCAGTTTATAGGAATAAGATAACCGGGGCATGAGTACAGGAGAAAACTCCACGCTTGTGCGCCCGTTACGGTCAAATACAAAGTGATAATAGTTTATGCTGGCTGCACCTTCCAGCAGGCTGCGGGCGGATTGTACAGAAAAACGCGCAAAGTAAAAATGCTGACCTGCATGAATATTGTCCCTCACCTGCAAGGTATCCCTTACGCCCTGCCGGTTGCCATAGTTGGCAATATCTGAGCCGGTCTGCTGCCATTCCATCCCCACATTGAACTTAAGGCGGAAAGGACGATCCGCGTTCTGCCATTCCAGGAATGTGCGGAAGCCTGCGGTGTTTTCATCCCGCGCTTCATAATTGGTGATGAAAGGATTTTCAAAATGGGTGTTTGCACCGAATACGGCAATGGTATGTTTCCATCTTGCAGAAAACCGTGCTTCATGTACCAGGCCTCCCTGGAATGTACGGTTATAAATAGCTGCCTTTTGTGTGAGGGCCTGTGCTCTTGCAGCACGGGGATTGGCATTGCTTTGGTCCAGCGTAAGGCCGCCAGGTGTACGGTAAGCCATATCCGTATAAAAAGCCAGGAGCTTTAAATTGTAACCCGGCCTGTATTCCCATTGCTGTGCAGTTTGGGCATAGGTCCTTTTCAACGCACTGTTCTGGCGATATCCATCTGCACGCTGGTATCCCATAAAAAGCTGCAGGCGATAGTTATCCAGCTGTTTGCTGTAACCGGCAGATGAATGGAACAAACCATAACTGCCTCCCTGCAGCCTGATACGCAGGGAACTATCCCCCGGTGGATCAAAAACACCCAGCCTGATCACTCCCCCTGAGTTAGCGCCAAAAAGGCTGCCATCCGGCCCTTTTAATACTTCTGCATCTGTTATTGCTCCGGGGTCCAGCAGGTTGAGATAAGCGTTACCGCCGGCATCTGTCAGCGGTATTTCATCCATGTATATTTTAATATTGCGGATACCGAAGGTAGAACGCAGTAAACTTCCGCGCATAGAAAGGCGGTAACTGCCGGGAGACCGCTCTTCCATACGGATACCCGGTACGGTGTTAAATGCAGGAACAAGTGAATATCCTTGCTGCTGCTGCAACTGTGTACCGCTTAAAATACTGGTGGCAGTAGGTATCCTAATGAGGGATTCTTTCGAAAGATAGGAACGCACTACCACTTCAGGCAAAGTATCCTGCTGTGCATGTACCGCAAAGGGAACAAACAACAGCAGGCAAACAGGTATATGGAATTTATTCCTCATTATGTGTACAGCTATTTATTTGGTGCCACGCGCCAGATAGTATTGGATGCATCATCCGCTACCAGAACGGCGCCATCTCCTGCAATGGCAACTCCTACCGGCCTTCCGTACACTTCATTCTTCTCAAGGTCTGCAATAAACCCTGTTAAGAAATCAACAGCACTGCCAGCTGGTTTACCATTTTCGAAAGGTACATAAATCACTTTATATCCTGATAGTACAGAGCGGTTCCAGGAACCATGCTGCCCTATAAAAGCCCCTTTATTGAAACTGGAAGGGAAAGACCCGCCGCTGTAAAAAGCGAGCCCTAATGAGGCGGTATGCGCCCCTAACGGATAATCAGGTGCTACAGACTTCTGCACCATTTCCGGGTTTTGCCCTTTCAGCCTTGGGTCCTCATGCTGCCCCATGTAAGCATAAGGCCATCCATAAAATGCACCTTCCTTTACACTGGTGAGGTAATCAGGCACCAGCTCATCCCCCAGTTCATCTCTTTCATTCACTACAGTCCATAAAGTGGAAGAACCTTGCGGAAAGCCCATTCCAACAGGATTACGGAGCCCACTGGCATATACGCTCTGGCTGCTGCCGTCCGGGCTGATCGCTAATATGCAGGCACGGCGGGTTTCGTTTTCCATACCATGTTCAGCCACATTACTGCCGGAGCCCACTGATACAAAGATCTTTGATCCATCCGGCGAAGCAATGAGATTACGCGTCCAGTGATTGTTATAGCCGCCTGCGGGAAGGTCCAGTATTTTCCGGCCTTTAGCGCTGATCTTCGTTTGGCCTTCCCCGTAAGGGAACTGCATTACACCATCCGTGTTGCCCACATAAAAATGAGCACCCATTACAAGCATCCCGAACGGCTGATTCAGCTTCTCCAGGAAAACATACCGGGCATCGTAACGCCCGTCTTTATCCGTGTCGCGGAACAGCGTGATCCTGTCCGCACTGTTTTCTGTATTGCCGGACTTTGCTTTCCCAACTACGGCCTCTCCTACTTTCTGCACAAATTTCTTTTTGGCATTGGCTTCAGACACAAAGATGTCTCCATTGGGTGCAACATAGATCCAGCGGGGATTCTCCAGGCTATCTGCAAATTTGCTGACCACAAACCCCGCAGGCGCCTGCGGCATTTTGCCGTTCTTCCAGCCAATTACTTTACTGAAGTTCCTTACAGAACTGGCTGTATCCGGTGCCGGAAGGGAGTCTGCCGGTGGTGTATTGGCTTGCGCATTCAAAGAATCATTACTGGAAGGCATCCTTTGTGCGCCATTGCATGCAGCGAATGCTATGCAGACAGTTGCAATCAGGTATGTGTTCTTCATAAAGACAGGTATTTATGATACCGGGTATCAATTACTCTGCCAATACATTAAGCCCTTACTTTATACAGTTTATAACCGAAGAGGAAAATAACCAGGTAACAGATGATCGGTAAGTAATAAGATTGCGCTACGTTGTGGTTAGCCACCATCCCCATCAGCAATGGAAAGAACGCTCCGCCTACCACACCCATGGTGATAAATGAAGCTGCCCGTTGCGTATGGCCTCCCAGGCTCTTCAATCCAAGACTGAAGATAGTGGGGAACATGATACTAAAAAAGAAGTTGATCATCAGCAGTGCGATGTAGGAGGTCCAGCCCCATCCCTGTGCCACAATGATGCACATCAGTATGCTGCCTGTGGCAAAAGTGGCCAGTAATTTATTCGGTGCAATAAATTTCATCAGGTAGGTACCCACAAAACGGCCCAATACCATCATGGCCATGAACAATGCCATTAAGTTACCTGCCTTTTCATCAGAAAAGCCCATCACTTCATGACCATAATTGATAAAGAAAGCCCATGTTCCGCCCTGTGCAGCTACATTAAAGAACTGCGCCACTACCGCCCATACAAAATGGCGATGCCCGAACAATGGTTTACCCGGGATGCCGCCTTCCAGCACATCTCCTTCGTGGGGATCAGCCAGCGCGGGCACTTTCACAAATGAAAAAGAGATGGCCACCGCGGCAATCACAAGACCAATGCCCACATATAAACTCCTCACTGCTGAAAGATCATGTTGCTCGCCGGTGGCACGCAGCAGGAAGTAACTGCCCAGCAAAGGCCCTATCACTGTACCCAGTGCATTGAACGACTGGGAGAAGTTGATCCGCCTGTCGCTCGTACGCTGATCACCTAATGCAGCAATGAAAGGATGTGCCACTGTTTCCAGTGTGGCCATTCCGCAGCCCATGATGAATAATGCAAAGCGGAAGTAACCAAAAGAATTTTCCGTAGCTGCCGGCACAAAGAGGAAAGTACCGGTAGCAAATAAAGACAAGCCCAGTAATACACCTGCTTTATAACCAAACCTTTTCATGAACATGCCCGCGGGGATGCTCATTACGGCATATGCTCCGAATACGGAAAGCTGGATAAGGCCGGATTGTGATTTAGTAACGCTTAGTACGGTCTGAAAGTGTTTATTCAATACATCGCTCATGGAATGGGCAAGCCCCCATAACAGGAAGAGCGAAGTAACAAATGCAAAGATAACGAGGTAGCTTTTTTCTGTGAAACGTGGTTGTGAATTCATTATAGCGGTTTTCGGGCCAGAATATACAGCATAATTCCAGATGCTGCAAGCAAAAAAAAGTGCTGCCTGCCCTGCGGCAACAGCACTTTTCTTAGCACAATCTGCGGAAAACGTTGCTGGATGATATGCTAAAGAGCGGGATTTTTAGCATAATCAGCCCATAGCTCATCTAAAGTTTTTTTGGTGAGTACCGCCCAGGTATCAGCGGTATAGGTTTTAGTACGTAGTGCCGTATTCAGTTCCACTACAATACCATTGCGCACATGTGCTTCCAGCCATGCCAGGAACCTCGCCGTAACACGGTAAGCATCTGTATACTTATGTGTTTCTTTAAATGCCGGTAATGCCCATCCTATATTCTCCACACCAAACTTAAAACGTACATAATCTGCGATGCCTTCTGTAAGCCATCCCGGCGACCTGCCGGTATAAGCCTGTACCAGGTGCATGGTTTCATGCGTAACCACATCAATATCATCCGGATGTTTTACAAACCAGGCAGGATTGAAAGTGATCTGGCCTCTTGACGCATAGGCAACCCCGTCATAAGCAGAGTCCACATTAAACACTACATGTTTGGTTGCATCAGGATTAAATGTGCTCAGCAATACCGGGTAAACAGAAAAGAAGGTGTTCACTAACCGCTGGCGTAATACCACGGTATCAAAAGTGGTGGACTTATTATTCAGGGTAAGTGTCAGGCCATTTTTAGTATAGATGACAGCACCTTCAGGTGTTACCGTTTTTGTAAGAATGGTTGAATCACTTTTTGCCGAAGCAGATACAGCAAGTATGAGTGCGGCGGTTAAAGCTAAAGGGAATTTCATGTTTTAAAGGGATTTGATACAAATCTATAAAAAAACAAATGAAACCTTTAACTAAATCGGTTTTGCACCCTATTGCCCCACCATAAACACTGCATTCCCGAACAACAGCTTACCATTTTCCCAGAAACTCCTGAACAGGGGATTATCTGTCAGCAGCACCAGTTCTCCGGAACCCATTTCCTTCACACCAAACAGCAAACCATCCTTTAGTTTCAGTTTTGTTTGTGCGCCAACAAAGCCGGTGATATAATCATCCTTCTTCAATACGCCCACATTCCATCCGTCTGACTCAATGAATTCCACCAGTTTATCACTTTGTTTGAGGGTATAATAGTACTCCGGGTAACCGAAGGCCAAAGGATGGGTATTATCCATATGCACCTTGTAAATAGCGCCGGGAATGAATTGGGTAACACTTTCCCGCTCGCGGTTACCATAAGATCTTAAAGGAACATAAGGGTCCTTTTTATTGCCGTCTTTCTTATCCTTGTCTTCTTCTTCCTTTTTCAGTTTAAAGCCCCATTCCCCCTGGGCTAACTGAGACACGGCATCTTCCACTGCAATGAGTTTACCACCGCCGGACACCCAGTCTTTCAGCCGCTCCGACATTACTTTATCATTGAGTGCGGCATAGTGCCCATCCGGGAGGATCAGTACATCCAGCTCCTTCCAGTTCACACCGTACAAACTGGCGGTATTCAGCACTGTAACAGGGTAACCGATCTGCTGCTCAAAGAAATGCCAGATCTCCCCCATGCCCAGTGAGGATACGCCATCCCCTGCCATTACTGCCACTTTGGGTTTACGGATAAAACGGATCTTGTCAGAACCAAAATCCGCCCCTTTATCCACAAAACCTGTAGGCACTTTGATCAGCGATATTTCCATTTTGGCGGCCAGTGCAGGAATAACATCCAGCCCTGCATTACCTGCTTTTGTGATCACCAGCGTACCGGCGGGATATGTTTTATCAGCAATCGTGAAAGGCTTTTCTGAATAACGCACTTTAATATTCCTGTTCAGCAACGCTACCAGGAATTTAAGGTCTTTCGTACTGTTCCAGGGGGCCAGGTAAGCATAAGCATTATCAGTACCGGCATCTGCCACCGCTGCTTTTTCCGGCGCAGGAGAAGTGGCAGGCTCTGTTCTTTGTTTCAGTGCATAAGCCGGCAAACCATATGCATATGGCAGTGCCCATGCGGTGATATCGTAGGTAACAGAATCCGTTAAGCGGGATACCGGCTCAAACAATACACGCACCATGTTGGAGCGTGGCTGAAAAGCGCTGATCACGAGGTCGCCCTTTTCTATATTGAAATTCTCTGTTTTGCTGGTGAAGTAGTTGAATCCGTTGCTACTGCTATTGCCGGTGGCAAAACCTACTATTAATTCATTTTTACGCAGCGTTTCTGCCAGGGATAATAATTTTTCCTGGTTGCCTGCAGCTTTGATCACATAGGTCTTATAGTCCCCGGAGGGTTTACTGCGCGCCGCTGCAAAGTAGCCTGCAAATTCATTCACCAGCTTTGCGGCATTGGCGGCAGACACTTCCACGGTGGCCAAACCGGTAGTGTAATGATGTTCTATCCGGTCCAGCAGTGTAAGGGTATCTCCCTGGCGCGTGGCAATGGCCAGTCCTGCCCTTCCGCTGCCCCCTTGTTCATAGGTCATCCCAATAGAGCCGTTGTAGGTGGGATAGGTATCCCCGTAACTGGGATAGAACAGATCGAATTGTTCTTTTGTGAAGTAGAGCCAGCCTTTGGCATCAAAGTAAGTAGCGTTGTGTTTCCCGATCTGCACCTGGAACTCACGCTGCCAGGCGGTAACAGCATCGTGTAAGGGCTCGGCGGCAGGCGCAAAATAGTAAGGCGCATCTACCCCCTGCTCGTGAAAATCCACGTGTACCTGCGGCATCCAGCGGTTATACTGCAACACCCGCTGACGGGATTCTGTTTGTGTCTGCCAGGCCCAGTCGCGGTTCAGGTCAAAGTAATAGTGATTGCTGCGTCCGCCGGGCCAGGGTTCATAGTGTTCCCTTGCATAGGGGGTGGCATCAGGCACTTTGCTGTGGATGGCATTATAGAAGTTCACATAGCGCTCCCGGCCATCAGGGTTGAGGCAGGGATCTATGATAACGATCGTGTTCTTTAAAAGGTCTGTACGCTCACTGATCAGCGCATATAATGTTTTCATGGCTGCTTCTGTAGACACGGCTTCGTTGCCATGCACATTATAGCTCAGCCATACGATCACAGGCTGGTTAGCAGGGTTTGCACCCGCCACCAGTCCCAGGTTCTGCTGGCGGACCTCTTCCAGCCGGGCCAGGTTTTCAGGAGAAGCTACAATGGCCATGATCAGCGGCCGCCCTTCATAGGTCTGCCCATAGGTTTCCAGTTTCACGGTATTCACATTCCGGGCTACTTCTTTGAAATACTCCACCACTTTGAAATGGGGCGTAAAATGTGAGCCCAGGGGGTATTGCAGGAAGGTGGCGGGAGAAGGCGCGGTTTGCGCAGATGCCTGGCATAGTGTCGTAAATAGTATGCAGAAAGTCGTAATAATGCGCCTCATAGCTTTGGGTTGTATATAGCTAAGATAAGGTTTAGCTGCTATTTCTTTTGGCAATATGTACTAATTTCGGTGTAAACAAACCTGTTCATGAAGCGGTATTTCATCTTATGTTCCTTCGTTATGGCTCCCCTGCTCCTTGCGGCACAGCAGGTTACGCTGAACCCTTATAATTATTCCATCGATAAATACCTGGAAATAAACAGCGCGGCCGTAGCATCCGCACATCCGCTGGCAAGTAAGGCAGGCGTGCTGATCATGCAGCAGGGTGGCAATGCCGTGGATGCCGCTATCGCTACACAATTAGCCCTTGCCGTAGTTTTTCCCGAAGCAGGGAACCTTGGCGGAGGCGGCTTTATGGTGGCCCGTTTGAAGAATGGCAGCAATATTTCCATTGATTACCGCGAAACAGCTCCCGGCAAAGCACACCGGGATATGTACCTGGATGCTAACGGTGAGGCACAAACCCGTAAAAGCCTCGATGGGCATCTGGCCGCCGGGGTCCCTGGCACCGTAGCAGGGCTCTTTGCCGCACATGCACATGCCCGCCTGCCTTTTGCAAAACTGCTGGCACCTGCCATCCTGCTGGCAGAGAAAGGTTATGTGATCACCGCCGCAGAAGCTGCCGGCCTCAACAGGAAAAGGGAAGATTTTCTCCGCCTGAATACCCTGCCCACTGCCTTCGTGAAAAATGAGCCCTGGAAAAAGGGAGATACCCTTGTACAGAAAGAGCTGGCCAATACCTTAAAACTGATCGCCGCCAAAGGCATGAAAGGTTTTTATGAAGGACCCACCGCCGAAAAAATAGTAGCTGAAATGAAACGCGGAGGAGGTATCATCAGCGCAAACGACCTGAAGAACTACCGCGCAAAAGTACGTCAGCCCATCCTGTTCGATTTCGCAGGATACAACATCCTTACCATGCCTTTACCCAGCAGTGGCGGCATTGGTATACAGCAGATGCTGGGCATGGTGGAAAAATATCCTTTGCAGGAATGGGGCTTTCACAGCGCAAAGAGTGTACAGGTGATGATCGAGGCAGAAAGAAGAGCATACGCAGACCGGGCCTTATACCTGGGAGATCAGGATTTTGTGAAAGTACCTGTAAAAAAGATCACGGATAAAAAGTATATAGAAGAACGGATGCAATCCTTCACACCCGGTATTGCTTCTGAGAGTAAAAATATCTCCGCAGGCAATATAGCCCCGGAAAGTACAGAAACCACACACCTCTGTGTGATCGATAAAGAAGGTAATGCCGTTTCCGTAACCACCACTTTGAATGGCAGCTACGGTTGCCGCGTAGTGGCTGCCGGTTTTATCCTCAACAATGAAATGGACGACTTCTCCGTTAAACCAGGCACACCTAACTTATACGGACTGGTTGGCGCAGAAGCCAATGCTATTGCGCCGGGCAAAAAAATGCTCAGCTGCATGACGCCTACCATTGTATTGAAAAACAATAAACCCATACTGATCACCGGCACGCCGGGTGGCTCCACGATCATCACTTCCGTATTCCAGACGTTGTTAAATGATCTCGTTTTTAAACTGGATGCCAGCCATTCCGTAAATGCACCAAAATTCCATCACCAGTGGTTACCGGACCAGGTAACCGTGGAAAGGGATTTCCCTGACAGTACCGCACAGGCGCTGGAGAAAATGGGATACAAGATCGTGAAAGGCGGCTCCATTGGCAGAACAGAATTGATTAAGGTCCATGCCAATGGAAAGATAGAAGCAGTAGGTGATAAAAGAGGAGACGACAGTGTAGCAGGCTTTTGATTATTCCACGAATTCGTAAATTGTATATATGGATACTGAAAATATTTACCTGGAGAGTGTGAAGCAACGTTTACTCGGCTATAAAGCACTGGCAGAGAAAACCTTTGCACAACTGACAGACGAACAAATTCACTGGCAGCCGGCCGGAGAGCCCAACAATATTTACATCATCGTGAAACATATGAGCGGCAATATGCTGAGCCGCTTTACAGACTTCCTCACTTCAGACGGAGAAAAACCCTGGCGGCAAAGAGACGCAGAGTTTGAAGACGATGCTCCCAACGGCACCAAAGCAGCAATGCTCCTTACCTGGGAAAAAGGCTGGAACTGTATGATGCAGGCCATTAACAGCCTGACTGCAGCGGACCTTGCAAAAACCATTTACATCAGAACAGAACCACACACCGTGATAGATGCCATCAACCGCCAGTTGGCGCATCATCCCTATCATGTGGGCCAGATCGTTTATATCGGTAAAGTATTAAAGGGAGAAGGATGGCAAAGCCTCTCTATTCCCAAAGGAAACTCTCAGCAATTCAACCAGGAAAAAGCCGCAGGCAAATGAAATATCTATTATCAGGCATCGCCATTGTTTTAATGGCCTGCGGTTCGGGCAAAACCAATACCCTGCTTAAAAACAAAAAATGGAAAGTATACGATGTAACCATTCCCGCAAAGGATGGCTACAACGCTGTACAGGTAACACAGGCAAAAGACCTGAAGAACGGGTATTACAGCGATGCTTATTACCAGTTCCTGGACAACGGGCTTTTCATTGCCACCATTGCAGGCCAGCCTGATTCCGGCAGGTATAACCTTTTAAGCAATGGCAGCATCATTTCCATCACGGCAGCCAATGGCGACCGTAATGCTGAACACCTGGTGGAAGTGGTGAAGCTAAGCGATGAGTTGTTTGACATGAAAGTGGCGTCCGGCGATTATCATTTCATCCTTCGTACGAGAAAACAATAGCATGATCAAGATCACAGAAAACACGCCCGGCAGAACAGCCCTGGTAGATGGCAGGACCTGCCTTTACTTCTCCGGTTTCTCTTACCTGGGCATGCATTCTTCCCATACCTTCCGCGATCTTTTAGCAGTAGGCATAGGCCGCTTTGGCAGCGTATATCCGTCTTCCCGCATCTCTAACCTGCAGTTAAAGCTGTATGAAGAAGTGGAGCATGCCCTGGCTGTTTTACTCCATCAGCAGTCTGCCGTTTGTTTCTCTTCCGGATACCTGGCAGCACAGGCTGCAGTTACCTATGCAGCCACAAAAGGAGAAGTGCTCTTTGCCCCGGGCACACATCCTGCTTTGCAGTACCCCGGCGCGCTGGTACCTGCAGGCCAGTGGAACGACTGGATCACCACCGTGGTGGAAATGGTGAACAAAGGAACAGATGATCAGTATGTGATCGTTTCAGATGCTGTGAACCCTTTAACTGCTACCATCAATGATTTTGAAGCCCTGCGGCAAATAGAGAAGAAAGTAATGGTGCTGATAGACGATTCTCATGGCGCAGGCATCCTGGGAGAAAAAGGAGAAGGCAGCATCAGCATTCTACCGGATAACCCTGCCCTGCATTATATGATCACAGCCTCTATGGCCAAGGCATTCAGTCTCGAAGGCGGTTTTGTGGCAGGGCATGCGGCAGATATTGCGGCCATTCGCAGGTTACCGCTTTTTACCGCCAGCACACCTATCATCCCTGCTTACGCCTATACATTCCTGCATGCTGCAGGTGCTTATGCTACTGCCCGCAAAAGATTAAAAGACCTGATCATCGAATTCAAGCGATTAAATACAGGCATCACCGGTATACATCACCCGCACCAATTACCCGTTTTTGTGCTGGAAGACAAAAAAGAAAAAGAAAACGTTTATACCTATCTGCTTTCCCGGGATACTTTTATTTCTTCTTTTGCCTACCCGGACCCATTGGGGCAGCGGATACACCGCGTTATCCTTTCTGCCCTGCACACCCATACCGACTTAAACATCCTGTCCACCCAGCTGGCGCAGTTTTATCCATCTGTATAATTTATCATTATGTTTAAAAGAACCATTATCACAGTCGTTTTAGCATTGTTCCTGTTACCCGCTCTTGCGCAGCACTCCCTTTTATATAAGATCTCAGGAAAAGGCCTTAAACAGCCTTCTTACCTGTATGGCACTATTCATATGATCTGCCCTGATGATTTCTTTCTCCCGGAACATGTAAAAGAAGCTTTCAGCCGGGCCAAGACCATTTATCTTGAAATGGATATGGATGACCCTGCCATGATGGCCAGGCTCATGGAATCCATGCAGGATAAAACAGATGGCTACTCCCTGCAGGATGTGTTCAAACCAGCGGATTACCAGAAGCTGAGCCGATACTTTAAAGACAGCGTGGGAATGGACGTATCCATGTTCAAGACCATGAAGCCCATGATATTATTATCCTCCGTGATGATGAAGTCGCTGGATTGCCCCAACCCGGCCTCTTATGAAGGTACCTTTATTAAAATGGCCCAGGAGCAGAAGAAACCCATAGAGGGACTGGAAAATATTGAAGACCAGGTAGCCATATTCGATGCTATTCCGGACAGTACGGAAAGCATTATGATCATGGATTACATCGATAACCTGCCTAAGCAGCGGGCATTGTTCAAACGCCTTGTTGGGGCTTACAAACGCCAGAACATCACGGAGATCCATGACTACCTGAAAGACTCGCCAGAACTGGCAGGATTTGAAGATGTGATGGTATATAACCGTAACCGCAACTGGATCCCGGTAATAGAGAAAGCCGCCGCAAAAGAAACCACACTCATTGCCTGCGGTGCTATGCACCTGGGTGGAGACCAGGGAGTAGTGGCATTACTGCGCAAACAGGGCTATACCGTGGAACCGGTACTCAGGTAAAAGGATCGTATTACTGCATAAACAGCTATACAGCGTGTAACTATTTAAACGGCTATACGGCGTGTACCTTTCAAACAGCTATACAATGTGTAACTATTTAAACGGCCAAACAACGTGTACCTTTTAAACAGCTATACAACGTGTAACTATTTAAACGGCCAAACGGCGTATAACTATAAACTCAAATAGCGCAAACACAAGGCCGCTTACTCCTCCACCACTGCCGCATCATGCGCTTCCGCCTCTATACTTTTAATAGCCGCATTCCGCTCCGCCGGCGTGGGGAACAACACGCTTTTGGCGATCTGCTTTCCATTGCTGCCCTTAACAGTGAAATAGTAATGTTCTGTAGCGGCTTTCATCCTTTCAAATTTATTATCATCCCGCGCTACCGCTTTTAAAGCCTCTATGCCCGAATTACAGGCCGCTTTGGTATGAAAGGCATCACTGGTGATGAGCACTGTGCCATCATCTGTTTTCAGGTCAAAAAAGAGCTGATGATGCTTGCCTGTTTTGATAACGAATTTACACATGGAATTGCTTTGAGATTTTTCTGAATATAACCCTTTTACAGGAGAATTTCCCTTTTGATCCCGATAAAGGGGTGATTGGTGTAACGAATTTCACCTGCCCTCCATCCCGTAATATGTTTGCACTATCAAACTTAACCTATATGAAAGCGAACATGACTACTCTCCTTTCCGCCACCATACTTACTCTTTCCGGCTTAGCCCAGGCACAGGAAAAGAAAGACACCGTTAAACAACTCAAAGAGGTGAACATCACTTCCACTGCCCCCACCATTACCATGCAGGGCGGCACCATGGTGGTGAATGTTGCCAAAACCACTACCGCAGCCGGCTCCACTGCCTGGGAAGTATTACAGAAAGCTCCGGGTGTGGTAGTGGATAATACAGATAACCTGCTGCTGAACGGCAAATCAGTGACTGTTTATATAGACGGGCGCCCCAGCCGTCTGAGCGGGGAAGATCTCAAAAACCTGCTCAACAGCACGCCCGGCGGCAACATCGATAAACTGGAACTCATGAGTAACCCTTCCACCAAATATGATGCACAGGGCGCTGCCATTATCAATATCAAAATGATCAAAAGCAAAGACCTGGGCACCAATGGTACCGCCACCATCAGCGGAGGATTTGGCCGTTACGCCCGCACTACGGAAGGGTTTACACTGAACAGCCGCAGTAAAGCAGTAAATATTTATGGCGGATACGATTTCCTTCATACCGATCAGTTCACCAAAACAAGGTCTGAACGCCGTTTCAAAGATGGCTACAAGCTGGAGGATAATGATTATAATAAAGAAAACCGTAACACCCATAATGTCAGAGCAGGTGCAGACTTTGACCTGAGTAAAAGCACTTCCGCAGGTGTACTGCTGAAAGGCGCTTTCAGTAACCGCGGCAGGAATGGTGAAAATAAGACCGGCCTTCCGGATTCCACTTTCCTGCAGTATGCAGGCGGGGATCAATCCATTGTAAACCCATCTGTGAACGTTTATTTCAAAACAGGCAGCGAGAAAAAGAAGAATGAATTTACCTTCAATGCGGATTACTTCTCTTACAATAAAGACTGGAATGATCTGTTCACCGGCCAGTATTACAATGCAAGCCAGCAGCTCATTGGCGGCCAGACCAATATCCGCAACAACGCAGATTCCCGCATCAATGTATACTCCGCCAGCGCAGACTATGTGCAGCCGCTCAAATTTGCCAGGCTGGAAGCCGGCATCAAAACCACTTTCACGGAAACAGATAACGATATGACCTGGGAGAATAAGTTGGGGGACAACTGGCAGAATGATGCCGGTAAAACCAATCACTTCATCTATAAAGAGAACATCAATGCTGCGTACATCGGCCTGAACAAAACCATTAAGAAGTATACTTTCAATGCTGTGCTGCGTGGTGAACATACGCATGCAACCGGCAACAGCCTTACCATAGATCAACATTTCAGCCGCGATTATTTCCAGCTGTTCCCCAGTGCAAGCATTTCTTACATGAAAGATGCAAAGAACCAGTTCAGTCTTTCTTACCGCAGAAGCATCAACCGCTTTGGCTTTGAGATAGTGAACCCCTTCATCACTTATAAGAACGCTTATACTTATCAAAAGGGGAACCCTGATATCAAACCGGTGATCAATCAATCCATAGAAGCCACCTGGGCACATAACTACTCTATCTTCACCACCCTGGCCTATTCCCGTAGTACAGATAACCTGAGCGTGGTATTCCGCCAGGATCCTCAGACGAAGATCCTCGTGATGAGTTACGACAACCAGGCAGCCTTCAATGTAGTGTATGCTAATCTCGTGATCTCCAAACCACTTACTAAAAAGATCCGCACTACCTGGACGCTGATGGGCCTTTACCTGAACATCAATACCAACCTGGATGGTGTACAGTATCAGAAAGAGAACATCACTACCATCCTCAATACGCAGAACGTATTCACCCTGCCGGCGGGTTTTACGGCAGAACTGAACGGATCTTTCCAAAGCCCCTTCGCCATGGGTTACGCTTCTCTCCGCTCCATGGGTTTTGTGGACCTGGGCCTGCGTAAGAACATCATGAAAGGCAATGGCTCTTTGAAACTGGCACTGAATGATGTGTTCAATACAAAACAATACCGCTTTGATGTGAAGTATGCCGCCATCGATAACAGCAGCCGCCAGGAAATGGACACCCGCGTAGTGAACCTCACTTTTAATTATAAATTCGGCAACAAGAACGTGAAACAGACCAAAACACGCAAGAACACGATTGAAGCCGAAGCAGGACGTACCAATACAACTACCTTTTAACCTGGCATTTTTATACAGGCTTCCCGGGCTGAACCGGGAAGCCTTTTTTTAACTACTTTTGGCAGTGTTATGAAACAAAAGATCATTCAGTTTTTCAGGCAGGAATGGAAAAAGTTACTGACCTTATTTATCATAGCTATTATTCAGCTGCTCCTGGGTCTCTCTTTTCTGTATACGGCAGATCCGGACCTGGCAAATGAAACTTATAGCAAACTGGGAGGAGTTCTGCTGTATTCAATAAAGAGTGTGCTGGAATTCGTTATCACGTATTACCTGCTGATCTTCCAGGCTTGCCTGCCTCTATTGCAGGGAAAGAAAATAAGCAGGTTTGTGCTGATTGTTTTAAGCGTTTTCCTGGTAAAGTTTGGATACACGGCTCTTATTGAATTTGACTCTATTAATTATAAAGTATCCGGTACCAGTAAAGACGCTTTTACGACCTTCATCAAAAATCATAAATTCCTGTTCTTCTCCCTCAGCAGTTTTTTCTTTTACATCGTTACCCTGGTGCTTTCTTTCGTGGCCGCCTTTATCATCGACTACAACACCCGGAACCGCCGGCAGAAAGAACTCGTAAAACAAAAGATGGATGCCGAACTGGCTGCCATCAAATACCAGATCAACCCGCACTTCCTGTTCAATTCGCTTAGCTTCATCTATAGCAAAACAGTACCTTTGAGCGAAGAAGTTTCAAATGCTGTGCTGCTACTCTCAGACATTATGCGGTATGCCCTGGGAAAAGAGGAAGATGCAGAAGGGAAAGTGGCATTATCCCAGGAACTTACCCATCTGAAGAACGTGATCGAAATTAACCAGATGCGGTTCAACAACAAGCTGAATATCCAATACAGTGAAGAGATCAGTAACCCGAATGCCCGCATCACACCACTGGTACTGATCACCCTGGTGGAAAATGCCTTCAAACACGGCGATCTGCTGGACCCCGCTAATCCGCTGGTAGTAAGAACAGAAGCCAATGAAAGGACCATTACATTCCTTATCAACAATAAAAAGAAAAAAGGTACGAAAGAACTCTCTACGGGCATTGGCCTCAACAACGTAAAGCAAAGGTTGCAGCTGATGTACGCAGAGAAACATACTTTCACCGTAAAGGAAAATGATGATTTCTATACCGCATCATTAACGATCAATTTATAAGACATGATTAACTGTATTGTGATAGACGATGAACAGCATGCAATAGACCTGCTGACCCACCACATTCAGCAAACGCCTTTCCTGAACCTGCTGTATTCTACTACAGACCCGGTGGAGGGATTGCAATTATTACACCTGCATAAAATAGACCTCATCTTCCTGGATGTGCAGATGCCTACCATGACGGGGATCGATTTCATTAAAGCGATCAATGGCAAAAGCAAAGTGATCCTCACTACCGCTTACAGTGAATATGCCATGGAAGGATTCGAAAACGAAGTAGTGGATTATCTTTTAAAACCCATCTCCTTTGCCCGTTTCATTAAGGGTGCACAGCGCGCGCTGGCCCTGATACAGCCGGTAGCCACCACCGCTAAGGAAGACAGCGATTTCATCTTTGTTAAAACAGAACAGAAAGGAAAGCTGATCAAGATCAATATCAGGGACATCCTCTTTATCGAAGGATTGAAGAATTACGTAAAGATCCATACCCGCCAGGGAGAAGGCATCATTGCGCTGCTGAACATGAAAGACCTGGAAGAACGTTTACCGGCAGGGGATTTTGCCAGAACGCATAAATCGTTCCTGCTGGCTACCGGTTATATTAAAATGATCGAAGGTAACACGGTACACCTGGAACATACCGCGGAGATAGTGCCCGTGGGAGATTCCTATAAAGAAGCCTTCATGAGCCTGATGAAAGAAAAGATTATGACAAATAAAAAATAGGCCGCGAAGTTCGCGGCCTGTTTTTTATGCTACCATTCCTCTGCCAGGACATTGTACATGCTCCTGTATTGAAGCTGGCATCATTCATTTGTAGTTTAGTTTATCTTTAGTTCATCATGGATAAAAGGCCTGCCAGGTGATCTCCCAGCTTCCTGGCCTGAATACTTTAAAGTTTACATACGCAAACAGATCATAGTGATCATTTTTGCCAAAGGCAGCGCCAGGCACCCACCATTCGAACTGGCGGTCTGCGGTGTTGAACGGATACGCTACATCATACTCGATCCTGTCTGCCAGTAACCGCTGCGCAAACACAAAATCCTGCATCCGTTTTCCCTTTTGTTTACTGCCTTCCGGAAAAGTTCTGGGGTCCATTAAATTACCGTTCGGGTCCTTAAACTTAACCGTGATCTTATTACCGGGCCCCTTGTATTCAAACTTATCTATGCGGATATTGATAGAATCAAAATAAGGAGAGCAACCATCCCAGTCATAGTCTGAACAAACGATCCATGCACCATCGTCTCGGGATTCGTAATCTGCACCTTTCACCACTTTCACCTCCAGCGCATTTTTAATGATCCGGGAACCTGCACCGTTGGATACTTTTACATCGATGAAATAAGTAGCAGAATCCATTTCATAACTTTCCTTGCGGAACTTCAGGCGGCCATCGGAAGGGCTGATCTCAAACACCGGGCGCTTCACGATCCTTTTCTTTTTCTCCAGCTCTTCCAGTGTTTTTTCCTGTCCTGTGAATTCTTCCACCCACTCTACCGCATCTACCTCCTGTTTCATTTCCGGCGCCGGTTTACCATCCCAGCGGCGGATATCTGCCAGTTCCACCTTAATAGGCAGGGTAGAACGGTCCAGTATAAGATCTCCTTTATAAGCATCCCGGCCGGTTTCCAGGGTAATGATCTTATCCTTATAACGGATATTCTCACCAAAGTAACCATCCTGCATATCCACTTTGCGGCAGCTATAGATCACACCTCCTGTGAGTGCCACCAGCATTACTGCTTTTGCTATATTCTTATATGATGTAGTCATGAGTTCTGTTTTAAAACTTAATAAGGGAAATTGAACGTATGGGTACCTGCTACAGCATGTACTACTCCGTTGGTAGCTTCCAGGTTACTGGTGATGATGCCGGAATTCACCCAGGGATTATATTTATTCTGCAGCTCCGGCCATTTTGAAATAGGATCAAACCGGCGGATAGGATTGGCGGTAAAACCATGCGGGTCCCAGATGCGGATAAAGATCGGGCCGGCGTTGGGAATACCGTTATAGGCATCTCTCCAGGTATCCAGGTACATCTGGTAACCATTCAGGCTGGTGATCAGCATACCGCCTTCCGGGCTCTTTTCCAGCGGAATGCTGTCTCTCCATACTTTCCTTCCGGGAAATATGTATTTGCTCATGGCTTTACGCAGCGTATCTACATTCACCGTATCCAGCTTTGCACCTCCTATCCTTTTGAGATAGTTCACTACACTGAGATCACGAGGTGCAAAAAAGGTAACGTTATTTTGTTTTACCGCATCAGCAAGGCCCGTTTTATCCAATATCCATACAATGGTATCAAACTCAAAAGGCCTGGATTTCAGGAAATCATACACGTTCATATTGAGCTTGCCCGTGCGAACGCCCCCATCTGTGAAATGCTCTTTCTGACAGGCTGTAGCAAACGCCAGTATGATAGCAAACGAAAGAATATATCTGAATTGTTTCATCTTGATTTTTTTTAAAGATTAATAACGCTGCCAGTAACGCATTTGCTCCATATTCGGGTTATCTACAAAAGCCTTGTTGGAAACAGGCCAGGTCCAGGCGCCATCATTGAAATCTGCCGGCAATACATCAGGACGAAGCGGAACTTTCACATAATCCGGATCTATCAGTAACCGCGTTCTCACCAGGTCGTAGAAGTAATGTCCTTCACCCAGTAATTCACGCGTACGTTCTTTAAAGATTTCCATCGGAAGCTGATCATCGGCCCCAGTGAATGGTTTGGTCCATGCACGTGTACGGATCGTGTTCAGGTCCTGGCGGGCAGGCAGGTAATTTTTCAATGCAGCATTCGCTTCTGCTCTCAGCAGTATGATATCTGCCATGCGGAAGATCACAATGTTCGCATCATACAGGTTCCTGGTGGGGTCCACCACCCACTGATATTTGGTGAACATCGTGAGAGCCGGGTTGGTAGGGCTGTTCAATGTATCAAACTGCGCAACATAGCGGAGGTCTGATGTAGTATCAGGAAAGAATTGTTTAGGTGTAGCTAACTGCGAAGTACGGGTGCCTTTTGCATTGGTAGAATCGCCGATCTTTAAAAAGTTAAGTGCCCACAGTGGTTCGTTGCGGTTGGCGGCCTTTGGTCCAAACATGGTGAGGTTCGCTAATGAACCATTCACGCCTATTTCTCCGGTTGCTGCATCAAAATCTATTTCAAAAATACCTTCGTCTGTTTTTCCTTTCCAGATCTGCTGGTATTCCATCATAAACCTGGAAGCCGCAGCTTCTCCGCGCTGTGCACCTGTAAGTAACCTGTATACACCGCCGTTGATCACTTTGGTGGAAGCAGCTATCGCCTCTATGTATTTCTGGCGCCATGCATATACATGCGCCAGCGTTGCCTGCACAGTACCTTGTGTGGCGCGGATAGATTTTTTGCCGGCGATATTATAGTTGGCAGGCAGCATGCTTTCTACAGCAGTGAGTTCTGTTTCCACAAAATCCAGCACGGCATTATAATCTGTTCTTCCCAGTTTATCCGCGGTTTTTGATTTGGTAACCAGCGGTACATTGCCCCATACCCTTACCATGTAGAAATAAGTGAATGCACGCAGGAAACGGGCTTCTGCTACATAACTCTGCCGGCTGCGATCTCCAAAGAACTCATTATCCGGTACACGGCCTGCATTTTCAATAACAGTATTACATTGTTCTATCACCTGGTAAAAGGGTGCCCAGTTAAAAAGGATATCATCCCATTGCCGGGTAGTTCCCCATTCTGTACGAAGCTTGTTGGTTTTTAATGCCCCATCTGTAAGGTCTCTGATCTGGTCTTTTGCATAAGAACGGAAGAGCAGTCCTCTGCGGTCTCCGTACATATAAAAGCGGTTATGGTAACCGTTGGCATCATTACTATTCTTGGGGCTCTCTGCCAGTGTTCTGCGTAATATGGCATATCCTCCCGCTACTGCACCGTCCAGCTCCTTTTCTGTAGACCAGAAATTCTGATCGGGGATCTGATCGATCGGGGAAATGTCCAGTTGCTTGTTGCAGGCCACCGCAGTGAACATCACCAGACCAAGCATCACATAATATATTCCTCTTTTCATACAATAACTTTAAAATGGATTAAAAAGTAACATTCAGGCCGAGTGTCATTTTGCGGGACAGCGGATAGTTCCTTCCCCTGTCGTAACCGGAAGGGAACTCTATCGCTTCCGGATCGCGGCCGGAATATTTGGTGAGGATAAATACGTTCTCTACGTTTCCATACACCATCATACGCTCCAGGCCAAAACGTTTGATCAGCGGCATAGGAAGGTTATAGCTCAGCATCAGGTTTTTCAGACGCATGAAAGAAGCATCTTCAACGAATGCGCTTTTGTAATCATAGATATTCCAGAATGTTTGAATGGAACCCGTCCAGTAATCCAGTGTGGGGAAGCGGGCATCCACACCTCCGCGGTCTCCGGGAGCAAAACCATAGATGTCATAGTATCCGGTGGGAGGAATACCACCCCAGTCCTGGGAATCCCCGTTAAAATATTCCTGTTTGGTATAGTTCGGGAACTGGCCGCCACTGCCGGTTACTTTCACAGAATTCCAGTAACGCTGCATAGCAGAGTTCACTACTTTCACTCCTAATTTGAAATTGAACATCATATCCAGCGTGAGGCCTTTCCATGTAAGCGTGTTCACCCATCCACCTTCGATCTTCGGTGTTGGATCGCCCACCCATAAACGGTCGTTCACTTCGCGCGCACCATCACCATTCAGGTCATTGATCTTGTAATCTCCGTTCAGGTCCAGGAACCTGGGAGAACCTGCGCGGTATGGCAGGTAACCATAATCGAAGAATAATTTCTTACCGGTGAAAGGATCAACGGGTACTTCTGCATCGCTCTGCCATACCCCGTCACTCACCATAAACACATAACCGTATGGAGCGCTGCCCACTTTCACCATGGTAACGTTATCCACAAAGAAAGGGCGGTTGTTGTTAGGCAGCTTGGCTACTTTGTTCACATTCTTAGCCAGCATGAAACGGGTGGTCCAGCCAAGGCCCAGTTTATTTTTGCCCAGTACGTCCACGCTGAGGGTCATTTCAAAACCCTTGTTCAGTACATCAATACCATTCTTTTTAATAATGCTGTAACCTGCGCTGGTAGGCAGCTGCTCATCGTAGGTACCCCCTTCCGTATAACGTTGGTACAGATCTGCGATCAGGCTTATACGACCTTTAAATGTGCTGAGTTCAATACCAAGGTTCGTTTGGTCAGAATACTCCCATCTCAGGTCCTTATTCTGCATCTGTGCAAAGTTCTGCACCGCAACAGGCGTACCGCCATAAGTACTTACATAGAGATCAGAGGGCTCATCAAAACCACCGGCAGCGCCAGTTAAAGCATTTACGCTGGCGAAATTCTCTACATATTGATTGGCATTTTTACCCCAGCTTAAACGTACTTTGGCTTCATTCAACCATGGCAGGTTATTCTTCACAAACGGCTCTTCTGCAATACGCCATGCTGCAGATAAAGTTGGGAAATATCCCCACCTGTTATTGCTCGCCAGCTTGGAAGAACCATCCGCACGTAACGATGCATCCACCAGGTATTTTTCACGGAACCCGTAGTTCACTTTACCAAGTACGGAAGATGTAGCATTAGCACCATATCCTGTTTTGGTGACCGTATTCCTGGGGCTATATCCCTGAACGATCTGAATAGGGTCCAGCGGGCCTTTCTTTGCATCTATCTGCGTTACTTCCAGGGTATTCTTATTGAACTCCTGCACCAGGAAGGCACCGAAGTTGTGGTCATTATTTTTCGTAGTGTGGCTATAGGATAACTGGTTAGTGAAAGTATAACTGTTATTGATAGCATTGTATTCACCTGCATCCGCAGAACCATTGTTTGCTACCGCAGCATAGAAATAATTACGTTTATCATTTGCATAACTGAGTGAACCTGTAGAAGTGAACATCAGTTCCGGTGTGATGGCATACATCAGCTGAAGACTGGTATTGATGCTGTTGGTATAATTCTTATCGCGGTTCTTGGAGAATGCATCCAGCAGGCTGCCTCCTGCGGGGTTTTTACCTGGTATCGCATAAACAGAAGAAGGAATACTCCAGATCCCCTGTGCATTGATACCCTGCCCGTTCTTGCTGTTACCACGGGAACGGTCTGTGCGGCCCAGGTAAGTTTGCATGAGGATGGTTGTTTTTTTATTCGGCAGCAAACGGCCTGTGAAGTTGGCCGTATAACGTTTGAAACCCGTGTTCAGTACAATCCCGTCTTCATTGTAATAACCGGCGCCGATACGGTAGTTACCCATTTCGTTACCGGCCTGGATGCTTGCATCATAGTTCTGGATCTGCCCGGTCCTGAAATAGAGGCTCTGCCAATCAGTAGAATTATTGAAATACGGATTCAGGCTGTCCGTCATCTGGATAGGCATGCCACTCATTCTTGCATCGTAGGGTGCAAAGCGGTTCCATATATCCGTTTTTGCATCGCTCTCTGCCTTACCGCCCAGGATAGGGAAAAGAGAAGGCGTAAATGTAATACCCGTATAAGCTCTCAGGTCTACCTTTGGCTTACCGGATTTGGCGGTTTTTGTTTTGATGATGATAACGCCGTTTGCACCACGCGATCCGTATACTGCTGCTGCCGCCGCATCCTTCAATACGTCGATGGACTCAATGTCGCTGGGGTTTAACCAGGAGATAGGGCTGTTACCGGAACCCAGTGCATTTACAGAGAACCCTTTGGCAGAAGCCCTGTCCGGAGGAATAATGATCCCATCCACCACAAATAACGGATCGCTGTAAATACGGTTATCAGAGAAGCTGCTGGCTACGCTGGCATTTCCCCTGATAAACACCGGCGCACCAATACCAGGCGCTCCGGAATTGTTCACCACAGCCAAACCAGCTACACGGCCCTGTAACAGGTTCACCACACTGGCCGCCGGGATATTCTGGATCTCCTCTGCCTCCAGCCTTGTTACGGCGGTGGTCAGCGTTTTCCGCTTTTTCGATTCATACCCCGTGATCACCACATCCTTTAACTGCTGCGCATCAGTTTGCATAACAATAGTGTAGTCATTGCGGGAATCCACTTTCAGCGTGGCTTTGGTGTAACCCATGTAAGTCAGTTCAAGGCTGGGATTAGTTCCTTTCAAGGTAAGAGAGAATTTGCCGTCCGAACCGGAGGCGGTGCCATTGCTGGTTCCCGCCTCACGAATAGATACGCCGGGGAGTGCCACCCCGTCTTTATCCTTCACTGTTCCGGTAACCTGGCGACCTTGGGCTGCAGCATTGAACATAGCAATGCATAGCATGACCCACAAAAAGAGTAGCTTCTTGGTCATAGATTTTAATTGATAGAATGAATGTTGGTTACTAGTATTAAATGCTTATCGTACTTTTAATGCTTATCCTGCTTTCTTACAAACTATTCAAGGGAAAGGTAGAATCTTTAAATTTTTGTTAAAAAAGGAAAGGGATAATAGTGATACTTCTATTACAATTGAAACACATCCTGCTAAATTACATACAACGCTCCTACATTAATTTGGCAATCAATTCATTATATAATATTAACATTATCAAATGTTAACTCAACCCAATTAACAGGCAGAATTATATCATCAAACGTTAATATTACACCACATTCAGCGCTCTCAACTGACACAACAATGACACGATTTTTTCGTAGATAAGAAGGCTTTAGCAGGAAAAGGGCGATCTGTAACACCTGGCCCCATACTCACGGTATTGGCTACACTGTAAGCCGTATATCTACGCAAAACGCTTCTCAAGCGCGATATTCAATTGGCAGACATTTTGCGAATGACTACTTTTGTCGGATAAATCGGAGTTTCCTGAGAAAAGCACGTAAAATATTGACCGTTACCCTGCTGACCCTGCTGGGTATATTGTTATTGGTCAGCATCCTCATTAATATTCCTGCGGTACAGAACGTGCTGGTGCAGCAGGTTACACAACGGATTTCCAAACAGT
Organism: Chitinophaga niabensis; assembly: GCF_900129465.1. Taxonomy (NCBI): domain Bacteria; kingdom Pseudomonadati; phylum Bacteroidota; class Chitinophagia; order Chitinophagales; family Chitinophagaceae; genus Chitinophaga; species Chitinophaga niabensis. Next base: position 545,078 of record NZ_FSRA01000001.1, on the reverse strand, counting down.
TACAGACCCGTGTGGAGATAGATCATGTGAACTTCCGCCTGTTTAACAGCATGCGCCTGGAAGGGGTTTATATAGAAGATCACCACAAAGACACCCTGCTGTATGCCGGCGCTCTCCAGGTGCGGATCACAGACTGGTTCTTCATCCAGGAAAAACCCATCCTCAAATTCGTGGGCCTGGAAAATGCAAAGATCAACCTCATCCGCCCCAGGAACGACTCCCTCTGGAACTACCAGTTCATTATAGATGAATTTGGCGGCAGCCCTTCCCCACAACCCAAAACCACTAAAAAATCCGGTATTTCCCTGGACCTCAAAAAGGTAGACCTCCGCAGGGTAAGCTTTAATATTATAGACGCATGGGTAGGAGAAGACATGCGGGTGTCCGCTAACCGGATCTACCTGGATGCGGAACGCCTGGACCTCCGCGCACACGATGTAATGATCAATCAACTCCTGCTGGATAAACCTGTTTTCATTGTCAGCAGCTATGCGGCCTCTCCGCTCCGGAAGAGAAGACCCAGCCTGGTACAAACACCCCGCGTACCCGCAGATACCCTCAAACCCGTACCCCTCCGCTGGAATGCGGATAACTGGAAACTGATCGTAAAATCTTTAAATATCAATGATGGCCTGTTTGGCGTAGACAACCTTCAGGACACCATCCCTTCCACTCCCGGCGAATTCGACCCTTCGCATATCCGGTTTGGAGAAATAAACCTCTCCCTTTCCAACAGCACGCTGGTAAAAGACAGCATCTATGCAGACCTGAAGCTCTCCACGAAAGAACGCAGCGGGTTTACTGTAAAACAGCTGAAGAGCCGCTTTAAAATGTCGCCGGTGGAAATGGAATTCACTAAGCTGGACCTTGTTACCAATAACAGCCACCTGCAGGATTATTACACCATGCAGTATCAGGACCTGAGTGACATGAGTGATTATGTGGATGCGGTGACCATGCGCGCCAGGTTTCACAATACCCGCATATCTTCAGACGATATTGCCTTTTTTGCACCTCCCCTCTCCTCCTGGAAAACGGAACTGATCGTTAGCGGCCGTGTAGACGGACCCGTTAGCAGGCTTTCTGCAGACAGCCTGGATGTGAAAGGAGGTAATAACACCCGTTTCAAAGGGAATGTAAACATGCGGGGGCTGCCTTATATAGATGAAACGTTCATTGACTTCTCCGCACAGGAACTAACCACCAGCGGGCAGGACCTCCGGCAATTCCTCCCCATCCTCAAAACCGTTAACACCATCCGCACAGACCTGATCACGCATCTGGCTTTCCAGGGTTCCTTCCTGGGACTGGTGAACGACTTTGTAGCCTATGGTAAGTTCCAGACCAATATGGGCAACCTGAATTCTGACCTGAACTTCAAAACAAGCAAGGATATCCCTATTTATTCGGGAAGCCTTACCGCAGATAATTTCAATGTAGGCCTTCTGCTGGATAACGATATCGTATCCAATGTTACGATGAAAGCCAAGGTGAAAGGAGAAGGCTTCAATCTTAAAACGCTGAAGGCATCTGTAGACGCTGAGATCCAGAAGATAGGGCTCCGGGGCTATGAGTATGAGAACCTGAAAACAGCCGGTGAAATGAACAGGAAATTCTTCAATGGTTCCCTTACCGTAAATGATCCTAACCTGGATATGGATTTTGCCGGTACCATCGACTTTAACAGCCGGCTCCCCATCTTCAACTTCTATTCCGAAATACGCAACAGCGATCTCAAAGCCCTGCATCTCACGGAAGACTCCATCACCCTGCAGGCTAAAGCAGACCTCAACTTTGCCGGTAGCAATATCGATAACTTCGACGGGATTGCACGGCTCTATGATGTATCTCTTTTCAAGAATAAAAGTCGTGTTGAATTTGACTCCCTCTCTGTGATCACCAATATAGAGAACAACCTCAAAACCTTACGGATCAAAGGAAACGAGATCAATGGATACGTGCAGGGAGCCTATAGTTTTATGGAGTTGCCGAATGCCTTTAAATTATTCCTGAATAAATATTATCCCAGCTTTTTTAAGTCCCCTCCTATGGCCAATGCAGGGCAGGATTTCACCTTCTCCTTCGAATTCGGGGAAGTGGATAAACTGCTGAGGGCATTTACCAACGAGATCAAAGGGCTGGACGGAACACAGGTTTCCGGTGCGCTGAACACCCTTTCCGGCCAGGTGACCTTAAATGCCGCCATCCCTTATGCAGCTTATACGGATATCGGAGTACGCAACCTGATCCTGAAAGCCAACGGAGATTTTAATAAGATCAATGTAAGCACCAGCATCGGGCAGGCCTTGTATAAAGACAGTACGATCTTTACCAATCCCCTGATCCTGGCCAGTTCCGGCAGGGATACTTCTTATGTAAAAATAGACCTGAAAGCAGAAGACACTACTTCCCTGGATGGATTCTATGCCAGGGTAGTAACAGTAGGCGACGGTGTGAAAGTGAATTTCCTGAACAGCAGCTTCACGGTGAACGGTAAACAATGGAGCATGACGCCGGGTAATGAAGTGTATTGGAGTACACATTTCCTTACCGTACAGAACCTGCGCATTTCCCGCAACGCACAAAGCATCACCATTCAAACGAACGAACACAACCCGGATGAATCCCGCTTTATCATCAGCCTGAAAGACCTGAACCTGGCAGATGTGATACCGGCAGGCATTACAGATACCCGCATAGAAGGTTTGGCCAACGGTACTATCAATGTGGATGATCCTTTCAACAGGCTCGGTGTGAACGGGGATATAAAAGCCAGTCAGCTACGGATAGATAATGACTCCCTGGGCCTGGTAAATCTCAAAGGCAGCTACGATAACCCAACCGGCCTGGTCACCTTTGATGTAAGCTCAGATAATGAGCTGGCCAGCTTCCAGGCAAAAGGCAGCGTGGGCGTTTCAGACTCCAACAGGGTACTGGATGCTACGGCAGACCTCAACAAAGCCTCCATCAGCCTGCTGGAAAAATACCTGGGCGCCTATGTGAGTAACCTTTCCGGAACGGCTACCGGGAAAGTATCGGTAACAGGTACCACAGACAAACCTTCCTTCCGGGGTTCTGTAAAGGTGGAGAATATTGGAATGAAAGTGAACTACCTGGGCACTTATTACAAGATCCCCTTACTCCATGTACATAACATGGACGATAACCTGATAGAAATGCATCCTTTCACGATGTATGATAAATACAACAACGCCGCGAAAGTAAATGGCTTTATCAGTCACCAGAACTTCTACGATATGAATTTTGAGTTCGATGTACAGTCGGACAAATTCCTGTTCCTGAACACAGGCTCCGGTGATAACAACCTGTATTACGGAGATGTGCTGGCACAGGGCCGTGTATATTTCACCGGCCCCCTGAACAACCTGGAACTGCGGGTGCTGGCCCGCCCGCTGCGTGGCACACACTTTTACCTGCCTATTTCAGACAGTAAGGATATCGGCAAACGGGATTACATCCGTTTCAAACAATATGGTACGATTAAGGAAGAACCAAAAAAGAAAAGTGACATCAAACTGAATGTGAAGATGGACATAGCGGCGAACCCGGATGCAGAAATAGATGTGATCCTGGACGCTACCACCAACGACGTGATCTCCGCCAACGGTACCGGTAACCTCACCATCAATGTGAACCTGGATGGCGACTTCACCATGTATGGTAACTACGTCATCAACAAAGGGATCTACAATTTCTCTTTTGAAAGATTTGCCAACTGGAAGTTTGATATCGACAAGAACAGTACCATCACCTGGAATGGCGATCCTGCAGAAGCAAAACTGAATATCACAGCTAAATATTCATTGCCCAAGGTGAGCCTCTACAACCTTTCAACAGAAGCGCAATTCGGTACCAGCACCAGCGGAGAGAAAGACAAGCTGAACAGGCCGGAACGGGTGGACATCCTGTTATTCCTCCGCGGCTCCCTGCTGCAACCAAATGTGAACTATGAGATCACCTTACCGGATGTAGGCTCCCTGGCTTATGAAAGTGCCATTGCCTCCCGGCTGAAAGAGATCAACCAGGACCAGAACCAGGCTTTATACCAGATCTACTTCCTGCTGGCAGCAGGCCAGTTCCAGCCACCGGATGGAGGAGGCGCCAATATTGCCATTACCGGAAAGAACAGCGTGGGGCAGGCATTGAGTGCGCAGGCTACCGCTATCCTCAATAACTTCTCCAGCACCTTCCTGAAGAATGCGGGGATTGGATTTAACGTTAACTACACCGCCTATAATTTCAATACGAATGTGAGCAATACTTTCGACAGGAACCTGGTTAGCGCAGGGATCACCAAAAACTTCTACAATAACCGTATTCAATTATATGTAGGCGGGGATTATGACTGGGGCCGTGTTTCCACTACCGCTTCCTCCCAGAACATTGCGGGAGACTTCAGGATGGAATACCTGCTTACCCCGGATGGCAGGGTACGGATCAATGCGTTCAGCAAAACGGATTATGACGCCTATTACCTGTACAACCGCACACGCAGTGGTTTGGGGCTTTCCTATGTAAGGGAATATAATGTGCTGAAGGAATTGTTCCAGGGCAGGACCAAGCGGTTATTGGGGGATAGCTTAAGGAGAGCAGCGGCTATCAGGCGGGAGGACCTGGATAGCCTGGGTAACCCGGTGAAGGACAGCCTAAAAAGATAAAGGAAGCCCCTTTTAAAAGACTTCCTTTATTATATAATCTCGTAGTAATCCCGTACCATTCCCGTATCAATCCCGTATCAATCCCGTATCCATCCCGTAGTAAGGTGGGGTACCTGTCAAAAAAACAGCCACCTGCCATATTTACCCCTTCAATATCTCGTGCCCCATTTTATCTCTCTTCGTCTTCAGGTACAATTCGTTATGCGGGTTAGGGGATACTTCAATGCCTACATTCTCCACGATTTCTAATCCGTAACCTCTCAAACCGGCTCTTTTCTTCGGATTATTGGTGATCAGCCTGATCTTGGATACTTTCATATGACGCAGGATCTGCGCCCCAACCCCATAATCCCTTTCATCCATACCAAAGCCAAGTTCCAGGTTAGCTTCCACGGTATCCCGGCCTTCTTCCTGCAGCTTATAAGCTTTCAGTTTATTCATCAGGCCAATGCCGCGGCCTTCCTGGTTCATGTATAAAATGAGTCCTTTACCTTCTTTCTCCACCATTTGCATGGCGGCCTGCAGTTGTTCCCCACAGTCGCAGCGCAGGGAATGCAGGATATCGCCGGTAAAGCAGCTGGAGTGTACCCTTGTAAGGACCGGGTCGCCCAATTCCCAGTCGCCTTTTTTCAGGGCCATGTGCATATCCCCGGAATTGAGCTGTTTGAATGCTACCAGCTCAAAGTTGCCGTATTTGGTGGGCATCTGTACCCTTACTTCTTCTTCGATCAGGGTCTCCGTGCGGAGGCGGTATTCGATGAGGTCTTTAATAGAGATCAGCTTCAGGTCGAACCTGGTAGCTATTTCCCGGAGTTCAGGGAGGCGGGCCATGGAACCATCTTCATTCATGATCTCTACCAGTACGCCGGCCGGCTCAAAGCCTGCCAGGCGGGCCAGGTCTATGGTGGCCTCTGTATGGCCGGTACGGCGGAGTACACCGCCCTGTTTGGCCCGTAAAGGGAAAATATGACCGGGTTTACCCAGCTCTTCCGGACGGGTATCCGGGTTAATGAGTGCCTGCACCGTTTTGGAACGGTCTGAGGCAGAAATACCGGTTGTGCAGCCATGCCCTAATAAGTCTACGGACACGGTGAATGGTGTTTGGTGCAAAGCTGTGTTGTCCCTTACCATCAGTTCCAGCCCCAGCTCCTCGCAGCGTTCTTCTACCAGGGGCGCGCAGATCAGGCCACGGCCATGAGTGCTCATGAAATTGATGATCTCCGGTGTTACATTCCTGGCGGCTGTGATAAAATCCCCTTCGTTCTCGCGGTCTTCATCATCCACCACAATCACCAGTTTTCCTTTCTTTATATCCTCAATGGCGGATTCAATTGTATCCAACATAATCTATAGTCTCGTTAAATAAAAAGATGGGCAAAGTTACGCTTTAAAATCGGTTTTACCCGGGATGCAGGTTAGCCCCGGTGCGGCCCCCTTACCCTTTTATCAATCCCTTCGTTAACAGAAAAACCTTTCATCCATCCTGTTATGTTTTGTTGTACCCGTGCTGCTCCTCTGCCCCGGAAACCGGCAACCCTTATTTCCTCCTGATTAAACCCTTCACGCTTCATATTAAAACAATACCAATTCGATAATCTGAAAATTCTTCACCGGTTCTTAAACGTTTCCACGCTAATCATGGTTATTCTGATAAATTATCCAAGAGTATTGAAGAAGGCTTGAAAACCCTATAGTGGTAACAATTTGTTAATTTCAAGTTAAAGTTTTAAGACCGGATTTCTTGATCTTTGCACCATCATCAAATCGTTTGTTATGGGAATCAGAAAACTACTCTATCTATGCTTGCTATTATCATGTGTTAACTCCGCCTTTGCCCAGGTGACTACCTCAGGGATAACGGGAACCATCAAAGACGCTGCTACCGGTGAAATACTGATCGGGGCAACAGTAAAAGCTGTTCACACCCCTACAGGCTCCGTTTATGGCACCACCACCCAGGAAAGTGGCCGTTATAACATTCCCAATATGCGCGTAGGTGGCCCCTATACCATCACGGTAACCTATGTTAGCTACAAAGAAGAAAAGATTGAAAATATAAACCTCCCGCTGGGTCAGACCCTCCGGCAGGATTTCAGCCTGCAAGCTGCTGCTACCGGCCTCCAGGAGGTAGTGATCAGCGGCCGCCAGGATAATACCTTCAACCCTTCCAGAACAGGTGCCGCCACCTTTATCAACAGGGACCAGCTGAATAAGCTCCCTACGCTGAGCCGCGGTATTTCCGACTTTACAAGGCTAACACCTCAGTCCGGAAAGAGCCTCAACTTCGCCGGCCGTAATGGTTTATTTAACAGCTTCACTGTGGATGGTTCTCTCTTCAGTAATGCTTTTGGTATCACTGATCTCCCCGGCGGCGGTGCTAACGCACAACCCATCAGCCTGGACGCCATTGACCAGTTACAGGTTAACCTGGCCCCTTACGATGTGAAGCTGAGCGGATTCACCGGTGCCGGTATTAATGCCGTTACCAAAGGCGGAACCAATGAAATATCCGGGTCTGTATACACCTTTATCCGCAGCAATTCCTTAACAGGAGGAAAAGTAAAAGGACAAACCGTTACAAAGGATGACTTTAACCAAACGCAGGTGGGTTTCCGCATAGGTGGCCCGATCATCAAAAACAAACTGTTCTTCTTCATCAACGGTGAAATGGAAAGGCAGGACGCTCCGGCCAGTACTTTGGTAGCCAATACAGGTACCCCAACTACGGACCCCAGGACATTACCTCCCGGCGTTTCCCTGGTGAATAAAACAGACCTTGAAACCGTGGGAAATATCCTGAGGACCAAATACAACTATGATCCGGGTGCTTACCAGGGTTTTTCTTATCCGCAGAACAACGACAAGATCACTGTACGCCTGGACTGGAACATTAACGAAAAGAATAAATTCACTTTCCGTTATTCTTATCTGAATGCATACCAGGATAAAGCACCCAGCGCCTCCAACTCCAACTCAGGCCGCGGGCAGAGTACTACTTCCATTTATTTCGAGAACATGAAATACCGCCAGTACAATAAGATCAATTCTTTTGTGGCGGAATTGAACAGTACGCTTTCCAATAAATTCTCCAATAACCTGTCTGTTACTTACAGCGCTTTCAGGGATAAAAGGGAAATATTCGGAAAACCATTCCCTGTTGTGGATATTGAACTGAACGGTTCAAACTATATCTCTTTTGGTTCTGAGCCTTTCAGTGGATTAAACACACTTAGCCAGGACCTGTTCCAGATCACTGATAATTTCAACTATTATGCCGGCAAACACACCCTTCTTTTTGGTGTCAGCGGTGAATACTTTAAATTCTCAAATGGGTTTGCTCAATTCCTGTATGGACAATACCGTTACGCTTCCCTTCAAAATTTCGTTGATGCAACCAATGGCGTAGCCGGTGTTAATCCATCACTCTATCAGCTTACTTATTCTGCTGTGAAAGGTAACCCTACCCCCACTGCAGATCTGAATACTGCCCAGTTCTCCGCATATGTGCAGGATGAATTCCAGGTAGCAGACAACTTCCGCCTCACATATGGTGTAAGACTGGATGTGCCTTTCTATCCTTCCACCCTGCAAAGCAATCCGCTCGTGAATGCCATGACATTCCGGGATGGTGAGAAACTGGATGTGAGTAAATTACCAAAAGCACAATTACTATGGTCTCCCCGTTTGGGATTCAACTGGGATGTAATGAATAACCAGAAGTTACAGATCCGTGGTGGAACTGGTATTTTCACCGGCCGGATACCGTTTGTATGGGCCGTGAACCAGGCAGGTCAGAATGGGTTGCTGTTTGGTAATGAATTCCGCAATAATCCAACAGACAGACCTTTTACTGATAATCCGAATGCTTATATCCCGGCTAATCCTTCCCTGCCACCTACCTATGCTATCAACGTGATAGACGGCGACTTCAAATATCCGCAGATCTGGCGCTCCAACCTGGCAGCAGACGTGCGTTTACCAGGTGATATCGTTGCTACGGTAGAAGGTATCTATACAAAAGACCTGAATGCAGTGTTTCACAGGGATGCGAATCTCGTTGCGCCAACCGGTACATTACCCGGCCCCGATAAACGCCCGTTATTCCCAGGCGGTAATGCCAACAGGATCAATCCATCTATTACCAATGCCATTGTGCTGGATAACGTATCCAAAGGTTATTCTTACACCTTATCCGCTCAATTGTCAAAACAATTTGATTTCGGTTTAGGTGCCATGGTAGCTTATGCTTATACAGATGCAAAGGATGTTACATCCAGCCCCGGATCACAGGCTAACAGTGCCTATGCCGGGAACCAGATTGTAGGTGATCCTAACATCCCCGTATTATCATACACCAACTTCCTCGTTAAACACCGTGTTGTTGGTACTGTAACCTATAGCGTGAAATATGCAAAATTCCTGAGCACCACGCTTGCACTGATCTATGAAGGTGCGCCTTACAATGATGGCTTCCAGAACTCACGCGTAAGTTATACTTATGGCGGTTCTGTTAACAGGGACAACAGTACTTCCAACGACCTGATATACGTGCCAAGGGATGCATCAGAGATCATCCTTATCCCGAATCAGACAAGGCCCAACACTGCCCCTGATACCCGTACGCCTGCTCAGATCTGGGACGACCTGAATGCTTTCATCAACAACAGCAAATACCTGAACAGCAGAAGAGGACAATATGCAGAAAGAAATGGTGCAGACATTCCATGGGCTAACCGCATTGATGTAAAACTGACGCAAGACCTGGATTTTGCAAAGCTGGCGCCCAAATCAAAAAGCAAACTGCAGCTTACACTTGATATCATCAACTTCGGTAACCTGCTGAACAGTGACTGGGGTGTTACACAAACCGCCAATACCTCCAGCCCGCTGGCGTTCCGCGACTTCAATGGTCCGGGTGGCCAGCCCCGCTTCTCCTTTGCAAAAGTAGATGCGCCTTTCAGAACAAACTCTGCCGTTGCTTCAAGATGGCAAATGCAGGTAGGTCTCCGTTATCTTTTCAACTAATTTTATACACAAAAAAAGCCGGGGCAATAACGCCCCGGCTTTTTTATGTACTTGTATTACACTCAGGTATTCACCACCCACTCCAGGAACCCCGGCATCACACCGGCCCAGGTATTCAGATCATGTTTACCACCTTCCACAAGTGTATATTGAATGTGTTTCCCTTTTTCATACCCTTTCTCTTCCAGTATCGCCACCAGGTCCTCCGTATCATCCACCGCATCTATCTTGCCGTTAATATTCCTGTCAGACATTTCGTCTTCTGTTCCAGCCTCAAAAAAGAAACGCAGGTCCGGATGAAAACGCCCTTCTTTTACCTGGCGGTGCATAATGCGGTGATTGGTATCCTCATTGGAAGAACGCCACCACAACGAACCGGAGAATACGCCGGCTTTGTGGAACTGTGCGGGATTGTTCCACACAATGTCCAGTGCGGATAAGCCGCCCATAGAGAACCCTCCGAAAGTTTTATCAGGAAAGCTCTGATGGTAACGCTGCTGCAGGAAAGGCAATAATTCCTTCAGGATAAAACGGGTATACAGCCCGGCTTTGCAGCCACGGCCCTGGTAATCCACATGTTTTGCCGTACCGTACTCCTGCAGCCTTTGCGGCCCTGCATGTACGGCCACTACCCATAGAGAAGGGTGAATGGTATCCTGTAATTGTTCCAGCATGGCCGGAAAACCTATCTCTGCCAGGTCCTGCCCGTCGTTCAGCAATAACAGGTGAGGCGTTTCGCGGGTATTGGCGGGCAGATAGCAATCGAAGGTCACTTCCCTTTGCAGGTAAAGTGAGTATTGGCCAAAAGATTCTTTCCTGGGAAGCATAAGCAGAAGGGTTGTACACTAAGTTAGCAAAAACAATGCTAGAGATTATGAAGAAATCGATATTTTACATGTAGAAATCCTATATGATGAATTTAGCTAAACTGATATGTGCGTTGTTACTTTTGGCCTTCTGTGAAAACACTTTTGCACAGGCGGATGATCATTGGGAATCATATATCGCATCCTACGAAAAAGGGCTGGGCATAACATTGCTGAATATGAGCCTGAAGGAAAAAGCACCGGTCAAAGACCAGGGATTTGTGCTGATCACCGGCGTTACTTTCTCTGACTGCAAAGATGGCCTCCCTACTCCTGAAATGGTGGAAACCCTGCAATCCATAGACGACGCACTGGCGCGCCAGGTAAGCTTCCTCGGAAAGACCACCTTTGCCGGCAGCTGGACGCACAATTGCGAAAGACTGCTTTATTTCTATCTCCAGGACTCCATGGATGTACGCTTTTCGCTGCAGACCTTTTACAAGGATAATTACCCGGCCTTCAAACACTACATCAATATCCGCCACGATCCTGAATGGGAAGGCTATCTGAAGTTCCTTTACCCAAATGAGATCATCCTGGAACAGCTCAATGTTTCCAAAGTACTGCTTCAGCTCGCAGAAGCAGGGGACAAACGGGATAAGGAGAGGCCGGTGGACTATAGCTTCTTTTTCCCTGATGGAAAAAACCGCAGCACATTTATTGAGCAGATGAAGCAGGAAGGGTTCCGGGTGGCAGACCAGCCTAAAAAAGTTGCCAGCAAAGACCGCCCCGGCCTGGTGACCATCTCTAAACCGGCCCTGCCCGATGCTTCCACTATCAGCGGCATGATCATTTACCTCCGTAAAAAGGCCGCCGGCCTGGGTGGTGAGTATAAAGGATGGGAAACCGTTCCCGTCAAAAACTAAATTCTCCCTGACCTTTGAGAAGCCATTATTTTTCATGAAATTCGTAGAACCTGCAATGCCCCCGGGGCATCCAAGAAATATCCTTACTATAAAGCCCGATCCCTTGACTGAAAACTATTATAAATGGCACTCTGAACATATTGGCCGGGATTTCGAAATGCTGGTCTTCGGGGATAGCGGTTACCCGCTCATCCTCTTCCCCACTTCTATGGGCCGTTATTACGAAAGCAAAGACCGCGGCCTGATAGACGCCGTAGCCTGGTACATCAATAACGGGCATGTGAAGATCTATTGCCCGGATGGCATTGATACCCAGAGCTGGTACAATAAACAGATCAGCCCCGCGGAAAGAGCACTGAACCATATGTGTTATGATGCCGTTATACTGAATGAAGTGATCCCCCGTGCCATAGCAGAAACCGGCCACCAGCGCATAGCGATGGCAGGATGCAGTTTTGGAGGGTATCATGCCGCCAATTTTGCATTCAGGCATCCGGAGTTAGTGTCCTACCTGTTCTCCATGAGTGGTTTGTTCGATATCAGTTCCAGGATAGACGGGTATTACGATGATAATGTGTATTACAACAACCCCATGGACTTCATGCCGGAAAATAAACATCCTGATCTCTGGAGAATGGGTATTGTTCTGGGCGCTGCAGAAAGGGATGTGACCCTTTCCCAGAACGAACAGTTCTCCGGCATCCTGTCTAACAAACAGATACAGCACTGGCTGGACATCAGACCCAATACCCTGCACGACTGGCCGGTATGGAGAGAGATGCTGCCACATTATTTGTCGTTCTTAAAGCCATGATCCATGATGAAAAAGATTGGAATCTTGTTTGGGCAGGAGAATACTTTCCCCCAGGCTTTTGTGGACCGCGTGAACCGCCACTGTGAACCCGGCATGCATGCGGAGTTTGTGGTGATCGATAAAGCCCTGCAGGGCCAGGCAGGAGAATATGCCGTGATCATCGACCGCATCTCCCACGACGTTCCTTTTTACCGCGCATGGCTGAAAAATGCCGCACTGGATGGTACCGCCGTTATCAACAATCCCTTCTGGTGGAGCGCAGATGAAAAGTTCTTCAACAATGCACTGGCATTAAGCCTGGACATTCCCGTTCCGAAAACCGCACTGCTGCCCTCTTTTGAATTACCCCCTGAAACCAACGCCCGCTCTTTCCGCAACCTCCGCTACCCTATGGACTGGGAGGCTATCTTTAACTATACAGGTTTCCCCGCTTACATGAAACCTTTTGCCGGTGGCGGCTGGAAGGATGTATACCGGGTGGCCGATAAAGAAGCCTTCTTCACACTCCATGCACAAACCGGGCAATCTGTGATGTTATTACAGGAAGAAATATTGTTTGAAGAATATTACCGCTGTTACTGCATTGGTGGCAAACACGTAAGGATCATGCCCTATGAGCCCCGTAACCCACCGGCAGACCGTTACAAAGCAGGCTTCCAACCCTCCGAAAAACTGTACCAGGCCATGGAACACTATGTGCTGGCACTGAACCGCGCATTGGGCTATGATTTCAATACGGTGGAACTGGCAGTACGGGATGGCATCCCTTATGCCATAGACTTCTGCAATCCTGCCCCGGATGCAGATGCTGTGTCCGTTGGTGAAGAGAATTTTGAATGGGTAGTGAACACCATGGCACAATATGCCATAGAAAGGGCCAGGGTGCAGCAATTCGGGAAAGACAACCTCACCTGGGGAACTTATCTTAAAAAATCTGTTCAACATTGATCAGATAATTCGGACATTCACACCGTAACGCAATTTTATACATGAATTTTTCAGCATTTACATTAGGCATAGAAGAGGAATACATGGTGCTGGACCCGCAAACCCGTGAACTCCGCTCCCATGAACAACGGATCGTAGAACAGGCACAAAAGGTGATCAAAGACAAAGTGAAAGCCGAAATGCACCAGGCTGTTGTGGAAGTAGGCACGCAGATCTGTGCGGATATCCACGAAGCGCGGGAGGATGTGCTCCTCTTACGTAAAACCATCCACCAGATAGCCGGTGAACTGGGATTCAGTATCGGCGCCGCAGGTACCCACCCTTTCTCCCTTTGGGAAAAACAACTGATCACAGATCATCCCCGCTATTTTGCACTGGTGAATGAAATGCAGGATGCCGCCCGCTCCAATCTCATTTTTGGCTTGCATGTGCACGTAGGGATGGAAAGCCGCGAACTGGCCATCCACATCGCCAACAGCGCCCGGTACTTTCTGCCGCATATCTTTGCCCTCAGCACCAATTCCCCCTTCTGGGAAGGGCGTAATACCGGCTTCAAATCTTTCCGCACCAAAGTGTTCGATAAATTCCCCCGCACAGGCATACCAGACTATTTTGCCAGCATAGAGGAATATGATAATTACATCAAACTACTCGTAAAGACCAATTGCATCGATAACGCCAAAAAGGTATGGTGGGACCTCCGGGTACATCCTTTCTTCAATACCGTAGAGTTCCGCATCTGCGACGTTCCGCTCACCACAGAAGAAACCATCACCCTGGCCGCGCTTTTCCAGGCGGTATGCGTGAAGATCTACAAACTGCGCATGCAGAACCTCAACTTCATTATCTATAACCGCGCCCTGGTAAATGAGAACAAATGGCGCGCATCCCGCTACGGCATAGATGGCAACCTGATAGATTTCGGGAAAGAAATGGAAGTGAACACCCGCGCCCTTATCTATGAACTGCTGGATTTTGTGGACGATGTATTGAACGACCTGGGTTCCCGTTCTGAAGTGGTAGATGGAACACAACGGATCCTGGCCATGGGTACGGGGGCGGACAAACAACTGAAGGTCTACGAAGAACAAAATGGGCTGGTTCCCGTAGTTGATTTCATACAATCCCAGTTTCTGGCGTAATTTTGCAGCATACATGAAAGTAGCCGTATTAGACCTGTACGAGGGCGTACCGAATGAAGGTATGCGCTGCATCCGCGAATTGCTGATCGATTTCGCAGAAAAGCAGCAGATCCCCCTGCAGGTAAATGAATTTGAAGTGCGCCAGCAAAAACAGGTGCCGGACCTCTCTTACGATGCATACATCTCAAGCGGCGGCCCCGGCAGCCCGGTAGACAGTGCCGGCAGCGAATGGGAAAAAGTTTATTTCAACTGGCTGAACAGTGTGCTGGCATGGAACAAAGTACCCGGTAACCGTAAAAAATATGTATTCCTGATCTGCCACTCCTTCCAGATAGTATGCAGGTATTTTGAGCTGGGGCAGGTGGTACGCCGCAAGTCTCCCGCCTTTGGTGTGTTTCCCGTACATAAAACAGCTGCAGGCCAGGAGGAGCCTTACTTTTCCGGGCTGAACGATCCCTTCTACATTGTGGATAGCCGTAACTGGCAGGTGATCAGCCCCGATGAAACAAAACTAAAGGCCATGGGTGCAACCGTGCTGGCTATTGAGAAGGAAAGGCCGCATGTACCGCTTGAACGGGCTACCATGGCCATCCGCTTCAATGAATACATGACCGGTACGCAATTCCATCCTGAAGCAGATGCCGTTGGCATGCGCAAATACCTCATGTCTCCTGCCAAAAAGAAAAGGGTAACAGAAGAACATGGTGCAGAGAAGTATCATAACATGCTGGAACTACTCATGGAGCCGGATAAGATCCTGCTCACCCACGATACCCTGCTGCCTGATTTCCTGCAGGACGCACTGCAACACCTGTATACTAAAATCATCTCATGATCCCTGCTATCCGTCAGCAATATAACAGCCAATTCAGCGCCGGCGCATACCACGCGCTGCTGCAGTCACTTACAGATATCACCGGCATTACCCCATCTTTTCGCGTAGCAGAAACACCCGTATTTGTGCCTGCTGCCCTTAAGCAGCAGCTGATCGCAGCAGGGGATGCAGTGATAGAGGTGATACGCAGGAAAGATTTCAATACGCTCACGGAAATGGCTATCCCGAAAGGACAGGTAGTACCGCAACAGGATGCACATCCGCAATTTGTGATCGTGGATTTTGCCGTTACGCAGGATGAAACAGGCGCCTTATCCCCTCAACTCATAGAACTGCAGGGATTCCCCAGCCTCTTTGGATTCCAGGAACTGCTCGCTGCACAATACCGGCAGCACTTTGATATACCTTCATCCCTGAACAACTTCCTCAGTGGCATGGATGCTGCGCAATATGAAGCACTGCTCCGCAGGACCATCCTCAATGGGCATGATCCCAAAGAAGTGATCCTGCTGGAAGTTTTGCCACAGCAACAAAAAACACTGATCGATTTTGTACGAACAGAACAGCTGCTGGGCATACCCACAGTTTGCGTATCGGCCCTGGTACTGGAAGGGAAGAAGCTCTATTATGAAAAGGATGGTGAAAAGTTACCGGTGAAACGCATCTATAACCGCATGATTGCCGAAGACCTGGAAAAACACCGGGAAGAACTGGGTACCCTGATCAATTTCCAGCATGAAATAGACGTGGAATGGGTTACGCATCCCAACTGGTATTACCGCATCAGCAAATTCCTGCTGCCATATATCCAGGGAGATCATGCGCCGAAAGCAGGTTTCCTTCATGAGATACCGGTGTTGCCCAAAGACCTGGAGAATTATGTATTAAAACCCCTGTTCTCTTTTGCAGGGCAGGGTGTGATCATTGATCCCACACCTGCAGATATAGATGCCATAAAAGATCCTGAGAACTGGATATTACAGCAGAAGGTAAATTACGCACCCGTGATCAAAACGCCCAGCGGCCCCGCCAAATGTGAGGTCCGCCTGATGTATTGCTGGCCGGATGATGCAGCGGATCCTATCCTTACACATAACCTGGCCAGGCTCAGCAAAGGGAAAATGATAGGCGTGAATTATAATGCGGATAAAGACTGGGTAGGTGGAAGCAGCTGCTTCTTTGAATAAGTCATAAAACACCCTCCATATGCAACGTTTAAACATCAGTTCAGGAGCGCCCTGGGAAGCGAAAGTTGGTTATTCCCGCGCAGTGAGGATCGGTAATGTGGTGGAAGTATCCGGCACGGTTTCCCAGGACGGGGATAAAGTGATCGGTATCAACGATCCTTATGAACAAACAAAACATGCCCTTGCCAAAATTGAAGCGGCATTGGTGAAAGCAGGCGCTTCGCTGCATGATGTGATACGTACGCGTATATACGTAACCGATATCTCTCAATGGGAAAAGATCGGGCGTGCGCATGGGGAATTCTTTCAGGCTATCAGGCCGGCAACCACAATGGTGGAAGTGAGTAAGCTTATCAGCCCGGAACTACTGGTGGAGATTGAGGCCACTGCCATTGTACCTTCTTCCAAAGCATAAAAAAGGCCGCTCTGTTAAAGCGGCCTTTTAAATTATTTAATGACTTCGCGCCATCTCATCATTCCTCCCTGCAGGTTCACTACATTACTGAACCCCATGGTTTCCAGCAGCATGGCTGCCTGACCACTGCGGTTACCGCTTTTGCAGTAAACGATCACTTCTTTATCTTTCAGGTCTTCAATTTCATCTATCTGCATCGCACGCACGTCGCCAAGCGGTATCAGAATTCCACCGATGTTGAATTCCGCATGCTCATGTGGTTCACGAACGTCCACGATGTTCAGCGCCTCACCATTATCCATACGCTGCTTCAGTTCTTCTGCTGTTATGTTTTGCATGATGCTTTTATTTTTTACAAAGATAATATATTAGTTTTCTTCAGCCGGTTTCTGCACCGGGGCCACGGCACTGTCTTTCACCGGGCGGGTGGCAGAGAGCCAGAGGTCTACACTTTCACCGGCGCGGATCAGGTTCAGCTCGTGCAGTTCATTCCTGCGGGCAGGGCTTTGTTTGAACACAAAAGCACCCAGGGTATCTGTTACACCACCGTCTATCAGCACCGTGCCGATATTGAGGTTGCTGGCGGCCAGTACTTCCTTCGCTTCCATATAAGTGAGCCCCACTATTTCCGGTACCGGGTTTTCCATGCTGCCCGTACCGCTGCTCAGCACAAGGGTGATGTTACTCCCCTCGGGAATTTCCTTCCCGGGTTTGATAGGTTTGCCGTTCAGCAATTGCTGTAATACTGTATTAGTAGCAAAATCAGGTTTATAGATCGTATCCCCGATATTCAGGCGGCGGGCACGCAGCGTCATCTCCGCACTGCGGAAGGTAAGGCCTTCCAGGTCAGGCATCGGTACCATGGGCGGCACCACTTTGTTGACAGTGAGGTACACTGTACGGCCCACCTTTACCACATCCCCGCGTTCGGGTGTTTGCTCATATACCAGCAATGCCGGCATGGTATCGATGTAAATGGAATCCCGCACTTCCACATCGAACCCCAGCTTTTCCAGGGCTGCCATGGCGTCTTTAATACTTTTACCCCTTATATCCGGTACGGTCACCACCTCGCCATGACGGGTGAAGAAACCGAGCGAACCAAAGAAGATGATGCCGATCAGCACAATTAACCCGATGATGACCAGCAGGTTATAGCCAAAGGAGCGTTTAGTGATCTTATCGAATAGTTTCATAGTTTGTATGGATAGATGCCTTATTTTATTGATTGCTTAGGCATTCTTCAATAAGCATGCCGTAAAACGCCTGTAAAGTCATGCCTGCAGCGCGTACCTGCTGAGGCACCAGGCTGTTCTCACTCTGGCCCGGCATGGTGTTTATTTCCAGGAAATACACATTCCCGGTTCCTTCTTCCAGTATAAAATCTGCCCTTACAATGCCTTTGCAATTCAGGCGGTGATATAACTCCTTACCGGCAGTGCGGATATGTTCCGCCGCCGCTTCCGGAATTTCAGCGGGGGTTACCTCATTGGTGATCCCCGGCGTGTATTTCGCTTCATAATCAAAGAATTCCTTGGTGCTGCGGATCTCCGTGAGCGGCAATACATGCAGCTGGCCTTTGGCAAAGAACATTCCGCAGGTCACCTCCGTGCCTTTGATGAATTCTTCTATCAATACCTGGTTATCTTCTTTAAACGCTTTGATGATCGCCGGTTCCAGCTCCTCCGCTTTATTCACTTTGCTCATGCCGATGCTGCTGCCACCTTCTGCGGGTTTCACAAATACAGGCAAACGCAATTGCTGCAGGATAGCGGTGGTATCATACGGCTTATTCCGGAAGATATGCGCGGAACGGCTCACTTTCACCACATCCAGTGCGGCCACTACCTTATTGCAATAGCTTTTGTTGAAAGTAAGTGCGGAAGTGACCATACCGCAGCTGGTGTACGGGATATCCAGCATTTCAAAATAACCCTGCAGGCGGCCATCTTCTCCCGGTGTACCATGAATACCAATGAACACCGCATCGAACACAATCTTCTTTCCGGCGATATTGAGGCTGAAATCATTCTTATCTATTGCATATACAGTACCATCAGGGGCCGTGTAATTCCACCCTTCCCTGGTGATAATGATCTTGTAAACAGTGTACAAAGCAGCATCGATGTTCTTTTCGATCACTGCGGCGCTCTGAACGGATATTACATATTCTCCGGAATATCCGCCGGCTACCAGGGCTATATTTTTCATCATAAAGACATTAACAGTAAGGCAGCAAAAATAAGAAGGTAAATGAGTAAAAAAAATCCGGCCTGGAATAACCTGGCCGGACGGGTATGATCAACTTGTCATTTGCAGCTTAAAGATGCAACCTGGATTTCTTCTCCATCAGGTCGTCTACTGTTTCCTGGTACATTTCATCAGGCACACAGCAGTCTACCGGGCAAACGGCCGCACATTGAGGTTCCTCATGGAAACCCTGGCATTCTGTACATTTATTGGGAACAATATAATAAGTATCCACACTTACAGGCGCATTACGCTGATCAGCATCTATTACCGATCCGTCCATCAGTGTAAAGGATCCTTTAACGGTAGTACCATCAGCCATTGCCCACTCTACACCGCCTTCATAAATGGCATTATTTGGGCATTCGGGTTCACATGCGCCGCAGTTTATACATTCGTCTGTTATCTTAATTGCCATGTTTCAAACTTTTTGTTTAGGTAGTAAGCCATTAATTTTGCTTCAAAAATAGAATATCTTCAATTAAAAATACTCAATTTATTTTCCGGGAAATGATGGAATTATCGCAAAAATTAACAGCACTGCAGCGCCTGGGAGCGTATATGAGCGGTCAGGGTACGGAAGAAGAGCGGGAAACGCTGCAGGAAGTGAAGCAGCGGGCGTATGTGCAAAATGGCTGGTTTACCCCGGAATTCATTGACCTGGCCATCCGTAATATCTGCCAATATTACCTGGATAAGGCCCAATTGGAGCAATGGCTGGATAAATATCCCGGATTCGGGCAACCCGCCCGGCAAAAAAAAGTGGGGATCGTAGCCGCAGGGAATATTCCCCTGGTAGGGTTCCACGATTGGCTGACCGGTTTCCTCAGCGGGCATGAGGTCCGTATTAAACTCTCCTCGAAAGACAATGTGCTGCTTCCCCACCTCCTGAACAAGCTGCAGGAATGGTATCCCGGGGCCGCAGCATACACATCCGTACAGGATATGCTGAAAGACTGCGATGCCTACATCGCTACCGGCAGCAACAACTCTGCACGCTACTTCAACTATTATTTCGCCAAATACCCCCATATCATCCGCCGGAACCGTACATCCGTTGCCATACTTCAGGGCAATGAAACCCGGGAAGAACTGGAAGCCCTGGCAGATGACGTGATGTTATACTTCGGATTAGGCTGCAGGAACGTAACCAAAGTGTATGTACCGGAAGGATATACATTCGGCCCCCTGCTGGAAGCATTCACAAAGTATGCGTATATGGCGGACCACAATAAGTACAAGAACAACTTCGACTACAACCTCGCGCTGTTCCTCCTCAATACAACACCCTGCCTTACGAACGACAGCATACTGCTGCAGGAGAACGAAAGCATCTTCTCTCCCATCAGCGTACTGCACTACGGGTATTACAGCAACCGGGAGGAACTGGAAGCACAACTCAGGGAAAATGAAGATCTCCAATGCCTGGTGGCAAAGGATGCTATTCCATTTGGCCAGGCGCAGAAACCTTCGCTGAATGATTATGCAGATGGCGTGGATACCGCGGCCTTCCTGCGTTCCCTCTAACAAAATGACATTAATGATTGTTATACTGACAGGCATTGCTATACTTTTGGCAGTGCCTGCGGCGTTTAATTTAAGGAGCCTTTAACGAATCCCATAAATATCTGTTAAATGCTTCCATGTTGCAACATATATCCTCCGTTCCTCCTTAATTTTGTGTGACAGGCATGTAAATTGATTAACTTAAGCGGAGGATTTTCCTTATCAATTTGACCCTTTTAAAACCAAGGCACATATGAGATTCCAGCAAGTTGCCGCCACTTTTTTAATCAGCGTACTTACAGCCGCGGGGAGCATATTTGTTTACAGCAAATATTTTGCGCCAAAACCGGAAGGTTCGTTCCAGAACGGTTCAGACGATATTCCCGTGAATTACGCCAAATACATGCCCGGTACCATTCCCCACGATAACCTGACGCCGCCTACGGATTTTCAGCAGGCAGCGAAAATAGGCACACCGGGAGTGGTGCATATCAAAACAAAGGTCAACCCCAAGCAGGTGAACAATAACCTGCAGAAAAGAAGGAGTTTGATCGAAGAGTTCTTTGGAGAGCAGTTTGACGAAGAGGAAGGCGGCCGCCGGTATTATATACCAGGCCAGATGGCTTCCGGTTCCGGCGTACTGATCTCGGATGATGGGTTCATTGTTACCAACAATCACGTGGTGGACGATGCGGATGAAATATCCGTGACCCTCAGCAATAATAAAACGTACACGGCCAAGGTGATCGGTACTGATCCGAATACAGACCTGGCCGTGATCAGGATAGATGCTCATAACCTGCCTTACCTGCTCTACGGTAATTCAGACGAGATCCAGGTAGGTCAATGGGTATTGGCCGTAGGTTATCCGCTGAACCTGGAAACCACGGTAACAGCGGGTATTGTGAGCGCCAAATCCCGCGCGATAGGCATTAACACCCGTCAGCGCAGGTCCGCCATCGAATCCTTTATTCAAACGGATGCGGCGGTGAACCAGGGCAACAGCGGCGGGGCACTGATCAATACTGCCGGGGAACTGGTAGGGATCAATTCCGCTATTGCTTCTCCAACAGGGGCTTACGCAGGTTATTCCTACGCCATCCCGGTGAACCTGGTGAGAAAAGTGGTGAACGACCTGATGAAGTTCGGAAATGTGCAAAGGGCTTACCTGGGCATTGAATACCAGGACCCCTCCCAGATGTCTGAATCCCAGTTACGTGCATTGAACATGAGCAGGGACCTGGCAGGGATCAAGGTACTGGGTGTTCCGGCCACAGGCGCTGCCGCGGCGGCCGGTATTAAAGAAGGAGATATTATAACAAAGATAAACGGGGTGAATACCTCTTCTGTTCCTGAATTAATGGAGCAGATCAGCCGATACAAACCAGGTGACAAAGTGAGTATTAATTATACACGCAATGACAAAGAGTACACGGCCAGCGCAATCCTGAAGAACCTCGACGGGAATACGGGCATTGTAAAGCCGGGCGTACTCGATTACCTGGGGGCTGAACTGAGGCCTTTACCCAAAGAAATTGCCCAGCGCCTGGGCATGGAAGGCGGCGTGATGGTCACTAATGTAAACAGCGGGATCATTAAGAAACAGACGAATATGAAATCCAATTTCGTGATCCTGAAAGCAGGCAATGCAAAGATCGAATCAGTAGATGCGCTGAAAAATGCTTTACAGGGTAAGAAATCAGTGAGGCTGGAAGGATTTTATATGACGGACCGCCAGGCGAATATTTATTACTACGATCTCGATCTGAGTAATAGTGTAGCATTCTAAAAGTTTTCATATAGGTTTTATAGGTTAGGATTAAGGCTTCCCGCTTCTCGGGAGGCCTTCTTTTTTGCCTGTAAATAAAAAGCCTCCCGCAAGCGAGAGGCCTTTATTATGATCATCATCGCAAAGAGCTTACTACAATGACCATATATCCTATGAAAACCCTATACTAAATGTAGGATTATATGTTATACCGGAACATTACGAGTTGGTAAACGTCAAGAAATAACTCGTTAACGGCAACAAAGTTGCGGTGAAAAAATTCTTCAAGTATAAATATCCGAAAAGATGCGGGGTTAGAGGTTGATCACCCCTTTCAGTTGTGTAAAGAATTCGTCCTTCTTACGGGAAGATATGGGGATGTTCTTTTGATCGCTCATGATCACGGCGGTGCCTAATCCTTTGATGATCTTTACGATATGATGGATATTGATGAGGAAAGACTTGTGAACACGGTAAAAACCCTTATCGGATAACATCTCCTCATACTCCTTCAGGGACTTGGAAATGAGATGGGATACGTTATTGATGAGCTGTATTTTGGTGTAGCTGTCAAAAGCTTCGCAGTAGATGATATCTTTCAGGTCAATCACGTTGTAGCCGTCATTCACCGGTATAACGATCTTGGAGAACGCATTATCGTTATTCTTAACATAGTCCTTTAAAATGGAGGCCAGTTCGTTCAGACGGCCTTTTTTGCTCCGCTTCACTTTCTCCAACGCATCTTCCACCTCACTTACCTTGATAGGCTTGAGCAAATAATCCAGTGCCGCAAACTTAATAGCCTGAAGCGCATATTCCTGAAACGCTGTTATGAAAATTACTTCAAAGTTGAGGACAGGGAACATCTCCAGTAGCTGAAACCCGTTGTGCGGGGGCATTTCAATATCCAGAAACAATACATCAATAGGGTTATTTTTGATCATTTCCGCGGCCTCATGGATATTTTGTGCTTCGCCTATCACCTTTACATCCTTGCAGTAATTCTCTAAAATGTTTCGAAGGATATGTATGTTGCGGACCTCGTCGTCAACAATGGCAGCTTTAATAATACTCATAACATCTTTACAATGGGAATCAGGATTTCAACCAAGGTACCTTCCTTGTTGCCGAATCCAGACTTAAATTTATCAATAATTTCTAACTTTCCAACGCTTCCATTAAAAGATTTAATAATCTGGAGCCTTTCCCGGATTACGCTCAGGGCGGTGGATTCATGTTTTGCCAGCTTTCCGCTCTTGATATTGTTGGCATGCTCCCAGCCTATACCGTCGTCGTCAACGGCACAGTAGAGCAGGTCTCCATGCATCTCAAGCTTCACCAGCAGGTGCCCGCTCCCGTTCTTGGGGGCAAGGCCGTGTTTGATGGCATTTTCTAAAATTGGCTGAATGAGCATAGGCGGAATGTATACAGTATATTCCCTGAGTTCGTCACTCATTTCGAACTTATAAACGAAAGAATTGGCAAAACGGATCTTTTCCAGCTCCAGGTACCTGGCAAGGAAGGCGATCTCATCTTCCAGGGAAATGTACGATTTCCTGGAATTATTGAGCATCTGGCGCATGAGCGTGGCAAAGTCTGCCAGGAAGTTCAGGGCCTGCTTCTCTTCTTTTTCCAATATCAGGTGCTGCACAGAGTTGAGGGAATTAAAGATGAAGTGCGGGTTCATCTGGTTAGTAAGTGCCTTTGCCTCCAGCTCTGCGATACGGCGGTTATACTCCGTTTTCCGCTTCTCCCCTCCTTTGATCCTTCCTATTATATAACGGAGTATCAATATGATAGCCAGTAAACCCAGCAGCACCAGGATGCCTCTTGCCCACCACTCCTGGTACCATTGCGGTAAAATGGAAATGTTCAGGGACACGGGCTCACTCCAGTTGCTCTTATATTTGCGGGCACGGATCAGCAGCTTATACTCTCCCGGCTGCAGTTTAGGGTAAGGTATAATATTACTCATGGTGGTTACCCAGCCACCGGAAGTATCGTTGGAGAAATTATACTGGTATTCCACCAGTTCCGGCAGATCGTATGCAATGGCACCAAATTCCACCTCAAAGGTGCTGCCCCTTTCATATAAATGCGTGAAATAAGGATAAGCCGGAAAACTACTGTCTCCGTAACGTATCACATTCAGGTATACGGTTGGCGGGATGGTATCTACGGGAATGTGGTCCCGGGAGAAATAACACAGCCCGTTTGAAGTAGCTACATATAAGGTATCGCCGGAGTGGCAAAGCCCCCGGATGTCGTCACTCATCAGGCCATCGTTGGAGGTAATGTTGCGCAGCAGCACGCGTTCCTTTGTATCGATCACGGAAACACCACGATTGGTGGCCACATACAACCTGCCCTGCCCATCGTAATACAATTGCTGGCAGATATCGCTTACCAGCTTGTCGCTCACCTTAAAGTGCCGGATGATCTGGTTATTCTTCAGCACAAAGATCCCCTGGTCGCTGGTGCCTATCCAGAGATACCCGTCAATCCACTGCAGGTCCTTGATACTCTGGCTCAGGCGGGGATCCTGCTGAATAGGATATGGCATGCCGCCATTACTGAAATACAGGCCACTGCCGGTACCCAGGTAATAAGAGGTATCACTGAGGCAGGCAATAGAGGTGATCAGGGTTTCCAATCCACCAAGGTCTGTTGGTTTGAACTCCAAACCACTTAACAGCTTGCTGCGGGTCACTACCCTCAGCTTGCCGGAGGGTGTCATTTCCATATCCTTCACCGCCTTCATGTTCAGGATCTCCCTTGGCTTTTTATAACCGGGGGCATATTGATAGATGCCGTTATCTGTGCCGATCACTACTTCCTGCCCCTGTGGCAGCGGCAGGATGCCGAAAATACTATTCCTGCCCAGCGTGGAGTCCAGCGTCAGGCGGTGAATAGCGCCTTCCCGGTCCATGGTGTTCAGCATGCCGGCATTCTCACCGATATACAGGAGTCCGTTCCGCCGGTCTTTGTACACGCTGTAAACAGAGTGGGAATAAAGACCATTGGTATTATCGAAGTAACCGAAATAGAAATGTTTGAAGGGGATATGATACACCCCGTCCCCATACGTTGTGATCCAGATGTTGCCATCCCGGTCGTTGAGGATAGAGGTGATGTAGTGATTATACAGGAGTTTACTGATCTTCTTTTCCCCTTTGAAATAATCGCGTATCAGGTACAACGCACGCTGGCTGCCTATCCAGAGGTTATCCCGGTCTATGCAGATGCTGCTGATCTCCTCCGTGATACCCCAGTCCTCCCCTTTGAAGAAAGGAATGATGTCTTTCGGAGAATAAGAATACAGCACATTATCCGTAATGATCACAGGTTGTTTTTTGATCCTTTCTTTAAACACCGGAGCCTGCACGGGCGAAAGCGCCGTGAGGAAGATCTTCTGGTAAGCATTGTTACTGTCTTTTACACTGGGGAGGTTCAGGCTGCGTTGCAGGGAGCGGTAAACTGTTTCTGTTCTGAGGAAGAAAAACACATCTGTTTGCGATGTTTCAGAGGCTGCCAGTTTATTGCCTGAGGTGCCAAGTTTACCAAGAGAGGTTTGGCGTCCATTGTAACTAAAAACGCTGCCCCCGCTGTTCAGGAACCAGGTAACCCTGGCCTTGTCCTCAAAGGCATATTGAATATATTGGCTGCGGCTGTTGAAACGGAGTGATGAATCGTTTTCTTCGTTATGTACGCTGGGTTTGCTATAAAAAGAGGGTTTCCCGTTATTGGTGAAGAACCATACCCTTCCCCTGGAATCGGCGGCCAGTTTGATCACGTCATTATCCGTGAGGCCATCTTTTTTGGTGTAATTGCGGAAACGTTTTCCATCAAATTTGCTCACGCCGGTGGGTGTGGCAAACCAGATGAAACCTTCGGCGTCCTGTACGGCGCCGTATACGGTAGCGTTGGCAAGCCCATCCTTTACATTATAATTGCGGATCACCAGCCCCTGTGCATCGGCGATGCGGGAGAAGGCCAGGAAAAAAAGCAGCAATGTTATATAACGGATGGCTTGCATCAACGATGTATCTGTCTAATGTTTAAGCGGTGATCAATATGCCCTGGCAAACAACACCCTTTCTTTGGAAGGCTTACCGGAAAGAATACAGGTTCCGGCTTCCTGCACATTGTTTAAAGGTATGCAACGGATGGTTGCCTTGGTGCGTTCTTTTATAGCCGCTTCCGTTTCCGGAGTGCCATCCCAGTGCGCCGCTACAAAACCGCCTTTCTCATCCAGCACTTTTTCAAATTCTTCCCAGGTGTTTACCGGTGTGATATGAGACTCGCGGTAGGCAAGGGCTTTGTTGTACATATTCTGCTGGATATCTTCCAGCAGCTGCACGATCTGGCCGGAAAGGCCGTCCAGCGACAGGCTTGATTTTGTTTTCTCGTCCCTGCGTGCTACTTCGGCCACATTGTTTTCCAGGTCCCTGGCACCTAATGCAATACGTACGGGTACCCCTTTCATTTCATATTCCGCAAATTTCCATCCCGGACGGGCGTTATCGGAATCGTCATATTTAACACGGATACCTGCTGCTTTCAGCTCTTTTATGATCTCGTTCACCTTGTCGTCTATCAGTTTCTTCTGATCGTCTCCTTTAAAGATCGGAACAATCACGACCTGTAACGGAGAAATACGTGGCGGTAGTATAAGTCCCTGGTCATCGCTGTGCGCCATTACCAGTGCTCCCACCAGGCGGGTGGATACCCCCCACGACGTTGCCCACACGTATTCCTGCTTGTTTTCCTTGTTGGAGAACTTCACCTCAAAAGCCTTCGCAAAATTCTGGCCAAGAAAATGGGAGGTACCTGCCTGCAGGGCTTTTCCATCCTGCATCAGGGCTTCAATGCAATAAGTGTCTTCTGCACCGGCAAACCTTTCAGAAGCAGATTTAACACCTTTGATCACTGGCAGCGCCATGTATTTTTCTGCAAATTCTGCATAAATATCCAGCATCTGGCGGGTTTCCGCGATCGCTTCTTCCGCCGTGGCGTGGGCGGTATGCCCTTCCTGCCACAGGAATTCTGCGGTACGCAGGAAAAGACGGGTACGCATTTCCCAGCGCACTACGTTGGCCCACTGGTTGATCAGCAGGGGAAGATCGCGGTAGGATTGGATCCAGTCCTTATATGTATTCCAGATAATTGTTTCAGATGTAGGGCGAACGATCAGTTCTTCTTCCAGCTTTGCTTCGGGATCTACTACCACGCCACCGCCGTTCGGATCGTTCTTCAGGCGGTAATGGGTAACCACAGCACATTCCTTTGCAAAACCTTCCACGTGGGCGGCTTCTTTGCTCAGGAAGCTTTTAGGGATGAAAAGGGGGAAATAAGCGTTCTGATGCCCGGTGTCTTTGAACATTTTGTCCAGCACATCGCGCATATTCTCCCAAAGGGCAAATCCGTGGGGTTTGATAACCATGCATCCGCGCACTGCAGAATAGTCAGCTAAACCGCCTTTCAAAACGAGGTCGTTATACCATTGCGAATAATCCTCTGATCTGGCTGTGATCTCTTTACTCATATAAGTTTTTTTCTTTTTCCGTTTCCCCGGTTTCCGGAATTTCCAACGTGTTCCTGTACAGGGAGTTAGCAGGTGCTGTTTTCCGTTTATCCATCCCTGTTGCCACTCGGCAGAAAGCTACGATTTATAAGGCTTCCGGCACAATTTATTGGCGCAATATTTGTTTAAGATAAGACGGAAATCGCCACAAACCTACGTTAGAAAAACTAAAACCTCCTCCGGGTGTGCGAAGATAATAAAACGCCGTGTGCGTGGCATCTTTCAACGAGAAAATTCGTTTAAATTGAGTAAATTTACATTGTTAATCAAATATCATCAGATGAAACCTATGATATATAGTGCGATAGCTGCACTGCTCGTGTTAAGCAGCTGCTCTACCGCATACAAAACAGCACAGACTCCCGATGATGTGTATTATTCACCGGGCAGGGCCAAGGTCTACGCCAATAACACTGCCAGAAGTACGCAACAACAAGCTAGTAATGCAGATGAGGAAACGTATAACGACAACGGCGACGACAATTATGTAACATACCAGGATGAGGATGAGGAACGCTATGATTACGCGCGGCGCATAGACCGTTTCAGCAGAGGCTATAATGGCTACTACTGGGATGGATATTATGCAGATCCGTTCTATGGCGGCCCGAGCATTTACATGAACAATTTCTACGGTTATCCTTCCTGGGGTAATTCTTTCAGTATCGGCCTGGGATGGGGTTACAACCCTTATCGCTGGAATAACTGGTACGGAAACGGATGGTACGGCAGCGGTTGGTATGGTGGTGGCTTCGGTCATCCCTGGTACAACAACTGGTACGGTAGCGGTTGGTATGGCAGTGGCTGGTACGGTGGTGGTTACCCCGGTGGCGGCTGGCATGGTGGCGGTGGTGGTTACTACTACACCCGTCCGGCGAACTCATGGGGCCCGAGAGGTTCTTCCTCTTCCCGCGTGTTCAACAGCAACGGTTACAACCCTTCTTCACCAAGGCCTAACACCAGCGGTTCCGCTCCGAGAAGAGTGTTTGACCGCAGCAGCGGTACAGTTGTGAACCCGGGCAACCCCAGTGGTGGCCGCGTGAACAACGGCGGTGTTCCAAGAAGAACATTCGACCGTGCTCCTTCCGAACGCCCATCTACGCAGCCAAGTTCCGACCCGAGACCTTCAAGGTCAGCACCGGTAAGGACCTTTGACCGTAGCGACGATCGCCCGGTACGCCAGGCTCCGCAACCTTCATATGAAAGAAGCAGCCCGGCTCCTGAACGTAGCGCACCCGCACGCAGTTATCCATCGAGCAGCCCGAGCAGCAGTCCCAGCAGCTCACCTTCACCGGTAAGAACATCCAGCCCAAGAAGAGGCGGTTGATAAATAACTAAAGAATGATCAATCAGCGGGTCACACAGGTGATCCGCGGTTGATCATTCCCTTTTAAGCCCTATATCTTCAGCATAAGCACTCAATTTATCACCATACTGATTTTAAGATGAATAAAAGAACCGCATTTCTTTTGATAGCCCTTGGTGTATCTGCCCAGGCCTGGGCACAGGATGAAGCAGACGCCTTGCGCTATAGCCGCCTTACTACCGGGGGTACAGCCCGGACACAGGCCATCGGCGGCGCAGCAGGGTCTTTAGGGGGAGACATTTCAGCAACCCACGTAAACCCTGCAGGACTAGGATTCTTCAGAACAAGCGAAGTAGTGATCACGCCCGGATTTAATTTCCGCTCCAACAAACAGGACTACCTGGGAACACGTACCGATGCCAGCAATAGCAATTTCACGCTCGGTAACCTGGGTATTGTATTTGGTATGCCCACCAGCAATAGTTCTTCCGGCTGGCGTAATGTGGCCTTTTCACTGGATTACAACCGCCTCGCAGACTTCAACAACAAATACTACATAGATGGGGTGAATACCACCACCAGTTATGTTGACCGATGGGTAGACAGGCTGAATAACAACGGCTCTCCCCTGTCATTCAACGATGCTGCCAGTATTGATCCCCTCGGCGCCAGCCTTGCCTTCAATACCTACCTGGTAGACACCATCAATGGCGGTTATGCCACCTGGGTAAACCCCACGCTTCCCGGCGGTATCCGTCAGCGGGACAGGGTTTCCACCGAGGGAGGACTAAATGAATTTTCCCTTGGCATGGGTGCTAATTATTCCGATAAGTTGTATGTAGGGCTTTCCCTGAACTTCCCCACGCTCCGTTATGAACGCTCCCGCACCTTCGCGGAAGACGATCTTTCCGGGGATAACAACAACGACTTCGCTTACTTTGAACATACAGAACGGCTCAAAACAGACGGGGTGGGCTTCAATGCAAAAATTGGTGCTATTTACGCCCCGGTGCCGAATGTGCGCATTGGTGCATCGTTCCATACACCTACCTGGTACAACATGAGAGATGCCACCACCGCCCGTGTGCAGGTGGATACAGAAGGATACCAGCCTGATGGCCAAAGCGAACGTTACCAGGATACAGAAGAACTCACAGATGGTTTACCTGTTGAATATGAATACAGCCTGCAAACACCATGGCGCGCTATGGGTAGCTTCTCTTACATCTTTGGTACCGACCCTGATGTAAAGCAGCAACACGGCTTCATTACAGCAGATGTTGAATATGTGGATTATGCATCGGCCAAATACCGTTTCAATAAAGGCACTGAAGGAGACCGTGACTTTGCAAGGCAGTTGAACAATTCTATGGACAACCTTTACAAAGGCGCGGTGAACATAAGAGTAGGTGGTGAACTGAAATTCAATGTGATCGCTGTTCGTGCAGGATATGCCTTTTACGGCAGCCCTTATCAGAATTCAGAAGTGGAGGCCAACACACAAAAGATCAGCGGCGGCCTGGGATATCGTAACAAAGGTTTCTTTGCAGACCTGACCTATGTACATACCATGTCCAAAGATCAATATCAGCCTTATACACTGGCTGGCTCTAAGATTGCGCCAGCTACCGTGAATGGCACTGTTGGCTCTGTTCTGATGACAGTAGGTTTCAAATTCTGATCAATAAATTCCAGGATACAAAAAAGGAAGGAGCTGATGTTCCTTCCTTTTTTTATTTACTGCATGTTCTTTAATACGTTGTTCTTTTCTATACCTGTTGCTCCAGCCATTTCAGCACCTCATCTCCTTCCCGCGCATCAAACCAATGCATTTCTGCATCCCTTCTGAACCAGGTGAGCTGGCGTTTCGCATATTGCCGTGTATGCACCTTAATCGCTTCCACTGCTTCTGCTATCCGTAGTTTCCCGTCAAAATAATCGAAGATCTCTGTGTACCCGACTGTTTGCAGGGCATTATGATGACGGTACTCCTTCACTGATGCAGCCTCGTCCACTAAACCTGCCGCCATCATAGCATCCACGCGCTTTACAATATTCCCGTGCAATAACTCTTTCGGTAATTGTATCCCTATTTTAATGATCCTGAAATCACGGTTACGGGGTGTGGCTGTTCTGAATGTGTTGATGGATTGGCCTGTAGCTTCCAGTATTTCCAGCGCACGCATGAGGCGTTGAGGGTTCTGCGTTTCTGCTGTTGCATAAAAAGAAGGATCTCTTTGCTGCAGGGTTTCCTGCAGCCAGGTTAAACCATTTGCAGCATAACCTTCCCTCACGGCAGTTCTGATAGCAGGCGGAACAGCGGGCATGTTGTCCATACCTTCCAGGAAGGCCCTGATATACAGGCCGGTACCACCGGTAACGATGGCAACAGGGTGCCTTGTGAAGATATCAGCCGTGTATTGCAAAGCAAGTTGCTCATACATGGCTGCATTCACTTCTTCCCGTATGGAATGAGAATTAATAAAGTAATGAGGAACAGCTGATAGTTCGGCAGCATCCGGTTTGGCGGTTCCGATGCTCAGTTCCCGGTAGCACTGGCGGGAATCTGCGGAGATGATCTCCGTACCCAGCTGCTGTGCTATTCGTATAGCCAGCGCAGTTTTACCTACAGCCGTAGGGCCAGCCAATACAACAACCGTATTTTTCAATCACTGGATTTTAGAACAGGTTTTCTTCCTCGGCGCCATTCTCTTCTGCACCATCTTCTTCACGTTCTCCACCTTCTTCGCCTTCTTCCCCAAAACCATCGTCCGGCATACCTTCGCGGTTGAGATCATATTTCTCTTCCATTTCCACCAGCTTATCGCCGATGAGGCCTTTGGTACCGTACTGGCTGGGAGCAAGCCCTTCCTTGCGTACGCAGGCGGGGTAACTGAGTTTGCTGTTCTCTTCTTTGGCTACAGCAATAAGTTCTACCAGGAACGTCCAGTTCTTGGCATAGTCATAGAGGTAGATGAATTTCTGGTTCGGATCCCGCACCATTATACCGATGGCGGTTTCCGGCATCAGTAACGGCTCTGCTTTACGCGGCTGCCCATCTGGCTCCAGGATGATCTCACGGCCACGCTGCCAGTTATCGTTACTACGGAAAAAAGTGGCTTTATGTTTAGAGTCAAACTCATATGCCAACA
This sequence comes from Chitinophaga niabensis, assembly GCF_900129465.1. Classification (NCBI taxonomy): domain Bacteria; kingdom Pseudomonadati; phylum Bacteroidota; class Chitinophagia; order Chitinophagales; family Chitinophagaceae; genus Chitinophaga; species Chitinophaga niabensis. The sequence continues at coordinate 512,735 of NZ_FSRA01000001.1, read as the reverse complement.
AAATGGCCTGATGGAACTGTAAAAAATTCTGGGTAGGCTTTACCACAATGTCCCTATAGACACTCTCATCTTCCTCCCAATAAACTCTGAACTTCAATACCGGCATATGATCAAATTAAACGTGCTGTAAAATTACCAAATTATTTAACAGGGGTCAAGTCTAGTTCTTTGGCCTTCTGTAGCATATACTGATATGCTGCCTCGTAGCTGTTCGGTATCTCACCATCCAGGATAGCTTCCCGGATCGCGCTTTTCAGATCGCCTACCATCCTTCCCGGTTTGAGATCAAAGATCTCCATGATCATTTCGCCGGTGATGGGTGGCTGCCAGTTGCGGATACGATCACTTTCTTCCACTTCCTTCAAACGCTGCCGTACCATTTCAAAATTCTCAAGATAGCGTTTAACTTTTGCTTTATTCTTGGAAGTGATATCCGCATCGCACAAGAGCATCAGCGCTTCCAGATCATCTCCCGCATCAAACAGCAGGCGCCGTATAGCCGAATCTGTTATATTCTCCTTTGTAAGGCTGATCGGGCGCAGATGCAACTCCACCAGCTTCCTTACAAACTTCATTTTATCGTGCTGCGGTAATTTGAGCCGGGCAAAGATACGCGGCACCATTTTACCACCTACGGCATCGTGCCCATGGAACGTCCAGCCATGACCTTCTTCAAACCTTTTGGTAGCGGGTTTACCAATATCATGCAATAATGCTGCCCAACGTAACCAGAGGTCCTTCGTATTCCGGGAAATATTGTCTATTACCTGGAGCGTATGATAAAAATTATCCTTGTGCCCCTTCCCTTCCTGCATTTCTACACCCGCCAGATCTACCATCTGGGGGAAAATGATCTTTAACAGGCCGGTTTGATATAAAAGGTCCAAACCAACGGAAGGTTTAGACGATAACATGATCTTATTCAATTCATCCGTGATCCGCTCCTGGGTGATGATCTTAATCCTGTCCGCATTCTCCCGGATGGCCTGCAATGTTTCAGGCACAATGGTGAAATGCAGCTGGGAGGCAAAACGAATGGCCCGCATCATCCGTAAAGGGTCGTCGCTGAAGGTCTGCGCAGGATCCAGCGGCGTACGGATCAGTTTATCTGCCATATCCTTCCGTCCGTTGAAAGGGTCCAGCAAGGCCCCGAAATCGGCTTCATTTAAACTGATAGCCAATGCGTTAATAGTAAAATCCCGGCGGAGCTGATCATCTTCCAGGCTTCCCGGCTCCACTTCAGGATTACGGGAATGCTGGCGGTAACTTTCCTTACGGGCCCCCACAAATTCTATCTCCAGGTCCTTATGACGGATCTGGGCCGTACCATATGTTTTAAAAAAGTTCACTTTAGGTGAAGGGTCCAGCAAAGCTGCCACTTTATGTGCGAGTGCAATACCATCTCCCACACAAACGATATCCATATCTTTCGTGTTCCTGTTCAGCAGTTTATCTCTCACAAAGCCGCCAATGAGGTAACAGGGAACGCCAAGCTGGCGTGCCGCTAATGCCACGCGATCGAATAACTCCTTTTCCCGTGTTGTACAGGGAATCTGCATATACTATCTACTGGTTTAAGGCGCAAAAGTACTCAATTCAGATTTATTCCTCCGGCCCAAAGGTCAATTTCTCAGTATTTCCAGTTTTCCATCAGGCTGAATACGCACGATCCGCGAGGGCTGGCGGATGGCTATCTCGTGCTGCCGGTGAACTACGGTATAGTCTACCCCTTGCCTGATCTCATCCGTTACATCCAGGAAAGTAGCGGGAGAAGGAGCGCCGCTGATATTGGCGGAGGTGGAAACGATCGGTTTTCTGAACCTTTTGATCAGGTGGCGGCAAAATGGCTCTTTTACCACGCGGATGGCCACCGTACCATCTTCCGCGATCACATTGGGCGCCAGGTGCAGCGCCCCTTCATAGATCACTGTGGTAGGCCGGTCGAAGGCCGCAATGGTATCTGCAATATCCGGTGGTGGTTGTGACAGGTATTTAACAAGGTCCCGTACATCTGCCACCAGTATTACCAGGCTTTTGGATTCACTCCGCTGCTTAAGATCAAAAATGCGCTTTACGGCTGCTTCGTCTGTTGCATCGCAACCGAGGCCCCAGATAGTATCCGTAGGGTAAAGGATGATGCCCCCGGAGCGAAGGGTACTGAGACTTTGCACGAGATCTTCTTCGAATTCAGTTATCATGTACGTTGTAAGTTTAAGACTGGTATACCTCCATCACGGCGGCGGCACATTTATCTACAGTGAAATGCTGCGCATGTTCTATACCTCTTTCCTGCATACCAGCTGCAAAGGTACGATCAATCGCCACCCTTTCCATACCTTCTGCAATAGATGCAGGCAGGAAAGGATCTATGTACAGCGCCGCATCACCTCCTGTTTCCCGGAAGCAGGAAACATTGGAAGTGACTACCGGTGTACGGCTCCAGAGTGCTTCCAGGATGGGGATACCAAAGCCTTCAAAGATGGAAGGATATATCAGTGCCGTTGCGCCCTGGTACAGGGCCGGCAGGTCTTTAAAAGAGAATTTAACGCGCTCATTCAGCCAGATCACCTGTTTTTCCATACCTTCTTTCTGCAGGAATGCCTTCACCTCCTCTTTATATTTACCCCCATCGCCCAAAACCACCAAAGGCAGGTCTATCTTACCTTTCAGCAGGCGCATGGCTTTTACGATGCCCAGCAGGTTCTTGCGTTCTATTACGGAACCTACATAGAGGAAATAAGCAGATGGCAGTTGATAAGCCGCCAGCATACTGTTGATCTGCTCTTTTGTACACTGTTCTTCAAAAGAGGGATCGCAGCTTTGATAACAAACTTTAATCCTGTTCTCCGGCGTATGGTAGTATTGTATAAGGTCCTGTTTGGTCTGTTCACTGATGGCAATCACCTTATCCGCATGTTTACAGGCGTACCGGGCCTTTTTGCGGTAGGTGTACACATCAATGGGATTGTATTGTTCCGGGTAGCGTTCAAAGATAAGGTCGTGTATGGTCACTACACTTTGCACCCCGCTGTTGCTGATGCCAAAGGGCAGTTCTGCGCTAAGACCGTGATAAAGGTCTATCTCCTTATCGATCAGGTCCTGGATCACCCAGCGGCTTCTCCATACGGACTTTAACCATCTGTGATGCGCCCGTTGCGGAACGATGGTTTGCATACCGGAAGATGGCTGGAACAGCGGTTGCTCTTTAGGGGCAAAAAGAAAATAGTTGTTCTGCGGATAATATTCCCCCAGGGAGCGTATGAGGGTACGGCTGTAATTGCCCAAACCCGTACGATTCTGAAAAGCCCGCTTAGCGTCGAAACCAATGTTCAAGTTGCGTTACATTTAATTCAGGCGGTAAAATAACAAAATAAATGCGATCGGTTAAAAAGCTATCAGTTTTTACAAGCGTTCCTGCATGAGCGTTGAATTCACATTTAATGTTGCTGTATTAATCGCCAGATCAGAGAATTAGATTTGTTTAATTCCTCAAAAATGATTAATTTAATTGTCCGCTTTTCGAGAATCATATCAGGTTGGAAAATCAGGCTTATAAAGACATTTACTCCCATTAAACAACATATCCATTAGTTATTGTATCATCTTGTAACATCAACAAAAAACAATCAAGTATGAAACCCAATGAACAAGTAATGAAACCATTCTTTGCACAATTCCTGGAAGCTCAGCAAACTGAAAAACGCCAGGAAAAAGAAAGTAACTGGACGAGCAAATTATCAGATGCTCCCGATCAGACCCTCAAATACCCTTCAGATGGGGATGAGGAATGGTGGCTGTTATAGTTCATCTAACATTCAACGATCATTGCAAGCAATGGCAGTAGCTATTGCTTGTTTTTTTATCTGAACATTCATGATTCTTTGCATCACTCATTCACAGGACACCTACACGATAGAGTTAGTACAACAACGCCTGCAACAGCTTGGATATCCCAGCTTCCGCTTCAACTCTGATGAATTTGGCACCCGTTACCGGCTCCGGTACCGGCTCACCCCGGAAGGGCCGCAATACCAGCTGCAGCACGGAAAACAAACGCTGAATGCCAGCGATGTCAGTGCCGTATGGTACAGAAAACTCTGGAAACTGCAGGTGCCTCCTTCCCTGGACCCTGCCTATGTTCCTGCATTCATCAAAGAATACAATACCTCCCTTCATATTTTCCTCGATGCACTGGATGTGCCATGGATCAATCCCATGCATATAGACCATGGCATTGGCAATAATAAGCTCATACAATTATCCGCCGCACAGGCTGCAGGTTTGCATGTTCCGCAAACCCTCATCAGCAATCATGCAGAAGATGCCATCAAATTCTATGATGCCAACAACGGAGATGTAGTGGTTAAACTGCACGGTGCCCTTTCCAAGACCATGGATGGCGCGGGCGACTTCTTCCCCACTACCCGCCTGCGTAAAGAAGATGTACCCATGCTGGAATCCCTGGCCGCCTGCCCGATGATCCTGCAGGAATACATTCCAAAGGAAAGGGAATTACGCGTTGCCTATATAGACGGCGAGATCTTTACCGGCAGCCTGAAAGCCCCCGAATCTACGGACTGGCGAACGAACAGCACCACCATCATTCAATGGGAACCTTATCAGCTCCCTCCTGAAACAGCAGAAAAGATAGATGCCATGATGCGCCTGCTGAACCTCCCCTTTGGTGCCATAGACATGATCGTACAACCCGACGGCAAATACGTTTTCCTGGAAGTGAACCCACAGGGAGAATGGGGCATGCTGGAAAAATACCTGGGCTTCCCTATCGCCGAAACCATTGCAGAGAAATTAGTTAACCGGATCACCAATGAATAACGGTAAAGTCCTTATTATCACCCATTCCGAAGATAATTACGCAGTAGATACCGTTATACAGCAAATCCGCCGGCTCGGCGGCAGCTGTGTACGTTTTGATGCAGACCGCTACCCGGTTGAAAGCAGGCTCAGCTCTTCCATTATCAACGGGCAATGGCAGGGCCTGCTGGAAACAACAGAAGGCACTTATACGCTGGATGATATCACCGCCGTCTGGTACCGGCGCAGTTACCATATTGGCAAAGGGCTGGAAACCCTGCTGGAAAAGGAATACCTCTCTTCCACCCTGGGCGAGCTGCGCCGTACGCTATTCGGGATGCTGGAAGGATTAAAGTGTTTCCAGATTGAAAGATACAGCGTATACCGCCGCCTGGACAGTAAGGAAGAACAACTGCGCATTGCCAGGGATTGCGGGCTGGAAGTGCCAGCTACCTGCATCACCAATTCCCCCGCACAGCTAAAAGCTTTCCTGGCCGGCACCAATAAACCCGTGATCGCCAAAATGCAGAGCGCCTTTGCCATTTACCGGGATGGCCAGGAACATGTGGTATTCACCAATGAGGTCACTGCCACTCACCTGGATCAACTGAATGAATTACGGTATTGCCCTATGGTATTCCAGGAAAAACTGGAGAAAGCCCTGGAACTCCGCGTAACCATCGTTGGCCGCAGGATCTTCCCTTTTTCTATCGACTCCCGGCAACTGGTGGACTGGCGGAAAGAAGGCGCTGCGTTGGCAGATGAATGGCAGCCCTATGTGCTGCCGGTAGACATATCCAAAGCCCTGTTGGCCTTCATGGACACCTATGGCCTGAACTACGGAGCCATAGACCTGATCCTTACACCGGAAGGGAAGTATTATTTCCTGGAAGTCAATGCCGCCGGGGAATACTTCTGGCTGGACAAGCTATGCGACAACGCTATTTCCCAACATCTGGCCGCCGTATTATTAAACCAGGCGGAAAGAAGAGAATGATTACTATTTTTGCGGAAATATTTTTTTAGACAATGGATACACAGCAACTAATACAGACTGCCTGGAACGATCGTGGCCTGTTACAAGAAAGACAATATTCCGATGCCGTGAAAGCAGTGATTGAAGCAGTAGATAAAGGAAAGTTACGCGTAGCAGAACCCGTAGAAAATGGCTGGAAAGTAAACGAATGGGTGAAACAGGCTATCCTGATGTATTTCTCCATTCAGCCCATGGAAACCATGAGCTTACCTCCTTTTGAGTTCCATGATAAAATGAAGCTCAAAACCAATTATAAAGAGCTGGGTGTTCGCGTAGTACCGCATGCAGTGGCCCGTTATGGTGCATTCATTGCCAAAGGCGCTATCCTGATGCCTTCATATGTAAACATCGGCGCATACGTTGACGAAGGTACCATGGTGGATACCTGGGCTACAGTAGGCTCCTGCGCACAGATCGGCAAACACGTTCACCTGAGTGGTGGTGTGGGTATCGGTGGTGTACTGGAACCATTACAGGCTTCTCCGGTAATTATCGAAGATGGTGCTTTCATAGGTTCCCGTTGTATTGTTGTGGAAGGTGTACATGTAGAAAAAGAAGCGGTACTGGGAGCTAACGTTGTTTTAACGCAATCCACCAAGATCATTGATGTAAGCGGCCCCGAGCCGATCGAATACAAAGGCCGTGTACCTGCCAGAAGCGTAGTGATCCCCGGTACTTACACCAAGAAATTCCCTGCGGGAGAATACCAGGTGTCCTGCGCGTTGATCATTGGTCAGCGGAAAGCCAGTACAGACCTGAAGACCAGCCTGAACGACACGCTGCGTGAATTCAATATTGCTGTATAGAATTTAATTTTATTTGTAAGGAGTTTTGGAAATATGCTGAAACTCCTTACTTTTGCACTCCCTGAAGATGCCCAGATGGCGAAATTGGTAGACGCACTGTGTTCAGGTCGCAGCGTCCGCAAGGATGTGCTGGTTCGAATCCAGTTCTGGGCACACTAGCGAAAAGGTCGGAGAAATCTCCGGCCTTTTCTTTTTTTGGTCCTCCCCACCCTTACCAGTCCTGGTTATTAGTTCTATTAGTCAATTGTTTTCGTCCTTTAAGGAAATATTATAACGTTTGAAAAAGAATTTTTCAAACGCGGAACAAAAAATCAATCCTATCGACAAATCACTGTGAACGGAATGGAGAGACATCAGGTAAAAATTAAGATCTTATCATACAATTCCACAGATTAGTGCAACCTTTCATCCAACACGGCGTCTTTATTTCACAGGTAAGACCGTTTTTTTAATTAACCGGTAAAATTATGTTTCGAAACTATTTTAAAGCAGCTGTTCGAAATTTAAGACGCACGCCTCTTTTTTCTATAATCAATATTGTGGGCCTAAGCATTGGGCTTGCTTGCTGCATGTTAATCATTTTATATACGAAAGATGAACTTAGCTATGACCGGGTTCATAAAAATAATATTTATCGTATTACGGCCACTATTACCAATTCAGGAGGCAATGTTAACAAAACCGGTAGTACATCAATGATGCCCGGCCCCGTTTTTAAACAAGCCATCCCGGAGATTGAAGCGTTTGTACGGGTGAAAAACACTTCTTTTACCATAAAACATCAAAATGATGTTTTTGATCAGGATGCTTTGTATGTGGATGATAACTTTTTCTCTGTTTTTTCATTTCCGCTTATAGCTGGTAATCCACAAACAGCGCTTGCCGGTACGCGTACTGTTGTGCTGTCCGAAGAAATTGCCGAAAAGTTTTTTCACAAAAAAGAAGTGGTTGGCGAAACGATTGAACTGAATACCGGGAAAAAATTCGAACCTTTTGTAGTTTCGGCTATAGCAAAAAGATCGCCTCAAAATTCTTCTCTTAAGATCAAAATGCTGGTACCCATAAAATCAGACTCGTCAATATGGAATAATAATCAATGGGCTAATTTCTTCCTTAAAACTTTTGTTGTCTTAAAACCGTCTGCAAATATAGAAGCGGTAGAGGCCAAATTTGCAAGTGTATTTAATGCTGAGGCGAGTGACCAGCTAAAAGAAACGGCCCAAAAGTATGATGCTGAAAGGACTATAAATTTTGGCCTGCAACCATTGGCCGAAATGCATTTGAGCACTGAATATCCGCCAGGCAGGGGACTCGAAGATGCAAGCGATCCCCTGTATTCTTATATTCTCACAGGTATTGCATTGTTTATACTGCTTATTGCTTGCGTTAATTTTATTAACCTCACAATTGGGCACTCTTTAAGGAGGGCAAAAGAAATAGGTGTTCGTAAAGTACTGGGCGGACAAAGAAAACAATTAATCATTCAATTTTTAGGAGAGTCGTTTATTTTAAGCACTATAGCTTTTGTGGTTGCGGTCGTTTTAGTATTGTTTACCCTTCCATTTTTTAATACATTAGCTAATAAGGCGTTGTCCTTTTCGCATTTATTCGATATAAAGCTGGTTGCAGGATATATTACATTGCTGCTGTTAACGGGCTTGCTGGCTGGCTTTTACCCTGCCCTGGTTTTATCCGGCTTTAATCCTGTACAAACGTTGTATGGAAAGCTCAGGCCGGGAAGGAAAAATTACTTATCAAAGGGCCTGGTAGTATTCCAATTTACGCTCGCCACTTTTCTCATTGTTGCCACAACAATTATTTATACCCAGGTTAATCATCTTATGCATTTTGATCTTGGTTATAATGATAAAAATCTGGTAACGGTGAGTGTTAGCAATGGCGATATCTTAAAACCTGGCGGAGAAATCAGCAAGCAACAATTAGATGCTTTCACCAATGAACTGCTTAAGAACAGCTCCATAGAGAGCGTTACTGCTAACCAGGGCGGGAGCCGGGAAGCAACCGCACATATCAATGGCGGTAATAAAATAACGTTTGATTTCAACTATATCGATGAAAATTATTTCCCACTTTTCCAAATACCTATTATAAAAGGCAGGAATTTTTCAAAAAATCTTGCTACAGATAAGACTGCATCGGTGATTGTTAATCAATCGTTTACCAGGGCAGCAGGCTGGGATGATGTTGTAGGTAAGCAGATTGACTTTTTTTACATGGGCAGGAAATATACAGTTATTGGCATGATAAAAGATTATCATTACACCTCTCTTGCCGAAAAAATAGGCCCCCAGCTCTTTACCACGGATACTTTATATTCATTCGGCACTATGTTCATAAAAATAAAGCAAGGGAATATATCGCAAACACTGCATTATATTGAAAGCGCCTTTAAGGTCTTTTTCCCATACCAGCCTTACGAATACAGTTTTAAGGATGCACAAAATGCTGTACAATATGAAAAAGAAGCCCGGTGGAAACGCATCGTCACTTTTAGCGCTATCCTCACCATTATTATTTCTTGTATTGGACTGTTCGGGCTGGCAACGCTTTCTATTCATAATCACACCAAAGACATTGCCATAAAAAAGGTATTGGGAGCTTCTGTTGCTGCTATCGCAGAAAATTTTTGTGGTGATTTTCTAAAGCTTATAGCCGTAGCCGTTGTTATTGCATCACCGTTTGGGTGGTGGATGATGTCCGGATGGTTGCAAAATTATCCTTACCGTGTTAGCTTAAGCTGGTGGATGTTTGCCCTGGCGGCAACAATTGTTTTACTGGTTGCGATGCTTACTATATCTTACCAGGCGATTAAAGCAGCAAAGGCCAATCCGATGAAGGGCTTGCGAACAGAATGAAACGACTTAAATCCTTAAAAAAATATCCCAGGCTTTTTATTTACCGAACTGCTGCCGAAAGGCTTGCGGGTTCGATCCCCGTCCCGGGCACAAAATACGAGCACTAAAATTAAAAGACTGCACTTAGTGCGGGCTTTTTCATTTCCCCCTACCCCTCCCTGAACTGCGTTGGCGTAATACCCGCCTGAGCTTTAAAAAAATTCGAAAAATACGCATGATCAACAAAGCCCAGCTCAAATGCAATTTCCTTGACAGAGAGCTCCGTTGTCTGAAGCAACCGTTTTGCCTCTAACAGCACACGTTGCTGGATCAATTTCGTGGCCGGTACATAGAGGTGTTTCTTACAAAGGATATTCAGATAGTTGGCAGTGATGTGCAGCTTTGAAGCATAGAAACTAACCAGTTTCTCCTGCTTGTAAAATTTATCAATCAACAAACTGAACTCCGCCAGCCGGGGATGCGACTGGAATACTTTCAGGTCTGTAAAGATCTTCTCTGCTTCCTTACTCACGATCGCAGCAATTACAGCAGCCCTTGCGCTGATCACTTCCTGCACGGAGTCCGGCGAATTCAGCTCATCCCTGATAGCATCAAATTCATACTTCAGCAATTTGAAATTATCGCTGGTCAGCGGAATCACCGGATGATTGATATAATTCGAAAACGAGAAACGGAAAAATGATGCAAAGCGTTCGAAAAAATGCTGCTGTATCATCAGCTGGTAACCCGTTGTACCAGGTCGGATGCTCCAGGTATGCACCTGCCCGGGAAACAGCACATGAATTTGTTTATTCCCGATCGGGTAATTGTGAAAGTCGATATTATGAACCCCTTTTGCTGATTCAAACAGGTTAATGATAAAAAAATCATGCTTATGCGGCTTGTCGATATGCCGTTCACCATGCAGCTCGTTGAAGAGGAATTCCTCCCTCCCTGCCAGCTGGCCTTTCCGGAATTCATGGATCCCTAAGACGGGGATATAGCCTGTTTCGTCAAAAAGCTTCATACCGGCAAATTAATAAATCTTTCAAGGCATAGCATAAATCCTTCACGGGATAACCAGCCATGAAAGTTATTTTTGTAAAAAATGATGGGAGTATGAAGAAAACCGAATTATCCCGCAAAGAATTTATAAGAATGTCCGGATTGGGGCTGGCAGGAGTAACGCTTGCTTCAGGCTTAATGGCCGCTGCCGAAACAGAAACCAACGACGGAAAAAGCTACCTGTTAAAGAACGTACGGCTTGAAACAGGGTTTGAATATGAAGAAGGAGAAGTATCCCGTACAAAAACCGGGTTATTCTGCGTAGCAATAAAAGACGGAAAGATTAAAAGTATTTCCGCTAATAAACCCAATGCCCCGGGAGCTATTGATGCGAAAGGCTGGCTAATGCTTCCTGCATTTAAGGACATGCATATTCACCTCGATAAAACATTCTATGGCGGGCCCTGGCAGGCTACCAGAAGAGGTCCGGGAGGTGTTAAGGGTATGATTGCCCTGGAACAGAAGATCCTTCCGGAGATGCTGAAAACCTCCACAGACCGCGCAGAAAAGCTGATTGAGCTACTGCAGTCCAAAGGTACCAACTTTGCCAGAAGCCATGTTAATATTGAACCTACTTCAAAACTGCAATCGCTCAGCAACCTTCTCAAAGCACTGGAAAACAGGAAGAACTCCTTTGGTGCGGAACTGGTAGCTTTCCCACAGCATGGCGTATTCTATACCGATTCCGTTCCCTATTTAAAGGAAGCAGCAAAGATGAACATCGATTTCATCGGAGGCCTTGATCCCTACACTATCGACGGTGCCATAGAAAAAACAATAGATTTCACTGTACAACTGGCACTGGACAACAATAAAGGGATCGATATCCACCTGCATGAATCCGGAGAGTCCGGATTAAAAACAGTAGAATACCTGATTAAAAAAGTAAATGAAAACCCCGCGCTTCAGCACAAAACATTCTTAAGCCATTGTTTTGTATTGGGAAAGATCGATAAAATAAAACAGGAAGAGATAGCGGAACAATTGGGTGCCGCAGGTATAGGTATTGTTTCTACCATTCCATTCGGGGGGCTTATTATGCCTATCCCCACACTCTATAAGCACAATGTAAATGTGATGACCGGAAACGACAGTATTATCGATCACTGGAGCACATTCGGATCAGGAAGCGTATTGGAAAAAGCCCATACAATGGCACAGTTATATGGCTACTCCACCGAGTTCCTGCTATCCAGAAGCCTGAAGCTGGCTACCGGAAATGTACTCCCGCTTGATGATAAAGGCCTGCAGTTATGGCCTAAAGCAGGCGATGCTGCAGACCTGGTGCTGATAGAGGCCAGCTGTTCTGCAGAAGCAGTTGCAAGGATTTCACCTGTAAGGTCCCTGATCAATAAAGGACAAATCGTATATTAAAAATACCCGCAGCTCAATTGAGCTGCGGGGTGCTACTCTTTATTACGTTATCACGGCGCCTCAAATTTCCACAGCTGCGCATCCGAACCATTCCAGTTCCAGGACCGGATATCCGCACCCGGCGTTACACTTCCGTCCGCAATATCCAGCACATTATTACTTGATTTGGACATAATGCGGTACCAGCCACCTCCCGCAGGTTCAATACGCCATTGCTGACAATCGTTCGCGAAAACATCCCATACCTGGATATTGGCGCCACGGTCTATCCCGCAGGCATCAAGATCTAATGCCTTATGAGTAGGCAGTTCTGATATGATCTTATAAAAACCATTCCCCTGGTACGTAAGGTTCCACTTCTGCCCGTTGCAGGTAGTACGCGTCCAGGTCCTTACATCAGCATTCCCGGTAGCACATCCTGCAATATCAACGTACAGGCCGGCCCCCGAAGTGGTATTCAACTTCGACCTGATCGCATACTGACCGTTTGCGATGGGATTAGGCGAATAACAAGGCGTTCCGCCTGCCGATTGTACCACACCAGAGTTAGTGATACTCACCGGCACAATATTGCCCGCCGCATCAAAGAACATCCTGTCGATCGCTACCTGGCGTTCATGTATGTTGGTGCTCGTACGCCGGTGATACACAAAAAAATACTCATCACTGCAACCAGGTTTCCGGATCACCGCATTATGCCCCGGCCCTTTTATAGCGCCCCGCGGAGAAGTGATCCGTCCTTTGTAAGTCCAGGGCCCCATTGGATTCGATGAAGTGGCATATTCCACATGGTAATCATCATTGCCGAAATGATTGATAGAGTACATCAGGTAATAGATACTGTTCCGTTTGATCACGTAGGGCGCTTCAAAATAGTTAGATGGCTTATTATGCCCCCGCGTACCTGTCAGCGAGATCATATCGTTATTCAGCCGCTGGATGTTCATGGTAGTATTGCCCCAATACATGTAAGCCTGCCCATCGTCATCTATGAATACCATCGGGTCTATGGGATCCGTACCATCACCCGTTGCCAATGCACTGCCTTTGTCCACAAAAGGGCCGGTAGGGCTGGTACTCACAGCCACACCTACTTTCTTGGCGGCAGTAAAATAAAAGTAATAATTTCCGTTACGTGCTACTATGGCAGGCGCCCATCCATCCGTATGTGCCCAGCTTACATTTGCGAGGTCCAGCACAATACCTTCATCCGTCCAGTTCAGCAGATCTGTGGAGGAATAGGCATGGAACTGGCTGGCGTTCGGCCCGCTGGCAGTGGGGTAAATGTAATACCTGCCATTAGCGTAAATAATATCAGGATCGGCCGTTGCAACCGGCAGGACCGGGTTCCCGCTCATCAGGCCGATGGCGCTTAGCAGGCTGACATTACCTCTTAAAGTACCAGGAGGTAAAACTGCTGCCGGTGTGGTTTCTTTCTCTGCGCATCCTGCAAAAACTAATGCGATGATCAGTGTGGATAGTTGTTTTTTCATTGGGTTTACTTTTGGGTTTATGATCGTGGAATCAGAAGTGCCAGGGTTGTAACTAAATATAAAATAGTTTCCCGGCCCCACGGAGACAGAACCCCAAAATGAATCACCTCGACAAAATATTGAGACGTTTTAACCACCTTTACCAGGGTAAAAAGGGCTAACTATTGTTTCAAACCACAATGATACGATCACACTTAAAAAAACCTGCGCCACCAGGGAGGTGACGCAGGCTGTTTCAAATCATTCAAAGTTACACCAGGTATCCATCATGCAACTGCAAACAGGCCCTGACAATGCGCATTCAACAAAGTCAATGTCGGCGATGCAACGGAAGTCGCCACATGAAGCACTAAGTTGGGTCCTGCCACCATTTACAGCGCGAAGGCTGTTTCTGCTGAGTGTTCTGAAAAGATGCGTTTTCATACGTGTAAATTGGCTTGTTTAATAACCAATATCATGAGCGCATACAGCGCAGGGTCTGCATGCGCGAATAAATGCGGAGTTACAGGTTACAAATTGTCCTGCGGCTGCAGGGCTATCTCTGAAGCCGCAAGAATGGGCACCAGGTGCATGAGGTCTTTCAGTACATAACGCTTCGGCATTCTGCGGCCGTTGATATAGAAAGTAGGCGTACCCTTGAGGCCGACCTCGTTCATCCACCTGCGATGTGCCACCAGCTGGTCTTTTACATCCAGCGAAGTATTGTATTGCCAGCGCTTCCGCCATTTGTCCAGGTTCATATATCTGAACCAATCGGATAGCATATGCGCCACCTCTTCCTGCGACTGCAAACCACGCGCACACTGAAAAATGGCCGTAACGGCTTCGGTAATGTTCTCTGCGCGGTCTTCCATGCTCAGGAAGCGCACTTTCACAGATAGCTGATCTTTGTAGGTTTCACAGATCTCATCAAGCACCGCATGTGCATACTGGCAGGGCCCGCAGAAAGGGTTGCAGGCTACCACTAATTCCAGTGCCGCATCAGGATTACCGAAGTGCAGCTCATGTGGCATTGTGGCAGTATTTACCTGTTGCATACGTTCCCACTGGGCAATGAAAAGCAAGGGATCGCGTTTCCATTGGAGCAGGTCCTGCGCATGATTATCTTTCTCCGTACTGTCTTTCAGGTATGCTTTGACCGGCTGAAGGGCAAGGCAAAACAGGCCTTGCACCATGAAGAAATATCCGATGGTAAGGGGTTGAAGCAGGGAAAAAGCATCGCTGAAAAAAGCAAAGGCCAGAACGCTTTGCAGGCAGAGTACTCCTACGATAACCAGGCAGAGGGCACACCATCTCTTCAATCTGAATTTCTGTATGATCAGGCTCGCACCCGCTACCAGTATGAGCGGCATTGCTATCACCATTAGCATGGCCATGAGAGCAGGATACCAGGCGGCAGCCACAAAAAACACAAACTGCGCCAGGAAATAGGAAAGTGCGAGATCGGCTACCGTAATGCTACCATACACTTTGGCGAGCTTACTTCTGAGTACCGCTTTACACCCCGCCCGCCCACCGATGGAGTTGCACACTTCGTTCACAATACCTATCTGCATGCCCAGCTCTGTTGTAATGGTAAATATGCCGAAGGTAAGGCCGGCCAATGCCAGGATGCCCCATGTTAATGATGCCAACCCCAGGCTGAAGTTAAAAGCTGAACCCACAGCCGCCAGTACCAGCAAGCCGGCGATGATGCCCATAGCGGTAAAAGCATGTTGCCGCTGCAGCAGTTTCGTATTTTCCGGTACTTCCCACTGCGCCTTTTCTTCTGCAAATACCACGATGCCACTCCAGTTATTGCGGAGCTTTTCATCGGATTCGAATGCCGCGGGCTTATCTACCTGCACCAGGTAATCGTTGCCTCCCTGGTTCACATGCGCCAGCAGCGGATAGTTGAAATCCATGATACTGGCTCTTTCGCTTTCCGTAGCGCAGTATCGCATGCCGCCCCTGTCTAAAAGGTCCGTGAGTGAGGCCAGTGTAGGATAATCAGGATGGGTTTGCAACTCTCTGGCAATGAACTGCCTGTGCGTTTTAATGCCAAGGCTTCGCAGCCAGCGTCGCACAATGTCTTCAAAGACAAGTTGATGCTGTTTATTCATAAAGTGGAATTTGCAATAAGACCGCGCTCATCTGCGGCAACAATTAATATTCGTACATCCTCCGGGTTCCCTATATGTGTATCTTTTACGTTTGTTCAAATTAAGAAACGCCACTGCAGTAATATTGCAGTGAAAAAAGCCATTTTTTTCTTAACACCTCTGCCCTTCCATGCCAAATACATTACGAAAAAAGCTCAAAATGACGCAATTTGACCAGATATTGAAACGTTTTGACTACCTCTCTACGCCCTTTTTTTTAGAAATTCGCCCTTCGTCTTGTAATCATTAAAAACTGAACAAAAATGTTGGCTCGTCGATTCAGAATGGCTATTATTCTCGTGTGTGGTTTCCTTTCATC
Organism: Chitinophaga niabensis; assembly: GCF_900129465.1. Taxonomy (NCBI): domain Bacteria; kingdom Pseudomonadati; phylum Bacteroidota; class Chitinophagia; order Chitinophagales; family Chitinophagaceae; genus Chitinophaga; species Chitinophaga niabensis. The sequence continues at coordinate 496,831 of NZ_FSRA01000001.1, read as the reverse complement.
TGTGCTTTCTTTTGCACAGGAACAAAAAGCACCCAGCTATCCGCTTATAACACATACTCCTTACTTCAGCATCTGGAGCAATACAGATCAGCTGAATGCATCTGTTACCAAACACTGGACCGGAGCAGACCACTCCCTGCTCGGCATTATTAAAGTAGATGATACCTGGTACCGCTTCCTCGGAAAAGAAACCGATGAATTTGCAACGGTACTGCCCACAGCAGATGAAACACCTTACGAGGTAGCCTATACAATCAGCAAACCGGAACAAGGCTGGCAGGAACCCGGATTCAATGATGCAGCATGGAAAACAGGCGGCGCACCATTTTCAGATGACAGAAGAACGGCAAAGACCTACTGGAATACAAATGATCTCTGGGTAAGAAGGACCTTTGTCCTGAACGATAACAACTTCAACAACCTCTTCCTCCGGATCAATCACGACGATAATATCGATATCTACCTAAACGGTAAAGCGATCTATCATAAAGAAGGCTGGGTAAATAACTATACCCACCTTGACCTGCAGGAACAACTGAAAGCTAACCTGAAAACAGGCAAAAACGTACTCGCATTCCACGTACGCAATACTGCCGGTGGCCGTTTCCTGGACGCAGGCATTGTAAGGAAGATAGAAAGTGCAGAGAGCAAAATGATCAAAGCAGCAGATCAAAAGGATGTTGATATAAAAGCCATGGCAACAAAGTATCTTTTCAGCTGCGGAAAGGTAGATCTGGAGTTGACCTTCACCTCTCCCCTGCTGATAAAAGACCTCACTTTGTTAGCCACTCCCATATCTTATATCACCTACCAGGTAAAATCCAACGATGGCAATAAACACCAGGTGTCCGTTCTCTTAACAGCCAGCACTGACATCGCAGTAGATCAGCCTACGCAGCAGGTAACTGCAAGATCAAGTGCCACAGGTAATGTAAAACTGCTGCAAACAGGAACAGTTGAGCAACCCATATTAATGAAAAAGGGAGACGACAGGCGCATAGACTGGGGATACTTTTATGTGGGTGCATCAAAAGATTATTCCCGGCAATACATCTCAGCTGATGAGAAAACCGGTATCAGCCAGTTCTTACATAACAAATACCAGGGTCCAACCGAAAAAGCCGGAAAACGTTTAAGCCTCAACACTGTTGTTTCCTTTGGAGAGGTGGGCAGTCAACCAGTAGAGAAATTTATGCTGCTGGGTTATGACGAAGTATATGCTATCCAATACTTCGGTACAAACCTGCGCCCCTGGTGGAATAAGAACGGCAAGGGAAATTTCAGCGCTTTAATGAATACAGCCGCAACCAACTACAACACCGTCATCAAAAAAACAAAATCATTCCAGGATACGATCTATACAGATGCCAGAAAAGCCGGAGGAGAAGCTTATGCTAAACTCTGCGAACTGGTTTACCGTCAAAGTATCGCCGCGCATGGATTGGTAGAAAGTCCTCAGAAAGAGCTGCTATTCTTATCCAAAGAGAATTTCAGTAACGGATGCATCGGTACCGTTGACCTCACCTATCCTTCTGCGCCTTTATACCTCGCATACAATCCGGAACTGGAAAAGGGCATGATGAACGGCATCTTCTATTACAGCGAAAGTGGTAAATGGACCAAACCTTTTGCCGCGCATGATATTGGAACATACCCACAGGCAAACGGACAGGTATACGGCGAAGATATGCCGGTGGAAGAAGCAGGTAATATGGTGATCCTCACAGCAGCTATCGCAAAAGCAGAAGGTAATGCTGATTATGCAAAGCAACACTGGCCTGTACTTACAACCTGGGCCAAATACCTGGATAAGGAAGGTTTTGACCCCGCCAACCAGCTTTGCACCGATGATTTTGCAGGTCACCTTGCAAGGAACGTAAACCTTTCCGCCAAAGCCATCATGGCATTACGCAGCTATGCCTTCCTCGCTGATAAACTGGGACATAAAGCAGCGGCAGAATATTATCTTGGCCGCAGCATAGAAATGATGCAGAACTGGATAAAGATGTCCGGCAACGGAGATCATTTCAGCTTAACTTTTGACAAAAAAGATACCTGGAGCCAGAAATACAACCTGGTATGGGATAAAGTACTGGACTTCCGTCTCTTCCCGGAAAGTGTATTTGAAAAAGAGATCAGCTATTACCTCACAAAACAACAAACCTACGGTCTCCCGCTGGATTCCCGTAAAACATATACCAAAAGTGACTGGATCATATGGACGGCTGTGATGGCTAAAGAAAACGAATTTGAAAAATTCATCCTCCCCCTGCAGAAATATGCTGAAGAAACATCAAGCAGGGTACCTATCAGCGACTGGCATGAAACAACCAATGGAAAACAAGTGGGCTTTCAGGCAAGAAGTGTGGTGGGAGGTTATTTCATGAAAGTATTTAATGATAAACTAAATAAATAATGGCCTATATTAGTTTGCCATGCAAAAGATCCTATTAGCTTTAACTATCCAGCTTGCAGCCGGCGGAAGCGCCCTATGTCAACAGCCAACTGCGCTTGCAGATTATGTGAATACGCTTCAGGGCACCAATTCCAGGCACGAGTTAACAAGGGGGAATACCTATCCTACCACTGCCCTTCCCTTTGGTATGCACACCTGGACACCACAGACGGGTAGCAATGGAGACGGGTGGAAATACCAGTATCACAGGAAGAGCATCCGCGGCTTTCAACAAGCGCATCAATGCAGCTCCTGGTCAAATGACTATGCTGTTTTTTCGCTTTTCCCTGTTATGGATGGCCTTTCAGTGACCGAAGAAGACAGGACCACTGCTTTTGAGCATGAAAACGAAACAGCACGGCCTTATTATTACCGCGTAAAACTAAACAACGATATCGTTACGGAAATGGCACCCACAGAGCGGGGTGCCCATCTCCGGTTCTCTTTTCCAAAAGGTCATAAAGGAAATATCATCCTCGATGGCTATACCGGCCTGAGTGGCGTTAAGGTCCACCCCGCACAAAAAATGGTTACGGGATTTGTAAACAATGGCAGAGGATTTAAGAGGGGATGGAAAAGTTATTTTGTCATTGTATTTGATACCCCCTTTACAGGTTACGGTACCTGGGAAAATACAAGAGGTACCATTCAGGAGGGCAACCTGCAGGCTGAAGGGAAAGGAACAGGTGTATACCTCCAGTTCAAAGAAGGTGCTACCGTACAGGTTAAAACCGCTTCCTCCTATATCAGTGAAGAACAGGCAAAACTTAACTTATCCAGGGAATCAGGCAACCACAAAACGCTGGAACAAACAAAGGCAGTGGCAAAAAAGATCTGGAACGAACATTTATCCCGGATCATGGTAGAAGGTGGCACGGAAGAAGATAAAGCAACTTTCTACTCCTGCTTTTTCAGGGCCAGCTTATTTTCAAGAAAATTCTATGAGCTGGATAAAAACGGGAAGCCTTATTACTTCAGTCCCTATGATGGTACCGTACATGAAGGTTATATGTTCACGGATACCGGTTTCTGGGATACATTCAGGGCACAGTTCCCATTGAATGCATTGCTCCATCCGCAAATGCACGGACGGTACATGCAGGCACTGCTGAAAGCTAATGAGCAATGCGGCTGGCTGCCTTCCTGGTCCTTTCCTAATGAACAGGGCAGTATGATCGGCAATCATGCCATATCGCTGCTGGCCGATGCCTGGGCTAAAGGTATCCGCACCTTTGATCCATCTGCCGCGCTGGAAGCTTATTATCATGAAGCCAACAACAAAGGCCCCTGGGGTCCTGCAAACGGAAGGGATGGTTATAAGGAATATAACCAGTCAGGCTACGTGCCTTACCCTAAATACAGGGAAGCAACTGCCAAAACACTGGAATATGCCTACGACGATTTTTGCGCCTATACACTGGCTACAGCCGCCAGGCAGGAAAAATACAAACAGGGCTTTGAACAAAAGATGTTGAACTACCGCCACGTTTATGACAGCACTACCGGTTTTATGCGGGGTAAAGATGAGCATGGAAACTGGCTAAAGGATTTTGATCCTGTGGAATGGGGAGGCCCTTATACAGAAGGTAACGCCTGGCATTGGTTATGGTCTGTGTTCCATGATATCAGCGGCCTGAAAAAAATGCTTGGCGGAGATGAGGCTTTCTGCGCTAAACTGGATGCTGTATTCACAGAACCGAACAAGGTAAAAGTGGGCACTTACGGCGGCATGATACATGAAATGACGGAAATGGTGATGGCCGATATGGGGCAGTACGCACATGGCAATCAGCCGATCCAGCATATGGTATATCTCTACAACTACGGAGGCCAGCCCTGGAAAACACAGTTCCATGTGCGGGAGGTGATGAAAAGGTTATACAATGCATCTGAAGATGGCTATCCCGGCGATGAAGACCAGGGGCAAACCTCCTCCTGGTATGTGCTGAGCGCCCTTGGATTCTATAGCGTATGCCCCGGCACCAACCAGTATGTACTGGGAAGCCCGCTGTTTAACAAAATAACGATACAACTGGAAAATGGAAAGAAATTCATCATTACCGCTAATGGTAATTCCGCTGAAAATGTATATACCCACAGTCCGCTGCTGAATGGCAAGCCTTACAACAAAACGTTTATCACTTACCAGGATATTAACGCAGGCGGCACGCTTTCTTTTGACATGAAAAGTACCCCTGACCAGCAAAGAAAGCTGCTACCCGAAGACCTTCCCTATTCGGTATCAAGGTGATAGACGACAGACTTGCCGGGATGTATTTTATTCTTTAAATTGTATCCATGGAAGGGATCGGCCAAATTCTAAAAACTACCAAACCCGGCATTCTCATCGTTGACGATAACGATGATATTCTCGAATACCTGTCCCACGACATGGAAAAGAGTTACCAGATATTCACTGCCAAAGACGGTGATAAGGCTTTTTCCATCTTACAACATGAAATGATCCAGTTAGTGGTCAGTGATGTGATGATGCCAAAACTGGATGGTTTTGAATTATGTGAGAAGATCAAACTTACCTTAGAACTCAGCCACATCCCCGTTATCCTGCTAACAGCAAAAAACACCTTACAGGCCCGCATACAGGGATTGAAAGCAGGAGCTGATGCCTATATAGAAAAACCTTTTTCCTTAGATCATTTATATGCCCAGATAGAGAACCTGCTGGCCAGCAGGCTCAAGCTCAAACAATGTTATGCCCAGCTGCCGCATGTACATATCAACAGCATTGCCCATACGCAAATGGATGAGGCGTTCCTGGAGCGGCTCGTAAACACCATCCTTACTCACCTGGATGAAACACAGCTGGATGTGGAGCGGCTGAGTGTACTCATGAACATGAGCAAACCCACCCTTTACCGGAAGATAAGATCCATATCCGACCTGTCTCCCCACGATATCATCAACCTCACCCGTTTAAAGAAAGCGGCTGACCTGATCCATTCCGGCAATCACAGGGTTAATGAGCTGGCAGAAGAAGCGGGCTACAATTCCGCAGGGCAGTTCAGGCGGAATTTTTATAAGTATTTTAAAATGTCTCCTTCTGAGTATATTGATAAAGCTTATCAGAAGTCTTCTTTGTAAAGAGGCATAACCAGGGTAAAAGTATTTAATCCTCCTTCCACGCTATATTCCAAACTACTATTATGCAGCAATGCAATGGATTTTGCCAATGACAGCCCTATACCGGTCCCGGCAGTCATGGTGTTACCAGACCTGTAAAAAGGTTCAAAAATATACGCTCTTTCCTCTTCCGGAATAATGTCCCCATCGTTTGTTATACGCAGAACAGCATGCTCTCCTGATGATTGAACGGTTAATGTGATCCGGGAATGACAATACTTGATAGCATTATCTATCAGGTTACTCACAATTTTCATTACCCCATCCTCATCTATATTACAAATGAGTACAGGATCTTTGATGACCAGATCCCAGGCGTGTTTTTTCTTATTGATGGCTGGCTGAAAACTGCTATGCACCTCTTCAATAACAGGAACAATATTCCTGGCATTAAGGTGTAAAAAATAATTCCCCGATTCTACCATCCTGAAATCCAGCAGCTGATTGGTTAAGGTCAGCAACCGGTCTGTATTCTTATTCATCACCATTACCTCATGTTTCATACCGGGAATGGATTCCACGTTTTTAAGGATCTTACTCATCGGCATTTTTATCAGCGTAAGCGGTGTTTTTATCTCATGCGCTACTTTGGTAAAGAAATCAATTTTCGCCTGGTACAGTTCCTTCTCCTTATTCAAAGTAAAGATCTCCATCATGCGGAGCTGCTTTTCTTTATAGCGGTTACTATAATATTTCGTTGCAAAATAAACAATGGCAATAATGGCCAGTGTATAGATAAAATAGGCCACACCGGTTTTCCAGAACGGAGGGGTGATGTTTATCTTAAAAGAGGTTTCGTTGGACGCCCATATACCGCTGCTGTTAGTTGATCTTACTTTAATAGTGTAGTTCCCGGGAGACAGATTATTAAAATGAATGACCTTATTCTTATCTGTAAAGTTCCAGTTTTCGTCAATTCCATCCAACATATAAGCGTACCTGATGTTATCCGGTGCCGTAAAACTAAGCGCTACAAAATCAAGGCTGAAAGTTGAATTATTATAGGGCAGCCGGATATTATCCTCATGCAGGAAAGGGTAATCATAGAACAGATGCCGGGAGTTAACAGTAGCATCTTTATTGAACACCTCCAGCTGTGTGAGGTAGATGGGAGGTGTATAATCAACAGTAGTAAGGTCGCGCGGATTAAATCTTACAAGACCTTTCAGGCAACCAAAATAGATATTACCTTCCTTATCTTTAAAGGAGGAGCGGTGATTGAATTGATCACTGAGCAATCCATCGCTTTGTTTAAATGTTTTTATCTGCCCGGTTTTCAGATCTATATAAGCCAGGCCCATGGATGTGGATGCCCAGATATTGCTACGGTCATCCTGCACAGTACAGTAAACAATATTACTGGGCATACCGGACTGTGTATTATAAACTTCAACGGCATAATTACTGAGGTTCATTCTGAAAAGGCCGGATTCCGTGCAGATCCAGAGGTGATCATCCCCATCCTCCAGGAAGTTTAAGATCTTGTTGTTATCAAATGGATAATAGCCGTTTACCCGCACAGATAATTTTCGCGCCTTTTGGCTTGCATCAATATAATAAATGCCATTGCTGTGTGTGCCCAGCCAGATACGTCCTTTACTGTCCTGGGTGATCGCTGAATAGAACTCCTCCCTTACCAGCCCCTGTATATGATAGAACTGCCCGCTTGTTCTATCAAAGTTGTACACGCCATTGGAGGTACATACAATAATAGCACCGGCTGCAGTTTTATACAGGATATTGATGTAGTTACTGTTTAGCCCGTTATTAGTATACGCCGCGTAATGCCGTACGATCCTGTTTGTTTTCAGATCAAGAACATACAAGCCATCTTTGAAAGTGCCGATATAGAGATGATCGTTATCGGCTAAAAGCCCGTGTATATTGCCGGGACTACTATAATTAACAAAGCTCCTTTCTTCAGGATCAAAGGCGGCAATCCCCTTATCTTCAGAACCCACCCAGATCTTCCCGTATTTATCCTGCACCATTTCACGTACTACATTCCCTTCTATGGAATTTGAAGCAGATGTGGGAAAGAACTTTTCGAAGGCGATGGCATGATGTGCATAATAGTTGATGCCGCCAAAAAAGGTGCCGATCCAGATCCCTCCCTCCTTGTCTTTACAGATAGAATAAATAGCATTGTCCGTCAGGGAATATTGATCATGCGGAACTTTGCAAATATGCTGTATACTGTTGCTGCGGCTATTCAGAATGTACAGTCCTGATTCTGTACCTATCCAGTAATCAGTATCATTCACTTTCAGCAGGCTTCTTACAAACAGGCTTGCGCTCTTTGCAGGAGACAGTACTATTGACTTCCATTGCTGATCGCGCATACTGAATTTGAGCAACCCTGTTTGCGAGGTGCCGATCAGCAGCGATCCATTCTCTTTGTCTTCGCATATTGTTTCAATAGTATTGGCTGTGCGCACTACTTTATCCGAGGTGTAATAAACAAAGTCATTATGTGCTGCATCATACCTGGCCAGAACGCCATTAGCACAACCCAGCCACAGGGTACCATCTGAGGATTTATATAAGGTGGTTATATTCTGCAGTGCCGGTGACTGATAAGCATCAATATGTTTTGTTTTGATATGATACCTGTACAGTACAGTTCCTTCAACAAACCAGATATTGTTATGCGCATCCCCATGTATGACCCTTACGAGCTGCCCTTTCGTATGCTCCAGTTTTGTGAATGCCCCGGTTTCCGAATTAAAATAGAACAGGCCTTTAAGTGTAGCTACCCATAATGTTCCCACGGCATCCTGGTACAAATGAAAGATCGGGTTGTTAGACTTATCCTCCCCTATCCTGAAGATCTTGAAGTTATAACCATTAAACCTGTTTAACCCATCCCCTGTACCAAACCACATAAAACCATCCTTGTCCTGCAAAGAGGTGATCACAGAATTATTGGACAGTCCGTTCTCTACCTCATAATGCCTGAAATAAATGGGCTGCGCACTGCTCTCAGCAAGCAGGAACAATATGATGAGGGTGCAAATAAAACGTTTTTGCATAAGGTGGAAAGGGAACTCCTGATTATCAATAATTTAAATTAAGACAGGTTTTGCCCGTTTTTCATACCGTGGGAAAGAATGATACAATATAAATCTTTTTTGATTCGAAATAGCGGCATGCAGATTCCGGCAACCTGTACATTTACTTTTAAAGATCCGGTATTGGCTGAATACCTGTGAAGATGCCGGATCACTACCAAAATCCACCTTATCCACGTCCAAAAATTGCTGTAACATTTCAAAGATCAAAAATGCTTTGAGTAATTAAAAGCACAATACGTTATGATTAAAATCCTGAAGTTGCTTCGGAGAAGCATTCCCATTGCCGTCTGTGGCGCCCTGTTATTATTTGCCTGTTCCAAGAGCAAACAGCCTGATACCACTCCCAGGTATGATCCCTCTAAACCACTGACACTGCAAAGGTTCACTCCTGATAGCGGAGGAGTAGGTACGCAGATGATCATTTATGGTGAGAACTTTGGCAGTGATCCCGCTATCGTAAAGGTATTTATCAATGATGTACCGGCACCGGTTGTGGGGGTAAAGAACAACACCATTTTTGTGCTGATCCCCTCCCAGGCAGGCGAGGGACCGGTAAAGGTAAAAGTTGGTGCAGACGCTGCCATGAAAGAAGTGACGTCTACCACTCACTTCAATTATCTTTTTAACCCGGTAGTAGGTACGCTGGCGGGCTTTACGGACAAAGACGGGAAAACCGCGATAGTGGATGGCGATATTAAGAAAGCACAGTTTGAAGAACCTTACTGGCTTGTTTTTGATCAGCATAAAAATCTTTACCTGCTGGAAGAATACCGGGGCTTAAGATTTATCGATTCCGCACGCACCATGGTAAAAACCCTGTTCAGGACCGGGAACGGGCTGGACAGGCCCAGAACACTGGCCTTTAATCCTACTTTTGACACCCTCTATGTCACCAACGACCAATGGGATGAGCGGGGATTGAGCACAGCCATCCTCACGCCTGAATCCGGCTTTACAAGGTGGAACTCGCTCATCTTTTCCCAGACAACAAACGGAGGGGATGCCAATCCTAAAACAGGAGATTTCTTTTTCAATTCCTATGCAAAAGGTGAGATGTTTAAATGGGACCGTACCACAAAATCTTCCAGGTTAATGTACCGGGTAGATGATGTGAACTGGGAGTTTAATATCCAGTTTGCACCCAGCGGCGACTTTGCTTACATCGTTGTAGTGAACCAAAGCTATGTGCTGAGAACCAAGTACAACAGGGAAACCGGCATGCTGGATGCCCCGGTGCATTTTGCCGGAGGCAGAGGGCAGCACGCTCACCGCGATGGCGTTGGAGCGGATGCCCGTTTTGATCATCCCCAGCAGGGCACCTTTGATAAGAACAATAATTTCTACCTGGCGGATGTAATGAACCACTGCATCCGGAAAATAACACCGGAAGGTGTGGTAAGCACTTTTGCCGGCAGACCCCGTGAATACGGATATGCAGACGGCCCCTTGCGAAAGGCGCAGTTCGACAGGCCTCAGGGTATCGCTTATGATGAGGCTGCCGCTACTTTTTATGTAGCAGACCAAAAGAACCGCAGGATCAGAACAATCTCCGTTGAATAAATTAATTGTCTTCTAATGAGAATTTTTTACCTATCCCTGATCTTCATTGCTATTTCAACCAGGGCATTATCACAACAAACAGTAGAAGTCACCGGTATCGTAAGCGATACAAATAACCTTCCCTTACCCTTCGCCAATGTTGTGGTGAAGGACAGAGTGGGGCTTGGCACCATGACGGACGAGAAAGGAAGATACAAGATCACTGTAGAACCTTTTCACACGCTGATATTCTCCTTTGTAGGCTATGTTACCACGGAGGTAGCCATACGGGAAAACCGTGTGGTGAATGTAGTGATGAAGTCCGCCAACACCAATGCCCTGGAACAGGTGGTGATCACTGCAGCAGGGCCTCAGAAAAAGGTGACCGTAACCGGGGCCATCACAACCGTAAACCCCAAGGACCTGCGAACAGCAGGGGCTAATATTACCAATGCACTGGCAGGTAACGTGGCAGGTGTAATTGCCATGCAGCGTAGCGGCGAGCCGGGCAGTAACCAATCTGAATTCTGGATAAGGGGTATTTCCACCTTCGGAGCTAACAGTGCCGCCATGGTAATGGTAGATGGTTTTGAGCGTCCCTTCAACGAAATAAATATCGAGGATATAGAATCGTTCTCTGTATTAAAAGACGCTTCTGCCACCGCCATATATGGTTCAAGAGGCGCAAACGGCGTTATACTGATCACCACTAAAAAAGGAAAAACGGGTAAAATAAATATAGACGGAAAGGTAGAACACACCTATAGTACACGAACCCGTACACCCAAATTTGTAGATGGGAATGCTTACGCCGCTTTAGTCAATGAAGCCAAAATAACAAGGAACCAGGAACCGGTGTATACCGCCAATGAGCTGGAGATCCTGCGTCTTGGGCTTGACCCCGATCTGTATCCCAATGTGAACTGGCAGGATGAAATGCTGAAAAGCGGTGCAAACATCAACAGGGCCGCATTGAATATCAATGGCGGTGCTACCATTGCCAGGTTCTATGTTTCCGGTAGTTATGTGGACGAAGGTGGATTGTATAAATCAGATGCTTCCCTGAGGGAATATAAAACCAATGCCAACCTTTCCCGCTGGAATTACAGGATCAACCTGGACCTGGATGTTACTAAAACTACTTTGTTCCGGATTGGTGTTGCGGGTTTCCTGGAAAAGAAAAATTACCCCGGTTTAAAAGATGATATCTGGTATTCCCTGGTAGGTCAGTCTCCCGTATCCATTCCAAAATCTTATTCCAACGGGCTTGTACCTGCCTATGGTACCGGCAATAAAACAAATCCCTGGGTACTGGCTACACAAACCGGTTACAGGGAATACTGGCGGAACAAAGCAGAAACAAATTTTGTGATAGATCAGAACCTGGATTTTATCACCAAAGGATTGAGAGCTACCGGCCGTCTTGCATTTGACGCCAATAACGAAAACAATATCAGCAGAAAAAAATGGCCGGAGCAATATAATGTAGAAAAAAGAAGGGACCGGAATGGGAACCTCATCATGCATCGTATTTCCCCGGAATCATTAATGTTCCAGGAAACCAGCGCAGCCGGCGAACGGGTTTCTGTTTATGAGCTGGAACTGAGATATAGCCGTGGATTTCAGAAACACAGGATCGAAGGGCTCGCCAAATACTTCCAGCGCGAACAAAGGCAGACAGTGAACCTGGGAACAGATATCGTGAACGGTATTCCCCGCAGGAACCAGTCGGTATCAGGCCGTTTGATGTATGGATACGATAACCGCTACCTCGCTGAATTCAACTTCGGTTATACCGGTTCGGAGAATTTCAAACCCGGTCATCAGTTTGGATTCTTCCCCGCCGTTTCTGCTGCCTGGAATATCTCCGAAGAGAAATTCTTTAAAGATAATTACGACTGGCTGGACTTCCTCAAGGTTCGCTACTCCTATGGGGAAGTAGGAAACGACAATTTTGGCGGCCGCTTTTCTTACCTGAGTACTATAGGTGCAGGAGATGGCTATAATTTTGGCGAGAGCATCAGTCCCAATGCTTTCCCCGGCTTGTATTACCAGCAGGTGGCCTCTGAGCAGCTCACCTGGGAGGTAGCCCGCAAACAGGACCTTGGTATTGAAATGAACCTCTATAAGAACTTATTCTCTGTCACCATCGACCTGTTTAAAGAAAAAAGAGAAAAGATCTATAAACAAAGGTCCCATTTACCTGCCATGGTGGGCATTGTAAGTCAACCATGGGCAAACGTGGGCGTGATGGAAAACCAGGGCTTTGATGCGCAGTTCAATGTGAACAAAAAGATCAGGGCCATTGACATCACCATGAGAGGTAATATCACCTATTTTAAGAACAAGGTGATTGCATTTGATGAAGAAGCGAATAACCTGCCTTATAGAATGACGCAGGGGTTCAGGCTCAATCAGGCAAGAGGTTTGATCGCGCAGGGCTTATTCAGGGATTATGAAGATATTAAGAACAGCCCCAAACAGATGTATGGCGCCTATCAGCCGGGAGATGTAAAGTACAAGGATGTAAATGGGGACGGCCTTATCAACGATGACGATATTGTTCCGATCGGTGCATCCCGGATCCCCAGCCTGATCTACGGCGTAGGCATGTCCCTGAGATGGAAAGGTATAGATTTCAATGTGCACTTCCAGGGAGCAGGAAAATCATCCTATTTCATTGACGGCCCCAGCGTATATCCCTTTGTAGAAGGGGCCTGGGGCAACATCCTCACAGATGTGGCCGTGCCTGGCAACAGGTGGATAGAAAAAGAACTCTCCGGCGATCCTGCCACAGAGAACCCCAATGCAAAATATCCCAGGCTCAGCTATGGTGGTAATGCCAATAACTACCGGCCATCCACTTACTGGTTACGCAATGGTGCTTATCTGCGTTTAAAAAATATTGAACTGGGTTATACTGTGCCCCAGCGGATCACCAGGTGGGCACATATCAATAGTGCCCGGTTCTATCTCATGGGGCAAAACCTCATGGTGTGGGACCACCTGAAGCTCTGGGATCCGGAACTGGCCAGTGGCAACGGTATGAGTTATCCATTAGCCAAAACCGTTACGGGCGGACTTACTATCAATTTTTAAACAATGGAAATTATGAACAAAACTATAATGAATAAATGGATCTCCTTCCTCTGTGCATTTGCAGGGATCCTGTTCCTGAGCTCCTGTAAGAAGTATCTGAATATGGACCACTTTTTTAAAGACCGGTTGAATACAGACACGCTTTTTACTAAAAAGGATTATTCTGACCAATGGCTGGCCAGCACCTACTCCCACCTGCGCAATGAAAATGCTGATGTTGCCAGTAAAGGATTCACCCCCTTCAATTTCATATCCGATGATATGTTCTTTGGAGACCGGGATGATAAATACCGGAGGTACAAAAACGGGGAGTACGATGAAACCTGGGACCAGGGGTCCTGGTCATCCTGCTACCAGGGTATCCGCAAGGCTTCCATCTTCATTCACAATATCGATAAGAACCGGGAGATGACACCGGAGGAGATCCTGCAAAAGAAAGCAGAGGCCCGTTTTCTCAGGGCCTACTATTACTGGCTGCTGTTAAGGAAATATGGTCCGGTACCGCTTGTTGCAGATGAAGGGATCGATTACACAACAGAGTATCAGAATTTAGCGCAACCCAGGAATTCCTATGATGAATGCGTGGATTTCATTACAAAGGAACTGGCCATAGCCGCAAAGGACCTTCCGCTGCAACATACCAACAGGGAGGCTGCCCGGCCAACAAGAGGCGCAGCGCTTGCTGCACGTGCAAAGGTATACCTGTATGGAGCAAGCCCGCTTTTTAATGGCAATACGGAAATGGCAGATCTTGTTGATAATACCGGCCGCAAGCTGATCACTCAAACTTATGATGAAGTAAAATGGGCAAAAGCTGCCGCCGCAGCGAAAGATGTGATAGACATGAATGTTTACAAGCTGTTCACCGCTCCTTTTAATGCCCAGGATCAGAGTGCCACACAACCCAGAACAATTATCCCGCCTTTTAATGCCCTTTATTCAGAAAAGGCCTTCCCTTTGGGATGGAAAGATATTGACCCTTTTCAATCCTACAGCCAGCTGTTTAACGGCGCTTTAGCCTACACCGCTAATCCTGAGATCATTTTTTCACGCGTTACGGAACAAAGCTCAGAAGGGGTTGCTCAAATGGTGCTGCACCAGGTACCTTATTCATTGAAAGGCTGGAATACACATGGCATCACACAGAAACAGGCAGATATCTATTACATGAATGATGGTGCCAATGTACCGGTTAACCCAAGGGTAACAGGTTTTACCGTAAATAATACTTCCCATAAACCCTTACCCGCAAAAGTATCCTTACAGTACGCCAACAGGGAACCCCGCTTTTATGCTTCGGTAGCTTATAACGGCAGTATGTGGGAAGGCACCAGTGCCAGGAAGGTGGAAGACAGGTATAAGCAGGTTTTCTATTACAGGGGCTATTCAGACGGTAAGCAACCCTCCTCTCCTGCCTTCCACATCAGAACGGGATTAGGGATCAAAAAATATTACAACCCATTCGACTCATTTATGGAAGGTGGATTTGTAGTACCTAAAATTGAACCCGCCATCCGGTATGCAGAGATCCTGCTGATCTATGCAGAAGCATTGAACGAATTGAACGGCTCACACAATATTCCCAACTACCAGGGCACAGGAAATATCACTGTTGCAAGAAATGCAGAGGAGATCAGCAAATACCTCAGCCAGATACGCATCAGGGCCGGCGTTCCGGATTTTGATGCCGGCATCTATGCTTCAAAAGAAAACCTCAGGAAAGCCCTGAAAAGAGAAAGGCAGATCGAATTATTTGCCGAAGGCCATCGCTACTATGATCTGAGACGCTGGAAAGATGCACCCGTAGAAGAATCTACACAGGTGATGGGATGTAATATGAACATGACGGAAGATCAGCGGGACCTGTTCTATATCCCGGTTGCCATCCCTTCCATGCCCACCATCTTTGTAAAAAAGATGTACCTCTGGCCTATCTCCCACAGCGAGTTAAGAACGAACAGAAAACTGACACAAAATCCAGGATGGACAACATTCAATTAAAAACGAAAGTACCATGAAGTATTTATATTTATTCCTGTTGATCACGCTCTGCGCGTGCAACAAAGAATGGGAAGAGGAACTTTTTACAAAGTATGTTGCATTTGGTAAAAATGGGGTGGTGCAGGTATATGTGAAATACAAGGAACAGGGCGGTAATATCCCTCTTAAGATCCCACTCGTATTAAGCGGCTCCACTGACAATAATACGGATGTAAATGTTACCGTTGCCCTTGATAAGGATACACTTGAGAACCTGAACTTTGACAGGTTCCGCCTGCGGCAGGACCTGTATTTCAAAGAATTCCCCTCTGAGTTCTACAGCTTTAAAACGCTCACCGCTACTATCCCAAAAGGTTCAAACACCGGGCATCTTACCATCGATCTGAAACTGGATGGGATAGACCTTGTGAATAAATACATTCTGCCATTAGAGATCGTTTCCACTTCCAGATATTCACCTTCTATACTGAAGCATTACAAAAAAGCGCTGATCAGCATCATACCATTCAATAACTACTCCGGAAGATATTCCGTTGCCGGTGCAGTATGGGAC
Source organism: Chitinophaga niabensis (assembly GCF_900129465.1). Classification (NCBI taxonomy): domain Bacteria; kingdom Pseudomonadati; phylum Bacteroidota; class Chitinophagia; order Chitinophagales; family Chitinophagaceae; genus Chitinophaga; species Chitinophaga niabensis. Next base: position 480,969 of record NZ_FSRA01000001.1, on the reverse strand, counting down.
AGAACAAGAAGCGAGAACGGCCAGACGGCCCTGACCACTCCCTACAGGAATACATGGGTTGTAAATGAAAATGCGGTATTCTTTTATGCAGGTGTAACAGAAGAAGAAGCTATAGACAGGGCTGGCTATAAGATCAGTGCAAGGTTCAATCAGGATAGCACCGTTACATTAACTTCAGGCAATCCGGCTATCAATTTCGTTCAGCAAAAAGGCACCTATACTATCAGCAAGCGAATGGATGAGGTACAACCCTATCTTGAGAAAACATATACCACTGTATACCTGGAATATTATTATGATGATATTACCAATCCGGCATTCCCTTTAAAGTACCGGTTTGCAGGATCTATGGTACTGGAAAAAGTAAAGAACATTCAGATCCCTGAAGAGGAGCAGCAGGTACAGATCCCTGACTAATGCAAATAAGAACGCCGGAAACAAGGTTCCGGCGTTCTTTTATGTATGTTGTTATGGCACATTACATTCAAAATGATAACTTCCCGAACCCACTTCCGTTTCCTTCCCTCCGAACGGCAACACCACCTTTGCATTGGTATTGGCAGGCACCTGTACGTCCAGCTTAAATACTTTATCTTCTATCTTCCAGGAAGAGCTTACTAATCCATAAGGTGTATGCAGCTCACCGGAAACACTGGTGATGCCACCACCCGGCTTAGGACTGATATAGATCTTTTTATATCCCGGTGCAGAGGGATCTGAATTGATCCCTGCCATATGCCGGTACATCCAGTCTCCGATAGCACCATAGGCGTAGTGGTTATAGGAGTTCATACCAGGTGTCTGGAAACTTCCGTCTGGTTTAATACCATCCCAACGTTCCCATATAGTGGTAGCACCCATTTTCACAGGATACAACCAGGAAGGATAACGTTCCTGCATCAACAGATCGTAGGCCACATTCGTATAACCGAAACGGGTAAGCACATGGCACAAATAAGGTGTTCCGAGGAAACCGGTGGTCAGGTGATTACCGTAGCTTTTGATATTGTTTACCAACCGCTCTGCTGATGAAGCCCTCAGCTCCTCCGGCAACATGTCAAACTGCAGGGCCAGTACATAAGCGGTTTGCGTGCTGGACACCAGGCGGCCTGTTTCCGTCATATATTCCCTAATAAAGGCCTTTTTGATCTCTTTGAGTAAGTTGGTGTATTGCTCAACATCCTCCTGTTTTCCTAATACCTGTGCCGCATTGATCAATAATTGCGTAGAGTGCGCATAAAAGGCCTGTGCAATCAGGTACTTGTCCGTTACCGCAGCTCTGCCATCATTATCGTCATCAGGGCGGTAGAACAGCCAGTCGCCAAAATGGAAGCCGGTGTTCCAGAGATTATTCTTTGCGGTGGTGCGGATGAAACCCACCCATTTTTTCATGCTTTCATATTGTACTTCCAGCAAACGTTTATCGCCATAGGCTACATACATGTCCCACGGAATGATGGTAGCCACATCTGCCCATCCTGCAGAAGCGCCATCCTTTGCACCGAGTACATTGGGGATCACGTGCGGGATCAGGCCATTTGGCTGCTGGTCTGCTTTTACATCCTTCAACCATTTAGTAAAGAAACCGGCTACATCCATATTGTATGCGGCGGTATTTGCAAAAGCCTGTGCATCGCCGGTCCAGCCAAGGCGTTCATCACGTTGCGGGCAGTCGGTGGGCACATCTACAAAGTTTCCTTTCTGGCCCCATTGTATATTATGCTGTAATTGATTCAGCAGGTTATTAGATGTAGTGAACTTTCCGGTAGTGGCCATATCTGAATACAGCGCTACCGCTGTGAGGTCTTCCGGTTTCAGTTCACCGGGATACCCTTCTACTCTCACATATCTGAAACCGAAAAATGTAAAATGCGGCTCGAATGTCTGCTCCTCATTTCCTTTAAGGATATAGTTAGCCTGCGCTTTTGCTGACCTGAGGTTTACGGTATAAAAATTACCTTCTTTATCCAGCACTTCCGCATGGCTGAGAGAAATACGCGTACCGGCGGGGCCTTTTGCTTTAATTATAGCCCAGCCTACCAGGTTTTGCCCGAAGTCTGCCACGATTTCACCTTTGGGTGTTCTAAATATTTTTAAGGCTTTGAACGTTTCGTGTTTTTTAACCGTGGGGCCACTCATGCCAACTAATTGTTCTGTGCCTTTTTCAAGAATGCGCACATTGCCCCATGAGCCGGCCTTTTCTTCTCTGGCATCATAGGTTTCCCCATCATAAATATCAGATGCCATGATAGGCCCGTAGGCCGTTTTCCAGCTTTGGTCCGTGTTGATGGATTCTTTTGTTCCATCCGTATATTCAATTTCAAGCTGCAACAGCAAAGCCCGGGTATCGCCATAAAATCTGCGCTTCCCTTCAAAACCGATCCTTCCTTTGTACCATCCGTCTCCCAACGTTACCCCGATGGCGTTAGTACCACTCTTCAGGGATGCCGTTACATCGTACACCTGGTATTGAAGATGATTACGATAGCTGGTCCAGCCAGGCGTAAGATAACTATCCCCAACGCGCTGGCCATTGATACTGGCTTCATACAAACCTTTGGCCGTGATATAGGCAAGGGCGGATCTTATTTTCTTTGCTACAGGGAATTCTTTTCTGAACAAAGGGCTCCTTGCCAGGGTATCCTTTTCACTTACGGCGATCCATTGGGCCGTCCAGTCTTCCGGCTTCAGGCCGGTTTGCCAGAATTGCACACTGCTCCAGGGAGAAGTATTGCCCTGGTTATCAGTGACCCTTACCTGCCAGAAATAGCGTGTTTTAGATTGCAATGCAGGGCCTTCATAGGGAATGAGCACTGATTGGCTTGTTTTGCCGGCACCTTTCCACACAATCCCTTTCCCTGCAGCCAGGCCATTTTTATCCGTGCCTACCCTGATCTCATAGGCTGTTTGCAGGGTGTTCTTAAGCTGTGATGTTATCTTCCAGCTTAACCTGGGTGCAGATGCATCTACGGATAAGGGGTTTTCAAGATGTTCAACAGTAAGATCGCTTACGCTGACCTTTTGAGCCAGCCCGGAAAGACCCGGGACGAGGAGAAATGCTAAAAGTAGAATTTTCGTGGAAAGCCTGTTCATATAAGCTGTATTAGTATGATATACTAATATCAGCAGTAATTTTCAGATAAGTGTCATGAACTATCCTGCTAGTGTGGAAACCTTCGATGCCCGGTGTTCAATTGCCTCAAACGGATCTCCTTTCAGATGTTCCTCGATAATAAACCGCGGCCGCTGTTTCACCTCGCGGTAGATCTTTCCCACATATTCTCCTATCAGCCCTATACAAAACAATTGAATCCCACCCAGGAAATACATAGGCAGTACGGTGGATGCCCATCCATGGATCGTTGCATCAGAGAGATAAGAGATCAGCGCATAGATGCTCATACCAATGCTCAGCAGGAACACAACCCCTCCGGTTACTGTAACAAACCGCAATGGCCTGCTGCTTAAACTGGTCAATCCATCCCAGGCGAAAGAGAGCATTTTGGCAAGGGGATATTTGCTGGTACCTGCTTTACGTATATCCCTCTTATAATAAACCGCGGTTTGTTTAAAACCGAGCATAGGGATCATTCCCCGCAGATACAGGTTCACTTCTTTAAAATCCCGGAACGCCGCAAAGGCTTTTTGACTCAGCAACCGGTAATCCGCATGATTATATACAGATTCCGTTCCCATCATGGAGAGCAATTTATAGAAACCCAATGCCGTTGCCCGCTTAAACCAGGAATCTGTACTACGGTCTTCTCTTACACCATATACTATTTCGTATCCCCGCTCATAGGCTGCCAGCATCTTTTCTATGGCAGAAAGATCATCCTGCAGATCTGCATCTATGGATATCATCACATGCGCATCGTCTGCATGTGATAACCCTGCCAGCAATGCATTCTGATGTCCGAAATTGCGGGATAACTTTAAACCCCTGAAAGCTGCATTTTTATGATGCAGGTCTTCAATCATACTCCAGGTACGGTCTTTGCTTCCATCGTCAACAAACAAAGCATAGCTGTCAGCTGATATCATATGCCTGTTGATCAGTTGAACCAGTAACTGATATATCCGAAGCGCTGTTTCGGGCAGTACTTCCTCTTCGTTGTAACAAGGGATAATAATAGCCAGTTTCGTCATGGGTTTATTTTTTCAACCAATGCAATCGCAATGGAACGTTCTGCATCTGTCCATGTTTTTATAAGTTTATACCTGTCCGTTGTAAATGCCTCTTTCTGCACATTTCCATATTTGGTGGCATAATGCGTATCCCAGATGATATAACTTCCTACCGGTGCATTTTTAAGTGTGTTTTCATTCAGGTCTTCCTTCCCTTTGGCAAACTGATCGTTCCGTTTATCATAGAAATAATTATAGAGTGGCAATGAGCAAAGGATGTGTCTATGCTCATCTATCTTATTCTCTTTGGACCACTGGTACACTTCTTTCATAGCCACATTTTCGCCCACCAGCTTAATGGGCCTGATCATTTTAAGCATATATCCTCCCGCTAAGATCAACAGTACATAAAAAGCGGTTCTGGCAGGAGCCGGTATCACCAGCAAAAGGATCATCAGCAGACTGTAAATCATCACTGCCAGGTTATGAGAGGTGGTATCATACATCACCCAATTGTGGTTGAAACTGGCATATTTTAGTACCAGGAAAAACCAGGGCACCAATAGCACCAGCAGGAACCATTTTTTCTCAAGTGTTACAATCTTATCAAAAGCTACGGCTGCCAGTACCGCAATAATTGGTGATATGATGGTCATGTACCGCCAGTTGCCACCTGTAGAAGCTCCGATGACCACAGATTGCCAGTTCAATATACAATGGGTGATAAAATAGATGCCTGCACAGGCCAGCAGCAGATAATCCGGTTTGATCTTCTTAAAAAGGAACAGCGCAATGTAAGCAATGAAACAGGCCAGCGGAATGATCCCGAAGATAGCAGGGGAAACTTTAAAATAATGATCAAACCCCTGGCGCGGATAAGCGTCTTTTGTAAAATCCGCCAGTTTCTTCGAATTGTTCCAGAGGAACAAGATGTCGTTTGTTGCAAAATAACCGGCCAGGTTATACAATACCGGAAATACCGCCAGCAATGCTGCGGGCAGGAATTGTCTTTTCCAGAGCAGGAATAAACCAAAAATGAAGGCCAGCGGATAGAACTCCTGCCGGATGATCAATATATAAGAGAATAAAAGTGCAGTGATGATGAATTTCTCCCTGTAATAAAAATAGACAGACAATATTAACAGGAAGGCGGTGAGTATTTCAGAGTAGGTCCTGTGGCTTAACTGGAACCAGAGTACCTGGGAGAAAAGCATAACAATCCCAACCAGTGGCAGCTTTACTTCCTTCAATACGCAAACCTTGTACACGAAAAAACCGGTGAATGCAGACAAGAGGCAATTTAGCGCAAGCACCGCAGGCTGGCCCAGCAAGGCAGGGATTACATATACCAGCTTCCAGCCGGTTTTGGCCCAATTTCCCAGGATCACTTCCCAGTTTGTCCAGAAATCGAGCATATTAATGTATTGGGCACCTTCCTCCCCCTGGTAGAATCCATCAGACACTCCGGCCCATATATAAGAGACGGCTGCCAGCAAAAAGGTCAAAGCGAGCAGTTGGGGATTGGTTAGCTGGCCATAGGCAAGATTTCTGTATCTCATCAAGCTTATAACACACTCCCCTCACTTTACCCTTATGCGGAAATAAAAAAAGGTTGCAATCCAACGATCACAACCTTTTACAATGTATCTAATGGCGGTTTAAAGCATATCCAGGATCCCTTCATTTTCAATAATGATCATCCCCTGCCGGTCCTCCGTAATACCCTTTTGAAGGGTATAAGTATACCTGGGCACAGTGCCTTCCATAACAGTAGGTAAGAATACAAACTGAATACTATCCCCTTCTGCCTTCAATTCCTCCCCTACTTCAAAAATATGCGTGGAAATTATAAAGAAACACTCCCTGAAAGCAGTGAAGGCAGCAGTTACGGCAAGCGTTGCATCGTAAGCATCTTTTACATTGGTGCCTTTAAAAAGCTCATCGAAGATCACAAACAGGTGTTTCTCAGAATCTACTTCCTCTGCCACCTTTTTCACCCTTAAGACCTCTGCATAAAAATGACTGTACCCCCTGTTCAGATCATCCGGCACATTCACGGAAGAATAAATACCATCCAGCACGGAGAACTGCAGATCATCCGCCGCCACAGGGAAGCCCATATGTGCCAGGTACAGCATGATACCAGTAGCTTTCATCAAAGTGGATTTACCGGCCATATTTGCCCCGGTAAGGAACAGGATATTACTATCTCCATTGAAAGCAATTGAATTGGGAACCGCTTTTTCTACCCTGGGATGCCTTACACCCTCTGCTACCAGGATATTCTTTCCTTTTGGCAAAGCAAGGGCATATGTAAAGTCCCGCTCCCTGGCAATACCGGATACTGTGATATAGACATCTATTTCATAGGTCAGCTCCAGCAGATGCTTTAACCTGCTTTGAAACACATGTGTAAGCAGGTAATGCAGCCCGGCTGTTTGAAAAACAGACCTTTCCGCTGTATCATATGCTGTAAGCCGTTTATCTTCTATGATACTCCTGGCTGCCGCAGCCCATTTTTCCCAGGGACTGTTTGTATCCCGGCCTTCTTTTTCTAACTGCTTAAGAAGCCCGGCACAACATTTCAATACATTGATGCAGGTATTCATACCTTCCACCAGCAGGCTGTAAGTATCTTCCTTTACCAACAGCTCCATCAGTTTTTTCCTGCCTACCTGCCAGTATACCAATGGTGCATTACCGCTACCTCCCTCTTCCAGGTATGCCTCCATGCTGTTCAGCTGCTGCTCATCAAAAGGAAAGATAGCAGCATGCTCTCCGAAATAACGAAAGGCTTCACTTCTGCTGTTGATCTTTTCCGCCTCTGTGAGGGGGTGCCGGAACATGATATCCAGTAGCTTTTCCGCTCCCCTGGTATGTACCTGGTTGAAGAGGCTGAAAATGGAACCGGCATTGTATTTCCCTAACAGGGAAAGGTCATCCAGCGTTTGTTTGTCTGCAATAAAGCTCATGTGGTTTTCTTTATTGATCTTCTCCTGGTTAATATATCCAGGATCCCTTCATTTTTTATAATCACCATACCATGCCTGTCTGAAGTAATACCGGAGGCCAGCTTATGTGTATAAACGGGCTTGTTGCCGTCCATCAGTGTAGGCAGGTATACGAAGTTGATGTTATCGCATTTCTCTTTGAGCACATCACCTGCTTCAATAATGTGTGTGGACACAATGAACATACAATTCTGCCTGCGTGCTATGGCAGAAGTAATGGCAATGGTAGCTTCGTATGCATCCTTTACATTGGTACCGCGGAACAGTTCATCAAAGATCACAAACAGGTACTTATCACGGCTCAGTTCCCTTGCGATCGTTTTTATGCGCAGCACTTCTGCATAGAAATGACTGGCTCCGATATGCAGGTTATCCGGCAGGTTAATAGTGGTGTAAATACCATCCCGCACAGCGAACTCCATTTTTGAAGCCGGGACAGGGAATCCCATCTGTGCCAGGTACATGGTAATGCCCAGCGCTTTCATGAAAGTGGATTTACCTGCCATATTGGCCCCAGTCAGAAAAATAATATTGCTTTGGGGGCTAACAGACAGAGAATTGACCACTGGTTTTGTTAAAGACGGATGGTAAAAATCTTCCAGCACCATGGTTTGGGCTGCACGGGGCAACGCAACCGGGAAGGTAAATTTCCGCTCCCTGGCAGTACGGGCAACAGAGAGGTATACATCTGCCAGGTAAATATGCCCCAGCAGTTTTTTGATATTCTCCCGCTGCCGGAAGCGAAGTACTTTATCGTACTCCGCTATCCTGGCAAAGGAAAATTTCTGTTTGGTGCTCTCCTGCAACAGTGGTTGCAGTTCCTCTATGCGCAACAGCTCATCTACATCTGCCAGTTGCCGGATAGTAGCGGCAAATGCCCTGGTAGATTGCAGGATGTGGATCAGGCTCAGTACACTTTTTTCAATGGCTTTATATTCCGTATCGGCAGCGATCAGATGATTGAATTTTCTGCTCAGCGTATTATCTGTTTCCGTCAGCCGGGTGCGCTCATCTGTATTTTCCAGGTATTGCTCTGCTGCATCGAACCATTCGCTTTCGTACGGAAAGCTGATCTCCTGTTCGGAAAAAGAACGGATGATAGTGCTGCGTGCATTGATAGTATGCTCATCTGACAGCGGATTACGGAACATTTCTTCCAGCAATTCAGATCCGCCACGGGTAAAGGTGCGGTTAAAGATGGTATATACCGTATCTCCTCCTCCTTTTCCGAAAATATTCAGATCATTCAATGTTTGTTTATCGGTCATCAGGCTCATACCTACTTTCTTTTTCTCCTGATCAGTAAAATGGCACTTCCTATCAGCAATATGCCGGGTATAACTCCCATCAATCCATATCTCACTGCTTTCACACTGTCTTTGGCAAGGGAGATCTCATTATCTGAAGAACGCGGGCGGCTCACATCAACCGGTACAGTGCCGTAAGACAGCCAATGGAAGGTACCCGGGATCATGGAGAAGTTAGCTGCGCCATAACGTCTGTAAGGAGGTGTCATGCCACCGTTGCTGATACAATCGGCATCTCCGATGATCATAATGCGTTGCTCCTTTGCTCCTACTTTACGGGTTAAGGCCATAGCGGTGGTATACACACCCTGCTTTTCTCCGGCTGCTGCATCTACTGTAGCAGAGTCATTCACAAAATCTATGGTCTGTACTTCATTCCATGTTTTCATGGTATCCACTGTCTGCAGAACAGGTATTGCTTTGTATCCTTTATTTTCAGCCATTACAAGGCCGGCAGAGATCACCGTACCTACCCATTGCCTGCGATCCAGCATACTCTCGTAAATGGGCGCCAGTGCTTTAGCTGCTTCTGTAGGAACATTCATCACCACATTGGCCGCTACATCCTGTTTAGGTTGTACCAGCTGGCCGGGAACTGTTTTAACACCAAATTCCCCGATGAATGATTCCATTATTTCTGAACCCGGCTTAAGTGTGATCACCAGGTTGCCACCGTTGGCAATGTAGGCGTCCAGTTTCTTCTTTTGCAGGGAATCCATTTTCTCTTTCATATCCGCGATCACGATAATGTCCACTTCTTTGGGGATCTGTTTATCCCCGGAAAGGTCCAGTGTTTCCACATCACAGCCCTGGTTGGTAAGCGCGTAACGGAATGTTTTAACGGAAGAGAACATGGTGTAATCCCTGATCCTTTCTCCTTCGATCTTACGTTCGCCGTGCCCTTCCAGGAAAGCAATCCTGGGCAGCTTCATCACCATTCGTTTGAAAACAGCGGATACTTCTGCTTCTGAAGGGAATTTCATCATATCATCATAGATCCTCAGCCAGGCTTTCTGCCCGTTCTCTCTTTCTACCAGTCGAACAAACGTGTTGCCCTCGCCCGAGAGATCGATCTTCTTCTTTATTTCTTTTGGTGTGAGGAAAAGGTCAATATCAAGGTCACGGATATTTGCTTCACCTTTGGCCATTTCAGCCAGGCTCTTTTTAGGGTAAACAAAATTCAGCCGTGGATTATTACTTGGCTTATCATAGTAATAAACGTACTTCAGTTTGGTTTCCGGTTTAAAGCGGATGTATTGTTTCAGTCTCTCCTTGTCCTCATTTACCTGTGCGGGAATGCCATGATAATATTCCCTGTCCAGCAGGTTTACATAAGTTGTAATGGTCATTCCCCCTTCCAGTTTAGCCATGATCTCCTGGCTGTTAGGTGTAAGGGTATTGCGTTTGGTTTCAGTGGCATCATAATAGGCCATCAGGATTGGCCGGGAAGTAGCATATCCCAGCATCATGGCACAAACAACCACCAGCGCATACTGGCCCCATACCCTGGAAAATGAAGCATGTGTACGGTTGGCCTGTAACTTAAGGATACTCAGTGCAAGGAACATACATACAACGATCACAAAATACAGTACATCCTCGCTGCAGATCAACCCATTGATCATTTCATTACAACGGCCTGAGATAGAGAGCCAGTAGGTGATATCCCGTACAAAATTGATATCCTGCCAGATCTTGTTCATATAGCTCAATGCTGCCAGCAGCACCAGTGTTCCCAAAGCCGCTACCACCTGGTAAGAGGTGAGGCTGGACATAAATAATCCTATGGCCGCATACCCGCACATCAGCAGGTAGATGGCCAGGAGGCCGGACCATACAGAAGGAAGGTCAAAATTATCCACGGTACACAGGCCGATCACCACATACACCATCAGCACACCTATCAGCATGAAGCTGTAAGTCATCATGGCCAGGAATTTACCGCGGATGATCTGGGAAGATGTTACGGGAGAAGAATACAGCAGCTTAATAGATCCGCTGCTTAACTCACGGCTCATCAGGCCCATTGTCAGCAAGGGCATATAGAGGTACAGGTAGTTCTGCACTGAAGCAAACAGCCCCCGTGGTCCTGAAAAAATACCGGCTGTAATAAATGAATTTCCCCAACCGGTAGCCTGTGCCCTTACCGCTTCCTGCAGATGTTCAACAAAAGCCATCCCTGTCTGAAAAGCAAATACAACAAGGATCATCCAGGCGATGGGTGAATAGAACAAGGTGAACAGTTCCGCCTTGGCGATCTTATAAATTCGTCTCATTTAATATCTTTTATCAGGTTTTTATTTGGTGTTTTTCCTGGACAGTCTCGCAAATACAGCATCCAGCGAACTTTTTTCAATGATCAGCTCCATCAATCCCCAGTTGCTGTTTACACTTGTTTCTGCTATACGCTGCGCTGTTTTCTTGTCCCCGTCATATCCGATCCTGAAGCGGGAAGGCGCCAGCTGCTCAATAGACCTTACGCCTTCCAGCTTCAGCAGTTCATCCTGAACAGGGGGTGTATCCAGCGATACAACAAGTGTATTTGGTTCGATGTAATTGTCGAACATCTCCAAAGTTCCGGAGAACACCATCTGCCCTTCTTCGATCATCTTGATCTCCTGGCAGGTAGCCTGTACTTCTGTAAGAATGTGCGTTGAGAGCAATACGGAACGGTCCTGCGCAATTTCTTTGATCAGGTTCCGCACCTCCACGATCTGGTTCGGGTCCAGGCCATTGGTAGGTTCATCCAGCACTACAAACCTTGGATTATGCACAATGGCCTGTGCAATACCTACCCGCTGCTGGTAACCACCGGAGAGGTTGCGAAGCAATCGTTCTCTGAAATGCAGCACACCGCATCTTTCCATCGCATCCTTCGTTGCTTTTTTTACCTGGGTTTTCTCCACCATCCTCAGGTCTGCGCAATAGGTGATATATTCTTCCACCGTAAAATCCTGGTAAAGCGGCAGCTTCTGCGGCATAAAGCCGATATTGCGTTTAGCCGCTACCGGGTTATCCTTCAGGCTGATGCCGTTGATGAATACTTCTCCTTTTGTTTGCTTTAATACACCACAGATGATATTCATGGTAGTGGATTTACCGGCTCCGTTGGAACCCAGTAATCCTACAACTCCCTGGCTGCGGATCTCAAAATTAATATCCCTTACCGCCCACTGCGAAGCGTAACGGTGAGATAAGTTTTCAACTTTTACAATGGCGTTTTCCATTCATTACGGATTGTTTATTAAATAAGATATCTGTACAAGCTGGTGTGCTTATATGATGCGTTGGAAATAACTGCTCCGGAAAAGGCCCGGAGCAGTTAAGAGCAGGGATCAATAGGTGGCATTGCCTATAGCGCGTATGTCTATATTGTATTTTGTTTTGAAATGGTTAACCAGGATATCATACTTCTGCTTTATCAACGGATACGTGAGATAAGATTGCAGCTGGGCATCCGTTCTTTGCGTAAGGTTAAATATAAAGGAATTGATATCGTTCGTTCTGGCAGTGGTCCATGAAAAGGTGCCGTTATGCCATTCAGTGGGTACGCCACTCACTGCATTATAACCGTTGGGTAAAAAACCCTTCTGGCGGTAAGCATCCACATTTGCAGGATTTGCCGCATTCAATGGCAGGGCAGGTGCTGCGACAGTGTAATTGCTCACATTATAAAATGAGGCAGGTACATCCAGTATTTTACTGTTGATGTAATAGTTCCAGATCACACCTGTGAGCAGATTTTTCTTCGCCAGTTTCTGTGCAGGTGTGAGCGTACGCAGTGAACTGTTCATGCCTGCAAAAGTGATGGACTTACCTACTACTTTATAATCGAAGTACAGGAACTCCATACCCGGAGGCCATCCTGTGCCACTTCTGCGTTGTTTGATCGTATCTGCCATCAGCACCCTGTAAGGCACGCCCGAGCTTTTCTTAAATGATTCCGGCAGGAATTTCAGCCATATATCATCCAGGAAACTGAGCATATCCCCCACATAAGCAGGGTTGCCCAATACCACAGAATCTATCTTTGAATTTCCTGTGCTGGTAGCCTGCGTCCATTCAAAATCCTTCTGTGTAAATACATACAGGAAATACGATCCGTAATTATCATAGAGTTGCTGAATTTTAGCATTTGCTTCCGTGGAGGCATTCCCTTGTGGCAGAACATAATCCACTTCTATGGGTATAGGTGCACCGGGCTCTGCATCCTTTTTGCAGGAGAAGAGGAACAGGCAGCCGACGATAAATATCTTCTTCATGTTATTGAAAATTAGTTATGAAACATTACTGTCCTACCCTGTCTGGCATACTGCCGGAGGGGTTCTGCTTTAAAGCGGGGTTCCTCAGCAACAGGCTGTTCGGGAAAGGCAATACATACATCGGATCTTTTGCGGCAAGTGTGTAATGCACGACAGGTTCTGTCAATTCATTCTGATAACGGTGCGTGATGGCAGGCATCCCATAACGGCGCAGATCGAACCAGCGGAAACCTTCGTGGCAGAATTCTTTACGGCGTTCATTCCTTACGGCCTGCAGCAGGTCAGTTTTATTGATGATGCTGGTATCCCTGTAACCAACAATACGGGTACGGCGCAGATCGTTCAGGTCTTTCATGGCTTCAGGCAGTTTTTCCAACTGTACATTGGCTTCAGCCCTGTTTAAAACAGCTTCCCCCGTACGAACCGATTGTACCGGGTCTATGGTGCTCAGCAGCATTTTAGAAAGGAGCGGGTAAAAGCTCTGCGGCTGAATAAGGAAGCCATATTTCCAGCGTACATCCGTTGTATCGAACATCGCACGGAACTCTGCTGAAGGAATATAGGTACTTTGATTCGCCTGTGGACTGCCACCAAACATCCATTCCACTTCAGGGTTGGCATAAGTGAGCCAGGAACTGGCAGGAGCCTTTGTGAGATCGTTCAGCATGCCTCCCTGCTCAAAAACCTTATCCGCCTCTGCTTTACATTCTGCCCATTTCTCCATATGGAGGTATACCCTCGATAACAGGATGTGAATAGCCGGCTGGTTGATATGGAAATCCCTGCGAACAATAGGCAGCGGGTCCATTAACCGGGATGCTTCCTTCAGATCGTTCACGATGGTTTCATATACCTGTGCAACAGTGGCCCTTGGCATATTCTCTGCCACCAGCCCGGAAGTTAATTTTAATGGAACACTCAGCCCTGCCGGGTTACTGTTATAGGGTTCTCCATATAAGTTCACCAAACGGAAATAATAAAAGGCGCGAATAGCCAGCGCTTCTGCCCTTACCCTGTCTTTTTCCGGCTGGCTGCCGATAGCATTATTGATATTATCCAATACCGCATTACATCCCTTTATCCAATCATAGTGGCGGTAGTATGCGGTGGAAGCCGGATCTTCACTGATAAGGTCTCCCAGTCCATTCCTGTCTCCCAGCCTGGGCTGCCAGGTATAAAAGAGGAAGTTGATCTTAGCAGTGGAACTACCTACCGGTGAACCATTACCATTTCCGTATTCAATGAAAAAATCCACATCATCATCCATGTAATAGAGGAAGTTGATGGGTTCTGTAGCTGGCATATAACCAGAGCCCATCAGCAATTCCCGGAAGTCCACCGTAGTTTTAGGGATCACCTCACTCTGGGATTTTTCTTCCAGGAGTTTGGAGCAGCTGCTTAAAGCAAGCAGGCCGGTGATGAAGGAGAGATAGCATATTTTATATTTCATGCGCTTCATGATTAAAATGTCATATTAAAAGATAATGATGCCATCCTGCGGGCAGGCCATCCGGCTGTTTCCGGATCATACCCTCTCCATGCATCATCAAACACCACCAGGAATGGATTGGTCATACTGAGCGATGTGCTCAAACGTTTTATATGCATTGGCTTCAGCATCTTCTGTGTAAATTCATAATTCACACCTATGGAACGGCAGCGGATAAAATCAGCACTGGCCGTCATGATATCAGATTGATTATACAATTGATAAGGTGTAACCGGTACCGGGTTCAGCAGGGGCAGATTGAATTCAAACCTGCGGGGATTACCAGGAGGAATAGAAGGGATATTGGTGTATTGTTCATCACCAGGTTGTTTCCAGCGGTCCTTCAATGCCCTGGGAACATTCTGTTCCGGTGTAGGCGCACCAGTGTTATTGTAATAAAGCGGCAGACGTTTGGTTGCCCCGAATGCCATAGCAAACTGCGCACTCAGTGAAATGTTCTTATACCTGAGCATCGTATTAAAACCACCTGAAAAGTCCGGTTCCAGCTTACCGGTCTTCACCAGGTAATCCAGATCGTTCTGTGTTGGTTTAATATCCATGTATCTGAAAGTGGGGCGTCCGTTCGTGTGGTCAAGGCCCGCATATGCAAAGGAGTAGAATGTGGAATAAGATTCTCCATTCACAATCGCCGTTCCGTTCAGATAATCTTCTCTTGTATTCACCCTTTCGTTCTGCTTCAGTATATTCCTGGCAAGACCGGTATTAACAGAGAACTGCCAGCTGAAATCTTTTGTACGTACAGGTATCAGGCTGATGATCAGATCATATCCTGTATTCTCCATCAGGGAACCGAATACGATCGCTGAATTCATCCCATTCTCCACTGGTACCTGGCGGGATGCGAGTATATTACTGCTCTTTTTATACCAGTTGGCGGTTGCATTAAAGCGGCCATTCCACAGGGAGAAATCAAGCCCCAGGTTCCAGGTCTTTGTTTTTTCCCAACCCAGATCAGGATAAGGCAGGGATTTGATCCTCAGGGTATATTGCCTGAAGATCTGGCTGAGCCCGCCATCTGTAGCAATGAGGTAAGGCGATACCGCTTCTACGGCATTTCCCTGGTAACCATAAGTGGCAGACAGGTCAAATGAATTCAGCCATTTCACCCTTTGCAGGAATTTTTCATTACCAACACGCCATCTTCCACCCACAGACCAGGTTGGCTGGAACCTTTTGTTCTTATCCTGGCCAAAACGGTTGGATGCATCCAGCCTTCCGTTAAAGTTGATGATATAACGCTGATCAAAACCATATACAGCAGAGAAGTATTCACTCAGGTAATTACTTTCCTGGTTAACGATCCTTGAATTCAAACGCATGGATTCATGCAGGTTTTCCAAACCGCTGTTCACAATAAAAGTGGGTGCAAGCGGAACGGGTGCATAACTTTCTCCACGGTAACGCAGGTAACCGTAACGCGTAGCCGTGTTGCCCTCTGCAAGGGAAGACCTTGCTTCTACCCCTCCCTGCAGGATCATGTTGTGCAGGTTGCCAAACTGTTTGTTATATACGAGGCTGTTCCTGAAAGTATACCCTTTATTATTGGCGCTTTCCAGCTGTGCCAGGCCACCAAAAGGCAGGCGGCTGCTCAGCTCTTCAGGGGAATTGGATGGTACGCTGCCAAATTCATATCCTCTTTTTTGCGTGATGAAATAAGATAATTCAGTAGCATAGGATTTTACATTGGAGGCAGCGGTGGTATAAGACAGCAGTCCCTGGTATTCCAGTCCTTTCAGCACCTGCAACCTTACATCAACAGTGGAAGAAAGTGTGGTAGTGGTATTCTTTGTACCTGTGTTACTAATTTCGTTCTGAATATTATACAGGTAACTGTTTTTATTAGGAACTGCTGTACTGGCCTCACCTCTCTTCTCATGATAGAAAAGTGTTCCATCATCGTTATACATCGGAATGGTCCTGGAAGTACTATAGGCATAATCAAATGGGCTCACACCATAAGTAAAACCATCTGTTTCCCGGATACTTCCATTCAGCATCAGGTTTACGGTAAGGCGGCTTCCAAACCGGAGCGTTGTATTCGAAGATGCGGTGAAAGATTTCAGATCATTCCCTTTCGCTTCTCCTTTCTGCTGCTGCATGCTAAAGGAAGTTCTGTTCACGATCTTATCCGTACCGCCGGAAATGCTCACGTTGTGATTCTGATTAAAAGTATTGCGGAACAATGCACTGAACCAGTCTGTATTCTGGTTTTCCATCTTCCTGTACTTTTCCGTGTATGTAGCAAAATCTATCGTTTTATCCTGTAACTGCTGGATCAATCCTCCATAACCTATTGGCAGTACCTCATAGGTATAACTGTCGCGGCCCTGGTATACCTCTTTGGAGAACTGCATCAGCTCCTGTGAGTTCATCAGGTCGTACGTACCATATGTGGGCCTTTGGCCAACGGAAAAGTTACCGCTATAGGAAACAGATAACTGACCCGGCCTTGCTTTTTTAGTAGTGAGTACAATCACGCCGTTAGCTGCCTGCGAGCCATAGATGGCAGTAGCGGAAGCATCTTTCAATACAGTGATACCATCAATATCGTTAGGGTTCAGCCAGGAAATAGCATTGGAAGCGATCAGGCGTAATTCTCCCGGATCTCCTGCCAATGCTCCGCTACCACTGGGAATAGGCAAAGGATCGCGCTGGATCACACCATCCACTACCCAAAGTGGTTCCTGGTTTCCCAGGATAGTGGAAGTACCACGGATACGGATCTTGGGAGTAGCACCCACCTGACCGGATTGCACCATTACAGACATCCCCGGCACCACACCCTGTAACATCTGATCAATGCTGGTTTCACCACCTATCTTTATATCGTCTGCCTTCACGGAATAAACAGCGCCCACATACATGCCCTTGTTCACGTTCATGTAACCTGTTACCACCACATCCTGCATCTCCAGCTCTTTTTTATTCAGCGTTACATTGATGCTCACAATGTTCCCTTCTGAAGCCTTTACACCGCCGGATTGTGCGTTATTAACGGCATAAGCAGTATACCCTTTATTTGTTTTGCGGATCCCTATTTCCATGGTTTCGTAACCCAGCATGGAAATGATCACAACGGCGTTTTCCGGAACCCGCAGAAAGGAAAATTCCCCACCGGGGCCTGTACTGGTTCCGCTACTTGTATTTTTAATACGCACGGAAACACCCTGCAGCACTTCTCCGGCAGCTGAGCGCACCACCCCTGAAATTTCGGCTGGCGGAGCCGGAATTTCCAGGAAGTTAACCTGTGGCATCACCTTACGGGAGAGTACAATCGTTTTATCTTTGATCAGGTAAGTAACAGGAAAGTCTTTCAGCACCACATCCAATAAGTCTCTCAATGGCATATCACGCACGGAAAGTGATACATGCTGTGCATCGTTGACAGTGTTGGTATTGCTGAAAACAACATAACCTGTTTGCTGCTTGATAGCAGTAAATATTTTCTTTAAAGGGATCTCTTTACCGGATAGTGTAACGGTTTGTGCAAGGCCCGAAGCATTTGCCTGCAACATAACGGCTGTTAATAAAATGACAGTAAGTCGCATAGCCAACAAGATTTTGGTAAGGGGCCCATGTTCCCCCGGACGATCGGGTGGGCAATAGCATTTTTTTTGCATAAATTGCAAGAGATTTGGTTGTTAATAAATGTGAATAGCAATAAACCGTTTAGAGACCAACTAAGTCGTACACCGTCATGGCCGCAATCCGTGACGGTTTTTTTATCCAATAGCTGGCCCATCTATCTACTAGTTAGGGATAGTCAAATACAGCCTTTTCTGTAATTTTTTTAGGTATTTATTTATTCAGCACGATCAGTTTGCGCCCTTCTACCCTGAAATCCACTTCTGTTCTTCTTAATATCTCCAGCAGGTCCGCTAATGCTATTTGCCTGCTCATTTCGCCGAGGAACCGGATATCCGGTATTCCATTCTCGTATACAACATCTATATTATACCAGCGTTCAAGCTGTCTCATGACTTCTTCTAAATGTGCGCCCTCAAAGTTGAACAGCCCGTTCTTCCAAGCCATTATTTTTTCCAGGTCTTCATTATTGAGCACCTGTATGTCCTCTGTGGTTTTATGCATACCGATCCTTGCCTGCTGACCAGGTTTCAGGATCACACCATCTGCCCGCGCTGAAGAGGGGATCGCTACTTTCACGCTTCCATTCAGCAGGGTTGTATTAATGGCATCTTCATTCTCGTAGGCATTTACGTTAAACAACGTGCCTAGTACGCTTATTTCTGCTTTATTATTGACGGTTACGAGGAAAGGTTTGCCGGCATCTTTTGCTACTTCAAAACATGCTTCTCCGAAAACTTCCACTTTACGTTCGTTTTCGGCAAATACGGTAGGATAACGAATGGAGCTGGCAGCATTCAGCCAGACTTTTGTGCCATCCGGTAAAGTGACCCGGAACTGCCGTCCCTTGGGTGTGGTCATTTGATTGTACTGCACACCGGATGCATTTTCCCTGGCGGGATCGTAGATCAGTTGCCCGTTGGACAGTACAACTGAAGTGCCGTTCTGTTGAGCAATAACACCATTGCCAAGACTATCCAGCACTACCTCCCGGCCATCTGCCAGCGTAAGGATGGCACCTTCTTTACCTGGAGCGATTGTTACATGATCCGCCACTGCAACTACGGGCGGCTGCTTTAGCTGATCTGTCATCAGCAGGTAGGTGCTTCCTGCAAGGAGCAATACGGCTGCGGCTGCAGCCCATTTCCACCTGCTGTGTACGATCCTGGCCGGTTGATGAACAGGCGGACCGAATGCCGGCACCTGCTCCCGGATCTTAGCAGAGATACGATCTGAATCATATGCATAGAAACGATGCAGGTTAGCCAGCAGCTGCTGCTGGTCGTTGATCTCTTCAAAGAGTTGGCGGTTATGTTCGGATGAGTTGATCCACTCTTCCAATGCGCTATTCTCTTCAGCATTCAGGCTATTCCGGAGATGTTTGCCGATGAGGCCGGCTATGTAATGAATGTTTTCAGTCATGCTTATACTACTAAAACAACTAACTCTTCTTTTTATACCGCCCCCTTTCAAAAAAAAATTTACCGCTGGAGCAGGAATAGTGCAAAAACAAGCCCTGGCAGGGAAAGGAGCTCATTTTTCAGGAGGGCGGTGCGGAGCAGGCTTATCCCTTTTGCCTTTTGATTCAAAACCGTCTGATAGGCCATATTTAACTCCTCCGCTATTTCCTGCGCCTTTTTTCCTTCAACAACAGACAGGCGGACCACCTGGCGGCATTGCGGAGGCAGTTTCTCGATCTCCCCGAAAATAACCTGCATCACTTCTGTTTTGATATAAGCGTTTTCTGCATCTATTGTAAAGCGTTCTGCCCCTCTTTCTATGGAGTGATGGATGTCGTCGTGCCTTTTTTGTGCCTTAAGATAATTGAGTGCTGCGTTCTTTGCTGCTGTGAAAAGAAAGGCCTTCAGCTGGCCAAGTGTGGGGAAGTGTTCTTTTCTTTGGAAAGCATTAATAAAGCATTCGGAAACGATATCTTCCGCAGCCATGGTATTGGAAATAAGCTGTTCTGTAAAAAAGCAGAGCGGCCGCATATATAACTCATAGATCTGGTGCAGTGCTTTATGTTCGCCCTGCTGAAAAGATGAGATCAGCGCCCTTTCCTCATATGCCTGGTTGATTGACAATACTCTGTTTTAGATATATTCTGCTAAACTATAAAAACTAATCTAAGAAAATGAATTATATTAAGGTGCTATGCAACTGACCACCGATATATACCGGCGAATTGCCGCAGCCAAGGTTTTTATTGACAAAAACTATCATACGTCAATTGATCTTGAACAGATCGCCAGGCAGGCCTTTCTATCCAGGTTTCATTTCCACCGCCTCTTCACCCGTATCTATAAGAAAACGCCGCATCAGTATGTAACGCAGATCCGGCTGGAGGCAGCAAAGGTATTACTGGCGAAAGAGGGTATCAGCATCGCCGATGTCTGCAACAGTATCGGTTTTGAGAGCCATGGCTCCTTTAGCTCCCTCTTTAGCAAACAAAGCGGATATTCACCACAATACTACAGGAACATCGCCTGGTTGAAAAAGAAGCTGGCAAAGGAACAACCAAAACAATTTGTTCCCCATTGCTTCATTGAGCAATTTAAAGTAGACGGTCCCATATAAAAGCAATATTCAAGAAACCGCTTATTATACAGGTACTTACCTTCGGTATCTAAATCAATGAATATGATCACTAAATTCTCACACACCACCCTTTTTGTAAAAGATCAGGCAAAGGCTTATGATTTTTATGTGAACACGCTGGGCTTTAAGGTCAATACAGACGTTCCTATGGAAAATGGCTATCGCTGGCTCACTATTTCTCCCCCGGATCAGCCCGATCTGCAAATTGTACTGATGGAAATACTGCACAGCAGCATGAAAAAATCCGCCACTTCCCCCGAAGGATTGGATGAAGAAAGTCTGGAAGCCTTCAGGGTATTATTGAATAAAGGAATACTCGGCGCAGGTGTGATGACCACTACTGATTGCCGTGCCACTTATGAGGAATTAAAAGCAAAAGGCGTTCAATTCAAAAGCGAACCTAAAGAACAGTTCTATGGAATAGAAGCAGTGATGTTTGATGGATGCGGCAACTGGTTCAGTGTAACACAACCTAAATCCATGTAGTGATGGCCGTCAAAAGATTACAGGAATAAAAGGGTATGGACGAGCCAGCCAAAGTTGCAGGGCAAACTATTGCAAAGATTAAATAAAAAAGGGGAGCACCTTGCCCCCCTTTCTGATATCAATTCACTTGTATCATTTCAGCTTCACTCAGCTTCCACTGGTTATCATAGAAACCAGACATCTTCACTTCATCCACGCCCGTCATCAGCATTTTGGCATCATAGATCATGAAGTCCGGGAAACCGCTGGCTCCGGCAAAATACTGGTTTGCATAGGCTGCTTTCATGCCGGTTAAACCGCTTCCGCTTACAACTGCAACAGAGGCTGTATTAGAACCCACGAGCGGCCAAACAAAGCATGCGCTGATCGCTTCACCTGTCCATTGTTTGCTGCCAGCAGTTACTTTATTGCGTTCCACCTGTATGGGGCAATTAGCTAACAGCATGTTCCATGCTTTGTTGATGCTTTTATTTCCATAAATGATCACACCTCTGTCTTTGTATCTATCCGGTGCATATTCTTTATCTGCAATAATATCTACTGCTCCGTTACCACGGTAATACCAGGTTTCAGCATCGTACCTTGCTTTATTGAAACTCCATTCATTCTCCTCGCGTGATCCGCCTGTGCTGTATACAAAAACCATCCTGTTGTTGAATGCATCCTTCAAAGTACCATAACGGTGCGGCCCTTTTTCAGCAAGGGAAACCTGCTGATGCACAGCCCATTTTCCATTTGTATTCAGCAGGTAAACCGGGCCATTGTTTTTACAGGTGAGCTCTGTTCCATCAATACTCACTTTCACATCTGATCCGGCAGTAAAATCATTGAGGTCAAGTTTCAGCAGGCGCACGTTTTCAGTAGTACCATTAATGGTTTTGCCACCCCTGTTCCTGTTAAGTTTTATACGGCTGTACTGTAAAGGATGTTCCTGCTGTTGTATAGCTGCCCAACGGAAGGAAGAAGAAATGCCAGGATTGGAAGTAATAAAATCGATCACATTCACCGCTGTATCTACAGGCCGGTTATGCCATTTGAAGAAATCGAAGATGGGTTTCCAGTCTACGCTGATATCACCGAACCAATGTTCTCCTCCGGGATATTCATAATAGCTGAGGTCTGTATGGAATCCACTCAGCAAGCCGCGCATTTGCCTTGCATAGTTAACAGATACGGTACGGTCTGCATCCCCATGAAAAACATACACACCCAATGGTTTATAGTTTTGTACCAGTTTAATTACATCACTTTGATTACCGGAACGCAGCAGCATTTGTTCCATCGGAGAATTGCTGCTGTCAGGGATCAACCCGTCCGCAGATCCATATCCTTTCAGCGTGGGATATCCTGCGCTGGGAGCAATAGCGGCCCATTTATCAGGATAGGTGGCGCCAAGGAACCAGGTACCATGGCCTCCCATAGAGTGACCGGTAAGGTAGATATGTTGAGGGTCCGGCTGGAATTTATTGCGTGCAATACTCAATACTTCCAGTGCATCCAGTCTACCCCAGTCTTCCCAGTTGAATCCCCTGGGCCTGCGGTTGGTAGCTGCTACCAGTGTTCCCCAATCTTTAGACTGGTAAGCCCTGGCCTGCCCGATCGCTTCCACACCTGCACCGTGTACGGAAAGGAATAGTGCTGCTCCTTTTTTAGTACCATTTACCTGCGGCGCCACTGCAAAGTATTGCAGGCTTCCATCTATTTCACTGATAAAGGTGCTGCTATATTTATCCGCAGCGGTAACTGCTTCCACTGTTATCTTCTTTTCATCCACTACTGCATTCTTATCCAGCAAAGCGATACTGCATTCCGGTTTTCCTGCTGCATTCACCCCACTGCCATCAAAAGAGAACGGCACTTTCCGCGACGACATGGGAGGGATAGCAGGAATAGTTGTGGTAACCTGCCTGCCCTGTAATGTAACACGGTATTGCAGGCCTTTCCATTCTTTGGAAGAAGTATTCATCACTACCACTGCTCCCTGCAGCACATCATTCTTGTCCCCGATCACAATAGCCGGCATGGTAGGATCTTCTGTAATAAGTTGCAGGGGTTTGGACGGGAAGCTGAGGCTGGCCGTGATCATAGCACCGCGTACATAGATCTCATTGAGGCCTTTCTTCAATTGTACAGGGATATATAACCAACCGGAACCATAAGGGTCGCCGGTATGCGGCTCCCCGTTAAAATATAATCCGCTGTTCCCTTTAATATTCAGGAGTGCAGGGCCTGCTTTCCCTGATTGATAAGTAAGATAGATATAAGCCCCTCTTCCAAAAGCCCCTCTTCCTCCGCCACGGCGGAACAGGCGGTTGGCACTGTCTGCAGTAACAGCCTGCCATACCAGTGGCTGACCATTATCTCCGTTGCCAAAGGTACTGCCTTCTGTTGGTGCTTTTAATTGATCTGTATAGAGCTGGTAAGCCAGGTGATCTGTGTAGATGGCCTCTCTCCCGTAACGCTGAGGGCTGGTAACGATCAACCCCTGCTTAAACTGATAGGTATCCTGGGAAAAAGCAGGAGCTTGCATGCATGTTAAAACAAGCAGCAACGCGTATTGTAACTTATTCATGTAAAAGATAGATTAATGGCGAAGAGAACTGCTATTCGGAAAACTCCTTCACCTTTATTTTTTTACGATTGACCTTGTATTCCTTTACTTTATTCTCCATCACCAAAGCAACGGCCCCTATCAGCTCCGCATGGTAACCTAATGTTGAAATGGCGAGCGTAGTGTTGGCCGCAAGCCGGGGAATAGTATGTTCATTCAATGCCTGCTGTACAGGAGCCTGCCATACTTTACCGGCTAAAGTGCCACGCCCGCTCAATACCACACATTCCGGGTTCATCAGGTGGATAAGGATAGCTACTGCTTTTCCGATATCATAACCGGTATGCGATACCAGTTCTATTACATAACGGTCTCCTTTATGGATCGCCCTCACAATGGCTTCCCAATCCGTTTCCGGATGGCCGCTTGGGAATTTAGCCCCTAACGCAGAAAGACCACCGGACTTTAAGCCCTGCGCCGCCTTTTCTATCACCACCAACAGGGAAGCCTCGGTTTCAAGACATCCGCTTTTACCACAACTGCATAATTTATTGTTATCGAAAATGGGAATATGACTGAACTCCCCGGCAAAACCATCGTGGCCACGGAACAGTTCACCATTCAATATCATTCCCAATCCAATACCCCATCCAATGTTCACCACCACGGCATTCTTCTTCTGACGGGCAGCTCCGAAATGGAATTCTGCCAATGCGATCAGACTGGAATCATTATCTATATATACCGGGAGGCCCAGTTCATCCGTCAGGTATTCTGTAACTGTTTTATTCCCGGCGTGCAGGAAAGAATAGTTGATGCCGTTCTTAAAGTCCACAAAACCCGGCATACCTATCCCTGCCCCCACTATCTTTTTCTTGTCCACCCCGGATTCACGGATCACTTCGCTCATTTTTTCCGCCAGCCTTACAATGGCATCCGGATTATTATTAAGGGGCAGTTCAAACTCTTTAACGGGGGTAACCGCCTTATTTTCAATATCCATCAGGGTGATGCGGGTAAACATCTGGTCCATGGATACAGATAAAATATAAATAGCATCGGGCCGCAGGGCATAAATAACAGGGCGCCTTCCACCACTGGAAGGAGCATACCCGGACTCCGCAATAGAGCCATCTATTATCAGATCATCGATCACCTTCATTACGTGCGGGATGCTTTTGCCCATGCGCTCACTCAGATCAGTAGATGAAAGCTTACCTGAAAAATAAAATTCTCTTAGGGCCAGTGTCTTATAATAATTTTTATTTACCATATGCACCTATCTCTATACTTTGTTTATAAAAAACACATTATGTTCTGGCAAAAAAACAATTAAATATTCCCAAATGCAAACACGCCCAAAATAATTACAATATTAAATTTTCACTAATCTAATCCAGTTCTATTGATTCATCGCCTGTTTGATACTGTGCGTAGATCAACAGGAGTGTAAACATCTCATCTTTTGAATTCATGCTCCCTTCTGAAAACACCATCTTAGGCGGGTTACTCGGGTTTTGCGGATTGTTCTTCGTATTGTCGTAAGTTCCTTTCATAAAGATCATGGAGTTCCGGGGGATCTTCACCGGCTTTTTGAACCGGTATAGTTCCTGCCAGCGGAAATCCCATTGTGGTATATTTATTAACCTGATAGTGTCACTTGCCGGTGTAACCACATATGCTTCAAAGGATTTGCCAAGAAAATGCATGTGTGGCCAGACATATAAAAGGGATTGCTCCTCGGGTGTTCTCATTTTCAAGGTGAAGGTCCTTTCCTCATTTGCCGGGATCATGAAGATGGGATCAATATCCCGTTCCCCTACTCCGCCTGATCCCAGGCTGATGATCCGTACCTGCCTTTTTACAGGTGCATCTTTAAAATACAGGTTCACCCCAATCACAGATTCTTCATTGGCTGCCACTGCTGCATAATGCGTAGTGAAGATCATTACGCCCCTTTTGGGAAGCGTCCAGCCAAATTCCTTTGGATAGTATTCTGCTGAAGATCCGGGGATCCAACCAGTATAATAAACCATTTTCCTTTTATAGTGGTCAAAGGCTCCCCTGTTCATTCGGTCTTCATCTGTGTTTATCAGGCTGATGCCGGCATTCAGGTCAATATCGCTATCAGGCACATCATAGAATCCATAATTGATATGATGTATGATCTTTCTGTTGTTGGTCACAAACTCCACTGCTTCAATGCTTTTTTCAGCCGGCAGATCAAAAGGGACTTTGAATTCTATGAACCGCTCCTTGTTATCTCCTTTTACCAGGAAGGGTGTAGGGTATTTCAATACCATGTCCGGAGCGCGTTTGTTAGCAGCAGTATTCACTACTTGCTTTTTAGGCGCATTCCCTTTCGGTGCTTTATTATCGATCCAGGCAAGTATCTTCGTTTTCTCGGCTGCTGTTAGCCCACGTTGATTGGCAAAACAGGAATAGGAAGTATCCGCCCGCCATGGTGGCATATAACCTGTGGAAACCACTTCCCTGATAAAATTAAGACGTTTGGTAAAGTCCTCGTACTTCAAAAGCGGGAAAGGCCCCGCTTCCCCGGGTCTGTGACAACCGGAGCATTTACTTTGTAGTATTGGTTCTACATCATGGAAAGTTTGTCCACGAAGACCTACAAACGCGCAGCTGAATAATATCGTGATTAGAACTCTCCGCATAGGGTCATTTATTACTGATAAAGCAACCGACTGCTTTGGTTTCAGAAGGGCTAACTTCTTTATGTTGTAAATAGTTATCGATCGCATTACGCAGGTAATGCTGATCTGTTTGCCGTTTCTTTTTGCCTAAGCTGATGGCCCAATCATCGATGGCGCCTTTGTACAAAAGAACGGCTTTACTGTCATATAAAAAAACTTCTGGTGTAATGGTGGCATGGGTGTAATGAACAAGTACGCCCTTCTTATCGCGCAAAAGCGGGAATCCGATGGCGTACTTGTTTTTAAATGAAACTATTTCATGTTCACTGTAATCAACTGCGTTCGGGAGAACGCCTATAATCTGCAGGAGCTCTTTCCTGCTTTTTTGAATTTCGTTCAAAACCAGTGTATAGTTCTGGCTAAGGGGGCAATCCGGGGAAAGGAATACAATGGCTGTCAATTGTTTATTGACACCTGATAAAGGAAGTGATCTACTACCGACAGTTGCGCTTACTTTAATGTCCTGCTGCGCATGCAACGATAAAAAGGAGAGGCAGCAGCAGATAACAAAAAGAGGCTTCATGGAAAACGATTTATTATGGCATTTCTTATTTTAAGATACAGTGAATTCAGACCATGCGATCTGAATTCACTGTATAAGATAATCAACTATTTTTTATCCCACCAAACTCTTCCGGTGATATCTGTCAGATCTCCGAATTCAGGATCTGCCTGCATCGCTGCAACCGAGGCCTTCCTGTTTTCGTAGTTAAAATCAGAGATAGGAGGAAGGAACACGCTCCATCTTCTTGGCATCGCAACTTCTGTACCATTGAACCTGATCTTTTCAGCCTGGAACACTACACCAGTTTGGCTGGGGAATCCTGTTCTTTTCATCAGCGCCCAGCATTCGTTAGGATTTCTCCAGAAATTGAAGAATTGCTGAATACAGATCTGTTCGATACCTTTTGCAGCATTGTAAACGATATCCGGATGATTCTTGTAAGCGTTCACTTCTGCAGGTAATAAAGCAGTGTAACCTTTTACGTTCGCCTCTTTACCCCACTGATCATAATCTGCCAGCGAAGCCTCGATACCCTTGTTATACCAGTCAGCTGCTACCTCTGTAGTAACACCTCTTGCAGCCAGTTCAGCTCTCATGAAACACACATCTGCATAGGTGATCACAGGATAATTCACCTGACCAGCCCCTACCGATGAATTGAACATAGCCTGTTGCATATAGGATACATAGGCTATGCTGCCCGTGATAAAGTTGAAATAGAATTTTGTAGCTGCCTCGCCAACAGCATCAGGACTGGTAGGCCGCCCACGATATTCCTGGTATACTTCACCCGGCGCAATAGTACCGTTAGCCTGGTAGGTATCGAACTGTGCTTTGGTAAGTGCTACTTTTTCATACAGTATCCTCATACGGGGATCTGTTGTTTTGTACATAAAGTCTATTGAAGCTTTTTGGCCGGATAAACCTGTTGCCAGGTTATAGTTACCACCATTAGCCACGCCGGAACCTCCTTTGAAATTCCAGTTAGCGGCCCTGCTGTTGATAGGCCCTACGTTATCTGCCAGTACTTCATCAATGATCGCCTTAGCAGCGGCAGGTTTTCTTTTTAACATGCGCATAGCTATCCGCATCCTCAGGGAGTTGGCAGCCATGATCCAGTTGGTAGATTCAGTACCAGTACCACGGAACCACAGGTCAAATGTACCCAGTTTATCCTGCTCAAGCGGGAAGGTTTGCTTCAATATGGCCACACTTGCTTTCAGCTGATTGTTCAGGGTGTCGAAAAGCGCCTCCTGTGTGTCGTACTTCGGTGTTAAATTCGCAGGAGTGGTATATCTCGCCTGGAATGCCTCTGAATAGGCAAGACTTCCCATGATATCGGATACATTAAATGCGGCAAATGCCAATGGGATATAAGTAATAGCCCTGATATGGTGAAGCTTTTCCCTGGCTTCGCCCGACCTTTTGTCTATAATCTTCCTTGCATCAACCATCGCACCACCGGCTCCCATTGTTTCCCTTGTATACAGGTTTTCATACCTGTAAGGATAATTGGAAGCTGAAGTGGGGGTTCTGAAACGGGTGATAATACCGCCATTGCCACCTAGTGGTACCCAGGCACCAATCCAGTATTCGATATTACGATGGTAATCATAGAACGCTTCAAAATCGTTTGTATGCAGTGCCTGTGCAGCCACAGGAAAGAGTGTTCTAACGTCAATCTGCTCTACTTCAACCAGGTCCGGATCTGTATTCAGGTCCGCATATTTATCTCGGCTGCAGGAAGTTGCCAAAAGTGCCAGCAGGCAACCGGCTTGTAATAATGTCTTCCTCATAATAATATTTTAAATAATTCTGATTGTTAAAATTGCTATTGTTCTCAACCGCGCCATCTATGTTCTTAGAAGTTCGCATTGATAGAAAAACCAAACTGTCTGAAGAAAGGCGTACCACCATTCTCAACAAACGCACCGCTACTGGTAGAGCTCAGGTTATCCGGATTCACACCGTCAGGAGCGTTGTTGTATAAGAAGAAGAGGTTACGGCCGATCAGTGAAGCACGAAGATTGTTCAGCTTCAGCTTGCTGGCAATGCCTGCAGGCAGATCGTAAGTAAGTGACAACTCACGCATGGAAACCCATGAAGATTCGAACATACTGGCTTGTCTGATACCAAATTGCCATCCATATGTACGGTCATAATAATCAGCTGCAGAAGTTGGAACGATATATTTTTTAGCGTATGCCTCAGCCACCGTCATACCGGAAACATTATGTTCCACACCATCGCCGCTTCTTTCTTTAGGGATGATGGTACCATTCTGGAATACGCCATTAGGCAGGATACCGTCGTTACGTACACCAGGGTTAGCGGTTGATTTGCTATTGTATGTTAAACCACCCAGGTCGGTTGTACGGCCACCCAGTGTTCTGTTCAGCATACCATATTGAGAACCGAAAGCAAGTGTGGTAGAATAAACATCACCACCGATCTTACTATCCAGGAACACACTTAAAGAAAATCTTTTGTAGTTAAAGGTATTACGCATGCTTCCCAGGAAGTCAGGCAGTGCAGATCCAACAGCAGGGTCTGTATTACCGCCTACTGATGTAGCATATGTACCTGCTCTCTGATAATAGATCACAGGATCGCCCAGATAGCCGTTATTGGGGTTAAAGGTTACTACCGGCAGACCGTTGTTAGCATGGTTGATATTATTGCCGCTGCCATCCTTTGCCTGATAAGTTGCATATCCATAGTTGGACAGAATAGTTCCATAGTCACCTCCTACCATAGCCACGGAGTAGATACCATCTCCACCGTCAAGCATAGCAACTTTAGCATTAAATGGCAAAGAAAGGATGGTGTTCCTGTTGCGTGTGTAGTTCAACACCACATCCCAGGAGAAATCTTTCACTTTTACAGGCGTACCATACAGTTGAATTTCTATCCCTTTATTCCTCACCTTACCACCATTGATCAGTGCTGCTCTTACACCGGATTCAGGAGGAACAGTAAAGTCCTGGATCTGGTTCTTGGAATCCTGTTGATACCAGGTGATATCACCACCGAACCTGTTGGAGAATGCTTTAAATTCTAAACCAGCTTCAATTTTAGCATTGCGTACAGGTTTAAGGTTCAGGTTTGGTAAAGAGCTCGACTGGTAACCGTACTTGAGGATACTTTGACCAGCGTTATCTGTATAAACACCGTAAGAAGTATATAACCCGGTATTTGTTTTATAAGGAGATGTTCCGCCACCTGCTTCCACATAGGAAAAGCGCAGTTTACCAAAATCAATTTGTTTAGGCAGTTTGAAAAGATCGGTAAATACAAAAGCAAGGTCTGCTCCCGGATAGAAATAGGAGTAGTTACCATGCCCGTCGTTATACACGAGCGTACTGTTCCAGTCATTACGGCCGTAGATGTTCAATGTCAGGTAATCCCTGAATCCAATGCTGCTCTGGAAGAACAAAGAAGCCGTCTGTAACTCATTAGGATCTTTCTCTTCTATAATAGCCCTGTTCTTGGAGTTGGAAAGACGGAAGATATCCGGTGTAATAAAACCATCGGTCCTGGCGTTAATACCTGTTTGTTTAGATTGATTTAATTCTCCACCACCTTGTACCAAAAGGTCTACCACTCCCAGTTTCTTAATATAATTCAAACTTCCCCTGTGGCGGAATTGTTTAACACTGGTAGTATTAAAAGAATATTCACCACCGGTAAATCCTACACCTGTTCCTCTTTTCTTGGCAGTATAGTTTGTTTCAAAAGTATTGAGTGAAGTACTTCCTTCAAAACGCAGCCATGGAGTAAGGTCTGCTCTCAGGTTAAAGCTGGCCCTCAGGTTATTTTCCTTTTGCTCATAGTTATTCTGATAAAGTTGCCAGAAAGCATTGTTCACTGCTTCAAGCCCCCTGCCTGTTCTTCCACCAAGCACTGTATCAATATAGTTTTCCTTCCAGTAATTCACATCATAGTTCCGGGGCACCTGGTAAGTGGTTGCATACAAAAGCGCATTACCTCCCTGGAAAGCAGGGTTGAGTGTTTTACTTTGTGTATAGGCTGTATTAACGTCCATCAATACACCTTTTCCGGGACGGTGCGTAGCCCTGAAGCTAAAACTGTTCCTGTCCAGCTTGTTGTTGGGAGTAGCAGAAGTGGCACCGAGATTAGAGAAGGAAAAACGGAAAGTAGTTTTATCATTACCGCCGGAAATACCAATATTGGTATTGCGGTTGATACCGGTTCCGTACATATCCAGTACATCGTTATAACCTGGATTATTAGCACGGTATTTACCAGTGATATCTTTGAACATCTGGCCTTTCATTTCAGGGCCAAAGTTCAGGAAGTCGTTATCAGTAACCAGCAACGTATCGCCAGGTCCGTCTATCCAATCATCTGCATTGATACCAGCACCAAAACGGTCCTGCAGTTTAACTGTTTTATAAGCCCGCTCAAACATCATGGTATGAGAGAAAGAAACACCCAGTCCTCTTTGAGAAAAACCTTTTTTGGTTTTGATCAGGATCACACCATTGGATGCGCGGCTACCATACAAAGCCGTTACCGCACCACCTTTCAGAACAGAGATAGACTCAATATCATCCGGGTTGAGGTCTTTCAGGATGTTACCGAAATCCTGTTCACCACCACGGTTAGGCAGGATCACCTGGTCGTCCATCACAATATCATCTACTACTACCAGTGGCTGGTTGCCGTAGGGGTCCAGGTTGGCGCTACCCCTGATCAGGAACCTCGCAGAAGCCTGCGGGCCACCCACGTTCGGAGAAACCTGTAAACCCGGTACCATACCCTGCAGCGCAGCGATAGGATTTACAGCAGCGGTTTTCCTGATGTCGTCTCCTGAAACCTGGGTAACAGAGTATCCCAGGTTCCTTTTAGCCCTGCTCTCACCAAAACCAGTTACCACAACTTCATTTAAGCTCTTGGAATCTTCCTGAATGGTTACATTAACAGTACCGCCAGTGGCAGGTACTTCTTTCTTTGCAAACCCAATGTATGAAAAAACCAATGTAGCTGCAGGCGCCACAGACAAACGGTAGAACCCGTTAGCGTCTGTAAATGTGGCGTTCTTTGTTCCCTTCTCCAGCACCGTAACCCCAATAACTATCCCACCCTTACTGTCCGTGACAGTTCCGGTAATAGTTTGTTTTTGTTGTGCGAGGAGGGATGACGTACCGCTGAATAGTAGCAACGTCAGCATGAGAAATGCATGAGATGTTCGCATTGCAATTAGAATT
This sequence comes from Chitinophaga niabensis, assembly GCF_900129465.1. Classification (NCBI taxonomy): domain Bacteria; kingdom Pseudomonadati; phylum Bacteroidota; class Chitinophagia; order Chitinophagales; family Chitinophagaceae; genus Chitinophaga; species Chitinophaga niabensis. The sequence continues at coordinate 449,081 of NZ_FSRA01000001.1, read as the reverse complement.
TTGGTTTGACTATAAATAAAAACTTCTCCGAAAAATTCGTCCTGGAATATTTAATGCCCCTTGGTTGAGTAAGGCATCATTAACGTTAGCTTATAACCCCGATCTATTTCATGGTATTATGATTACGAAAGTAGGAATTACTTTTGAAAAAAAATAAAAAGTAACCATAGTTTTTTATAATCATGATAAAGATTTTAAACTCGCTGGATAAGTTTGGGGACTTAGGGCATAAAAAAAGAGGCCGTGGTGGCCTCTTTTGTATTCTTTGGAAGGGATGTTAATGTCTTACATAGGCTTCACATAGGCTCAGCATAGGGGAATCCCTTATTATTCCAACCAGAACGGCTGGGTAAATGCTCCGTTCACAGCAGCATCCCAGACCTCTACCCTTACCCATTTTCTCCCCTGCAGCTTTGTTTCAAAGGTAAACTCCTTATCCCCAAAAGCCTTCGTATCGTCTAAACTGACCCTTTCCCGGTAAACTTTCTCCCCGTCCCCGGAAATAATGATGGCATGGCTCAGCGGGAAGGTCCAGCTAATACGCATCGTGATCCGGGAACGAACCGGGGAAAGTGTAGCCGATGGGATCAGCACCTCCCCTGTTGTGACAAAGAATTTCCCCTGCTGTATGGCATCCAGGATGGACTGCCAGCCATTTTCATAGGCCGGTAGCTTATCCAGCTGCAGGTAATTCACATTCAGGTGGGCGTACATTTCGTTCTCTGGTGTAATGGTAAAGAGGTCCGCCTCTGCCAGTACATGTTTTTTACCTCCCCAGTTGGCCATATCATCCAGGAGATCGAGCACACGGATGCCCAGCCTGTCTATGGAAAGGTCTGCCGGCATTGCTTTCCAGGCAGCACCAAAAAAGCGGTCGGACTTAAAAAAGGGTTCATTTTTGTATTTATCCGGGTAACCGGTGGAACCTTTTGTTCTGGGATGCGCCGTCCATGCCAGGCCATTTTCCAGCTCCAGCAACTTCAGCATCTCTTCTTTATTACCTATCCGGTACACCTTTCCATACTGCGGGTCTGTTTCCACAAAAGGTGCATCCGGCTTGCGGGACATGATCCAGTACACCGGTTTGGGGAAGAAGCTGAGCCAGTGGCCACCATAGAATTCATTGGGTTCTTCTCCCGGCAGTAACAGGAAATCATTTTTTGAAAATTGCTTACACATGTCGTGTAGTGCTTTCAGTTCCTTCAACCGCTGATCATCCGGCCCTTTCGGATGTGCCGTGTAATGGAACTCCGCCAGGTGTATGATGTTGATACCGGTACTCCTGAACACCTTCATAAAATCAGGATCTTCCGGCACGGGTTTACCAGCCAGTATATGCTTCATCACATATTCATTATGAAAATGGCTGCTCATGGTTTTATATCCGGGCAGCGGCTGATAGGTATCTCCGTGCGTAAATTTCTTTACTTCCTCCAGCGCAGCGGAAGCCTTCTTTGTATCCAGCAGGCAAAAGAAGTTAAGACGCTGCTTTGTACCGGGCGGTGCATTAAACCAGGGCACAAAACGGTTATCGCCCATAGGGTCCTGCCTGATCCCTATTCCGAATCCTTCAGCCAGCTGCCGGTAATCTTTGCCGTACCAGGTGAATTTTAAATTAAAGGCTTCATCTAAAGGATAGAAATATTGATGTGGTGCAGGAAATACTGCCAGGCTCCCTTTTTCATTCTCACCGATAATGGTCCTGTACTTAACAGCCATATTCACGCTGGAATCCAATGAGGCCACAGCGGATTGTACGCGCCCTTCCGTATCTGACCAGGCCACCTTGTCCCATATCTTTTCTTTACTCACCAGCCCCGCATCATATAAAACAGCCGTGGAGTCAATAGCTGTAGACATCACTGCTGCTATATTGAACAGCGGACTTCCATGATAGAGGGTTACTTCTATATTCCCGCTGAAAGGCCCTGCCTTTATCTCTCCTATCCTTACTATGGTGCGGGAACCTTCATTGCTGACACTGGCATTTTTCCTGTTCTGCTGTACGGTAAAAGTTTGCCGGGGCTTCAGGTGCGTTTTATCGAAAAAGATATTCCAGCCATTCTGGGATACAAGGTCCCGCTTGCTCACGGTTAGCAGAAAAACGGGGTCCAGCTGCCGGGCCACTTCTTTTTTGCCCAGCCGCATGCTCCGTAGCAAAGCTCCTTCCTCATTAAGATTAAATACCAGTTGCCCCTCTCCGGCATTTCCTGCGGGCCAGGCAACAGTTAATACATTATGCCTTAACATTACTCTTGTACCGCCGTTCTTTTTCAAACCGGTGTAATCGACAGGTACCTGTTGTGCCTTTACATGAAGACTAACAATTAAAATAAACAGCAATCCGATACGGTGCATGTGGAACTATTTTAGGGTGAAAGGACAACACGCCAATATAATAAAACAGGTCCTTAATTTCTGTATGCTTGTTTAATTTATTCTTCATCCGGCACAACCTTTCGGTTATTGCCCTCGTACTATTTATTGTCCTGCCACTCTCTTTACTGTTGTTATAACCATTTAAAACATCTTTATCATGAAAACCAGTTACACCCTCACAGTAGCACTGATCAGTGTATTACTATTTCAAAGCTGCAGAAAACATGACGACAAACCTCCCAAAGCAGTAACACTTCAACTCATTGCAGACAATCTTGTTTCGCCACTGGGCGTAGTAGCAGTTCCGGACAACACTAAACGGCTCTTCATCATTGACCAGATCGGAAAGATCTGGATCGTGGAGAATAATGGCAGCAGGTTATCTACTCCGTTCATTGATGTGAGTAGTGTAATGGTGCAATTAAATACGCGTTATGATGAACGTGGATTATTAGGATTTGCCTTCCACCCTGATTACAGGAGTAACGGGCGTTTCTATGTTTATTACACACTGCCTCCCCGCACAGGTACTTCCTTCAACAACCTCAGCCGCATTTCAGAATTCAGGGTTTCTTCCAATCCTAACCTGGCAGATATGAGTTCTGAAAAGGTACTGCTGGACATCGATGATCCGCAATCCAACCATAACGGAGGCACGCTTGCTTTCGGGCCGGACGGTTATCTCTATATCGCCATCGGCGATGGCGGAGGAGCCAATGATGTAGCACCGGGCCATGTAACGGATTGGTATCTTCCCAACGCGGGCGGTAATGGCCAGGACCTGGACTCCAACCTCTTCGGCAACATTCTGCGTATTGATGTAAACAGCGGCAGCCCTTATGGCATCCCTGCCAGTAATCCCTTTGTAGGTAAAGCCGGAAAGGATGAGATCTATGCGTATGGATTCCGGAACCCTTATCGTTTTTCTTTTGATATGGGTGGCGATCATTGGCTGTATGCCGGTGATGCAGGCCAGGTACTGTATGAAGAAATTGATGTGGTAAAAAAAGGAGGCAACTACGGATGGAATGTAAAAGAAGGTACGCATTGTTTTAATGCAGCCAACAATAGTGTAGAATTACCGGCATGCCCTGCTGTTGATGCGTTTGGTATAAGTTTCATTGACCCGGTAATAGAAATGAAGAACAGTGCAAACCCCACCGGAGGCAAGGCCACAACTGTTATTGGAGGAAATGTTTACCGCGGGCGGGACATTCCTGACTTTAAAGGTATGTACCTTTTCGGTAGTTTTTCCCAACCGGGAAATGTGCCCAATGGTGAACTTTTCATTGCCAGGCCGCGCAATGGAAGCGGGTTGTGGGATTTTGCAGAAGTTACGCTGAAAGACTATCCCAATGATCTTGGTTATTACCTGAAAGGATTCGGGCAGGATAATGAGGGAGAAATATATTTAACTGTTTCCAGTGTGGCCGGACCTACCGATGTTACCGGGAAGGTATTTAAACTGGTAGCTGAAAAAACACATGGCGGTAAGCAATAAAGCCTGCTTTAAAAAATAAGAGCTTCATACCGTAATGTATGAAGCTCTTATCTTTAGTACCCTATATTCGCCAGCGCCACAGCGCCCAGCCGCTCAGAAAGCTGTGCCAGGTAAAGGCTGGAGGGACTCACTGGTGTATTGTGCGCATCGTAATAACCTTCCGGAAGATAAGGGATGGTATCAAAGGGAATGGCCCTTTTTGTTTTTTCGCCCAGGCTGCCGATCACCCAGTTAGCAGCGCCCGGCGGTTGCTGATTCAGATAAGTTTTGGCTTTACAGTTCCAGGCTACTGCCCATCCGATAGACCATCCGTGCCCTGAGCCCATAATTCCCCGGTTCATAAAATCAATCCCTCCATCGGGCACATTGCATTCATCCACCAGCACACCTGTTGCCCAGCGCTGATGTGGCTGGATCCATCCATTACCGAGGAAAGTACAGTTCAGCAATACAATAGGGCCGGATACCTTTGCACCGGTAGCAAAATAGAACACATTATCTCCCTGGACCTTACACTGGTTGAAAAGGATCTGCGATCCGCTGCCATTCAGATCAGCAGGTTTAGCTGCTCCTTTGGTAGGTGTTTCATGATAAATATTAATGCGGGACAGTGTAACACGTTTAGCGTCAGATACACTGATGCTGTTGACGGTGTTATATACATCTATATCACGGGCCCATGCATCTGCTGCGCCGCGGATGTTAAATGCTTTATGTGCTTTCTCATTAATGGTACCTGATTGTGCAGGAGAAACGATCCGCATGAGTTCAAGGCCCACCTGTGATATTTCCCCGGATACCATCACCTTTATGACTGATGATGTTCCCAGGTAAGCAGCGTCATAATTATCTGTAAGCGGCAGTTCCAGGATCACCTTGTGGCCTTCTATCTTTTTTATCACCCTTTCCACCGTGATCTCACCCGTTATCCAGGTTTGCTTTTTACCATCCCGCACCAGGCCATCCATTCCCATGAACTTTACCCATGCAGGTGTTACGGGACGGCTGATCTGTATCATGTCTCCTGCGGCAAGACCTGCAACATCTGAGAGATGAAAGCTATTGGCGCCGGAGGGAACATACCTGTCTGTTATCATCGCAGGCTTTCCTGCTTTTTGCAGGTTAACCCTGCCCTGCACGGAGAAACAAACATGTGGCTCGCCCGTCATTTTCAGCACGGTACCGGTTTCCCCCGGTCCGCTTCCACGTATTACAATTCCGCTGGTATTGATAACGATGGTGTTATCACAATTATACATACCGGGCTTCAGCAGCAAGGTACCCCTGAAACCATTCACCGGCTCCATGGCAGCAATTTCATTCACGGCACGCTGAATGGCTGCGGAGTTATCTCCTTCTACAGCGCTTAAGGTGATCTTTACAGGCGGCGCAGGAATGCGAACACCACCACCCATGTACCCGGCATAGGAAAAGTCCATGATACGGTCGCCTTTCTCCAGTGTTTTGTAACTGAGCTTTTGTTGCGCATTGAGGTATACCCATTCGCTTTTTACCTGCGCTTCCATACTGAATGGGAAAAGAGCTACCACAGCTAATAATGGTAAGGATTGCATTTTCATAACGGGAATGTAATTAAGCGGATATTAAAATAAGCCATTCCTCCCGGCACTTCAAGGAACGGGCAATTTTAACCAATAAAGAGAGAAATTACTACCGATCCCAGCCCTGTCGGTTTTGTTCTATTTCCGGAAACGGGATCGTTGTTCCTTTGCTATATCAGATAAAAACTAACACAATGCGCTACACACTTCTTGCCCTGCCGCTTTTAGCCGTAATGGTCCTGAGCAATAAAACGCCCATCACAGGAGATACACTCTATAAAAAGAACTGTAAAGTATGCCATGGGAATGATGGCGCCAGGGGTTTTATGGGCGCTAAAAATCTTAAGCTGAGCAACATGGAAACCAGTGCTATTATACAACAGATCCGGGAAGGGAAAAGCCCTATGCCATCCTTCAAAAAGAAGTTTTCAGAAGAAGAACTGGCGGTACTGGCCGATTATGTAAAAAGTTTAAGACAAAACTGAGATCAGCCGGAAACAGGGCTTTTTTCTTCCTTCTCTACCATCCATTGGGTTAGCTTATATTTTGGCAGCATCTCCGCCAGCTTTTTCTTCAGCCATTTGGACACTATCTCAAATACGATGAACCCGATCACAATGGAAATGGTCCATTCCAGGTTGGTATAGGTTTGTTTGCTGATCACCGTTTTATGGGCGGTAAGCCCCCAAAGGTTCTTAATGCTGCGGGTTGTAAAGAAATGAGATACCAGCCGGGTAGATGCCATCCCTATCACAAAGCCTAAAAAATTACCGACATAATTGTTGTAAACGTATTCCAGGAATTTTCTGACAACCCTGTTTTTCATATAAATGAATTTTCTCATGCTAAACTAATATCTAATTCCTGAAATAAAAAGGTCCGCCTCAAAAAAGAGACGGACCCCAAAATTTTCGCTGGTTTTTATGACAGTGCACCTGAAAGGTCCCTATGAAGGGAAAGCACATCTACCCTCCAGTATTTCTTTAGCAATAGTTACCAGGTCTGAGAACTTACTGGGCTTGGTAATAAAATTCAACGCTCCCATCTGGTGGGTTTGTTTCACATCTTCCTCCAGTTGGGAAGTGGAATAAATAATTACAGGAATATCTGATAGTTTGTGGCTGGCCTTTATTTTCTGCAGGCATTGTTTCCCGTTCATGCGCGGCATATTCATATCCAAAACGATCAGATCCGGGAGATTTTCCTGGGGGCTGGTTTCCAGCAGTTTCAGTGCGGCCACCCCATCTTTACTAAAGATGCAGCGAACGGATGCATCCACGAAATGCAGGGCATCCTGGAACATTTCTGCATCATCGATATCATCATCCACAATAAGTATACTTGTATAAGTCTGGGCCATAGAATGCAAATAGGTCTACAAATTTAATTTTATTTTTGCATACCTTAAAGTCATAAATCGGTGATCACTATGAAGAACTGGTACCTGGCCTGCACACTGTCTGTTTTGCTTTTATCTGGTTGTGAAACCACCCAACAGATCCTGAATTCCCTTCCGCCAACCACTACCACCGGCGGAACAAACACCCTGCAAATTGCGGCAGGCTTAAAGGAAGCACTGACCATTGGCACACAGAACAGCGCCAACCGGCTTTCTGCCCCTAATGGTTTTTTTGCAAATGCCCTGCTGAAGATACTGATGCCGCCGGAAGCGCAGAAAGTGGAAACCACCTTGCGGAATGTAGGTTTGGGAAGTGTGGTGGATAAGGCTATCCTGGCCATGAACCGTGGTGCGGAAGAAGCGGCTAAATCCGCTACGCCCATTTTCGTCAATGCCATCCGCCAGATGAGCATTACAGATGCCATCGGCATCCTGAGAGGGGGTGATTTTGCTGCCACCAATTACTTCAAACAGAAAACAACAGCAGCGTTAAGTACCGCATTCCGCCCCGTGATCAATGATGCACTGGGCAAAGTGAACGCTACCCGTTACTGGACAGATGTATTTTCCATGTACAATAAATTCTCCAAAACCCCGGTTAATACAGACCTTACAGCATATGTAACCGAAAGGGCCATAGATGGCATCTTCCATGAAGTAGGCCTGGAAGAGCAGAAGATCCGCAGGGACCCGGCGGCTCGCGTAACCGAACTCTTAAAAACAGTTTTCGGCAGTGCGCTGGCACAAAGGAATTAATTCTTCAGTCCCTTAACGGGCAACGCTATCGGCAGGAACCGGCAAAGCCAGCACTACTTTCTTAAACTGTGCTGCCATTTCATCAGATACCTGCTCCGGTTTGAACTGTACCTTTTTCACATCTCCTCCAAACAGGGTCTGGTACCAAACGAGTGATCCCAGGTAGCAACCTGCCCGGTTAGCATGGTTGGCGTCAAAGTCCAGTTTATTATTATCCCAGCGGTATCCCATATGCAGGGAGTTCGTCTGATCCGGTAAAGCCGGAGATACGGCCGTTTCGAAATTAAAGGTGGTATCTTTTTTATAAGCCCAGGATGGATCTGTAGCCATTGCACGGAACGCATCTCCTACCGGGATCACAGCAAGGTTCAATTCGTCTGCGATGGTGTGATATGCAGCCCTTACGTGCTGGTGCATGTCTGCTGCATCAACGGCACGTTCCTCTCCTGCTATCCTTCCAAACGATTTTGCATCACTCCGGTAAGCCCAGATCTGATGGATATAGATCTTTGCATTGGGTTGTATGGACTTGATAAAATCGTAAAGTTTACGGGCATACGGACGGTATGTTTCCGGGTCGCCGGAGAGCAGGGAATATTGCTGAATGGTCACTATATCCCAGGTACCATCTGAAAGCAGCTGGCGCAGTGATTTGCCACCATATGCTTTGCCCGCAGGATCTGAAGTGTCTTTTTCTGCTGTTTCTACCAGCTTCCAGTGTCTTTCCATGGAGCAACCACCCAATTCTGCACGGCCGGTTTCCAGTTCTATGCCGCCCTCCCGGGTGAGCTGGGGCAGGAATGTAGCTGCGTTCTGGGAAAAGCTGTTACCAATAATGAACAGACGGTATTTCTTCTGCGCCTGCGCTGTGAAGCATATGCTGCAAAGTACCAGCAGGCAAATCTTGAATCGTAAAAGCATGCTGGTAAAATAGAGATTCTGCGCTAATAATCAAAATCCTGTCAGTTTAAATGCACCTGTGGATCCGTTTCCCTACTGTAAAATTGCCTCACCAGGTCACTGACTTCCATTAATGGCATCACCGTGCTGGAGATCAGGTCTATCTGATGCAGTTCCTTTGCAAAAAGCTCTGCACATATGTACCAGATACCATCGTCTGCACGAGCTATGAGTGTAACATGGATCAGTTGCTTTTTCATTGTGTCACTGTTTAAGTTTTTCAAAGTCCTTCAGTATCTTCTTCAATTGAATACCGTGGCCAAGCACCGGCTTAAAAATATCTCCCTCATTTTTGATACGTTCCAGTGCATTGTTGATTGTAAAATCTTTCATCTTTAACCCTTTCTTCACTTCCTCCCAATGCAAAGGCATGGATACGGTGGCGCCGGGTTTGGGACGTAAGGAATAAGGTGCTGCCAGTGTGGCCTTAGGCCTGTTCTGCAAATAATCCACATACAATTTGCCGCTCCTGTTACGGGTCATGCGTTCAATGCTGGTAAAACGCGGCAATTCATGATGCACCTGTGCGGCAATCCATTTTGCAAAAAGCTGGCATTCATCGTAAGTGTATCTTGCTTGCAGGGGGATATAAATATGGATACCCGTAGAGCCGGAAGTTTTAGGATAACCGGTTACGCCGATCCCATCCAGTACCTGTTTAGTTACCCTCGCGGTTTCTATCACCTGCTCAAAGCTGTTCTTCTCTGTAGGATCAAGATCGATCAGGCACCAATCCGGATGATCCGGTTTTTGTATACGGCTGTTCCAGGGATTCATTTCAATGGCTCCCAGGTTAGCCATATATAACAGGCTGGCCTCATCTTCCACCACCAGGAAGTTCTTGTCCTTCCCATCGCTGGTATGGTAAGGGAATTGCTGCACCCATTCCGGCGCTTTACCCGTTATATCCTTCTGATAGAAGCTCTTTCCGTCAATGCCATTGGGGAAACGGTTCATGGATTGCGGGCGGTCTTTCAGATATGGCAGGATGAATGGGGCTACCTGGTAATAGTAGTTCAGCATATCCCGTTTTGTATATTTCTCTTTCGGCCAGAAGATCTTGTTCAGATTAGTGAATTTCAGCTCATGCCCTTTTACTTTTCTCACCTGTGTTACTTCAGCAGGGTTCAGCAAAGTTTTACGCCCCTGCTCCTCCGGTGCTTTCAGCATCTTACTTTTTACAACAGGAACAGCTTTTTCCCTGATCACCTCTTTTGCTTTTTTATCTTCCCGCATCGCTTCAAAGGAAGGATGCCGCATTACACCATCCGCTGTTATTTCCGCATAATTCACTTCGCAGACCAGCTGAGGTTTAAGCCATGTGGCTTCCGCTTTGGGAGGATGGGGCCTGAAACGGGAAGGTTTGTTCACATCCGGCAGAAAGGAAAAAGGCATTTTCTTTGTTATCAGCGGGCGGAACTTTGCCATCAGTTCCTTTTGCAGTTTATCAGGAAAACCGGTACCCACCTTTCCTGTATAAACAAACTGGCCTCCTTCATAAACGCCTACCAGTAAAGAACTGAATGCCTTTGCAGAGCCTTCGTTCTTTGTAAAACCGCCGATCACCACTTCATGCCGCCTGCTCAGTTTGATCTTCAGCCATTCTTTTGTACGGTCTCCCGGGTGGTATGTACTATCTGCTTTTTTTGCAATGATCCCTTCCAGCCCGATCTTTCTTCCTGCTTCCAGTAATTCTTTTACCGGGGTATCAAAACTTTCACTCATGCGGATGACGCCATCAGGGGGTAAACGCTGTTTTAATAACTCCCTGCGGGTAAGCAGGGGTTCTCCGGTAAGGTCTCTCCCATCCAGCCATAGAAGATCAAATACATAATAGATGAGCGTGCCATCTGCTTCACTCCGCCAGTTTTGCAAAGAGGCAAAATCAGAGCGGCCTGCATCATTCAGTACAACGATCTCTCCATCTACCACCCCACGGATCTTCCATGCTTTTACAGCCTCGTAAACGGGGTAGAACTTATCGTTGAAGGATTTGTTATTACGGGAGATGAGTTCCGTTTTGCGGCCATCCCTCACCGCTATCGCCCGGTACCCGTCCCATTTAACCTCAAACAACCAGCCTTCGCTATCGAATGGTTTATTAACCAGCGTAGCGAGCATTGGACTGAAAGTTGCAGGTATCTTAGCCGATCTGCCCGGAGCGCTCTTTTTCATGTAAAAACAGGCTAAACTTCGTGCCAATGTTCAGCGTTATCTACAAATAACAAGGGATCATCGCATTAGGGGGGCAGAAATGGAAGAATAATATTTATCTTAACAACCATATGCATCTGATCGGGTACATTAAAAGAAATAAGGTTTTACTCTTTACGGCACTGTTTATATTAGTACTACGGCTTATTTTCATCGGCGTTATGGGGCTTATGCCGCAGGATGCCTACTATTATTTTTACGGAGAACATCCTGCGCTTTCTTATTACGATCATCCTCCTGCCATTGCCTGGTTACTGAAGGCCTTCACCACCATATTGGGGAATAAGGCCTACGCTGTGAAACTCGCAGATTCCGTAACCACCCTGGGCACCATGATCGCTTTTTACCATCTGTGCCTTCATTTCCTGAGCAGGCAAAAAGCGGCGAATGCTTTTGTAGTGATGTTTTCCACCCTGATGGTCACCATCCTGTCCCTCATATCCACACCGGATGTCCCTTTAATGCTTTGCTGGACACTTTCTCTTTTATTCCTGTACCGGGCTGTTTTCCTGGAAAGGAAAGTTTACTGGCTGCTGGCAGGTATTATGATGGGCCTCGCTTTCGATAGCAAGTACACGGCGGTTTTTCTGCCGGCAGGGTTATTGTGGTTTTTGGTAATATCCGCGCGTTACAGGAAATGGTTATTATCCCCCTGGTTATGGGCTGCGCTGTTACTTATGATAGCGGCCAGCAGCCCGGTGATCATCTGGAATATACAGCATGATATGGCTTCTTTCCGTTTCCAGTCCACCGGAAGAGCGGAAGGCATTGAAGTAAGGCCCCTGGATGTATTGGGCGTGATAGGGCACCAGGCTGCCATCCTGATGCCGGTGTTGTTTTTTTCTCTATGGGTTTTACTGTACAAGACCATCCGCCGGAAGTTCAAAAAAGTTAGCCCGGAACAGCTATTCCTGTTAAGTTTCTTTCTTCCCCTGTTCCTCCTTTTCTTCCTGATCTCTCCCATTTACTGGGTGAAAATAAACTGGATGATGCCTGCTTACATTAGTGGCATTATCTGGGCAAACATTTACCTTTCCGCAAAATACATCCGCTGGCAACAGATCATAGCACTGATCGTACATCTGGCGCTGGCTATAGAACTGGTCTTCTACCCTGTACCCGTTCATTCAGACGATGTATGGCTGGGCTGGGGTGAAATGGCAGACTCCGTTAGATCCCTCAAAAAGCAATACCCGCAGGATTTTATCTTTTCGGCAGATGATTATAAGACCAGTGCTGTACTCAACTTCTACCTGGATGAAATGGTGTATGGCCAGAACATCCTTGGGCGTAAAGCTTTGCAGTTCGATTATATAGGCACCAATGTTAATGATCTTGCAGGCAGGAATGCGCTGTTCATTAATTCCGAAATAGGGGATGCTACGGATGAAAACCGTTTTACGGATACCCTTCGAAAATACTTTACCACTGTGCAACCGCTTCCCCCTATTGTGGTAAGGGGCTACGGCAAGGTGATCAGGGAATTCCAGGTATACCGTTGTTTGGAGTATAAAAAAGGCCGGAGATAACCCCGGCCCTTATGGTTGATCAGTGTAACAGTATTTTGGTTACAACCGGCAGATGATCGCTCATCTCCGTCATTTCTTCTTTACTCAGGATATAAGCCGGACCTGTGCTGCCGGGTACTATCTTAGCAGAGAGGTTCTTGTTGAACACCATATGATCGATCCTCCAGCGGGGATTACCTGCGGGATGCGAATAAACGCTTGTACCTGCCAGGGGGTCAATAAAACGGGCTCTTTTACTTCCCTGCTGCAACATTTTAAACTCATCACTTTCCGGCGTGGAGTTAAAATCTCCGGCCATGAGGATGCAGGCTTTCTTATCCTCTTTAACAATGCGTTCAAACTCTCCTTTCAATAATGCTGTTTGACCTATCCTGGTAGCGGTATCGCTTTTATTCCTGCCTGCTTTTAAATGTACGCCGCAAAGGTATAAACGCTGGCCTGCTGTAGGCCATACTTCTGCGATCCACATCCTGGAATTGATATTGATCTGCATGGCCTGCTTTCCCTGCTCGTCCTTCTCTCCTACGATAGGGGAATACACGGAGCCGTATGTTCTGAAAGTACCAATGGGCACTTTGCTCATGATCATGGTGTTCTGATACCAGGTCTGGCTTTCTGAAGAAGCAAAGTATTTATAGCCCAGCTCATTCTTCTGGCTCAGCTCTCTCAGGTAGGCCACTGTTTCAAATTCAGAGATCATTACGATATCTGCATTCGCAGCTTTGATCACTTTTACCAGCAGGGCGGCTTTTTCTTCTTTCTTTTTATCCTGCGAATCTTCCATGCGGTTGTTGATATACAGGTTATCCTTCAGGTCTGTGAGGTTTTCTGTATTGTAGGCCATGATCTTCAGGGTATCGCCTGGTGTATGGTCCGGCGTATATAACATACCGGGACGGAATTCCTGTGCGGATGCCTGGCCAATGAAGAGTGCTGTGGTAAGGTATATGAGTATTCGTTTCATGTTCTTATTTTAAAATATTATGCAGTACTTCTTTACGGCCGTCTATTGGTTCTGTTACTTTCAATCCCAGGATCTCTGCGATGAGCGGGTATACATTCACGTTCTCGAAAGAAGGGATGCTCATTTTTTGTTTAAACGCAGGGCCCCACGCCATGAAAGTGGCATGCATGTCCTTCACCTGTAAAGGCGGAAATCCATGATGCCCTGCGCCGGGTTTTCTTGAGGAAAAAACATACGGCCATTCCGGAACCAGCAGGATGTCTCCGATCCTGTTCATCCTGTCATCTGTATCACTATAGTGCAGTTCAGCAGGTACATTGGTTTTCAGGTATGCCTTATAATGCAGCTCTTCCTTTTTCAATGTTTCGTAAAAGGGCTGGATAGCTGCTTTATCCTTTGCATGTATCACCATCATGGTACCGGAAGCGGCGATCAGGAACTTAGTGCTATCAAAGCTTGCAGGTGTTGGCAGCGGATGTTCCCTGTCTGCATTCGTCATACCATGATCTGATAAAAAAATATAATTGACGGGAAGTCCGGTTGCACGCACGGCCTCTGTTAACTGGTAAATGATGGAATCCACTCCTCTCACCGCAGCTGCTGTTTCAGGAGCATCGGGTCCAAAGCGGTGCCCTGCATGATCTGGTTCTGACACGTAGAAAGTAATGAAGTGCGGGCGTTGGTCCTCCGGCAGGTTCAGCCAGTCTGTTACCGCTTTGATCCTGTTTTCCATGGGGATCCGCTCACTGTAATTATAGTAATAGGAAGGACGTATTCCTTTCACATCTGCTTCAGAACCTACCCAGAACATGCTGGCGCTTACCATTTGCTGTTGTTCTGCCAGTACCCATAAAGGAGTACCGCCATACCATGCGCCATCCCTTACTTTGGGTTTATTGCCCATGGAATAACTTTCCTTTTTGCCCGCATCATAAAAGCTATTGTTCACAATCCCGTGATGGGAAGGATAAAGCCCTGTTGCAATGGAATAGTGATTGGGAAATGTAACGCTGGGAAAAGAAGGGATCATGGAAGCGGCCTTCACCCCTTCTTTACCGAATTGCAGTAAATGTTCCGCCTGGTATTTCTCTGCATAGTCGTAACGGAACCCGTCTGCAGAGATCAATATCACATAAGGCTGCTTTTGCGCGGCTGCGCTGTTGCGGCGGCCGGGTACTTTGTATTGTGCCGTATCCTGGCTATAGGCCATGTTGCTCAACAGGAGCAACAGTATCATCATATATCTCATTTCTTTTGGCTTTTAATGTACAACTGTAACATGGCACCTGCTTCGTGCGGCCTGTCTGTAGACAGGATGTCTGCTCCACGTTCTACATATTCATAATAGCTTCTATCACCTTTTGCAATGGCTTGTTTATCCAGGTTGCCCATGGTACCCAGGATGCAAAGGACCTTGTTCTCATGCAGGTATTGATAAAGCGCTGCATCTGCTTCCCTTGTGCCAATAAAAGCCACCAGGCGGTTATTGGGAACGCCATAGCTGTTCAGCCGGAGCAGGTCTTCCTGCTTTTGTATGGAGGCAGAGATCATCAGGTCCGGTGCCAGTTTGGAAACTTCTGCAGCCTGATCCGCACTGTAGGTGATGATCACGGAACAGGATTCTGCTTTGCAGCGGCGCACCGCTTCTATCACTTTTGCATAAGGCACACCACGTTTAACATCCAGTGTGTAGATCACTTTACCTTTTCCCCATAACAATGCCGCATCCAGGGTAGGAATGCGGAAGCTGGTAGTATCTCCGTTATTATCCTTCAGGTAAAAGGTCTGCAATTCTTTTAAAGTATAATCCCCTACAGGCCCTTTTCCGGTGGAGGTCCTGTCCAATCGGTTATCATGCATCAATACCAATACAGAATCTTTGCTCAGTGTGATATCACACTCAATGATCAGCGGTTGGGAAAGGCTGCTGTTCCGGAACGTTTCCAGCGCATTCTCCGGGAAGCCTTTTTCCGGGCCACCACGGTGTGCGCTCACCAACGGATAGCGGACCTTTGAATAAGAGAGGAATTCCTGCAGCTCTTTTGTTGTCTTAAAACGAAGTTGCTGGGCACCTGCAATATGTACCATCAGCAACAGTACAGCAACTATACCGATTCTTCTCATAGATCAAAAATGGAAAAGATATGCGTTGCTTTTACACAACGCATATCCTGCTTAAAAAAATGATTATTTCATTGTAATGAACTTCGTTACGGCAAAAGAGGACATCTTATCGCCCTCTTTTGTGCGAACATAAATGCGCAGGGTATAAGCTTTATTCCCTGTGGCCAGCTTCGTTAGCTTCAATACCAGGTTACCGGAAAAATAATTTGTGTTCGGGTAAGTGGCCGGGTAGAAAGAAGTGGTTACGCTGTTGTTCCCGTTAGCAGTGGTAGCCTTTTCAGTGAACGTATCAAAATGCACACTGTCTATACGGGTAGCCGGGCCTGAATTGGGTGCATCGTACCATGCAAAGTCCAGGGAGCCGGGTTCAGCTTTGGTGATAGCGCCGCCAAATGTTACACCCAGTACATCCGCAGGAACAAAAGGGCCTGTTTGCAGCATCAATCCCATGCTGGTGACCTGGATAGTGGGTAATGCTTTTTCCAGTTCTTCTTTGATGTTGTCGTTGTTCTTTGTACAGGACGAAGCCAGGAAAATAAAAAGCAGTAAGTATGTTATCTTTTTCATGCTGATAAGTAATAATAGTTTAGAAAGTATAACGTGCGCCGATCTGCATAGACCATGTGTTGCCGGAACTATAAGAGGTCTGGAACGGATTGGTATATAACTGGCCGTTGGTGCTTTGCATCCGGTAAACAGGTACCCCGTTTGCATTGTAGCTTCTGAATGCCAATGGCTGCGTGGTAGTGCTTCCTTTTTGGATGTTCCAGTATTTGTTCAGGAGGTTGGGCACATTATTGATATCTGCGTTGAAGGTGAGGGTATGCCTCTTTCCGCCCACTTTGATAAAGAACTCCTGCATTACACGGGCTGAGAGATCGTTACCCCACTGGGAGATACCACCATTCCTTTCTGCATATTTACCACGGCGTTTGCTCAGGTAAGGAGAGTTATTGATGAACTTATCCAATGCTGCTGCCTGTTGCTCTGGTGTAAAATTGATAGTAGCACCATTCACAGTAGCAGAATATGCTTCAAAAGTGAGGTCTGTGGCTTTGCTAGGAACAAACATCAGGTCCTGGTTATTACCATCGCCGTTCATGTCGCCATTGAGCCTGTAGGTAAGGTTACCATTAGGTGATCCTTCGTAAATGAGGGATATGGTAGTAGCAGCATGGTTCAGGTATTCTATCCTGTAGCTCAGCATGCTGATCACCCTGTGGCGGGCTACGGAAGAAGACGGGTTCAGTTCCATTTCGTTGGAAGTACCTACGGTTGGATTTGAGTTCCAGATAGAATATGCCTGGGAACCGGAGTTACCGGAAATATCTTTCGCACCGGTGAAAGTATAAGCGATTGAACCATAGAAACCTTTCGCAAATCCTTTAGACAACTGTGCAGTTAAAGCATAGGAATACCCTTTGCTGGTGTTTTCCACGATAACAGCCGATCCCAGTGAAGGATAAATATAACGGTCTGAAGCATTAGGAGAAATAAACCGGGGCCTGTTATCCGGGCCATTGGCAATACCGGTGGCTTCTTTCAGGTTACCGTTGCGCATGCGCACAGCATTGATATCTTTCGTGATCAAACCTTCTGCTGTAAAGTTCCAGCCATTGCCCAGGTTTTTATCCACCGCAATGTCTGTTCTGAAGATCTGCGGGAATTTGAAATTAGGATCTATTAATACAATGTTGGTAGGAATAGAAGTACCGGCTACCGGTGGGAAAAGACCTGCATATCCATCTACGTTAGGATCGAACTTCATGTCTGCCAGTACCTTGGCTTCGTCTGCATTGGTATTACGTAATGCTACGGCGTTCTGGTACATACCGGAGTTGGTAGGCATATTCGTTAACCATACAAAAGGATTAAGACCATTGAATACCCCCATACTACCTCTGATGATGAGGGATTTATCGCCAAATGCATCCCATCTTGCACCGATACGTGGTGAGAAGTTGATCTGCGGGCCTGGCCATTGACCGTTGTAATGCTTCATGGTACCGTTCTTGTCAGGGAAGGTCAGTGCAGTGATGGCAGGATTCTCCAGTGCTTTCTGGGTATACACCGGTCTTTCTGCTCTCAGGCCCAGCGTTACTTTCAATTTAGGCGTTACTTTTATTTCGTCCTGTACATATAAGGCAGCCTGGCCGTAATTCAGTTCAGCTGAATACACGGCTTTTTTACCAGGCACCATGGAATAAGCATAGGAATAATAAAGTGGTGCAGCCTGTGTGATAAAGTCGTTGAGCGAATTGTACACATAATAGCTTTGTGCACCCGGCATGAACATATTACCTACCATCTGGTGTTCATAGGAGAAACCGGCAGTGATAGTATGTTTACCGGTATAATAAGAAAAGTTATCTGTAATGTTCCATACCTTATTGATCACATCGTTGTTGTAGCTGAAAGGCTCATAACCAAAGGTCATATAGTTGTGTGCCACGGCAGTACCTTCCATGATATCCACCAGCGGGAATGGTGAACTGTTGGTGATCCTTGTATCCTGGATCCTGCTGATTGTTACAAGCAGGTTATTGGAAATATTGCGATAGTTACTGTTCAGTTCCAGTGTACCGGAACGCACGGTGTGTTTGAATCCGTATACCGAGTTGGCAAAGGCCAGGGACCTGTTGCTCATCCGGCTGTTGGGTAATGTGGATATTACAGAAGTAGAACCCGGAAGGGAAAATCCACCGCCGCCGATGATAGAGTTACCATTGATGGAAGAAGGCTCTTCATTACCTACATAGTCCTGGAACTTGGCCGTGAGCTTATGGCGGTTGTTGATGTTCCAGTCTAACTTAACAATGTACTTGTAGTTATCTCTTTTAGCAGAGGGATAATCAATATAAGCACCTGTTTCATAACCATAGGTATCTTTCAGGAACTTAGAGAGCTTAGCCAGGGAATCCACATGCGGAAAGGATTCGGTACCTACTACGGTACTGCCTTCCGGCAAGCCGGAGGGAATGTAGTTCGTGATCCTGGAACCGGAGTTCACTTCATATTCTCCATTGATGAAGAAGAAGAGTTTATTTTTAATGATCGGGCCACCGAAGTTGGCACCGAAAGATTTTTTAGAAGAACCGGTTTGCCTGTCATACACGATATCTGCTACTTTCCTTCCGTTCATAGATGGATCGCGGTAGAAAGTGAAGATAGACCCGTGGTATTCATTGGTACCGCTTTTAGTAACGGCATTGATGCCTGCACCTGTGAAGCCGGACTGGCGTACATCTACCGGTGCTATATTTACAGAGATCTCGTCAAACGCATCCAGGGAGATGGGCTCTGCACCACCGCCGGGCAATGGGTCTGAGCTTAATCCGAAACTGTTGTTCAGGTTGGCACCATCTACTTTCAGGTTGTTGTAGTAACCGCTTCTGCCTGCAAATGAACTACCTCCATTGGATTGTGGCGTTAACCTGGTGAAGTCTGTGATACTCCTGGAGAAAGAAGGCAGTGTGGCCAGTTGCCTGGAATCTATCACTGTAGCGGCACCACTCTTTTCTGTAGCTGCTTTTCGCTTTACAGAGTTGATGCTAACGCCTTGTAACTCCCTTACGGTTTCGTTAGTCATGGTAACGGTGATGTCGTAAGGTTCACCTAATAAAATACGGAAGTCTTCCACGATCTGTGGTTTGTAGCCTACAAATTCCACCTTTAAAATATAAGGTCCGCCTATGCGTAAACCCGTGAGTGTAAACGACCCGCCTTTACGGGCAACATTTACAGAACGTGTTCCGGAGGGTTGGTGTATTGCGGTAACGGAAGCGCCTTCCAGGCCTTTTCCGTCCGGGCCTTTTACAGTACCGGTGATCAACCCTGAGGTCACCTGTGCGCTCATTGACAGCGGCAGGAGGAACATACATAACAGGTAGCGTAACGTTTTCTTCGTTAACATAGCCATAATCGTTTGAAAAGTGTGATTTAGAAGTTTGATCATATTCTATTTTGTGTCATTAATATTTCCATTCACTACGGGCCTGTTCTCTCTGCGGCCCTGCGATCTTATTATTCCGGGTAACAGCACACCATCCGGTGCATTGAATTGTAATCCCAGCAGGTTGGCAATAACAGGCGCGATATCTTCCAGCC
This sequence comes from Chitinophaga niabensis, assembly GCF_900129465.1. NCBI lineage: Bacteria > Pseudomonadati > Bacteroidota > Chitinophagia > Chitinophagales > Chitinophagaceae > Chitinophaga > Chitinophaga niabensis. The sequence continues at coordinate 429,586 of NZ_FSRA01000001.1, read as the reverse complement.
CCATTTTAGGCACTACCACACCATTGCTGATCCCTGCACCATATGCAATGAATCCTGTTTCTATATGCGCGAAGTCAGGGAAGAAACCGTGTGTTCCGCCACGGCCCGGCCTTACCAGTCCTCCGCTGCTGCTGCCGGAGATAGATACGCCTTCAATGGCTGCGAGGGCTAATACGGCATTGGGATCTGCACCGATCTTATCCAATTCAGGCTTTTCTACAATGCGGTAAAGTTTTTTTACGGATGCAGGAACACTATCCAGGATAGCACGTACTTTGGCCAGTGTTTTAACATCTCCTTTATTTTTCAGGTGCAGGAAAGCGGAACCGCTGCTGCTGTGGAACATGGCTTTCCAGTTATTCTTATCAGTGAGCCCGTTTTTAGCAAGCAATACATTGGGATTGAAACTGGTATTGATATCCACAAAACCATGGTCTCCGGTAACGATGATAGCCGTGCTGTCTGCAATGCCTGCAGCCTGTATGGCTTCGAGTATATTACTCACCGCATGGTCTGCAGAAGCCAGTGCTTTCTTTACTTCATCGCCACTACGGCCGGTTTCGTGTTGTGCATGATCTACGCAAACAATGTGAACGGTGGTGAAATTAGGTTTGTACTTTTTCAACAGGTAAGCAGCCATGCGGCTCAGGTTCTCATCTATCGCCAGGTTATTAAGTGTCATCTGGTTATAGCTGAGCTTACCGGTAGCATTCTGCTGTATCTCTTCCCAAAGGCCTGCAGGCGCTACATTAGGATTAATGTTTGCTCCTCTCTCCCATGACTCTGGTACATTATAATCTATGGGAGCGCCAACAGATACGGGCCAGGACAGGCAGGCAGATGTCATCCCCCCCTGGTGTACGGCATCCCATAACGTAGCGGTCTGAATAAATTTCTCATCACGATACCAGGTACCTGTAGAACCGGAATCAGAAAAGATGGTATTATAATAGATGCCATGACGTGCAGGCATAGCACCTGTAATAATAGTAGTATGAGAGGGATAGGTGACGGTAGGAAAAACACCACGCACACCTTCTGCATAGGTACCGTTATCCTTCATGAAATGCAGGTTGGGCACAGGCCAGGAAGGATCAAGATAGAAGTCTGGTCTTAATCCGTCAATACTGATAAGTACTACATACTTTGCCTGTTTTGGCTGCTGTGCGAATACAGGTGAACTGGAAAATAAAAGGCATAGGGATGCCATTGCAAAACACAACGTGTTCCTTCGCATAATTTTGTCTTTGATTAGAACGTTCGAAATAAATGCCAGGTCAAATGGAGAGAATGCAAAGTTAACAGAAGAAGTATGCGGGGTAGTTTCGGGAAGGTCACCAAATAGTTACGGAATCATTACCGATGTTAGAATCTTACATAAAACAGGGGGTAACAGGCAATACAAGGGGTTTCACAAAGCTATCTGATCGTATCTGCAGCCAGTTGCCGCGTTGTTGCAGTGAGGTCTGCTATATCATTATACGTTATCAGTTTATTCAGGAATACTTCCCGGTTGCCGGGTGTAACGATCTTCTTATGCAGGTCTGCATATAATAAAAGTATCCGCTCCCGGGGTTCGTAAGAACGGATATTGGCCAGCATGGATTCTGTTTTGTTCCAGCGGTATACGATCTTGGCAAAACACCATTCTGCCACTTTGGGATCATGCGTCATCAGGTGTTTGAAAAAATCTACTTTGTAGGAACGGAACTGTGTTGCGGTGAGGGTTTTACAGAACTCGCAAAAGGTATCACCTAATACGGCCAGGTTACCAAAGAATTCGCCGGGTGTTACCAGTTCATAGATATAATCCTTTCCCTTGCCTGAAATACCCCCTAGTTTTACAGCACCGGCTACGATCTCGTAGATATCTGTAAAGCGCTCTGAGGTGCCATATAACTGCGCACCCTTTTTAAGGGTGATCAGTTTCACGTTCTCTTTCAATCCGGGCACCTTGTTCTCTGCCAAATAGTTGTAGAGGCCAATTTCCGCGATGTTGGACATAGTTTTCCGGCATTAATAAGCAGCCAAAATATTAAATTATCATGAAATAAAATAGCAAAGCCCCCGCAACAGGGTGTTGCGGGGGCTTTGCCATGGATCTTGAAGCTATAACTTAAACTGCAGCGTCACATACAGGTTCCTTCTGTCCGCCGGTAAAATACCAGGCCCGGGATAGCCATCGGCACGGCGCGTAAAATACTTTTCATCTGCCAGGTTATTCACCCCGGTGTAAACGGTGAACTTCCGCCAGTTATAACTGAGGCTCAGGTCCATTACACTAAAGGCCGGCACAGCACCATCAACTGCCGTGGGGGTTTCTTCTGTATTGGTAGCATCAGAATATTGTTTGGCCTGGTAGGAGTACTGGTAGGTGATATTAAACCTCGGGCTGCCGAAAGACAATCCCGTACGTACTAAAACAGGGGGTACATTCTCAACCAGCTTATCTGCAATAGCGGTATTCTTTGTATTGATATAACGGGCATCTATCAGGGAAAGACTTGTATATACGTTCAGTTTATATTTTGATCTTCCCCGGGTGATGGCCTTCAACAGGTCTCCTTCCAGTAAAGTTTCCAGCCCATAGTTCCTGCTGTCTGATACATTCGTGCGCAGGCGGTAGGTCATGAAACTGGAATCACGGGTAAAGATAGAACCTATCCTGCCGTTGTACTTAAGATAGAAGAGGCTCACATCGAGGTATAACCAGTTCCTGTAGGTACCCCTGAACCCAAGGTCTACATTATACCCATCTTCATCTTTCAGATCGGGATCCACTTTTGCGTTTGCATTTACCACGCGGATATCGTTGAAGTTGATGGAACGGTAATTCTGGGAAATGTTGGCATATACTTCAGTGCCATTGTTGAACTTCCAGGAAGTTCCTACCCCGAGTAAAGTAAAGGAACGCGGATTACTTCTGCTCTCCGTGATCCGCTCGTTGGGAATGAAAATATTCAGTTTATAGTAATACCCTTCCGACTTTGTATTGATATGTTCGAAACGGATGCCGGGGGTAATGCTCCAGTGTTTGTTGATCTGGAATACATTCTCTGCGAAAGCGGCGATATTGGTACCGGGGAATTTAAACCCGGAAAGGTCCGGCTCAAGGCCATTGAAAACAAAGTCATCCCCACTGCCATCACTGGCGCTTCCCTGTTTGCGTTTAGTGAGCCCTTTATATACACGGGTACCTACTAATACTGTACTCCGCAGGTCTTTTATAAATTTGTACTGATGAATGAAACGGAGCTCCGAGCCAAAGTTGCTGTAACGGTCAGACAGGAAATCCCTGTTCCCCCCATTATCAGGGCGGTTAATGTACGATAAGACCCCCAGGGCATCTCTTCCTCCCTGCAATGTATAATTCCGCCAATTCAGGCGCGTATGCTCATTAAACGCATAATCCAGGTTCAGGCTGATCAGGTTCCAGTCAACTTTAAACCAGTTCCTTGCCCGTACAGATACGGAGGGATCTTCTTTGAACTGTGCATCTGTTAAACCTCCGGGTTGCTGAGCCAGGTATTTCATTAAAGTATACTCTCCCGTGATCCTGAATTTGGGCGTTACATCATAGGCAAGATGTACATAAGCATTGTGCTGATCATAATGGCTGTTCGGGCGCCAGTCGTCTCCTCTTTTGAACTGGTAGAAAGCATAATAGTTCAGCTTGTTCTTAGCAATAGTACCACCTACGCTGTTAAAGGAGTTGAAGAATCCATAAGAACCCAGCGTTTGCCTGGTAGTGAGTTCGAAAGGTTTTGCCTTAGGGCCTTCTTTCATGATGAAATTGATCAGCCCTCCAAACTGCGGGCCATATTGCAGGCTTGCCGCACCGCGAACGATCTCTATCCTTTCTATCGCTTCTGAAGAAGGTGTATAATAACTTTCAGGATATCCCAGCGCATCCGCACTGATATCATATCCATTCTGGCGGATATTAAAATTAGAAGAACGGTTAGGACTGAGGCCACGCCCACCGATACCAAGCTGCAGCCCCCCCCTGTCATACTCCCAGATGTTCAGGCCGGGTATGCGTGCATAGATCTGGCGGGTATTATTAGTAGCCAGGTTAGCATTGATATGCCGCATATTGATCACCTCTGTTTTCTTTCCCGCGTTGATGGTTGTGCCGGAAACATCCTTCAGCATACCGGATACAGATTCGTTCCTTTTACCGGTGACAACCACATCGGAAAGGGTAATGTTCTTTAACAGGTTAATATCTGCCACCACATGTTTATCTGTGATCACAATGGTTTCTTCATAATCACCTATTTTGATAGTGTATGTGCCCGGTGTGAGTTTCGTGAACCGGAAAAAACCATTCTCATCACTTAGTTTCTGTTGTGAGCCGGGCAATAGTATTACCGTTGCATGCGCCACTGGTTCATCGCCACGGCGTAAGGAGCCGTTTATGTTGTATTGTGCGTAGGACACCACACTTATCAGGCACATCATCATCATTAATTGAAACTTTCTCATTGCGCTAATTTCTATAGGGTAAAACCCAGTTGTAATGCTTCCATGATACCGGCGTTTCCGCCAGGTTAATTGTTGAATCTATAAAAAGACGGGAGCGTTCTCCATTGAGGGATACATAGACCTCTCCATATACTCCCGGGTTAACGAGCCCGCGTGCTTCGAATACTTTTGCCAGGTGATGTGCATACTTCAGGATCAGGTCCGGTTGTGTACACATCATCTTCTCCTGCAGGGGTGTTAAAAATTCTGCGTTGTTCACCTCTATGGAATGATCTTTATCCTTAACGGTGAAGTAAGCAGACCCTGCTTTCTCCATCAACATCACACGCCAGGAGAAACGGTAACCTTCTTCATGCCAGAAAAGGTGACCGGGATATAATAAAAACCTTAAGGGAATAACCAGTTGCAGGAATATATAGATCCCTGCCGCGATGGATAAATTATATTTAAAATGATATGGCGTATCATTAAAGCTATGATCGTAGAACGGAAAGAACCGTTGCAGTTTTTCATGGAATGCGCCGGAGAAAAATACCAGGCTGCAGGAGATCATCACATACGGGAACATGCCAATACCGGGGAAAAAGATAGCAGTGGCAACGTGAAAGATCACAACTACCGCATAAGCGTATGGGCGGGCCTTCCTGTTTAATAAAAAGAACACAATAAAGAGGTCATATACAGCACCGAACCAGGAGAAGAGATAGGCCACCCATGTTTCATACATATAGGCGCCTACAATGGGCAAATGTGTTTTGGCCGGCAGCCATGTGCGCATAGGCTGGGCATCCAGCAACCAGTCAGGGTTTAGTTTCGCCAGACCGGCGAAGATATATACCACCGCCATCTGAAAACGGATGATACCGATGGTCCATGCAGGTACCAGTTTCCTTCTTTTTTCAGGCTTTAGTAATACATCCAGGGAATAATCCCTGTTTGCAGGAAGCCAGATCATCAGGAAGGCCACCAGGCTGATAAAATAGTAATGGTTGAGATAGGTGGTTACATCCAGCAGTTCCACATAAGTAAAACCTATAAAGAAGATGATGGCAGCTACCCTGTAGAAAAGCCCCAGCGTAATAAGCAGGGTGCATATAATGATGGCCAGAAAAAGCAGGTGCATGCCTAAGTCCCCCAAAGGACGCACCCACTCAAAACCCATATAGGTAAAATGAAAACCGGGGGTAACATAAACGGAGGTGATCCATCCCCGGTACCAGAAACGGACCAGGCTTAAGAACATTAATAAACCGAATACGATCCTAAACGTGATCAATGGAGCAATGGAAACGGGCAACCTCAAGGCTGCTCCGCTTAACATGCCTTTGAAAGAAAATGACTCCCCTGCTTTAGTCCCCATCATTATCTACAAAAGTGATTTGAACTGCAGTGGCGGAAGCCAGGTCCGTTTTTATCAGGGTAAGCAGTTTTTGGATTTCTTTATAAGCAGCTTCCACAACAGCTGTTTGTGTGGTAAGGGATGTTGACAAAGGGTCCGGGATCGCACTCAGCTTTGTGGACACGAGATCGAACTGTGCGAGGATATCGTTGTTCAACGTTGTTTTACCAAGTGCAACCAGGTAATCGGAAAGACCTTTTCCGTTGCCACCGCCGTTGTATGTTTTCTTCAGGGCGTTGATATTTTCTACAGCCAGTGCTACTGAATTATTCGTAAAATATGCTTCTACCTTGGTGGCAAACACGGTTCCGTTGGACTGTTTGCCAAAGGGCCAGCCAATGCGGGGGCCTTTAAGCAGGTCCATCTGGTAGGCAATCTGGTTCACCATATTACCGATAGGGCTGCCTACATTGGTTTTCGTATTGCTGATAAAGTCCGCACGGTAAGTACCCCAGCTGGTAACCACACCGTCTACAAGACCTTTTAAGCGGGCCAGCACATCCTTTACATACTTTACTCGAGCTGCGGTGTTAGTGCCAAATTTAGCAATGGCATTCGGGCCGAAACAGAGATAGTTCAGGGCCGGGAATCCTTGTGAATAAAAGGAAGCTCTGCTCATGGTGGCAAGATTGTAGGTACCCGTGCTGATATTGTTTTCAATGCTCACACTATCTATGGAAAAACCGGTGAGCTGGCCTGCCGTATTAAAGTTATAGTCCAGGCTGCCGGAGAAGTTCGCGAAGATATCCAGCAGTACGGTTTCCGCAGGGCCAAAATGAAAAGATGTGATCCTTTCATACTGTAACTGTGCATCTGTATAGGCAGTTTTCAGCGTTGCCTGTGTTGCAATGGTGGGTGCAGCAAGAAATGCATCAGAGGCAGCCTGCAATACCTGTAATTTCTGCTGCAGGGCAGTGTAACCCGGGATAATGAGATTGTCCGCATAATTGGTCAGCATGGCCGTTTTATCAAAGGCATTGGGTGTTTCTCCTCCTTTGTCTGAGGACTTGCTGCAGGCGCAGAATACCGTAACAGCTAAAACAAAAACGATTTTTTTCACTTGGCCTGATTTAAACATTCATTAAAAAGGAAAAGGAACTCCCTGCATAGCTGCTGAGAGTTCCTGGCATTATGCCATATTTTGCTACCCGGACTCCTAGAGGCCGTAAGTAGTTTTAATTATATTCTGCGCTTGTTTCAGATCCGTAAAACCGGCCTGGTTTACAAGTGCATAAAAGTCTTTGTTCATGATACCTTCCAGGATCGCAAAGTTCGCAGCAGACAATTTGCTGTTAGATGGTCTGTATTTAAACGTTTTAATAAATCCGAAACCTTCAGACAGCGCATGGAACTGTGTAGCGGGATTACCTACAGCACTTGATGCGGTAGGAGCTGTAACATATTCCAAAGCGGCGGCGGCGGCGAGTTGTTCCCATTTAGCCAGGATGATATCAGCCTGTGCATTGCGCACATTCACATCATATCCGCCGATGGCAGCACGGCCTTTCAGGAAAGCGCCGAAGATGATGCCACCAGCCTGGATGCCTCTGCCCCTTTCACGGAGGTAACCACCCCAATGTAAAGGCCTGTTTGGATCCGTGTTAGCATAAGCCAGAGAAGAATCGTAGTTAACCGGTACAGCCAGGTAACCAAATGCTTCGTCCCATAACAGTTGTGCTGCAGCAGTGTCTGTAGCAGACTTTGCTTTTGCGGCAGTCAGCGCATCTACTGCTTTTTTGAAGAGGAAACCACTGAAAGTACCTTTCAGGAAGGTCTGGCCATATTCCATACCTCTCGGCCCTACAATGATCTTACCGGTGTTGCGGGGAAGAAAACCGCCTGTACCTGCTACCGCGGGTGTACCAGTATTATAGATCAATACGCTGTCTGCAAATAATTTATATAAAGTAGCGTCTGTGGTAAAATCTTTAATATTAACGCCGGATGTATTCAGGCTCGCATCTGCGAATGGGTTATTGGTATTAGCCCACATGTTGTTCACTTTCGCCTGGTCCAAAGGCACAGTGGTAAGACCGGTATTGGCTGTTTTCAGATAAGTATCCAGTTCCAGCAGCATCTTTACGCGCTGTGTGGATTTTGTATAATTCGCGTTGGCAAATGAATAAGTGGTTGGAACCGTATATGGTCTTACAGGTGTTCCTGCATCATCATCCTTACAGGAAGATACGGTGGCTGCTGCTCCTAAAAGTAATACGACTGCGTACAGTTTGTTTCTCATTCCCTATTTTTTCACAAAGGTATCGTGTACCCTACGCGGCATGTTTATGTAATCGGGAAATTCTGAAAACACCGATAATTTTCCGTTTTCGACATGCCCTGCCTGCTGAATTTACAATCCTATGATATAAAATGTATGCATTCCTAACTTTAGAAAAAACACAGAATCAGCTACAGTAAAGGTTTTGGAGGACCCTATCTTTGAACATTACACAAATAAAAAAAGAACGCCATTGCATACAAACTGGTTTTGTACACATGGCATTCACCACAAAGATGAAGCGTGATTCTAAAGAAATTCTAAAGCCTGCTTTTTTTACAGCAGTATTTCGTGATCGTATACGTAATTTTACGACCATGGGGTTGCCCGTAAAAAGATGAATTCTAAAGAAATTCTAAAGAATTATGAAGCTATTACTTATAGAAGATGAGCCTTTATTGCTGGATGAGATGGACAATTACCTGACAGAACAGGGATACCGTTGTGAAAAGGCCATTAATTATAAGGAAGGGGAAGAAAAGATCACCTTATATGAATATGATGTGGTGGTATTGGATATTACCCTGCCGGGAGGGAACGGGCTTGCTTTGCTAAAATTACTGAAAGACCAGTTTAAAGATGCCGGCGTACTGATCATTTCCGCCAAGGATTCCCTTTCGGATAAAGTGGCCGGTTTAGGATTGGGGGCAGATGACTATATCACCAAACCCTTCCACCTGGAAGAACTCAATGCACGCATCAATGCCCTGATGAGAAGAAAATCTTTCAGTGGCAATAACCGGATGAAAATAGATCTGCTGATGATCGACACTGCCGCCCAGGAAGTACACTGGAAAGATCAGATCATTTCCCTCACTAAAAAAGAATACGAACTGTTGCTCTATTTTATTGTGAATAAAAACCGTGTGGTAAGCAAACAATCTATTGCAGAACATTTATGGGGAGACCATTATGACATGGCAGACAATTACGACACTGTATATGTACACACGATGAACCTGCGCAGAAAGATCACCGCACATAGCGGCACTGATTACATCAAAACAGTATACGGCATGGGGTATAAATTCATGGCACCATGAAATTACTACACAGAACAACGCGGGACTTCCTGCTGGCCACCATTGTTATCCTGCTGATCACCGGCGCCGGCTTATATCTTTTCCTGCAGGAAGAGGTAACGGCCGAAATGAATGAACAGCTGGCCTTACAGGCTGCAACAATAAGCAGGCAGCTGGAAGAAGGGAAAGATGCCCATTATCTTTTCACTGAGATCACCAAAACAACAGATCCTGTACGCCTGCAACCGGTATATGGAGATACCTTGCTGTTTGATCCTATCCAGAAAGTAACGGAAGATTATCATTACCTGGATATTGTTAAGAACATCCGCGGAGAAAACTATCACATTAAAGTAATGACCACCTATATCGGATGGAATGAATACTTCAAAATGATCTTTACCGCGCTGCTGGGCACTACGCTCCTGCTGGCCATTTCCAGTGTATTGATCACCTATTTTTCCAGCAGGAAAATATGGAAACCTTTTTTCCTGAACCTGGAAAGCATCAAGAACTTTTCCGTTACCAATGATGAAGCATTAAAGTTATACGACTCCCCTATCAAAGAATTCAAAGAAATGCAGCATACACTATTTGATATGACCCAGCGCAGTCACAGGGAGTATAATGCACTGCGGGAGTTTACAGAGAATGCTTCTCACGAGATACAAACACCACTTGGCATTATTCAATCCAAGCTGGACAGGATCAGCCAGTTGAATGTGAGTGAAGAAATGTCGCGGCATATTACGCAGGCAAAATCAGGGGTAGACAGGTTGAAGCGGATGAACAAGAACCTGTTGTTATTAGCTAAACTGGACAATAATACTTTTGCGGATAAACAGATGATATGGTTTGATGAAGTGATCAGGCAGCACCTGGAAACGATGGAAGAACTGTTTACGGTGAAAGAAGTAGCGGCATCCACGCATATCGGTCGTACATCGGTATTATCGAATCCTTACTTATGCGAGATCCTTGTATCCAATCTTATATCCAATGCATTGCGGTATACAGAAGAAGGCGGGTTGATCAATATCTCTCTTTCCACAGATCAGTTCCAGATCTCCAATACCGGTGCGGAACTGGATTTCCCTGCAGAGTTTTTGTTTGACCGGTTCAGGAAAAGCACGAAGCATGTACAATCTACAGGTTTGGGGTTGGCCATTGTACAACAGATCTGCCAGTTGAATGGCTGGAAGGTTAAGTATCATTATGCTGATCAGCAGCATGTGTTCACGGTTCTTTTTTAAAAGAACACCGGCAGCCTTTTGCCGCCGGTGTATAACAATCAGACCCTCAGAAAGCACTCACCTCTGCAAAAAAGGTAATATTGGTATTGCCATGCGTTGCAGTTACCGTTACCCTAAAATATCTCACATTGAATGTTTGCGTAAAAAATACAGGCTGCCTGGCATTGATAGCCAGCAGCTGATAGGTACCGGCTGCCTGCCAGGTTGTACCATCTGTACTTGCTTCCACTACCACTGTTTTAGGCGCACCGCTGGGGGCATTCTGACGGGCAGTGAGATAAAGGCCGGACAACGTTTGCGTGGCTTTCATATCTATGGCGATATGATGCGGCAACGGTGGTTCTCCCCCATCCCATTGGGTATGCCAGAAGGTATTCAGCAAACCATCCAGTGCAAAGATCGCGCGGCCGTTGTTGGGGCCTTCTCCGTTTGCTTCCTCCGAATCCACGTGTAGAATGGTCCAGGCACTGCGGTTTATTTCCGGGTATACAGGTGGTGTAACCTTTACTACAAAATAAGTAATGGCCTTTGCCTGGTTGAGGGCAAAACCATCTGCAGCCTCCAGCCTAACAGGGATCATGTAATTATGTCCTTCCTGGATCAGTTTGGCATTGATGGTAAAGCTGATGTTATCGCTGATGGTGGTGCCTTTTTTGATAACGGTCTGTGCTTTTGCAAATGAGAAGATATTGTCCGGTATCTTTTCAAATGCGGGTTGCCCTGCATTTACGCGGGCAGTATTGATGGAATCCCATTTGGTATAATCCAGTGCAAAACGCACATTGATATCCCGGGGTGCGGTTAAGTAACCGGTACCGGCAAAAAAAGCATTCACATCAAAAGCATAGGCACTATCCGATTGCAATGGTGCCCTGCGGTTCACTGTGATATCCGTAAAAGCACTACTGATGGCTTGTGACATGTAAACACGTACGTCGCCATCTTTCTTGCTGAAAGCGGTATCCTTTTTACAGGCAATGATACCGCCCAGGAGTATGTATAGGAATAATCTGTTCATTGTTTCAGTTTTAGACTTTACCATCCCTGGTTCTGTGGCAGCAGAGCAGGATTCAAGGTTAATTCATTGGTAGGGAGCGGGAACAGGTACATTTTATCGTTCCAGGTCCTGGCGGCGATATTAGGATATACCCGGATGTAGAAGTTCGCATCTACCTGTACATTGCTTACCTGGTTGGTAGGGTATTGTGCCCTGAGTGCAGGTGTGAGCTTCATGCCCAGGATGGTTTCCGCGTTATTGATGAGGTTACCGGCTTTCCAGCGCAGCAGGTCATCAAAGCGGAAGCCCTCTCCTACTAACTCAATCCTTCTTTCTCTCCTGATCTCATCCAGCAATACCGGCAATGTGGGAAAGATAGATTGTGGATCTTTTACCAGCGTAGCAATCACCATATTGGCCATACCTACACGTTCCCTGATCTTGTTGATGGTTTTATCTATCACAGCCTGGTCAGCTTCTCCGAGTTCTGCTTTGGCTTCTGCATAGATGAGCAGTGTTTCAGCATATCTGAAAATGAACAAGTCTAAAGTAGATTGGTTGGCATTCCATTGCGCAGGATCAGGGCTGTAATTCTTCACTGCAGCATATCCTGTAACCACTCCCGGGATACGGGGCAGTGTCATTTCATCACGGGTGCCGTTAGGATTGTTGGTAAAAGAGAACCCGCGGGTAGCTACGATCTGTGAAAAACGCGGATCGCGGTCTATCATTTCTTTATCCAGTGTTTCATCTCCCTGGTACAATGGGCTGAGTGCAGTAGGTACTCCATTTTTATCCAGGAAAGAACGTACAAAGTTTTTGGTCAGCGCAGGCCATACATCTGAGATCTGGCGGGTGAGGTTATGCATGCTCACATCTTTGATGTAGCGCATGGCCAGGATTGTTTCTTTATTGCCTCTCAGTTCTTCCTGGATGAACAGGTTGTAGTAATCCTTTTGCGGATTACCGGTTTTATAGATACTGTAACGGCCGCTGTTGATCAGTGTTTCTGATGCCGTAACCGCTTCCCGGAGGTAAGTTTGTTCATCCCCGAGTGCCTGGTATTTGCGGAAAGTACCTTCCCAGAGGCAGATCCTTGCTTTCAGGGCTAAGGCTACATCTTTGGTTATCCTCCCGGCGAATTGCGTATTGGTGGCTTCCGCTGCATTGGCTACTGCAAAGTTCAGATCAGCCAGTACGGAATCCATTACCTGTTTGTGCGGCTGGCGTGGTCCGAATAATATAGCAGTGGAAGTATCTGTAAGGTCTGTGTTGATCCAGGGCACTGCACCATATCTTTTTACTTTATCCCAGTAGAACAAAGCTCTGAAAAAGCGGCCTTCTGCCGCGTAATTGTTCTTCAGTGCAGCATCCATTTCTGCGCGGTTATAACGTTGCAGGAAATAGTTCACATAACGGATATTGGCCCAGCCGGCATAACTCCAGTTATCGTCTGTGGCAGGTACCACATATTCACCTGCCAGGAAAGTATTGCGGTTGCCTTGTGCAAAGTTGTCTGAATTGGCTTCGTTGTTGCCGCGTTGAACGGGCAGCGCATCATAAAAACGATTGAGGTATAATTTCAGGTCGTTTTCATTTTTGAAATATGTGGGATCACTGATAGCATCCTGCGGAAACCTGTCCAGGAAATCTTCCTTTTTGCAGGCACCCAGCAGCAGGATCAGTGCGAATATATATAAAGCGTGTATCGTCCTCATAATTAACAAATTTGATGTAACAGAATTATAAGCCTACCTGAAGGCCAAAAGACCAGGCACGGCTTAAAGGATACGTTTGGCCACCCAGTAATTCGGGATCAAAAGCTTTGTGCAGTTTAGTGATCTCAAACAGGTTCTGCCCTGTTACATACACTCTTACACGGGCAATCTTTGCTCTTGATAACAGCGACTGTGGCAGGGAATACCCGAGGGTTACCTGTTTTAAGCGTGCGTAGGCCGCATTCTGTTTATATTTTGTTTGTGTTTCCTGATCGTACCAGGCGCCTATTTTGTTCACAGGGTAATAAGCATTCCTGTTCTCAGGCGTCCATGTATCCAGGTTGTGTTTTAATGGTACGGACCATTCATCCACCAGGCCCCAGAAGTAAGCGCCGCCTAACCAGTAGTCGCGCTTCATGGTTCCCTGGAAGAATACCGTGGCATCAAAGCCTTTGTAATCTGCGCCGATGTTCAGCCCAAACTGGTAACGGGGAGTGGTATTACCAATGATACGTTTGTCTCCGGGATTTGTAGTGGTGTTATCGCCTGCGTTAATTACGCCGTTCCCGTCCAGATCTACGTAACGGATATCGCCCGGCAGCCAGTCTCCGCCCCAGATCTCTTTTTGAGAAGCGGATTTACTTACTTCATCTGCAGACTGGAAAAATCCCGCTGTTGTGTATCCCCAAACTTCGCCCAGTGTATGGCCTACGTAGAAAGGATCTGTTATTAGGCCTTTTGGATTAGTTGCATATTTCGTAACCTTAGAAATATTGTCAGATAAATTAAAGGCGATATTATAATTAAAATCCTTCGAAATGTTATCGCGCCAGGTGAGGTTCAGTTCCCATCCTTTTGTTTGCACATCCGCAGAGTTTGAGGTTGGCGGGGTAGCTCCCAGGATACCCGGCTGAGCAGCAGAAGCGCGAAGCACATCTTTCACCGTTCTCACATAACGGTCAAATACCAGTCCCAGCCTGTTCTTCAGGAAAGACGCATCCACACCTATGTTCACAGTGGTCACTTTCTCCCAGGTAAATCCGGGATTTACCAGTGCAGGTGCTCCAACATAAGGACTGGTGAGGTTATCGTTAAACACATAAGCCGTTTGACCTATCGGCATCGTGGCAATGTATGGATAGTTAGATTCGGTGAACTGGTTTCCTAATGAGCCATAAGATCCCCTGATCTTGAGATCATTCACGATATTGCTCACAGGAGCAAAGAACTTCTCCTGGGACACACGCCAACCGGCAGATACAGATGGTGTGAATAAATACCTGTTACCTCTGCGGAAACGGGATGTACCATCGTAACGGCCATTCACTTCCAGCAGATATTTATCTGCATAGATATAATTTAACCGAAAGAATGAACCACTTACTGCCCATTCTGATTGCGCGGCCGTCAATGCAGGGTTCTTATCGTTGTTGGGAACGAGGCTGGGCAGGGTTGGATCTACGAGGTTCTTTGCCGTTACGCCGAAACTCCTGTTCTGTTTCAATTCTTCGTTATACCCCACCATTGCTTTCAGGTAATGTTTGCCGCCGAAAGTGTTCTCATACTCCGCATAGGAATTGAGGGCATAATAACTATCGCTGCTATTGGTCTGAAACAGACGGCTGGGGGTTGTCCAGGGATAAGTTCCCAGTAATGCCCCATTTGCACCGTATTCACTGAATGCTTTATAGTGTTGTGTCTTATTATAGAAGTATCCGTTCCAGGTATAATCTGTTACGATGCGCACATTCTTAATAGGTTTGATCACGAAACCGCCTGTTAACCACACATCGTTGATATCGTATTTCTGGCGGCCATTCAGTTTCATCAGCGCCACCATATTGGTATAGTTACCCTGGCCGGAGAAATTACCGTCCGGATGCCTTACGGGCATTAATGGTGTAAGGTCCGTTGGCAGGAAAGACCAGTTTTGTGATGAAGCATCATTGAACTGGGTACCGTTAGGCGTATTTAAGGTAGAGTGGTTCAGGCTGGCTTTAAAATTAAGGTCCAGCCAGCTGGTGGTTTTATTCGTTAGCCTTAAAGAGGCATTATAACGTTTGTATTGCTGATCTGCTTCTCTCAGCAAGCCTTCCTGGTTAAAGTATCCCAGGCTGGCAGCATAAGTAGTTTTTCCTTCACCGCCGGCAAGGGAAATATTATGTTGCTGTTGTGGCTGATAACCAGGATACAGTACATCTATCCAGTCTGTGTTACCTACATACCGGTATCGGTTTGGCCTGTCCGGGTCAACATATACATCTGAATTATTGGCGGGGTCTGCCAGGAATTTTGCAGCAAGGATGGAATCCTGATCTGTATAATTATAACTGTTGCCGCCAGCTCTGCGCACGGCATCGCGGAACATATTGATATATGCGGAACCACTGAGATAATCAGGCATACGTGTAGGCCTGCTGATGGTATAATTACCGGAATAGCTCACATTCAGTTTGCCTTGTTTACCACTTTTAGTGGTGATGAGGATCACACCGTAAGCAGCCCGGCCACCATAGATAGCAGCAGAGGCAGCATCTTTCAATACCGTAACATTTTCCACATCATCGGGGTTGATCAGGTTAGGGTCCATTACCACACCATCCACCAACACCAAAGGTGAAGCTGACCCAAAACCTGTTATAGCTCCTCTTAAATTAAAACTCGCCCCCTGACCCGGTGCACCATTATTCAAATTGACATTCAATCCCGGCAACGTTCCCTGCAACCCCTGCGCGAGGTTAGTCAACGGCCGGCTCTCCAGTGTTTTAGCAGAAACCGTTGCCACAGCCCCTGTAAGGTTCGCTGCTTTCTGTGTACCATAACCCACTACCACTACTTCATTTAAAGATGTGTTATCTGCTTCCAGCACAACGGTCATATTGGTGGAAGCCTGCATTTCTTTCACGGCGAAGCCGATATATTTAAATACGATAGTAGAGGTATCACTTTTTACGGAGAGAGAAAAAGAACCATCCTCCCTGGTAACCGTACCATTGCTGGAACCTTTTTCCCAGAGGCTCACGCCAATAAGCGGCTGGCCGGATGCATCTGTTACTTTTCCCCTTGCCACCGTCTGCGCTTTATTGGCAGTATAAGTGATCACTACCAGGTTATCGTCCACCAGTTTATAACTGAGGCTGGTATTTTTCAGGATCTGGTGCAGTGTTTCCGTCCATGCCTTCTCTTTTACGGCAACATCTACCAATGCTGCATCCTGCAGCATTTCATCGTTGTACACAAAGTGAATGGATGTTTGCTTCTCAATTGCCTTGAGCGCTTTTTTGAGGGAGCTCTGTTTCAGGTTAAGTGAAACCTTTTCCTGCGCCCGCCCGATAAGGGCAAAAGATTGCATGGAACACATACAGATAATAATGGCAGTCATTTTCATCATGAGCAGGAGCTTGACAAGTGGAATGACAGGTACTCCGGGCCTGGATGCCGGTCCTAGTCTGATTTTTTTCATACTTTTGGTGTTAGGTTGTGTGAAAAATGGCTTTCCCTGCCCTTAAAATCAGGGGATAAGCCTTTAACGTTAGCATTGCCTAAGGGGGAGGATGTTCCGAGCATTCTCCTTCCTTTTTTGATCTTAGTTGATAGTTTTACTCATCATATATAAACGTGAAATTGGTTCAGCGATCATTTCATTAGTGCACATACACCGTGTCGTTCTCCTGCCTGTAGGTTAGTTTTCCCGTTGCCTGTAGCGCGTTCAGCACCTTTACCAGCGACTTCTTTCCGAATACTCCTGTAAAGCTGGTGTTATATAAATTTTCGTTCTCTACTATAACGGTTATATTATACCACTTCTCCAGTTTGGATGCCACCTTGCCAAACTCCTCCCCGTCAAACACCAGTTTGCCTTCTTTCCATGCAGCATCCAGCAGTGTACTGTCCAATGGGTCCACGCGGATCTTGCTGAGTAATAAAAGGGGGGCTTCGGGCGTATCCAGGCTGTCCACTATGCGCCGGGTGATCAATGGGCTGGTACTGACCCTGTTGTGTACGCTCAGTTTTTCGCCGGGTTTCAGTTGAATGGTATTACCGGGCTGATCGTCCAGCGTGATCGCTACGGACCCGCTGACTAAAGTGGTTTCTATGTTTTCTTCATCCGGGTAAGATCGCAGGTTGAAAACAGTGCCCAGCACTTTTACTTTCAAACCTCCGGCCTGGATGGTAAATGGCTTGTCCTGGTCCTTAGCTACTTTAAAATAGGCTTCCCCTATCAATTGTACATTCCGTGCAGATTGATTAAAATCATTGTCGTAAACGATCTTACTATTGGCGTTCAGCCATACTTCCGTTCCATCAGGTAAGGTAAGATAGGATTGAGACCCTTTGGGTGTTTTCACTTCCCGGCTGGCTACCTCGCTTTTCTTTGCGGGAATTGCAGACCATAACCACCAGCCACCCAGCATCAATGTAATTAATACGGAAGCAGCCATTAAAAGGTTTCTTCTAAGGCGGCGGGGCGGCTGTTCTTCCAGGGTATTTTCCCCGAAATGGCCGGCTATCTGCATTTTTGTAAAATGGGCAGTATAAGCCTGCAAGGCCTCAGACTGGTCTTCTTCCTCCGTTTCCTTCTGTTCGGGAAAGATCTGTAAATACAATATCCACAGCCTTTCATCTTCAAGAATAAGCTGCTGCAGCTCGGCCTTTTCAGGTTCGCTAACACTTCCGGACAAGGTCCTGCTTACTAAATAATAAAAGCGTTCCTCCTGCATGATCACTAATAAGACAAGATCGGGGGAAGAACTCCCCAATTGAACCGAAAGTTTTTTTAGAGGGTACTGCTGCGGTAGGATTTAAACACATCCGCCAGGCGGCGCATGGCAATATTAAGGTGGCGATCTACCGTATTTTCGGAGATCTCCATAATGGCGGCCACTTCTTTATAGGTAAAGCTTTCTTCTCTTACCAGCTTGTAGACCATCTGGCATTTGGGGGGTAAAGCCCGGATGGCTTTCGCAAAATCGTTCTTTAATTCCCTGCTGATGGTTACCTGCTCCGGTGTGAGATAGGACACAAATGTTCCAGGGGCAATATTATCAATATCCCAGGTGGTGTAGTTGCGGTTCTTAACGAGGTAGTTGATGGCGGCATTCTTAACAGCCGTAAAGAGATAGACTTTCAGGTTATGTACACCAAGCAGGCCTTCCTTCATGGTCCATACTTTCAGCATAGCGTCGGATACGATCTCTTCCGCTACTTCATTCTGCCGGACATAGGTATCCGTAAACCGCACCAAACCTTTGTAGAAATGGAGGAATAGCTGTTTATAAGCCCCTTCATTGCGGAAAATGGCTATTTGTTCCTGAAGTAAAGTAATATCCATGTAAGGGGACCTCGCCCTGTTAACGTTAGCTCAATGCATAGTTACTAAGATAGGCGGAAACGGACTAAGCTTTTTTTGCCTATTTGCTAGCTAATCTTATCCTTTTTTTTCGGTGTTCAATAGCCCCTTTTTACCGGCTGCATTGTCCTGTAAGTGTATTGTATGTTTTACCGGCAGCCCGGCTACTCTTTATTCGCAACCCAAAAATTACCAAAATCATGAAAATCAGCACCCTGTTAAGCAGCTGCACTATTCTTCTATGTACCTTATTTTTCTCCTGCAGCAAAGGAAAAGAAAGCACAATCCCGGTTGAACGTTTGGACAATGGACTGTCCGTTCTGCCACCAGCATCAAGTTATTCCGTACCCCTGGCCGGGAATGGTTATGTGACCACACTGGCTTCCGGCGGCTCGGAAGTGATCACCGGCAATGGTCTCGGTAACTGGACCAACGCAGCCAGTATTACAAGCGCCTGGTTCCGCCTGTCGCTGACCGGCACCCTGAATATATCCATTCGTGCAAAAGTGCCATCGGGTACCAGCAGCATTCGTGTAACGGTAAACGGTACACCATTCACCAAATCCATTACCGGCAATGCTTATGCCACTCATTCTATCGGCTCAGTAACTGTCGGCGCAGCAGGATATGTACGGGTAGATCTGCAGGGCATCAGTAAAACCGGCAGTTACTTCGGCGATGTATCCGATATTATAATCAGCGGCGCCGCTACTGCCAACAATGTTACCTATGCGAGTGATGCCGCCAATTATTACTGGAGCCGCCGCGGGCCATCTGTACATATGGGCTACACGATCCCTGCAGGTAATACCGCAGAATGGTTCTATAATGAAATGACGATACCTTCGGGAGAAGACAAGATCGGTTCTTATTTTATGAGCAACGGTTTTTCCCAGGGATACTTTGGCATCCAGGTGAACAGCGCTACTGAGAGAAGGGTATTGTTTTCCGTATGGGACCCTCCGGCAGGCCAGGGTCAAACAACACTGGTAACAAAAGGTCCCAATGTGGTAGATAATGCATTCGGGGGTGAAGGTACGGGTGGCCAGAGTTACCTGATCTTCAACTGGCAGGCGGGAACAACTTATAAGTTCCTCACACGCATCAGGCCTGATGGCACAGGTGCTTCGTTGTTCTCTTCCTGGATCTATACACCCGAAACCAGCTCCTGGCGGTTTATCGCTACCTGGAAGCGGCCAAACTTAGTTACCTATTATACCGGCGCTCATTCCTTCCTTGAAAATTTTGCTGATACGCGCGGATACCTGGGCAGAAAGGTCCGTTACAATAATCAGTGGATCTATAATACAAGCGGAAGTTGGGTAGAGCTTACCCAGGGACGGTTCACAACAGATGCAACCGGAACAAACGATCAGCGGCGTGATTATGCCGGCGGGCTGGATGCAGGTAGTTTCTATCTGCAGAACGGAGGTTTCTTTGCCACCAATACGGCTTATGGTACCACGTTCACCAGAACTGCTACGGGTACGGCTCCTACCGTTAACCTCACTACATTGCCCTAGGGTATCCATGCCGGTTAGAACATATAAAAAGAATGGCCGCTTTTACGGCCATTCTTTTTATTTATGCAGGGGAATGAGCGCGCGGACCTGTGGATCACGTAAGTACAGTCCTGCCCAGGTAAGGATACCAAAGAGCACAGGGAACCAATAAGGTGCTTCCAGCCTTGCCATCACGGCTACTGCACCTCCGAGGTAAGCAGTGGTAAGGATAGCGCCTAAAACGGCTGTACGGGGAATGGCATAAAGAATGGTAGCGATCAAAAGTGCAATACCGATGCCCATTACCATATTTTCCGGCCATTGAAGTGCTACAGATCCTTTTACGGAAACATCCGCTTTAACTACTTTCATTCCTGCATCTACAAGGTTAAAAAGTATGACGAGGATACTGATGATCCTGCCTGTCCAAATAGCTGCTCCAGGTTTTTGCTGCGTTGTCATTGTTAGAGGTTTTATTGATTAAATGATAACACAAACTTACAGGCATTGTTTGGGATACAGGCAGGGAGAATCCGACATTATAAGGGGCTTCCTGCGACAATTATAAACTTGTATACATCCAACGTTCAAAAGGCCTTATCACTTCTCCTTTACTCACACGCTGAGGCCAATCCGGATTGGCAAGTGCACCTTTGGCCAAAGCAATAAGGTCTGCATGCCCTTCTGTTAATACACGTTTTGCAACAGATACTTCCTGCAGGCCGCCATTAGCTATTACTGGTTTGCCAGTGATCTGTTTTGCGAGGCCGGTAAAGGATTCCCCTGTTTCATAAAAGCCGGTGCTTTCCCATGATCCGCCTTCACCGGAAATATGCACGTAAGAGATATCCGCTTTTTTCACTTCTTCCAGTATAGCCTTTGCCGTAGCTGCACCTCCCGGAAACCGGTGAGTGAAGTTGTTCACTTTGCCTTCTGATAACCTTAGCCCGATAATAAATCCTTCGGGCACGGCTGTTTTTATTGCTGTGATGATCTCTGCAATGATGCGGAACCTGTTTGGGATGGAGCCACCATATGCATCCTGCCTTATGTTCGTATAATCAGTCAGGAACTGGTCCAGGAGGTAACCATTGGCCGCATGGATCTCTATACCATCAAAGCCGGCCTGCACAGCACGTTTGGCTGAGGCGGCATGTTCCGCTATGATGTTTTTAATATCGTCAATGGTCATCTCTGCAGGAAAAGGGAAAGGGCCATCTCCCCCACCGTACGAGCCCATCTTTTTACCTAAAGGTTGTATGGCTGAAGGTGCCAGTGTATGTTGATGATGTTGTGATATGCCACCGCCATGCATAAACTGTCCGATGAATAAAGCACCATGTGCTTTAATTTCAGGTACCATTGCGGCCCAGGCTGCTACCTGTTCCGGTGTAACAATGCCCGGCTGATTGGGATATGACTGGCTGGCTATTGTATCTGTATACAAACCTTCTGTGATGATCATGCCAAAGCCGCCACGGGCGAACTTTTCATAATAATCAAACATAGCGGGCGTGGGTATTCCGTCCAGGGCAGTGCTTACACGGCTCATGGGAGCTACTACTGTTCTGTTCTTTACCTGGTGGGTTTTGCTGATGTTAAATGTTTCGAGTATCATATGGCAAAGTTGGTACGTTCGGTACCTTTTGCCATTATCATTTGGTAATAAATTGGTGTGATGTGGGTTAGTTAGATGCCGAGTCTTTTCCGTTCCTTAAATATGAAATCCTGAATCGCTTTTACAGGTTCTTCTAATTCTGACGTCATTTTAAGATAATCTTTGAGATATTCATCTTGCATTTCGGATAGCAGCGCATAATATATCGGCTTATAGCGGTCAATCCATTCTGCGTTAGATGAAAATAGTTTATGCAGGAACTGTTTCTGTTTGAACACTAAGAAGTACTGCAATGATTCCGAAATGTATTTCATGTTATCATCTGAGTGAAAGGGCCCCTGCAAAATATCTGTTATCAATTTTCCGGCCTCCCTTGCTTTTTCATTCCACAAAAGAATTCCTACGTGAATGTATAATGCTATAATATCAGAATGATCCGTCAACGCTACAGCTTTACCAGATAATTCAAGCGCCCTACTTTTCCGGCTATCGCTATTCATCTCAAAATATAAATTGGCCAAATTACTCATGGCATGGGGCATGTTGTGATCTATCGCCATCTGATAATATTTTTCGGCATTCGCAACATCTTTCTTTTTTTCTTCATACAAGAGCCCGAGATTAATCATAGCTTTTGCATCTCCTTCATCTACTGCCATAAGGTAATATTTTTCTGCACCTGCTACATCGTCTTTATACTCATCATATAAAAGTCCAAGATCAAACATGGCATTCACATTATCCGCTTTTAGCGCCATCAGAAGATATCTTTCGGCTTCCTCTATATCTTTCTTATCATGCACGTAAAGGTACCCAAGTGCAACCATGGCTTCCGAATCACCCTTTTCAGAAGCTATCAGAAAATATTTTTCTGCACCAGATATATCCTTTTTATTACGAGCGTATAGATACCCAAGATAAGTTACAGCGCTCACATCTCCTTTTTCCATTGCCATTGAATAGTATTTCTCTGCACCTGCTATGTCTTCTTTTTCCTGCAAATATAAATTTGCAAGACCAACCATAGCTTTCGTACTATCTTTTTCCACCGCCATCAGGTAATACTTTTCAGCACCTGGAATATCTATTTTCTCCCGCTCATATAAAAACCCCAGATTAAGCATAGCATTCACGCTACCATTTTCTGCGGCCATTTGGTAATACTTCTCCGCACCTGCAATATCCTTTTTAACATTTAAATAAAAATGAGCTAGATTATCCAAGGCCCCCATATTGCCCTTCTCCACTGCCATCAGGCTATATTTTTCGGCGCTTGCCATATCTTTCCCATTGATTTGATATAGTAGCCCTAGCATAGCCATAGCATTCACATTATTTCTATCGGCTGATATTAATAAATATCTCTCCGCAGTAACCCAATCACCTTTCTTTGCATACAGAAAACCCTTTAGATCTATAGCATAAGCCTCATCTATTTTCTCCAAAATACCCAATTTGTTCAGAGCGCCTTCAAAATCCAGTATCTTCATAAGGTTTAAAATCTCCTTTTTTAATGAGAGTTCCTCCTTCGTTAACTTCTTGTTATAATTATCAACCCAAATTCTAACGTCAGACATCTCATCTTTTAAATCCTCTAACATTTCATGTATCAATTTTTTTTTATGCCCCCATTCTAATTTCACACTTTCGCTTAACGCCTGAGCAATCAAAAATCTGTTTCCCGGTTTAGTTTCCTTCAATCCAGTTTGACAAAACTTTGCGAAGCCCTTAAGTTCCTTATTAGTATAATAAGCATCCAGCCACTTCGTTAACCATATAACCCTCCTGGTGTCATATGGAGCAGCCTCACTCATTAATAACCATATGTTAAAAAAACGTTCATCAATCTCATAGTAATGATTACGGCCTGGTACATCTATCTTCTTAATATAACCACTCTTCTCCAACTGCACCAACTGAGCGGAAATGCTTTTACTGGGCACCCTCATTTCAGTCGCCAGTTCTTTCACGGGCGTTTTATCCCACCGCATGGCCAGGCTGTGCATTATTTCCTGTTGCTGAGGGGAAAGCGCTTTCATCCGGTCCTGATAGAGCGGCGTTACCAATTCTATCATTTCATGAAGGTAATCAACTGCGTTCCCGGTGTTTCTCCTGGAAACGATACTTAATAAAATGAGGAGTGTTCTTGGCACGCCACCACTTAGGATTCTCAGCGCATTGATCTTACCTTTTTGATATTTATATATTTCTTCGAAGTTTTCAATACCTTCTCCAATGGCCCTGCTTTTAATAAACTCCCTGGCCTCTTCCTTGTTAAGGTTATCGAGATGAACAGGCTTAAAAAAATCAAAGAATGGATGGGTATAACTCTTAAAATGCTCATTATAAAAAACAGCATTACCAATAACCTGTATTGGATAGACAATCAGTATCTCCCGCAGTACATGCTGATCTTTCATAGGGATCTTATCGATAAACTGATCAAAATTATCTATCAGCAATAATAGTGTTTTACCGGTTTTCGTCAGGTAGTCATTAATAATAAATACAAGATTATCCTCATACTGTCTGCTCTTCCCTAAACTCTCTTTCTGTTTCAACAATTCCGGCTCATCATTACCAAGTTGCTCTATGACCATTTCCCATAATTTGAAAAGGCGGCTCAGCCGGTATTGCTCTGCCCCAAGCCTTACCGCAAACAACTTTTCACTTATTGGTGGCTTTGCCGCCTCAATATAGACCCGTCTCAACAAGGTCGATTTTCCCATCCCCCTTTTTCCTGTTATTAAAAAATGTTGCAAGGGCTTTTTCTTCTGCTGCAACAGGTTGTCAGCTATCAATTGAAACTCTTTTATTCTGATTGTAAAATTTTCAATAAAGGATTTCTCATCCAATTTGTCTGCATGATAAAGGCCTTTGAGAGCTTCCATTATTTGTTTTTTTAGCGTAAAAAGAAATATCCCGGGATCATCAATTATATCACTACATTCCTAATCCACCAGGCTTGCAAGAGAGGTGAGTTAAATCTATAAATCCTGTTTGGCTCATCTTTTACGAAGTAACCATCATGTTGCAGAATATTCACAAGCGGAGCAGCATCATTAATATTGAACTTTACTATAGTGTCTTCCAATTCAAAATAATCAATGCCTTTGTTAACAGCAGCCTTATTCAGCACTTCTTTTGCAAAACTAAAATCAAATCCTTTAAAGATGCTCCTTAACCTTGTTAGCCAATGTTCAAAATAACTGCGATTTCCTAAGGCTCTTTCAAATGCCAGATCAATTATCCCCCTGGTAATTTTTTGGTTCTCCTCCTCTTTACAAATACTTTCTATTTCGCCCATCATCACCTGGATAAAATATGGCAGCAACCAGTTCATTTTTTCCAGAAAATACATCCGTTCCTCTTTCTCAAAGAGAATTGGATCGCCGTCAACTATCTGCGTAATCAAATCGTTTGCTTCCTTACTCGAAAATGGAGGGATACTAAAATGGCCGATATCAGTAATTGATCTTGGTTCATCAATAGATAACACCAGGTTCTCCAACCCAATGGATCCGGTATAGACAAAACTGATCTTCGATTTCACATTTAAATCCTGACGAAGTTCTCTGCATTGATGCAAAAAATTCCTCGCAACCTCCCTACCCTGATCCATAATAATGTTTTCCAGCGTCTGGGAGAATTCATCAATCATCAGAACAATTCTTTCATCACTTTCTTTCACCTCTCTGCATAAAAGCAATATCTCTTCATAATAATCAATTTCATTTCTGCCAAATTCAATTTCTGTCATTGAAATCTTTGTAATCTGTAGCCTTTTGAATACATCTTCAAAAAACTGTTTGAATTTCCCTCCATGATTTAATGTCCCAAGCAATGTTTTATATACCTTTTTGAAGAATTCATTTGGTTCATTAATTGATTCAGTTATAATATAAATGCAACGATATCCTTCTTTATCGTTTTTAAGCAGACTTATCATAAAAGACGATTTACCAACCCTCCGTGGCGCAGCAATCGAAAGATGATGAGACTCTTTCAGTTTCTTCCAAAACCGCTCATTCAAATAAGGTCTTGCGAAATAAAACTCGCCTTCCGCCGCAGGTCCAATTATCATTTTCATAAATAGCCAATTATGGCGTAAATGTAAATAGCTATAAATTTATAGCCAAATAAAATAACTATAAATTTATAGCTAAAATGAATAAACCGCTCTAAACAACTGTTTATCAATAAAATAAGTAATTGTTGAATTAAATACAGGGGAAATATTCCAGCATGAATGAATAAAAACAAGTTGGGGTTCTCCTATTATTTACCCCTCCTCAACCGGCTCAAAGACTCCTTTGTAATCCCCAAATAAGCCGCTACCTGATGCTGCGGCAACCGTTGTTCAAGGAAAGGATAACGGCTAACAAACTCCTCATATCTTTCCAATGCAGGTTTCTGGAAGAAGAGGATCCTGCGTTGCAATGCAATGAATGCTTTCTGGGAAATGATCCGGTAATAACGTTCAAAAGCAGGGATCTCATTGAACAGCTCATCCAGTTTCGCTTTATCTATCTGTAATACTTCGCCGCTTTCCAGCACATCAATATTAAACAGGGAGGGCTGTTGCGTAAGCATGCTATCCAGGTCTGAGATCCACCATCCTTCCACGCTGAACTGCAACACATTCTCCCTTCCTTCCTCATCTATTTCAAACTGGCGGCAGCAACCTTTCAGTACAAAATACTCGTACCTGCAGACCTGGCCTTCCTGCAACAGGAACTGATGTTTGCGGATAGGGAGGGATTGAAAAAAGGAAGGGATGCGCTGCTGCTCTTTTTCGCTCAGCGGCACATGCTTCAGAATGCTATCTATCAACAAAGCGGACATCTGACGGATTTTGCAGCAAAGAAACATTATTTCCAAACACAAAGGACTGCCCTGTTAGGGACAGTCCTTTTTTTGGGCTTAACAACGTTCTGTCAGAAATTATACTGGATACCGATATACCAGCCTTTCGGCTGCATATCAAAGCTGTATTTAACATCTGCTTCGAGGTCTGTGGTCTTTGGTATTTTTTGCCCTTCAGCCAGTTTGTTCAGCTTTTGCTCCCAGGTCCAGATGCCTCCGGCTGATAATGCTATCCTCCCGGCTGGTATGGAAAACCCTCCTCCTAATAACATCATGGGTCTTTTTTTAGTGGGGTCCATTCCGATCTGGATTAAGGGGGAGATCCATTGCGAGCCAAGGCTTACATTGAAGTTGAGGAAAGCAGCGGTAACAGGCATGCTTTTCTCAATATCATCCCTTACTACTTCAAACTCCTCGCCCGCAGGTTTTACACCATAACCTGTAAGTTTTGTACTTCCATAAAACAAACCTGTACTAACAGAAACCGCCACACGGTCATAATTAGTAAAGATCATGGTTGTTTTTACGGGATCTGCACTTTTTACCAGTTCCTTATTTTCTGCATCATACTTGTATTCAGTGAGCAGCAAGGTTACAGCGGCTTCTTTTCCATCTTCCAGATCTACACTCCTAATCCTCACAAAACCGGGAAAGTCTTTGGATGCATTCTTTATGGAGTTCCTGAGTTCTGTTATGAGGGGTTTCAGTTTTGCTATCAAAACTTTGTCCGACCTCATTTTTGCGGATGTTCGTTCTACGAACTGGCTCATACCGTTCTTTAAGATGGTATTCAGGGCCGGATCTTCGATCTTTAATTTTTTGAGGCCAAGCAGTACGGCCTCCTGTGCTGACTTCTCTTTTTCCTGGGATTTATTGTATTTGGCTATTTCGCTTTCTATGTCGTTGGTCTTTGTTTCCACTTCCTGCATTTTTTCTATCGCATAGAGTGTGCTAAAATGCTCTTCTACTTTACCTGCAATATTGTTACTATGCTCAGCGTCCAGGATGATCAGATCTTTGATCAGGTAATTGATCGCATCAATTTCTTCACCCGTCAGGTTGCATTGGTCCATCCTTGCCATGAGCAATACCGTGGTGAGGTTTACGTCATAGAATGAAGTACTCAGGTCAATTGATTTGCCGGACTTGCATTTGGGGGCTTTTCCTGCTTTTTCGATCTCCCCTTCGCTGGCGCCCTTGGTTTTATTGATACTGGTTATATCTGTTCCGAATGATCCGATAAAAGAAGTCAGGAAATCGCGGGCTTTGGCATTATCCGGATCATCATACACGGAGTCCGTCCAGGCGTATTTAAATCTTAAGGGGTTCTTCCATTCGAAGTACAGGTTGGCATAATTGTCCTTGAGGGCAAAGGGTTTGCTCACCTTAATGGGCCCCCTGGAATCCATTCCCATTTCCGGAACAAAATATTCCAGCGTACCACCGGAAAATACAAAATGGATATTCCTTTTCGTAACCAGGGTCCCTTTGATCCGGAGTTTCTTTTGGGCAGATGTTGTTATTGCCATTATTATGCAAAACAGGAGTATAATGCTCTTTTTCATATAAGGGGTATTAAACTGTAAAAGGTCTTTGATTGTCGTACTTAGTGTTGGATTTTCCTAACATCAGATAGTTGGGGATTTGCGGGGTGTTATCAAAGCGGGCAAGTAATGCGTTATGAAACTGCTGGTAATTTCCCTGGAAGCTTCCCTGCTGCCATACTTTTTTCAGTTCCCTGGTATACACGCTGTTAAAATCATCATCTTCTGTTACCTGGTTATCCTGGCATGCGGCCAGGAGTTTAATACTGGCTTTCAGGTCCTGTTCACTCCTTTCCCGGACTGCGTTCCTGATATTATCATAGAAAGCTTTGTTCGACAAAAAGGTATACTTTTGCGTTTCGTCCGGCAGACTTTTGATCACCCTGTTTCCATGCAGTTCAATAACGGTGCCGCTATGGCAGCTATCAGATATAACCAGGATGCGCACGTCTTCCCTGAATTCACAATAACGATCGAACAATTCATTATCCGGGACCTGCCCGTTGTACAGGCACCATGTTTCATCCTTACCATCCTTTTCTTTCCCGGGCAGGTTGCTTCCATGGCCGGAGAAAGTGATCAGGAAAATATCACCCGCTTCAAGGGTATTGGCAGCCTGGCTGATCCTGTTCAATACAGCTTCCCTTGTTGCCCCGGCGTTTAATATTTTTTCATTATCGAAGCCCATCTTCTCAGCAATCGCACGCATATCTTCGGCATCAAATTCCGGCCCTTTAAGTATCGGGAAAACATCTGAATAATGTCCCGGATCAATACGGTTCAGGCCAATGTGTAAAGAGATTCCTTTTTGCATAGAGATAATTTTTAGGATTTAAACAAAAGATCAATTAATGACTGAACAATACTTACGATCAGCGGAGAGGCAGCTGCAAGCATACCGGTGAAATTTTTGAACGGGGTTTTCAGGAACTCGAAGAATTTCCCATCCGTTTTGAGGTCCGGTATATCTGTTTCTGCAAAGCGCATCCTGGCCGGGATATAGACCAGCAGCAGCACCAGGGTACACAAACCTCCGAACAGGTACAGGAAATCCGTTCTTACGGGGCTGTACCCCCAATCATTTGTGAGCATGCGAACAAAATCAAGGGAGTTGATCAGGCTGTACAAAGTGCCTGTATTCAACACCATTAAAGAAAGGATGATGGATGCAAGGATGAAATAGGTATTAAAGATACCGAACAGTTTTTTCCAGTCAAGCTCCTTCACTGCGTCTTTCTGCTGTGTGGCTAACAGTTCCGTTTCGCTTTTGCCTGCGAACTTAAACGTTGCAGCCTCTTCCCTTGCCTTTATAACAGGTTTTGCCTGTGTTTCCAGCATGGAAGAAGTATAAATAAACCCAGCCAGGCAAAGGGCGCCGGAAACAGCCCCTATGATGGCAAACCATGTAGTAAATGAAGTATGCCCCTGCATAAAATAGAGGTCCTTTACAATGCCGGTATCATAAAAGGTAAGGCGGCAAATTAAGAACAACAGGCCTATGAACAACAGCACGATGATGCTGGTGTATAAGTAGTTCTTTTTACCGGGTGGTACAACCAGCAGATCATCTGCCTTCTTTTTCAGGAAAAAGGTGGTGACGGCGGCTACAGGGCAGAAGCTACAGAAGATCAGTACCAGTATGATCCATACACCGGTAATGGGATACCGGGTAATGAAAGCGATATTGGAGGAGGCCCGCACTGCCTTAAATGAAATGGAATCTTCCTCCATGGTGAAGGGGATAGCCGCATCTTTCAGGAAACCTTTCACGTACGGGCTTTCCCATTTAAAGCCCCGTTTGGCAAAATCCTTATCCCATAACACCAGGTCTTCCAGTGTGATGTGGAAATGTAATGCCTTGTTCAACAAATTAAAGGTGGTGGTATCAATATGAGAAGAATCTTCAAATAACTCCTTATATTGAGTAAGTTTTGTAATGATCCCTGAGTCGCTTTCCTTCTTTTTCTTCCAAAGCGCTGCTTGTTTGGTTTTAACCGTATCTCCTTTATCAATAACTAAATTGTCCAGCAACTTTTGTGTGCTGTCCATTTGGTGCGTGTATCCTGCAATGCTGGTATTAACTGCCCTCAGGCCAATGGCCTTGGGAGCATAAACGATCTCGTGGAAATCGGGGGAAGGTCCGATGAAGAGGATGATACAGCCGAAAATAAATCCCAGGGCGCCTGCTGCCGAGAGCCAGGCTATTTTATGATCCGGGATGAAGGGGAGAGTATTGTCTTCCATGTTTGTAAGATTTTACTGGTTGATACAGCAAAGTTGAAAAGAACGGGGCTGCGGGGAAATGGGAAAATGGCCCAAAGCATACGGGAAATTTCCCATACCGGCCGGGGGGAATGGACGGGGCCACCTGTCTGATAATTAAGGCAAATTTGATGTGTAATAATATTCCTAACCTCTAACTCTACTCACATGCAAAAAGGCAAATTTCTTAAACGCGGTCATGCTCACATGCAGTATACGCAGTTTATGAACGATTTCGGCACTAAGAATTATCCGCAG
This sequence comes from Chitinophaga niabensis, assembly GCF_900129465.1. NCBI lineage: Bacteria > Pseudomonadati > Bacteroidota > Chitinophagia > Chitinophagales > Chitinophagaceae > Chitinophaga > Chitinophaga niabensis. The sequence continues at coordinate 399,031 of NZ_FSRA01000001.1, read as the reverse complement.
GGAGTATGTTACTCCCTGGCAGAATTGCAGACATTCATTGATACTGCCAATGATATGTTCGACAGGATGCAATTCCCCCCGGCAGCAAAAAACAGAGGTGCTGCGCTTACTTTAGGTATTCATTTGAAGGAAGAAGCCAACGATCCTCCTTCCCACGCGGATGGAAAAGTCACCATTATGCTGGTGGCCTCTATCTGGGCAGACGACACTACCATCCCAGGTCACGCAGCAGCACTGGACAATCATGTGCTCACTCCCAGGCCGCTGCTTCTTGACGAAGAAGAACCTAAAACAGACGAATTTAAAGACGTGGCTTACGACGCCGGTAGCCTCTATCCTTGAGTTAACCTTACAATCAAAGAAATGTTCTCATTATACTCAATCGCTGAATGGATAGCATTCCTTTGTAGTATTCTATTATTTGCGAAGGGAGTGGAAAAGGGATACCGGGTATTCTTTTTCTACGCCCTTACCGTGATCCTTACAGAGTTCGCCGGCCGGTGGCTGATGGAAACCACCCAACATAACCACCGGCTTTTTACATTTGCCTGCTTTGCTTTCACCTGCTTCTATTTCCTGACGTTGCGCAGCTTTTTGAAAGAAACACAACGAAGGAGACTGGTGACAATACTACTGGGTCTGTTCATCACCGTATACACCATTAACCTGTTCTTTATCCAGCAGCTGGAGGAATTCAATTCCTATTCTTTCATTGCCGGCTACACCATGCTGTCTATCGCCACCACTATATATTACATGGAGTTTATCCAGCAGGAAACCATTACGCCTATATGGGAAGAACCTAATTTCTTCATTGTAACAGGCTATTTTATCTATGGCACCCTCACTGCCATCCTGTATACACTGCACAGGTATTTCGCCTATATGAAGATCCCCAATGCCAATTACAGGAACCTGTTCACTACTACCAGCGATATTACAAACGTTTCGTTATATTTATTACTGGCTGTAGCCTTCGTCATCATATGGAAAAGGAGAAAGTCATAAGTATATTCTTCCAGGTAGCGGTGATCGCATTTACCCTCATCGTTGCTTTTGTTACCGCTATCGTGTACATGCGCTTCAAACGCAACCAGGATATCCGGCAGAAACATTCTATGGAAAAGGAATTTGCCGAGCAGCTGAAGCAGTCGCGCATAGAAGTGCAGGAGCAAACTTTCGGGCAGATCGGGAAAGAGCTGCACGACAATGTGGGGCAACTGCTCAGTACTTCCCGCATGCTGCTGGGGCTGACGGAAAGAAGCCTTCCCCATCCCCCGGATACATTGATCACTGCCAACACCACACTGGGAGAGGCTATCAACGAACTGCGGTCTTTATCCCGTTCTATGGATAAGGACTGGCTGGAACAATTTAACTTTTCGGAAAACCTTCATACAGAAATACTCCGTATCAATGCGGGCAACAAAGTACAGGCCTCCTGCCATCTCCAGGGTATGCCCAATCTGGCTTCCGGCGAACAGATCATCCTGTTCCGCATAGTACAGGAAGCCATACAGAATGCGCTCAGGCATGGGAACCCCACCATCATCAGCATTAAAGTAGAGGAAGAAGAGAACGGATGCTGCATCATGGTGGAAGATAACGGTTCCGGTTTTGCTATGCCCCATCATAAAGAAGGCATGGGCATGAATAACATGAAGCAGCGCACAGCTATCCTTGGCGGGCATATTACCTGGCGTGCAGCTCCGGGAGCAGGTGTTGCTGTATTCATCCATTTACCCATTAAAAATGCTGTAACATGAAAACGAAGATTGGACTGGTAGACGATCATCAGCTATTCCTGAAATCACTGAGCCTGATGCTGGAAACTTTCCAGGAATATGAAGTAGTGGTGGAAGCCCTGAACGGGAAAGACCTCCAGGAGAAATTAAAAATCCTGCCCCAGCCACCTGAAATGATGCTGATAGATGTGAATATGCCACAAATGGATGGCGTGGAAACCACGCAATGGCTGAGTGAACATTATCCCTCTATGCTGCTCATTGCCCTGTCTATGAATGATAAGGACCAGACAATTATCCGTATGTTCCGTGCCGGCTGTTCTGCCTACCTGCTGAAAGATACCCACCCCACCGAACTGGAAAAGGCACTCAAAGAGGTACGTACCAAAGGATATTATAATGCGGACACGGGCAATATCAATTTCCGCAGGCTGCTCCGCAAGGCAGATGAAAAAACGGAACTGCCCATCAACGCCAGGGAGTTGCAATTCCTCTCCTACGCATGCAGCGATCTTACTTACAAAGAAATTGCGGTAAAGATGAACCTCAGTGAACGGACCATAGACGGTTACCGGGAGGCGCTGTTTGAAAAGCTCCATGTACAAAGCCGGGTAGGGCTTTGCCTTGAGGCCATAAGACGGGAACTCGTGAGCTTATAAAAATTCCTGATATTTGTAAAAATCCTGACCATGGCTATAAAGATCATTAACACCGTGCTGATCCTCTTTGCTGTTTTTATGGGGATCAAACAAGGCTGGGCTATGCTGGCCGGCAAAGCAGCGATGCTGGAAATGTTCGGCAAGTGGCAACTGGGCAAGACCAGTGTAGCCGTACTGGGTGCCATTACGTTGATCGGCTCCGTGCTGGTATTATTTCCTAAAACATTCCTTTGGGGCAACTTCATTATGGCTGCCACCATCCTGTTCATCATTGTTCTGCACCTCAGCACGAAAGACCTGAAAGGCGTAGCGATAGAGCTGCCTTTCTTCCTGCTTTCCTGGGTGATCATTTACTTACAGCATCCACTATATGCACGATAGCATTTTACTTGTACTGGCTTTACTTTTTGTTGTTTTTCTATTGGTGATGGTGGCCCGGCGGATAAAGATCGCCTATCCTATTTTCCTGGTGATCGCAGGGCTGGGCATCAGTTTTATTCCCGGCCTCCCGCTTGTGAATATAGACCCGGACCTGATCTTCCTCATCTTCCTTCCTCCGCTGTTATATGAAGCGGCCTGGTATACTTCCTGGAATGATTTCTGGAAATGGAAAAGGCCTATTGCCATGCTGGCTTTCGGGCTGGTGTTCTTTACTTCCACCATTGTAGCTTACGCTTCCGTAGCCATCATTCCCGGTTTTACACTGGCGCTGGGTTTCCTTTTAGGAGGCATTATTTCCCCGCCGGACGCAGTAGCTGCAGCTACAGTACTAAAAGGGTTGCCGGTACCCAAAAGGGCATTGATCATCCTGGAAGGAGAAAGCCTGGTGAATGATGCTTCTTCGCTTATTGTATTCCGGTTTGCCCTCGCGGCTGTATTAACCGGTACGTTCTCCATGCATGCGGCAGTAGGGAATTTCTTCCTGGTGGCAGGGATGGGCATTGTAGTAGGACTGGCAATCGCGCATATCATGTACGTCATCCATCGCTTCCTTCCTACCACACCTGCTATCGATGCAGCATTAACGGTGATGACCCCTTATTTGCTTTACCTCACCGCGGAAGCTTTCCATTTTTCCGGTGTGATGGCAGTAGTGAGCGGCGGCCTGTTCATCTCCTACCGTTCTCATGAACTATTTAATACGGGAGCCACACGCATGAATATGCTGGGCGTATGGGTTACCCTGGTATTTGTAATGAATGCACTGGTATTTATATTGATAGGATTGGAATTGCCGGCTATTATTGCAGGGCTGGGTGATTATTCCGTATGGGAGGCATTGAAATATGGCTTGTATATCAGTGGTATCATTATCGCATTAAGGCTCCTGTGGGTTTTCCCGGGTGCACATCTTCCCAGGTTGCTGATCCCCGCCGCGCGCAAAGAACCATCACCAGGCTGGAAAGGGCCGCTGGTTACAGGTTGGGCAGGTATGCGGGGCGTGGTATCCCTGGCCACTGCTTTATCCATCCCTGTTATGATGGACGATAAAGTACATGCATTCCCGCTGCGGAACCTCATCCTGTTCATCACCTTCGTGGTTATTTTTGTGACGCTCGTGTTCCAGGGATTGACCTTGCCTTTTCTTGTGAAGTGGATAAAGATCACGGAGATCGATCCTATTCTGCCGGAAGATCAACAGGATGCAGGTATTCAATTACGTTTAAAGAAAGCAGCGCTTGAAAGATTAAATACACAATACAGTTCAGCGGCCAGGGAAAATGAACTGGTGGGCTTCCTCAAAAGGGACCTGGAAAGTGATATCGCTATCACTTCAGAACGGCTGGAATCACTGGAATGTGTGGATACCGGCCATGAAGAAAAAGAAATGTACAATAAAGTACTGCTGGATCTCTATAACGTTCAGCGAAAGGAATTATTTAAACTGAGGAAAGAAAAATTCTTCAGTGATGAAGAGATCAGGAAAATAGAAATACAGCTGGACCTGGATGAACTAAAGATCAGCGGGTCTAATCATCACTGATAAAATAAAACGGACCATACCGCGTTTTAGGGATCTGACACACCCTAAATCCACATTTCCTATGATGATCAAACCAAAATCGTTGGTATGGGCCACTATTTTGCTGGCCGCTCCTTTTCTTTCCCATGGCAGCTCTCAGGCAGACAGTCTTCCTCCTGTTTTGACAAAGTGGGATACTACACGGGCACTTTCTTCCGTTAAAGAAGCGATACGTGTGAGCTCGGCTGAGGGCAAAGCAATGCTTAGCTGGATGCAAAAGGACCCTGAAGACCGGAAGCCACTGTATGATAGCCTGTTATTCTTCAACCATGATGATCTTGCCATCAGCTTTTATAAAAGTTTACTGCAGGAGAAAAAAGATCAGCAACACTTTGGATTAATAGAATATCTGCAAAGCCTTTCAGGCGGCCTGCAAAGGGAGCGGATGGAGTACCTTTTTTCACAATACCCTAAAGTTCTCCGGGAAAGTACGTTGGGAAAGAAAATATTAACCGGCATCCGCAGGCAGGATGCTGCATTGGCCTGTTTGGCGATGGAATGGTGTGAAAGTGTTTATTGAGCGTCAGAGGCGAGGTACTATATACGGGTTATATGTTCATTGCTTCGGTAATAGGTAGGATAAGGATCGCAACCGGGTAGTGGTGGGATGGTAGGTGGACTTGATGTGGAGATGCTGCGGACTTGACGTGGACTTGCTGTGGAGATGCTGTGGACTTGACGTGGACTTGCTGTGGACTTGATGCGGGTATCATATCGCTTTCCCGAGGAACCGTGCATAAGCTTTTTCAGCACTCAGCACAGCATGGGCGGCTTCTTTTCCTAAAGGTGTATACAGCTGCGTTTCAATCTGTATGGTACGCTTCAGTTCCCGGTATTTCCAGGTCCCCGCTACCTTTCCATTTAGGATCACGGAAGGTTTAAAGCTACCATTGTCCAAATATCCTGCCATGTATTCATCAAAAGAAGGTAAAAGAGAAACAGTATGCGGCGCGGGTAAGGCAGGTTGTGTTTCAGCGAACCAATAAGCCTGCCCGTTGATCACAACATGTTGCAAAGCATCTTTATTCATTTCAAATCCCACTTTGGCTTCTTCCGGTGTGAGTCCGCTCCACCAAACAAAATCAGGTAAGGTAGCAGGGCCTCTGCTGCTGAAATAACGCCTTGCCAGCTCCGCGATAGCAGCCTCTTTTTCCAGTATGACCGGGGAAGGCACTAATTCACCGAGCAGTGCATATACAAATTCATTCCCCTGCCTTCCGCCATTCACGATCAGCCCATCCAGTTCCGCATCCAGGATCAGGAAATTCATGCGTATCTCATCCAGGTGTTTATTGGTTTTCAGGCAGAGGGCCAGCAACTCTGCACGTGTTTTCCTTTTATTACCTTCCAGGGCTTTGGCCATGATGGTTTTACTCCGCTTAAGGTCTGCATTAGTGATATCCAGCCTGTTATGTAATTGTTTATAACCTGCTTTTATGCGCTGCGCAGAAAGTTCAAGCAACCAGCCAAGATCATCGGGAGCCACAAAATGCCAGGCTGGCCTTAATACCTGGCTGCGGAAGAAAGCGGCTCCCTGGAAGGCCTTCTCTATATCTGCACTGGTCAGATGCCTGAGCCTGTTGCCAATGGCCCATTTGGCGCTGCTGTAATCCTCCGCCTGCATACATCCCATCCATGCGATCAATTTCCCCGGCTCCGAAAAAGCGGAATGGGTCACCTGTTGGTTCAGGAGCCGGTAATGTGTTATATCCATACCACAAAGCTAAAAGGGGATGGTGACAACGGTATGTCAGGTGTGATTAACAATTTTTCCCGGGGAGTTTGGGCACGGTTTTGTATGTATATCTTCTATGGAAAAGCAAAACGATAAAGGAACACCTAAACAGGAACCCTGGCCGGAAGATGATGTAGCGGAAAAATACATCAGGGATGGCGGGAAAAAGGAAACGCCTACTGCTGAAGAAGAGGAAGAAGCAGAACGGGTATTAAGAGAAGCGAAAGAACCGAAGAAATAATGACACAATTGGGGTATTAAAAGGAACAGTTCCTGCAATACGCCCAACGGTAATCTTCAGGATTCAGATAACTTTCAGCAGATTCGTTAAACGTTCTTTCAGCAGGTCTTTCAATGAGGCTGGCTCTATGATCTTTGCATGGTCTGCAAAGGTTACATACCAGCGTGAGAAAGCCTGTATACAGGGCGCATCAAAGAACATGCGTGTATGAGTTTTGCCGGGCTTTTCACTTTTAAAGCCATAATCAAACTTCTGCTCCTGCAGGTAACGCACCATGAAATTATCCACGTCTATCACTGCAGGGAAAACCTGTTCTTTCTCTTTGGCCTTTTCCAGATAAGCAGCAAGCGTTTTATGCTGCTTGTGAAAGGACTTATTGGTTTGGCTGAGGGAAAGTATCCTTTCCACCCGGAAATGCCTGTAATCCTTTAATAAATGACAATAAGCGATAGCATTCCAGGTACCGTTCTCGTGAAAGATCCCTATCGGTTCAATATCCCGTTCCACAGGGCCCTCTTCCGTGGCGTAATTTGCACGCAGGGTTATTTTTTCTGAAACGGCTTTTATGAGCAGGGGCAAGGTGTCGTTGACCAGGAAATTATGTTCGGATTTGTTATGTTTTATGGCAATGCTTTCTTCCATATCCTCCAATACTTTCTTCTGCGCATTGCGTAATATGGCCCTTACTTTGAACATGGCTGATTTGAAGCGTTCACTGTTCTGCAGGTCTGCATGGTTCTCCAAGATCTTCTCTGCCATTAAAAAGGCGATCACTTCTTCTTCCGTAAACATTACGGGAGGAAGGCGGTATCCTTCCATGATGGAATAACCCAGTCCTTTTTCACCAAGGATAGGCACTCCGGCCAGTTCCAGTGAACGGATATCCCGGTATACGGTACGTAAACTGATCTCAAAACGATCAGCTATTTCCTGGGCTACTACCAGTTTCTTAGACTGAAGATGGATAAGGATGGCCGTCAGGCGATCGAAACGTTTCATCATGCCGGCAATTTACCCATTTTTCTGATACAGCATGAGTAGGGGGCCGGTGATGTTCCGGCCCCTCTCCATTATTTCTTCACCAGGCAGGCAACGATCATACATACCGTGGCAATAAAGCCGATCACGGTACGTGTATGATGCAGACTATTCCATGGTTGTTCAAAGAGGGCACGCTTTGCAGCCTTTGCTTCTTCAGATGCTGTGGCGATGTTGAATTTGTCCAGCATTTCATTCAGCGGTACATTCTTTGCCATGGTAATGCCAAACGTACCGAAGATGTATAATACAGCCCCGGCTACGATGAGCCAGAAGCACAGGGAGGTGGGCTGCGAATAGTTCAGGTAAGCAGCAAGCGGTAATAAGATCACGCTGCCCATGAAAGAGAGAAAGAACAACGGGTTCAGAATAGCCCGGTTCATTGCCTGAAAGGCAGAAAGGTATTCTGTATTGTTTAACCGGGCAAGCCCGGGCACCACGGAAACGGACCATCCGTAAAAAAGGCCAACCAGCATGGCAGTAGTGGTAGTTGCAGCTACTAAGATAATTCTGTCGAGTGTGTACATATCATTTAGGTTAAAGGTTGCTAAGATAGTTTTCGAAAGATAAAGGGCGGCGGCGCAGCAGGTATTCCAGGTCCTTTTCCACATAAGCAAATTCATTGGCCCTGATACCATCCACCATGCTCACCATACAGCTGATCAGCTCTTCCGGCAAATGTGCTGCAGCCATTCCTTTCTCAAGGTAAGCATTCGGTACATCTGAGTAGCTGATGTTTAACAGCCTGGCAGTGTCTGCGAAAGTATAAGCCTTGCCACCGGAGATCTCGTATATTTTGTTTTCATGCCCTTTCTCAGTGAGTACGTTCGCCAGCGCTTCCGCAATATCCAGGCGGGATACAAAACTCACTTTACCATTGCCGGCGGGATATTCCCAATGTCCTCTTTCAATTGCATTGCCCATGAACAGCGGTATTATTTCCATGTATAAACTGTTCCTCAGGAAAGTATAAGTGATACCGGAAGAAAGGATAGCCCTTTCTGTGGCCAATGCCTGGTGGGTAGCATAAAAATTGGCCAGTGCAGAAGGTTTTATGGAACCGGTGTATACAATATGTTTTACCTCCTGTTGCAGAGCAGCGCGTACCACATTTGTTTCCTGCCGGATACCTCCCTCCCCCATGCTGGTTGCGGAGATCTGCAGGAGTTTATCCACCCCTTTAAATGCAGCATTTAAGCTATCCAGGTTTTCATAATCAGCCTTGCGCACCTGCACGTTAAGGTCATGCATGGTGGCCGGGTCCCTTACTACGGCTATAATGTTGCCTGGTTTTGTTTTCTTCAGCAGGAACCGGATAGTGGCTTTACCTAAATTCCCGTTAGCACCTGTAATGGCTATCATAGTATTGTTATTTCTTAAACAAAGCTATGACGGTGTGTTTCGGGAAAATAGAACAAAACCGACAGCCCTAAATTTTCCATTCAGGGAAGTTCTCGATCACTTCCTGGGATTGTTTGCTGAACTGATAAGGTGAGATGCCTGTGAACTCTTTGAAGGTGCGGATAAAGTGAGACTGATCTGAATACTCATTCTCAAAAGCGATATCGCTCAGTTTATCGAACTCATTATTGCGCAGCTGGTTCAGCGAAGCCTGGAACTTGCAGATACGGGAAAACATCTTGGGAGAAATACCCACTATTTCTTTGAACTTACGTTCGAAATTCCTTTCAGACATGTTCAGTTTATCCAGCAGCTCTTTCAGGGGCACATTGCCTTTGGAGGTAATGATACTGTTGATGGCAAATTGGGTACTACTGTCTACCGGTACTTTATTCTTCTGCACCAGCGAAAAAAGATAGGCATTGAGGATATCTATCTGCTCGTTGATATCAAGGGTGTTCAATAATTGTTCAGACAGCCTGAAGCCCTGTTTCATGGACAGGAGGTTAACATCCACACAGGTATTGGTGAGTTCTTCCGCATTGATCCCAAAAATAGACTTCAGTGCCTGCGGATAGAAGTAGATCCCAATGGTATTGAATTTGCCCGGGGCATGCAGGGTAGTGTGTTTGGTGGATTGTCCATAGAGGAAAAGGTCCGGCAGTTTCTTTTCGTCCTGATCATAGAACCTTACAAAATCTGATTGCTGGAAGATAAGGCCGGGGCATCCGTCTGCTACGGGAGCAAAGGTCCTTGGCGTTGCATCCATGGCAGTGCTTTGCAGCGTCCAGATGTAACGAACATGTTCCCTGAGGTAGGCAGGTGGTTGTATTTGTTCGAACTTCATACTTTTTAAAATTACGGGATTTTCCTGTTTTGCGGAATAGAGACGGGGAAGTAGCTGGTTTTCAATACGTTTTGCAATACCCTCCACCCTAAGTACCTTTGCGCCATGAATTATTTTTCAAAGCTGCTGAACCTGTTGAAAACGGAGCGGGAGGAAGATCAGCAATCTTATCAGAAACTGAGCGAAACCCTCTCTGTTCCTGAACGAAGGGCTAACGGGTTAACCTGGTATCCAATTGCCATCAGGGATACCGAAATGAGCCGCGGGGACTATCTGACGGTGGAAGTGGAACGCACCACCCACCAGGATGTGGTACACCAGCTGCGTTTTGGCGTATCTGCCGTATTATTTTCCAATCACGACAGGAAACAGGATTTTGTGGAAGGCACTATTTCCTTCCAGAGCGGAAACCGCCTCAAGATCACTTTACGCACAGATGAATTGCCGGAATGGTCCCGCAATGGCAAACTGGGCATCGACCTGCTTTTTGATGACACCAGTTATGATGAAATGCAGCATGCTCTCAAACAGGCTGATGCAAGAGCAGAAAAACCAACAGAAGGAAGGCTCATCCAGATCCTCACCGGAGAGAAGAAACCGGATTTTCATACCGGCATCCCTTCTTTCCCCATAGCAAAATTAAATGCCTCTCAACAGGCCGCAGTAGATAAGATCCTTTCTGCCAACGACCTGGCCATTGTACACGGCCCTCCCGGTACAGGCAAAACCACTACACTGGTACAGGCTATTAAAGCCATGATCAAACAGGACCGTAAACAGATACTGGTAGTAGCACCCAGCAATACTGCGGTAGATCTGCTGAGTGAAAAATTATCGGATGAAGGATTGAATGTATTGCGGGTAGGGAATCCCGCGCGTGTGTCTGAAAGATTAATGTCCCTCACGCTGGATAGCCGCGTATCGGAACACAGCAGTATGAAGGAGATCGGGAAACTGAAGAAGCAGGCAAACGAGTTCAGGAACATGGCGCATAAGTACAAACGCAACTTCGGCAAAGCGGAACGCGATCAACGGAAAGCCCTCTTTGATGAAGCGCGTAATATCATGAAGCAGGTAGAGAAAACAGAACAATATATCATTGACGATCTGCTTACCAAAGCACAGGTGATCACTGCTACATTGGTAGGTGCCAATCACTATACCGTTAAACATCTCACTTATCATACGGTAGTGATAGACGAAGCCGGCCAGGCATTGGAACCTGCCTGCTGGATCCCGGTACTTAAAGCACAGAAAGTAGTGCTTGCGGGTGATCATTGCCAGTTATCCCCTACCGTTAAATCCAACGAAGCAGCCAGGAACGGCTTAAGCACTACCCTGCTGGAAAAATGCGTGGCATTACATCCTGAAGCCGTTGTATTACTGGAAGAACAGTACCGCATGAACGAAATGATCATGGGTTATTCTTCTTCCATCTTTTACCAGGATAAATTGAAGGCACATGGTTCCGTAGCGCAGCATGTATTATTCCCGGCAGATAAACCGCTGGCATTTGTAGATACGGCGGGCTGCGGGTTTGAAGAGAAGTCCGAAGGTACCAGCACTACTAATCCCGATGAAGCCGCATTTTTATATAAACACCTCACTTTACTGGTGGCTGAATTACGCAGCCGGTATGGCGATAATGAGTTGCCTGATATTGCGATCATTTCTCCCTACAAGCAACAGATCCAGGTATTGAAGGAACAACTGCTGCATGCTCCCGAACTGCAAAGCTATGGGAACAGGATCTCCGTAAATACGATAGACAGCTTCCAGGGGCAGGAAAGAGATATTGTGTATATCAGTATGACAAGAAGTAATACTGAGAATAATATCGGGTTCCTGTCTGATATCCGGCGCATGAACGTGGCCATGACAAGAGCACGTAAAAAACTGGTGGTGATCGGGGATAGTGCAACGCTTTCACAATTACCCTTCTACGCAGATTTTATTACGTATGCGGAGCAGCGGGATGCTTATCAAAGTGCCTGGGAATTTGCCGACATGTAATAAATCAGCCGTTTTTTCGTTATTTTTAGTACCTATCCCGCAAGCCATGAAAGTAATATTACTGTCCACCCTGATCTCAATAGCCACGCTGCCTGTTTGCGCCCAGCTTTCAATAGGTGTTATTGGTGGCTACAGCCATGCTACGCAACGTATTTCCGGCCGTACTTTTTCCAATACGGAATTTGACAGTCCCAATCCGGCCATCTTTGCAGATGCTAAATACTCCCCGCAATGGCATGGCGGTGTAATAGCCGATCTTGGCCTGTTAAAAGGCCTGCATATACAACCGCAGGTATTGATCAGTTCCAAAGGCCTGAAAGAGGAGGAAAAAAGAACGGATGAACATTGGGTGGAAGGAACCTACAAAACAAGACTGATCTACCTGGAAATACCATTGAACCTCGTATATAAGATCAGGCTCGGACCAGGTAAAATAGCCTTCGGAGCAGGCCCTTACTTTGCATTCCCTTTATCCGGTACTTATAAGGACAATGGAAAGGTGATCGATCCCAGTGGCCGCGTTGTGAGCGAATTTACAACAGAACAGAACATCCAGTTTGATGATTATCCGGGGAATGGTTTTATGGGTAAAGCCTATAAGAATTCGGATGCCGGTGTGAATTTCATTGCCGGATATGAATTTAAGAACGGGTTGTTATTCAATATCAATTATAGCCTGGGGTTAACAGATGTATATCCCAAAGATCCGGAAGTGAGGAAGAATGTCTACTTCGGCATCAGCGCAGGTTACCAGTTCCGGTTATGGCGCAGATAAACCCAATGTTATGCGAATAATACTACTTTCCCTTCTTATTGTTTGTACCCTGCCTGTTTGTGCCCAGGTTTCCATTGGTGTGACCGGTGGATACAGCCATGCTACCATTAATGTCAGCAACAGGACTCCATCTCCCCCTACAGACATTCTTTCTCCACCTATTCCGGAAAGCCGGTATGTACCTAAATGGCATGCAGGCCTCATGGCTGATATTCACCTGGTAAAACGTTTTTACCTGCAGCCCCAGGTATTGATCAGCAAAAAGGGAGTAAAGATGGAAGGAAGCCGCAGCCAGGGCATCCTTTATCATGAGAACTTTTTCAAAGCCGACCTTACGTACCTGGAAGTACCGGTGAACCTGCTCTACAAGGTCCCTGCCGGTAAAGGTAAATTAGCAGTGGGAGCAGGTGTTTATTGCGCCAGGGGATTATCCGGTAAGTATGATGAGCGCGGCATTACAGTTGCAACAGATGGCAGTTTCAGGAGCGGACATGCAATGACAGGGGATATACGGTTTGAAAAGGAAGCCCCTGCTCAGCCCACAGGATACCAGGTTTACAAGAAATATGACCGGGGCCTTAACTTTATAGCAGGGTATGAGTTTAAGAATGGCCTGTTGTTCAATGTCAACTATAGCCTTGGATTGACAGACGTTTATACTTATGAACCCGAGACCAGGAAAAATCGTTACTTCGGCATTAGTGCAGGTTATCAGTTCCGGTTATTACGCAGATAAAAATCCATGCTTTATGAAAATAATATTCTCTCTTCTTCTTACTGTTTGTACCCTGCCCGTTTATGCGCAGGTTTCCATCGGAGTGATTGGTGGATATAGCCATGCCACCTTAAAAGCTACTGACCGGCAGGAGACATATACTACCGATATATTTCCCCCTCCTGCTCCGGTAAGTAAATATGCCCCGAAATGGCATGCGGGCCTGGTAGCAGATATCCACCTGGTAAAGGGTCTTTACCTGCAACCCCAGGTGCTGATCAGCAAAAAAGGCGCTAAAATGGAGCAACGTGCCAACACATCCTTTATTATTTACCGGGGAGATCTAAAGACTGAGCTTACCTACCTGGAATTACCCCTGAACCTCGTATATAAGATGCCATTAGGGCCAGGTAAACTGGTAGCGGGCGCAGGTGGCTATTGTGCCAGGGGGTTATCCGGCAAATTTGATGATCGTGTTACTCAGACCACGCTTCCAGGCGGCACCCCTAACAAAAATGAGATACGTGGTAAAATATATTTTGAAGACAAAATACCTGCAGCCCACGAACCAACCTATTATTACAAAAAAAGCGACCATGGCCTCAACTTCATGGCAGGTTATGAGTTTAAGAACGGCTTAATATTCAACGCCAGTTACAGCCTGGGTTTAACAGATGCTTTCACGCCTGAACCCGAGATCAGGAAAAATCGTTACTTCGGCCTGAGCGCCGGCTACCTGTTAAAGGTAAGGTAGAAAAGACCGGCTTTTTTTACGCCCTTTTATGGATTCCTGGAAAAATATGCATCCTTCCTCCAAATGATAGCATATGAACAGGACCTCTATCACGCTTCTTTTTATCCTTACACCTTTTCTATTATATGCCCAATCGACCCACCCTGTTGAGCCGGTAATATCCAACGACTATCTTAAACTGATCGCTTCCCCGGGCAGACAGCATGATTCCAGTTACAGCATGCGGAAAAGCCCTTTGGTGATAGATAGTTATTTCTACCCTTCGATGCCTGTTAAAAAGATCAGGGTGGTGGATGGGAAACTGAAGATCACCCGCAATGATGCTTACCGTTTAGCCCTTGGCGGTAGTTTAAATGCAGCCCTAGAATACAAAACCATTAACCGGCTGCCAGCCTTACAGGAACAATATGTGCAAGGCCGGTCAGTAAATGGAGAATTAGTATACCGCGGCCCGGAAACCAATGAGCTGCTAAGTTACGGCCCTTCCCTTCAACCCGGCGCGCCCGCATATCATCATCCTGTTTTCAGAACAGCCCGCCTCTTCTCACAGGCTTTTAACCTGCAAGCCGATCTTTTAAAGAATAACCTGTTGGCATGGAACTTTGATCTGAAACTGGGGCAATCCAAAGAGCAGACCTTTATCAGGGAGAACGAGAACAGTTCCAAAAGCATGGCCTTTACACTGGGAGCCATGATCAAAGGGATGAAGATCTCCGGCAGTTATAATTACCTGCACACCCGCTTTACCAATTCCAACAGGAACGGTTTCCTCAACAGGGTTTATCAGAATGCTCTTTTAACACCGGTTAGTTTCGGCGATCCTTATACAAGCTATAGTTCGCTGGCAGATAATCCTAACTTCCTGCTGCGGAACAGTGGCAACAACTACTTTCAAACGCAGCAGAACACCGGTCTGATCATCAGCAAATGGCACCAGAAATATGAATACAAATTAACCCAGTCTTACGAAAATATACAGGAGAACAGCCTGGAAGGATATAAACCCGGCACCGCTTACTTCCCCGCCGGCATTACATTTCAGCGGAACAAACACGATGCGAACTATTTCCTGCATGCCAATGGCCTCTATCGTATATCCCACAGCAGCCGTCTCAACTCGGAGATCAAGGGGAACTATACATTACGGGACCTTCGGTCTGCCATCAATACTTACCACTATCAGCGAACGGCACAACAGGCCACACTTAGTTTCGCCACCAGGTATAACACCTATGATATCGAAACCGGGATAGATGCAGGGAACAGGATCTATCTTTCCAATACACTGATCAATCATCAATACTTTTCCCCTTCTGCGAACATATACGCACAATTGAAAGGCCACTTAAAACTCAGGGCCAATGCATCCTACAACCAATACTACAGCGAGCTGCCTGTTTCCCAATCGCTCTCTTATGCTAACCTCTTCCAGTATTCTTCTGCGCAGGCCATGCAATACTTTCCCCTAAAGGAAGTGAATGGCTATGATAAGATGCGCCCTGTTACAAACAGGGAATGGACGGGCGTTCTCTCCCTCACCTTTAAACACTTGTTTATAAGCGGTGAGGTCTTTCTCCGGGATGTACAGGATGAAATGTTCCCCGTGTACGAGAATAACGCCATCGTATTAAAGAACATAGCAGATCATCGCAAAACAGGCATTGACCTGAGCCTGCAACTTTTCGAAACCGGTATATTCAACCGCCGTTTCTCTACTACCAACCGGCTTTCTTTCTATGCTTACAACGACAAGGTAACACAGGTAGCCGACGGTTACAATTTCAGCCCTATAGCTGGTTTCAGCAATGTGCGCAAAGCCCTCGTAAAAGGAGAAGTATTGGGTGCCATTGTGGGGAACACCTATGAGCGGGATGCCAATCAGCAGCTGATCATAGGGCCGGATGGCTTTCCGCTGGTGAATGACCGGTTATCCGTGATCGGCAACCCCATTCCTGATCTTGTGATCAAAATGAGCCATGACCTGCACTGGAAACAACTAACCTTTGGAATAGACTGGGAATGGAAAAAAGGAGGAGATGTATGGAATGGCACACAGGCTGCGTTGGATTATTATGGAAGATCTGATGCAAACAGACATGTAAAAGGATATGTATTCCCCGGTGTTACAACAGACGGGCATGTGAACACAATGCCTGTTGACTTCTACAATCCGGCCCTGCCGGTGGAGCAAAACCGCTGGGTACGGTATGGGGAAAGTGGTGTGGCAGAAGCTTACATTCAAAAAGGAGATCACCTGCGCATCAATAACCTCCAGCTTTCCTGGCACCTGCACTTTAAACATATTAAATCCCCGCAGAAAATAACTTTGTCCACTTACATCAGTAACCTGCTATTATGGACGGCTTATAAAGGCGTGGACCCGAACCAGGTATTGTATGATCAGACAAATGCAGGCGGCCTGGACTTCTTTAATCTCCCTGCTACGAAAACGTATGGATTTAATGTTTCACTTCAATTCTAATAACATGAAATACCTCTCCTGCCTATTCCTGTTCATGATGGCCTTTGTGGGTAACTGTTTCGCACAGCAGCTGAGTTATGCCACGGCCAAAGAAAAGATCTATGTTCAAACAGATCATGTGTTCTATAAGCCGGGTGAAACGGTCTATTTCAAATTATACCTGGTGAATGCCCGGGACCAGCGGCCTTCCAACTTCAGCAGTATTGCTTATGTGGAAGTGATCACACCTTCCGGCACACCATTAGCCAAATACAACTACCGTGTTGAAAACGGATACATCGAAGGTTCTTTTGATTTTCCGGAACAGGCCACAGGCGGTGTGTACAAGATCAAAGCCTATACTTCCTGGATGCGGAATGAAAAAGAAACTACCTGGTTCACCAAAGAGATCACACTACAAAAAGTGATAGCACCACGCCTGTTGATGAAACTGGAATTTCCTAAAAAGGGATATGGTGGCGGCGATGAAGTGATAGCGGATTTTTCAGTGCGCAGCCTGGATGACCAGCCTGTGCGAAACAAAGAGGCAAAGTACACCGTATCTGTTTCCGGCGTAGTGATCCAGACCAGTAATTTTTCTACCAATCAGGAAGGAAAAGCACAACTGCGGTTCCGGTTACCAAAAGACCTTTCTTCCGGCGATGGCCTGCTGAATATCACCCTTCAGCATGATGGTTATGTGGAAGCTATTTCCCGGAGCATCCCTATCGTACTGAATAAAATAGACCTTCAGTTTATGCCGGAAGGTGGCAGGCTGGTAAATGGCCTCACCACCAATGTTGCCTTTAAGGCCATCAATGAACAAGGAAAACCGGTGGATGTAAAGGGAGATGTAACAGACGATAAAGGCCGCAAGGTTACTTCCATTGAGAGTTATCATTTTGGGATGGGGAAATTCAGCTTTACACCTGAAGCCAACCGTACATATACTGTTAAGATCAGCTCACCAGCCAACATTACGGGATCCTTCAAGGTCCCTGCTGCTATACAAAAGGGCGTGGTGATCAATATGACGGATAATAAGGTCCGCCTCCTGGCTACACAGCCCATCGTTGTCAGGCTTATTGGACAGGTAAAAGGTGTGAATTACTTTAATGAAACCATCTCTCTTCAAAAAGGAGAACAGGAGATCCCCGTAAACACAGGCTTATTCCCCGCCGGTATTGCCCGTTTCACTGTTTATACCGAACAGGACCAGCCCCTGGCAGAGAGGATCGTTTTCCTCAACAAACAAAAACTGCTGGATGTTAAGATCACTACAGACAAGGATAAATACCTGCCCAGGGAAAAAGTAACCCTGCATCTGAAAACACTCGATGAGGATGGGAAACCGGTACCTTCCAACTTTTCATTGTCTGTGATAGATGATAAGCTCTGGTCCTTTGCAGATGATAAACAGGATCATATCATTTCCTGGCTGATGATGAGCACTGAACTGAAAGGAAAGATAGAAGAGCCTGCCTTCTGTTTCAAAAAAGAAGAACCCAAAGCAGCGGGTACACTGGACCTGGTGATGCTTACCCATGGATACCGTTATTTCGACTATCTCCCCTCTATAGAACTGGATGGCAAATTATTATACGCACCGGACCAGCAGCATACCATCAGCGGTCTCGTATTGAATGATAAGAAAGAACCGGTGAAGGCGACTGTATACCTTATACATTCTCATGGGGACAAAAAAGCAATGGAAATGATCACCTCCGGAGACGGGTTATTCTTCTTTGCCGATGTGCAGCCAAACACTAACTATACCCTGATCGCGAAATCATTTAACCGGAATGAAAAGCTGAGCATTAAGGTAGATCAGAACGGCATCGGGTCTAATCCAATAGCTGCGCGGCAATTTGGCGCCCAATTCAACAATATGGCGCCTGCGGTGATACCTGTTGCAGCTAAACCCATAGAGCAGCCTGAATTATGGCCGAAGGATGAAAAAGAAAAGAAGCTGGAAGAAGTGGTAGTGGTAGGCTTTGGCGTGCAACAGAAGAAAACCATGGCAGGCGCAATAATTACAATAGCCAAACAGGACCTGGCCATGAATGCCAATATGCAGGAAGCGCTGGCTGGTAAAATAGCAGGTGTGCAGGTTGTTCAGAATGCCAACCCGGGTTTTGGCAGCAGGATAATGATACGGGGCGCCAATTCCCTCAACGGATCAAATGAGCCATTGTGGGTAGTGAATGGTGTGGTGATGGACAGGATAGATCTGAGCACCTTAAACCCTAATGACATCGAATCCGTTACCGTACTGAAAAATTCAGCAGCTTCCGCTATCTATGGCTGCATGGCTGCTAATGGCGTGATCATCATAGAATCCAAAAAGCTCAACCAGAAAAAGATCAGCATTGATCTCACCTCCCAGTATTATTACGCTACCACCCAGGTAACATCCGCCACCCCCAGCTATGCAGTGGCCAGGAAGTTCTATGCCCCCCTGTATCAGACCACCACTACCAGGGAAAGGAATGATTTCAGGGAAACCATTTACTGGAACCCGGTTGTACAAACAAACGCAAAGGGAGAAGCTACAGTAGAATTCTATAACTCAGATGCTACCACTACTTTCAGGGCTATTGCGGAAGGGATCGGGTATAACGGAAAAGTGGGCAGAGCGGAACATACCTATGCCGCACAGCATGCTATCAGTGCAGATGCCAAGATACCGCCTTACCTGACTGTTGGAGACAAAGCCCTGATCCCTCTTGTGATCAAGAACAACAGGAATGTTGCCACGGACATTCATATTGCACTGAGCTTACCTGAAAAAATAAAGACAGGCAGTTTTGACAGCCGCTTTGTATTACCTGCAGGGCAGGCAAGGGAAGTATTAATACCCATAGAAGCTACAGCGACAGTGGAAGGAACCATCCGTTTCTCCGTGAATGAAGAAGTTCTCGCCCTGCCAGTTACGGCAAGCGATAAAGGTTTCCCGGTGATAGAAACATTCTCCGGAAATGTATCTGCACAACATACCGTGAACATTAATAAAATGATCCCGGGCAGCCTGAGAACAAATCTCCGCCTTTACACCAGCCTCGAAGGCCAGTTACTGGACGGCATTGAATCCATGCTGCGGGAACCCTCCGGTTGTTTTGAGCAGACCTCTTCTTCCACCTATCCCAATATTTTCATCCTTAAGTATTTGCGGGAATCCGGAAGATCGAATGAGAAGATTGAAAAGAAAGCGATGGGGTATATTGAAAACGGTTATAAAAGACTGGTGGGATATGAAACGGCAGAGAACGGATTTGAATGGTTCGGTCATACACCTCCGCATGTAGCGCTCACTGCTTATGGTTTATTGGAATTTACGGCCATGCAGGAATTCCTGCATGTAGATAAACAAATGCTGGCACGCACGAAAGATTTTCTGTTGAAACGCAGAGACGGTAAAGGTACCTTCCGGATGTCCGATGGAGGTTACGACCGCTTTGCATCAGTACCAGCCAGGATTGCCAACATCTATGTGGTATATGCTTTAACACAGGCGGGTATCGGTAAAGAGATTGAACTGGAATATAAAACAGCTTTGAACAGCGCCATTCAAAACAACGATCCTTACCAACTGGCTATGATGGCTATTGCCGCCAGCAATATGAAAAGTGAAAATGACTACAGGGTATTGATGAACACATTACGCACTATCAATATGGACAAAGCGGAAACCAGCGTAGTGAATTCCCGCGATGAATCGCTGCAAATAGAAACGCTTTCACTTTATGCCCTGGCATTGATGCGGGATCCTTCTCCCAGGATCGGGGAAGTGGCGGGGATCATATCAAAGGTCCTGGGGCAAAAATCCTACTATGGTTATGGTTCCACACAGGCTACGGTATTAGCTTTGGAAGCGATCGTTGCTTATTCCAAACTGGCCGGGCAAAGGCCGGATGATTTCAGGCTTGATTTTAGCCTGAATGGAGCAACTGTTCAACCAGGTGCACAACATGCTTTCAGGGAAGGGAAGAATGCTTTCCATGCACATTTTGCCAATGAGAAAGAAACCGTACCCTATAACATGGAAGTAGCTTACTTTACCTTCACCCCGCCGAATAGTGAAAAAGCAGAACTGAAACTGGATACCCGGTTAAAGGATACACGCACGAAAGTGGGAGAAACGGTAAGGCTGGATATACAGGTGACCAATGATAAATCCATCCTGCAACCTATGGCCATAGTGAAGATCGGTATCCCGGCCGGTTTGGCCACACAGCCCTGGCAGCTGAAAGAGATCATGGAAAAGAAAGAAGCAGCCTATTATGAGATCTTTGATAACTATCTCGTATTATACTGGATGGGCTTTGCACCAAACGAGGTTAAAAAGGTAAGCCTGGACCTTAAGGCAGAAGTACCCGGTACTTATAAAGGCAAGGCGAGTAATACCTATCTCTATTATACGCCGGAACACAAACATTGGAATGAGGGCTTAGATGTAAATATCCTTCCTTAATAAAAAAGGGTGCCTCATCATTACATGAGGCACCCTTTTTCTAGAAATGTATTGGTTCAGCATCGGCATCCCATGCATCATCAACACTTACTTTAAAGCCAGAGGTACTGGTAAACATATTTCCTGATAAAATGGTCTTTTTATTCTTATAACAGTAAACCATATTAGCAGTTTTAGTACGGAGCGCTCCCGTGGTACGATCTAATGCATTAATGGTCACAGTAAACGGAAATTCCAGGTTAAGCACATAATCAGAAAAGGTTTTTACATCTTTTTTGCTGATATGTTTGGGCATATACACATCTGCAGCCACGCCTCTTTCCAGGTTAAACCTGTAGGATTCATAGCTGATAGAAATATCAATACTGTCATTAGGCAGTGCATCCGTAACCACAACTTCTAATTTGCCGACCATACGTTTGAGTATAATACTTGTATCCGGCAGCGGGCTATTGGGGGCTACATTGATCGTTAAACGCTTGTAGAAAAGGTCCGGGATCGTTCTTAGTTCTCCACCGGGAGTTTTGAAGTTCAACCTTGACTGGTAGAAGCTGTTGGGGTCCGGATATTCCCAATATACGGGAGTGGATGATCCTACCAATACTACAATATAGCTATCGGCAGGCAACGAATCTGTGATAGTCCCAAAATCAACATTATTCAGTTGTAATATCTGTACTTTAGTACTCACACGCTGGCCGTTAGAGCCATACGCATTATAATACAGGTATTCGATCCCGGGGTTCAAAGAATCCCGGAGGTTATTAAGGTCCTTCCCTGGCGCTTTCCGTGCATCCAGGTCCGTTACCTGCCGGTTAAAGTCAGCAACAGTGAACTTAACGGGGATCTTTTCCGTTGGGGGCTCCGGGGCAGGAGGTTGATCATTTTTCTTGCAACTAAAAAGGAACAGGCTAAAAGCGATAGCCGTACAAAACAATGTTCGCATGGTGATTAATTTAAAAGGTAAAGGATTACGTGAAACTTTATGGTGTTCCGCAGGATGGGTTAAAGCTATTACATATCAGAGGAGGGGTATAGCTCACAGGTTAAGGGGCACAAAATACTTTATTTTCCTTAGATTTTTTACAAGGTGCCTCATTTATTGATGAGGCACCTTCATTTTTATCCTTTATTGTACCCTTGTCCATACAGAAGTGCGGCCCAATAAGGAAACGCCGACATACCCCCGCAGGCTGAGCTGGTTGCCATTCAGCTTCATGGTACAGCTATATGTTTTTCCTTTTTCCGGATCATACACTTTACCATCCGTCCATTCCCCGTCATCGTATTCCATATTGGTGAGGATCACCAGGTCTTTCAGGTTCCTGTTCCGCTGGGATGCATCACTGTTCTTGGTATCTTTCCGGGAAGTAACACCATCTGCTTCGTACATGGTTTTACCCCAGATCAGTTTCCCGAAATACTTATCTCCTGCTTTGTAGATCTGGATCTTTCCATTCTTGTTTTCACTTAACCAGATACCTAAGATCTTATCCCCTTCCGCGGCCTGCGCAAATGTTGCCATTGTTGCGCAAAAGAACACGGCCAGGAGCATTGTTGCACTTTTCATACGCATGGTTTTAATGTCACTAAAATTACTATTTTTAAAGCATTAAAATTCCCGTATGAAAATTGTCCTATATCTGCTCTGTTCCTTTTTTATTACAGATGTTTCTGCCCAGTTTAAAGTGATCGGTTTCTACACCGGCAAGAATGACCCTGCGCATGTAAGTTATGTACACGAGGCCAACCGCTGGTTTGCGGACATGGCTGTTAAACATGGCTTCAGTTATGATTCAACCAATAACTGGAGTAATATGAACAAAGCTTTCCTCTCCCAATACCAAGTAGTACTTTTCCTCGATACCCGGCCGGATGATCCTGCACAGCGGGAAGCATTCAAAGCGTATATGGAAAACGGTGGCGGATGGATGGGTTTTCATTTTGCAGCCTTTGCCCTCACACCTTCTGCCTATCCGCAGAACTGGGACTGGTATCATAATGAGTTCCTTGGCTCCGGTTCTTATGGCAGTAATACCTGGCGGCCTACTTCTGCTATCCTGCGGGTAGAAGATGCAAAACATCCTGCCACCAAAAACTTACCTGCCACCTTTAAAGCCTCTCCCAATGAATGGTACCGCTGGTCCAACGACCTGCGCAAGAATCCTTCCATTAAAATATTACTGGCTATAGACCCTGCGAGCTTCCCTTTGGGAACAGGCCCTAAGGCCTATGAGATCTGGCATAGCGGATATTACCCGGTGGTATGGACAAACAGGCATTACAAAATGCTGTACGTGAACATGGGGCATAATGATATCGATTATGAAGGCAAAACCAACAGGGAATTATCCTTCACCTTCAATAACCCGGTACAGGATAAACTGATCCTGGATGGATTATTATGGCTGGGAAAGGGTAAGGCCATGCAGTCTGAGTAACCAGCTTGCCTTATCCTTTATGGCCAGGTACGCCTCAGGCTTCTGCCTTACGGTCTGAATGCCCCAGGCTCTTACCGGGACTCACCTTATCCCTTACTGTTTGCTTTAATTCCTTGATCTCCGGGAAATGCCCATCCCGCTTGCGGTCAAAGATCACTTCCTCTCCCAGCAGGACCTGGTAGCTGCCAGCTATTTCAGAAGGTTTAAGTGTAACGCCTCCCAGCTCTTCTTCAAAAGTAGTGAGGAGTTCCTGTGCCATATAAGCAGCGCGCAGCAGCCAGCCGCACTTTGGGCAATATGAGATGGTGATATGTGGTTTCATGATGATACTCGTTTAAGAAAAGACCTTTACCTGGTCTCCTTCCCCCATCAAGATATTAAAAGCGAGGTTAATAAACAAACCATGCGTAACCACGCCTATTATTTCGTTCAATTGTGCGGAGAGGGCTATGGGATCTTCTATCTTTCCATAAGTCACATCTATGATGTTATTGCCTTCGTCTGTAATAAAAGGGCGTACCGCTGCTTTGAGTTGTAGCTTGCGTAGTTCTTCCATTACATAACCGCGTGCAAAAGGGATCACTTCAATGGGTAATTTGAATTTACCCAGGTGGTCTACCAGTTTGGAAGCATCTGCAATGATAAATTCTCTCTTTGTTTTAGCCGCTACGATCTTTTCTCTTAGCAAAGCTCCGCCGCCGCCTTTGATCATGTACTTCTCCTTCGTGAATTCATCTGCGCCGTCTATGGTGATGTCTATCACATCCACCGCATTGATATCCGTTAATGGGATACCGAGTGAGAGGGCCAGTGTGGCGGTTTGTTCAGAGGTAGGGACTGCTTTGATCTGCAAACCTTTTTTCACTCTTTCGGCAATGGCGGTAATGGCATAATATGCCGTAGAGCCCGTTCCCAGGCCTACCACCATATGATCTTCTATAAAGGCCACCGCAGCCAGTGCTGCATTTTCCTTTTCTTTTTCTTTGTTCATATTCAGCTGTAACGATCGTTCCTCCAGGGATAGGCAGTATTGGAATAACCTCTTTCTTCCCAGAAGCCTAATTTATTCTTTTGCAGGAATTCTATCCTGTTGATCCACTTAGAACCTTTCCAGGCATATAACTGTGGGGTGATCATTCTCACAGGGCCTCCGTGCTCTTTGGGTAAGGGTACTCCTTCTATGGTATGCACCAATAATACATCCGGTTTTAATGCTTCTTCCAGGGAAATATTGGTGGTGTATCCATCGTACCCGTAACAAAGTATATGCGTGGCCGTTTCATGTGGCTGCACGAGCGCTGCAAGGTCCAGCAGGCGAACGCCTTTCCAGTTCATGTTCAGTTTAGACCAGGTGGTTACACAGTGAAAGTCCGATGTATCTTCTGTTTGTGGAAGGGCAAGAAAATCTTCCCAGGTTAGTTCTACGGGGCTTTCCACATCTCCGTCTATGACCAGGCGCCATTCGTTGAGGGGAACATCCGGTTGAATGCCTAAGTCCAGTACCGGCCA
The DNA here is from genome assembly GCF_900129465.1 of Chitinophaga niabensis. Taxonomy (NCBI): domain Bacteria; kingdom Pseudomonadati; phylum Bacteroidota; class Chitinophagia; order Chitinophagales; family Chitinophagaceae; genus Chitinophaga; species Chitinophaga niabensis. Next base: position 374,203 of record NZ_FSRA01000001.1, on the reverse strand, counting down.
TTTTACAGTAAGGGTTTGGCCAACAGGGATCACCGGCATGCCATGGCGGTTGGGATTTCCTTTGCCCATGGGCCTGTTATCTGATACAGATGGCGTGTTCCGTATCTTATCCTCGAAACGGGCTTTCAGTTTCATGCGGGCATCCACTATTCTTTTGAGCTTCTCTGAGTCTTCCATATGCTTGCATTTATACTTAAAGTTAAGATAATGTTCAACACAACGAGAAGTAAGAGATATAAAACAGGTTTTCCGTTGTACAAACCCTGTATGATCCTGGCTATGCCCAGGATCAGCAATACAAAGGAAAGTTTCCTGGTGACCGGGAATACGTAAACAACCAGCGATAAAAGGATGTAAAAGCTGAGGAAATGAGGGCCGTTGACGGAGAAGGGGTTCCAGGTGTGCAGATAGAGGAAAGGGAGGGTAAGCGCCAGGGTTGCTGCAAGGTATTGTTGTGTTCTGTTCATGTGCTCTTCATTTTATTAATCTCCACCGCATCCGCCGCAACCTCCTCCACAACTGCTTCCGCAACTACTGCTACAACTACTGCTGCAACTACTGCCGCTGCATCCGCCTGATCCGTTTCCTTTTTTATTGGAAGAAGCGGATAATACTATGATGATGATTGCACCAAAAGTGATCCATGGAAGAAAAGCGTAGTTCATGTTGTTGAAAACAGCGATCAATATGATGAGCAGTAGTACCAGTATAGATCGTGGAAATACGGGGCGCTTATTTCCGGAGGGCGGGTTAATGTTGAGGTTGGGCGGAGAGGCTGTTCCCCAGATATCTGGTGGCGGTTCTTCTTCAAATATGAAGCGGTAGTTCTTAATTGTATCCTCTAACCAGTTAACGTGTCTTTCTTTTTCTCCAAGGCCTCCTCCCGAAGGGTGGTGATGTAACTTTCTTCCTAATGTTCTGTCACAAAATTCCTCCCAGTAATTCACGGTGTACAGGATGTGCAGGTGCCATACTTCATCTACAACCGGTGGTGGCGAAGCGCCGTTTGGCATAATGCAACAGAGGTAAATGAATCGTTTGTACTCGCTGATCGCTCTTTCTGTAAAACCGGGGGTCCAATTGTTTTCCTTAGCTAATTTCTGAGTGAAAGCAGGGTCATGGAGGGAGAAGGTGTCAATCTTTTGCCAGAGCGGATCATTGGCAAATTTCATAGCAAAATTTCCAGTTCCTTTCATTACACCAAAGGTATATAAAAAAATAAACCTCCGTATATCCGGAGGTCTATTTAACAATTATTTCTTCCTGGGTACTTTAAAGGTCCCGTTCGGCTGGAGGAATACTGCTTCTGTGGTTTCTCCCTGGTCATTCACGGTAAAGCGTACACTAAAACCGGTTAGCCCTTTCAGGCTGAATTTATCTTTACCGGTTGGTATTAAGGTATATTCCGGTTGCCCCTGCACGAACAGGAATAGTTCGGCACCTCCTTTACGGTATACTTTGGCCGTCATGGGCCCCATCGTATATTCGCCTTCGTACTTCTTCAAAGAATCGGCATTCAGCGCCAGTGCTTTTTCTGTTCTGGTAAAGATGGTAGGTTTAACAGGAGATTCCACAGGGATACTTACTGTTGAGATATTCCCCTGCTCATCGGTGCGGAAAGTAAAGCGCCATGGATATTTATTGTCTTTATTAACGCCCTTTTCCTTATCTACTAATACAGGATCGTAGATATCGTAGCAATAGTGCAATAAGTACCAGCTGTTGCCATCCGGCAATTGTACAAACAGGGAATCATTCTTCTCTGTTATTTCAAATTTCCCATATCCCCTGTTATCATAGTAACCCGTAAAATCCTGTGCCGGGCGGGATACGTCTGCGCCCTTCACAACTTCTTTTGCAGCAGTGTCTTTTGGTTGCGGTGGTTGCTTTGCTTTGTCCAGATAGTATTTATTCCAGGCAATATCTTTCAACCCAAGCAGCTTATCTGCGATCTCATACCTGATAATGGTGGGTATTGTGGAACCATTCTGATTAGTAAGGATAACAATGCCGATACTGTCTGTAGGATAAAAACTGGTACTGGCAGAAAAACCATTGATATTACCGCCATGCTCTACTTCGTAATGACCGCGGTAGGAAGTTAACATCCAGCCAAAACCATAAGCAACGGAATGAACATCCGGAACAGATTTGGGTGGCGCACCGCCTCCCATGGACATTTGGGAACTTATGGCCTGCGTAACATAACCCGGAGGTATGATCTCTTTTCCTTTGAACTTACCGCCATTGATCCAGGTGATCACCCAGTTACTCATATCCATCACACTGCTATTGATGCTGCCCGCAGGTGCCATGCCATTGATGTTATAATAATCCATCTTCTTCGGACGATCATTTTCCACGGTATATCCTATGGCAGGTTCTGCATGCTGCTTTAATCCGTCTATATTGAGATTGGAATTCTTCATATCCAGTTTCCGGAAGAACCTTTCTTCAATATTCTCTTCCCAGCTTTTCCCCGTGAGCTTTTCTGCCACCACTCCCTGTGCCAGGAACATCCAGTTATTGTACTGCCATTTGGTCCTGATAGGCGCTGAAGGCTCATGGTATTGAATACGCTGGATCAGACTGTCTTTCGAAGCCGTATTGAACATAAACCAGGAAAGATCATAACGGGAGAGGCCGGTACGGTGGCACATCATATCCCGCAAGGTGATCTGGTCGTTCATCTTATCGTCATAGAACTTTAAGGAAGGCAGATAATCCCTTACCGGCTTGTCGATATCCAATTTACCTTCCTGGTTTAATAAACCCACCAGGGCGGCGGTAAAAGATTTTGTGCAGGAGCCTATAGCGAACTGGGTATTGGGCGTAACGGGCAACTTCTTTTCCACATCCCGGTATCCAAAGCCTTTGGCATAGATCACCTTATCCTTTTCTATCACTGCTACTGCAAACCCGGCTCCATGCCAGTTCTTCAGGACTGTTTCTGCGAGGGTATCCAGACTTTTCAGGCGAGGGTCCTGCTGGGCTAATGTTACTTTACAAAGGGCCAGGGAGCAAAGGCACAGGAGTACTTTTTTCATGCCGTAAATATAAGCAATTAGCCTACTTTTGCCGGCTAACAATCATATTTTATAATGGCTACTACTAAAATCACTGTGAACAACAACGGCTCCCTGAAGGTTGAGGGAGATTTTGAGATTGTTGACAAAAACGGGAATGCGTACGACCTGGCAGGAAGGGATGTGGTGTCCATCTGCAGGTGCGGCCGTTCTCAAAACAAACCTTTCTGTGATGGTTCACACAAAGGTCATTTCGAACATGAAGCAATTGCCTTCGCTCTGCCACCAAAGAAAGTATAACAAAAAGGGCTGACCGTGATGGTCAGCCCTTTTTGTTTATAAGCAACTATCTCTTAGCATTTTCATATACACCCTGCCCTTTTCATGGGCAAATTTCACATTCCTTTCAGGAATACTTTCCGGATCCGGGAAATTCAACAAAGCCATTTCGATCTGCGCTTCCCTGAGGATATGCAGCATGGGATATACAGACCTGTTGGTGTAGTTAGCAGCATCCTCCGGCTCAGTGCCCGCGAACTGGTATAAGGGATGAAAGCTGGCTACCTGGTAAATACCCTCGTATCCTTCCTGCTGTAGCATTTTTTCCACGGCATCCACTAAGTTCAGGTAATCCAGGAAAACAGGGAATGCCTCCGGGAAAATAACCATTGTGGTGGCAATGCTTTCATCATTATCCAGCCGTACACATTCTGCCAGGAAGGCCAGCCTTGCTGCCCTGATCCCGGTAGTTGTTACTACTTCGTAATGAATGGTATCCTGTTTAAGTTCTTTCGCTGCAAATGGACAGAAATTGCATCCTACCACTACTTTTTTAATCCAGTCCTTTGTCTGTGCAATTATTTCTACCATTTGATGTTTTGCGTTCAATAGAAGAACTGTTCTGCGGTAATTTTACCATCCTTTACTGTGTATACGCACAGTTCATTCATTTTTGTACGGCCTCTTTCCTTCATTGTGAGTTCCATATCAAGTGTAAAGGCAATCGTATTCTCTGCCACCAATGGTTCTGAAACAGCAATGGAATGCACTTCCTGCACCATTGAATTAAACAGTTCTGCTTTCGCGAAACAGGCTTCCTTTCCCTTTGTTTCCTTCTCAAAGCCCGGTGTGGGATATGGTTCAATGCTCACCACATCGTCTGCGAACATTTCTTTCATTACTGTCTCAAACTGCCCTTCACGACAGTAGTTTGCAAGTTTTACCGCTAATTCCTGGGTAGTCATAATAGTAAGGTTTTTATGTTCCTCAATTTAAAGAAACATAAGCAGCCCGGCACTATTTATGTAAGAATTTAACAAATGCTTGTCTTATGAAAAACACCGATTTTAAGCAGTTCTTTAACGACTATATCAAATGGGGTGATGAACATGATGCACAAAAAGTAGCCGGTGCTTATGCGGAACATTTCATCTTTGCAGATCCTAATGGTATTATGCCCATAGAAAACAACCAGGCACTGGTTGATAAGTATGCAGATATTGAAGAACATTACAAAAAGGTGGGCCGTACAGCCACCCATGTTGTAGATGTGGATACCACCAGGCTGGATGAACAATACTATCTCGTGAAAGTGAAATTCGGCATGACCTTTCAGAAGACCGGGGATGAGATGATCACTTTCGATATCACGTACATCATGCGGGTGGTTGACGGAACGCCGAAGATCGTAATGTACATATCACATGAGGATGAGATGAAGGTATTGAAGGAGAAAGGCTTGCTTTCGTAGCATTGCTTTCCCGGCTCTCCTATTTCCGCTTAGGTTTAGCTCCGCGGGTTTTAGGCTTGCCGTATTTCTTCATCATCTTTTCAGAATGGCGGACCTTTACATTCACCTTTTTGTTGTGGGCAGCTTTCTCGTGGAAGGCGGCGCCCACATCTTCTTTTTTCCGCTGTTTTAAGACGATATTAGGCACAATGAAACCAGGTTCTTCCTCCGGTGTCAGTTCAGTAGAGATCTCCAGGTTTTCAGGCAAAGGAACAACGGGGATCTGATAGTTCATCAGGGCTTCTATCTTGTCCTGTACTTCCTTGTCCTTTTCTGTAATAAAACTGAGGGCAATCCCCTTCTTATCAAAACGCCCCGTTCTGCCAATGCGGTGAATATAACTTTCCGGTTGTTCCGGCATATCGAAGTTGATCACATGTGTTACTTCTGAAATATCCAGGCCGCGGGCAATGATATCCGTAGCGATCAGCAGCCGGTAGTTCCCGGACTGGAATTGCTTAACGGTATTAAAACGATGGTTCTGTTCTTTATTGGAATGGATCACGCCTACTTTCTCCGGAAATTCCAGGGCCAATGGCTCATAGAGCTCATCGGCCAGTTTTTTGGTAGAAGCAAAGACCAGCACTTTGGTCATTTCTTTTTCTTCCCTTAACAGCAATTCCAACAGGTTCACTTTCGTGTAAAAGTTGGGGACCATATAAGCCTTCTGCGTAATATTCTCCAGGGGAGTTCCTACGGGCGCAGCTTCGATGGTAACAGGGTTATTGAAGAAGGTTTCTATCAATGATTCTACTTCCGGTGTGATGGTAGCGGAAAAAAGGAGGTTCTGGCGTTTGGCAGGCAACAGGTCCAGGATGTTTTTCAATTGAGCGCGGAACCCAAGGTTCAGCATTTCGTCCATTTCATCTATCACCAGTCTTTTGATAGCCTTTAGTTTCAGGGCGCCACTCATCACAATGTCCACCAGCCTGCCGGGAGTGGCTACTACCACATCCAGTTTACCTTCTGCAACGGCCATCTGGGGATTCATATTGGCGCCGCCATAGAAACCAGCCACTTCCACACTTTGATAAGTACTGAGCTTTTTAACGGATTCCACTACCTGTACTACCAGTTCTCTTGTAGGTACAACGATCAGGATCTGGGGGAACCTTTCTTTGGAGAAACTCCACATACGGAGGCAGGGCAACAGGTAGGCAAATGTTTTACCGGTACCGGTCTGAGCTATGCCACATACATCGCGGCCGCTCATGGTTACGGAGAAAACCCTGCTCTGAATGGTGGTAGGTGTCGTAAAATTAAGGTCCTTCAACGCTGCCAGTAAAGGCTTGTTAAGGTTCAGATCTTCAAAAGTCATGCGGCAAAAGTAACGTTTTTTATGTGCAGGCGAGCATTACAGCTGCGTTTACAGGGGAGGTACCTTTTAATATTGATCTATTCCAGCTCTTTCAATCTGTCTGCTGCATAATCTGCACCCAGCGCCTGTGCTTTCTTCCAGTCTTCAATAGCACCATCCCTGTCGCCCAGGGTATATTTCGTATTACCACGGTTAAAATATACGGCTGCATTATTCGCATCCAGCTCTATGGCTTTATTAAAATCTGCGATGGCTCCGGTATAATCTTCTGCTTCACTTTTGTTAACCGCCCTGTTGATATAAGCCTCTTTGAAGGTGGGAGCGAGTTCTATCGCTTTATCATAATCTTCGCGGGCTTTAGCCGTCAGGAATATGGCTTCTTTGGCAATAGCCCTGGAATACCAGGTATTAGCATTCTCCGGGAAGATCTTGATGGCGGAAGTAAAATTGATAATGGATGCGCCGTAATTGCGGTTATTGTAAGAACTGATGCCCAGGTCGAAATAATAGGCCAGCTGGCTGGGTTCCAGGTTGGGAAATTCTTTATTGTCAGGGCCTGCAAAGGTACCGTAGCCATCCAGCCTGCAATCAAATTCAAAACCTTTGAAGTACAGATCAATGCCCCAGGCCAGCAGGTTATCCTGGTCTATCGGGAACAAGGGGGAGATGCCTGTAAAGCCCGGCATGCCATCCTTCTCTCCTATCTCTCCTATTTTTGATCCATAGGTGGCGGTCAGGAAAGCGCTGAATTTCTCCAGTTTTTCCCTTTGATCAGATACAAAGAGGAAGTCGAATTCGCCCAAAGCATATTCCTGGAAGCCGCTTTTGATCAGGCGGTCATACACTGCTGCTGCCCAAAGTACTTCTTCGTTGAATTGTTTGATGAATTGCTCCTGTGTAAAAAATCTTCCCTCCATATATTTTGAATTTGAGGTGCAAAATTACTAATTCCTATCCAATAGCTTCTTCAATAGCAGTACTGCCTTTTCCATTTCCGGCAGCTCATAACCGGTAAATCCAAAAATGAAGCCATCTTTCTGGGTGAATTTTAAGGCGAATTCATTCACGGGGATAAGGATAACACCTTCTGCCAAAGCAGCTGCCACCAGCTTTTTCATATTGCAGGGCCGCTTCATCCATCCTATAAAATGCATACCCGTTTCTGCAGGCGCTACCAGGATGTATTTGCTGAGATGTTTTTCCAGCAGCACTACCAGCTCTTCCTGCTGCTTTTTGTAAAGGATCCGCATCTTCCGCAGATGCCTTGCAAAATGCCCTTTCAGCATGAACTGGGTAACGATGGCCTGATCTATTACAGGGCTTTGCCGGTCTATGGTGGATTTTACGATCTTGAACTGCTGTGCGATAGCGGCAGAGGGTAATACTATGTAACCCATTCTCAATGCGGGAAAGAGTACTTTACTGAAAGTACCGGTATAGATCACATTCCCGTGATCGTCCAGTCCTTTTAACGCAGGAACCGGGCGTCCGTTATAGCGGAACTCGCTGTCATAGTCATCTTCCACGATCCACATTTTATTCCGTGCTGCCCATTTCAGTAGTTTCAGGCGTTCGCTCAGTGGCATGGTGGCCCCTAAAGGATATTGGTGAGAAGGTGTGAGATAAGCAAAACGGCCATCCGGGTAATGTTTCATGGCGTATGCGATATCCAGTCCGTTTGCTGTAATGGGTACGGGGCATACTTTTCCACCCCATCTTGCCATAGCAGCCCTGGCTCCCATATATCCCGGATCTTCCATCCAGCACTGATCCCCTTTCTTTATCAGGGCCTGTGCAGCCAGGTTCAGGGCTTGGCGGGAACCATTTACGATCAGTACCTGATCTGCTTCACAAATGATGGAACGGTGAATGCGCAGGTAATCTACCAGCGCTTCCCGTAAAGGTAAATGGCCCAGCGTTTCTCCATACCCCAGGTGCAGGGAATGTACATCGCGGTATGCTTCTGCAGCAAGGCCAGCCCATATTTTAAAAGGGAATTGCCGGATAGAGGGAACAGAATTCTGGAAAGGAATGACCGGTTCTACCGTGCTGTCTTTTCGTAATACTTCATCGGGCAGGGCGGCGTCCTGGTATTTCACAGGCATTGTTTTCCGTACGGAAGCCGGTATAGGGTTCAGTTTGGCACATACATAGGTACCATCGCCTTTTTTGCCTGCCAAATATCCTTCCAGGATCAGTTGTTCATAAGCCTGGAACACACTGTTACGGGAGATATCCAGATCTGCAGCCAGGTGCCGGGTGGATGGCATACGCTCCCCTTCTTTCAGCCGGGCATTGAAAATGGCCTGTTTGATCTGTTCGTACAACTGAAGGTACATGGGTGCTGCATTTCCCTTCCGGACCTTGATAAAAGGCAGGGGTATCCTGGGCGTGGTCTTACTCATAATGGCACTATCAAAATTGTGTAAAATGGCTCTTTTTACAATGCCAATATACTGCTAATTTTGTTCACATGAAGATCGCATACGTTTGCTATACAACACAAGAGAAATATGTAACACCCGGGCTGGAAGATGAAGAAAGCATCCTGCTTCAGTTCCTGTTACAAAGGGGGATCAACCTGCATAAGGTGATCTGGAATGATCCTGCCGTGAACTGGCAGGAATACGACCGGGTATTATTAAAATCGCCCTGGGATTACCATGAGAACATCAGTGCATTTTATAACTGGCTGGATAATATTGAAGCCGCAGGCATTCCGCTGATCAACCCTTATGCCATTGTGAAATGGAATACGGATAAACATTACCTGCAGGATATCACTGCCGCCGGTTTACCGGTTATACCTTCCGCTATCATTAAAAAGGGAGCGCAGTTCAACCTGCACACTTACTTTGAACATTTTTCCACTTCGCAGCTGATCGTTAAACCCTGCATCAGTGCCGGTGCTAAAAATACTTTCACTGTTCCTTTATCCGAAGTGGCTGATTATACGGCTATCCTGACCCCATTGGTACAGGAAGAAGCATTCCTGGTGCAACCTTACATTCCTGAGATTGCAACAGAAGGAGAATGGTCCTTTATTTTCCTGGATGGAAAGTTCAGTCATAGTGTGGTGAAGAAACCCAAGGCGGGTGATTTCAGGGTACAGCAATATCATGGTGGCACCGTACATGTGGAAGCACCTGCGGCTAAACATATTGAAAGCGCTACAGCGTATGTGCAGCAATTTGCGAAAGACTGTTTGTATGCACGCGTGGATGGCGTGATCATTAAAGAAGAGCTGAGCCTGATGGAGCTGGAACTGATAGAACCTTTTCTTTTCCTGGGTTCTCACCCTGAGGGGTATGAGAATTACTACAAGGCATTAAAATCATATCAACATGATACCATTTGACCAACTATTGCTGTTCATACTGGCCGCCCTTGTGATGGTGATCACACCGGGGCCTAATATGATCTACCTGATCTCGCGTTCTGTAACGCAGGGCAGGAAGGCCGGTCTGACCTCCCTGCTCGGCATTGCATGCGGATTATTGTTTCACATCGTATTGGTGTCTTTTGGGCTCACAGCGGTGCTGATGACCATTCCCTATGCTTACGCAGTACTCAAGACACTCGGCGTGCTCTATCTCCTGTACCTGGCATGGGAAGCCTGTAAGCCCGGAAGCAAAAGCGTTTTTGAAACACAGCATGAAATGAAGGCGGATAAACCTGCGAAACTTTTTGCGATGGGCATCTTTACCAGTATGCTCAATCCCAAAGTAGCGGTATTTTACTTATCCCTCTTCCCTCAATTCATTCACCCTGCTAACGGCAATGTGCTTTCACAAAGCCTGATCCTGGGTTTCACCCAGCTCACCGTGAGCTTTACCGTTAACTTCATTATTGTGATGATATCGGCAAAAGTTATGCAGTGGTTTGCATCCAATCCAAAATGGGTCCGCGTACAGAAATGGTTTATGGCCAGTGTACTAACGGGCCTGGCTGTAAGGATGGCTGTTGATAAAGGCAAGTAACGCTTCCCAGGAATAATAATGGAATACTTTACCATTGCTCATTGCTACAAACAACCCTTTCGGAAATTTATCTCCCAGCGGCACAGCAGTTATCTCAGAACCGTCACTTTCAATAGTGGATACCGGCACCTCGGATAACAGCTTGTGCTGATGGGGATTTCCAGCCTCACCTTCTCTCCTGTACACCATAAAGGTGTTGTTCTGCTGATTGGATACCAGGATGTACCCGGTGCTATCTGATACGGGATAAATAGAAATACCTTCATGATCGGACACGAAACCCTCTGTACCAAACAATACCAGCTCCCCATCCGCCTTCGCATCAGGGTCCGCAACATACTTCCTTATACCTACGGTTTCATCTGAATAGTAAATGTAGCCGGGCTGATCGTCCACCGCAATGGCCTCTATTTCCTTTTTACCACTGTACTTTCCAAACTTCCTTACCACAGTAGCCTGCACGGCACCTTTGCCATCATCACTGAGACGGTATTGCCAGAGGTACTGGTCCACCGGACCACTCTTGCGGCCTACGATAGCAAAGATGGCCGAGTCTTTCGGACGGGTATATAATGCCACCCCCATAGGCGACTGCTCAGTTTCTCCTGCAAATACAACGATACCGCCATTATCGATAGGTGTCAGTTCCGGCAGTTTGAAAATGCGGATGCTGTTAGTTTCCCTTTCCGTTAATACGGCGATATCTGTTGGCACACCATTGATCTTCAGCCCATAGGCGATATCTACATTATTGGGGCGTTTAAGGCCTGTTACTTTGTTCACGATCCTGCCTTCCAGGTCAAAAGCATACAAACCACCGTCTGTAGCTTTATCAGTACCCAGTACCAGGCTTTTCAGGGTATCCCTGTGATTGATCCAGATCGCAGGATCATCTGTATCTGCGCCCACCTGCTGTGTGATCACTGCAGGTTTAAGCGCATTTTCTTTTATAGGCGCATGCCGGCTTTTACATGCACAGAGTAATACTGCCGCTGCTATTATGATTCTTACCATTTACGAAAATTTTACAGATCAAACTTAAAACCAAAGTTGTAACGCGGACGATAGTATTCCATTTGCATCGTCCTGTCAGATGCGCCCTGGTAATAACGCAGGGGCTGATTGGTGAGGTTATTCGCTTCTGCAAATACGCGTAATTGTTTGGTTATTTTATACGATGCGTTGGCATCCAGGAAAAATTGTTTATCGTAGTACACATCATCAAATTCATTTCCACCCAGTTCATTTAGGTAAGCCGCTGCATAGTTGCCGGATAACCTGGCAGAGAAACGTTTGTTTTCATAAGAAAGGGAAGCATTGAACATATGTGGTGCTGTACCGGGGAAAGTAGCGCCATCGCGCTTTTCGCCATCCCCGTTGTACATACCATCTGCTTTTGATCTAGTGAAGGTGTAGTTCAGATAGATACCCAGCCCTTTGTACAGCTGGCGTTGCAATGCTACTTCAAAACCATACACTTTCACGTTGTCACCATTCCTCGCTTGTTTATAAGTCCAGCGTTCACCGGTTGGTACAGGATTCTTCTGGCCGGGAAAATCGGTGGCGAACTTCTCTGTTGAATATTGCTGATCGCTGTAGGTGTAAATGAAGTCGCTGATGTTCTTGTAAAACACACCGGCAGAAAGGATCCCTACGGATTTGAAATAATATTCGGACATGAGGTCGAAGTTCCAGGCATAGGCAGCTTTCAGGTTAGGGTTACCTGCGCTCAGCTCTTCATCTTCCACAATGCTGCTGATGTAGGGAGCAATATCGTAGTAGTTGGGACGGGCAATGGAAGTGGTGGCAGCGAGGCGCAGCACCAGTTCATTGGTAGCGTTGTATTTGAAAGTAAGGCCCGGCAATACGTTCAGGTAGCTGTTCTTTACACTCCGCACACCTTCGAGGTCTTCTTCTTCCTCTACGATATTACCCTTATAATCGATGCTGGTATTTTCCAAACGTACACCAGCAATGAGGGAAAGTTTGGAAGTGAGGTCCTGGTCCCAGCGAACATAACCTGCAGTGATGGTTTCTTTAGCGCTGAAATTCTCTGCGAGATATTCTGAAGGATCTGCTTCTTTATCGAACAAAGATGAATTGTTTAACTGCAAGCCCCCCAGGTAGGTATTCACGATAAAGGAACCTGGCTGATATTTAGCACCCGGTGCAAAACCTTTGCCATCAAAGGAGATGGTAGGCATAGTAGAAAGATCGCCAAGATCAGTAGTGGGTTCGTATTCATAGAATACGTTATCACGTTTTTTATCTTTCAGGCGTAAGCGGGCACCAATACGCATGCGTCCTTTTTGCTGCGGCAGGATGCTTAAAGGGAAACGGATGTTCAGTTTCAGGCCCAGTTCATTTTCACGGGTATAATCAGAATTCTCTGTTACGGAATTAAACTCAAAATCCGAGTTACCAACATTGCTGGTGGCCAGGGGGAATCGGAAATCAGAGAGGTTGAGCGTTACAGGTACATCTTCTGCTTCGTAAGAAATGTAGCGCTCGTCAGGTGTATTCTCTACAGCAGAAGAATAACTGGCCCCCCAGTCGAGGTCCACTTTACTTCCCAGTAAATGTTCTCCTCTCAGGGAGTAGTTCTGTACCTTACGTTCTTCCAGCCTTCTGCTTTTGCCACGGTTGCTACCGATACCGCCTTTTGTTTCGCGGGATAAAGAACCTACATAACCTGTGAGCTGGTCGTTGGCATCATATTCCGGTTCAATATCCTCAATGCTCAGCGCGTAACGGTTCTCGCGGTCGTAGTGCCAGTTGTACATGGCATTGGCATAGACAGTGTTCCTGGGATTGAACTTATAATCCAGCGCAGCGGAAAGGCTTCTGCGAATGCGTTGTACGTTGTACTGACGGATCTGGACCTCTTCTGTATAGATCTTATCCATGTCGTCTTTAGCCCATACTGCTTCCACGTTATCAGAACCGTAGTCATTATTATTGTAGGATGCACTCAGTACGGCACCCAGTTTGTTCTGGAAGAAACGGTTGCCCAATACCAGCGAGCCGGTATACAGTGGTTTGTTACGAATAGGGTTCAAACCTCCGGACAGGGTAGCTGAAATGCGCGGGCCGTTTGGTGCGGCACGGGTCACCAGGTTTACAGAACCGCCAATAGCGTCCGCATCCATATCCGGGGTGAGGGTTTTATTCACTTCAATGGTCTGCACCATATCGGAAGGGATCAGGTCCAGTTGCACCCGGCGGTTATCTCCTTCAGCGGAAGGGATACGGTCTCCGTTGAGGGTCACAGAATTCAGTTCCGGAGCCAATCCGCGGATGATGATATCGCGGGCTTCTCCCTGGTCGTTCTGCATGGTAATACCGGGAATACGTTTGATAGCATCTCCCACGTTCGCATCCGGGAAACGGCCGATCTGATCTGCAGATACGATGTTGGTAACATTGGGATTGTTCTTTTGCTGGTTCAGGGCTTTAGCCTGACCTCTTAAGCGGTCGCCCAGGATGATCACTTCTTTCCCTACAATACCTCCTGCATCCAGTTTAAAGTTCACTTCCACATTTTTACCTGCCGCCACTGTTATTTCCTGCGAAGCTTTTTCGTAACCGATGTAAGTGATCTCCAGGGTGTAGGTACCGGCAGGTACACCCAGGAATTCAAACCGTCCCTGTTGATTAGATACGGTGTAGTGATTACCGGGTTTCAATTTCAAGGTAGCCCCGGGCAGGTTCAGCTGCTGGTTCTTATCTAATACGTGCCCGGTAACAAGACCGGTACCCTGCGCATAGGATGCTATGCTTAAGCAGGAAAAGATAATTGCGGATAAAAGTTTTTTCATTCGGTAAGTCTTTTTTCGACTCCACAAATATGCCCGCCGGGGCAGCCTAAAATCAAATCCTCACCGTGAACAAAAAGGAAACAGGCATTTCAGGAGCGTGAACAAAGCGGTAACAGCAGGACACTAAAGAATTGGTTATCAACGGTAACAGGCGTTACAAAATGCCTGTTAAGTTAACGTTACCACTAGAGCGACTGTATAAAAACCGACAGGCTTTCTCCCTGCGGCAGGTTCAGTTTTTTACGGAGACGGTAGCGCACTACCCTTAAACTGTCCATAGAAATGCCGAGCAGGGTGGCAATGTCTCCGGAAGCGAGGTTCATTTTTAGTAATGCCACCAGGCGGAGATCATTGGCCGTGAGGTTTTCGCAGTATTCCCGGAGTTTGTCGAAGAAGGACTGGTGTACCTGTTCAAAAATTCCCCGGAATTCATCCCAATGCTGATCATGATTAAAGTTCTGGTTGATCTGCGATTGCAATTGTTTCAATTGTTTCTTCTGATCGCGGCGGTCTTCCTTCACCATATCATCCAGTTTCTGGTGAAGCTCTTCCAGCAATTGGTTCTTCTGTATAATATGGAGGGTATGGGTACTGAGTTCTTTTGAGCGGAGCTCCAGTTCCTGCTTGAGGTTAAATTCTGCCAGGGCAGCATTATGGATCTTGAGCCGCTGACGGCTGATAATGAGCATAGCCATGATCACCAGCAGGACCCCTACAATTACGATGGCGCCGATAATGTTACGGGTATTACGGAGGCCGGCAATTTCGTTATTTTTCTTTTCTATATCGTACATGGTTTGCAGCAGGGCCACCTGGCGGCCGTTTTCCTGGGAATAGATCTGCAGGAGGTGATAGCGGCTGAGCTCCAGGTAATGATAGGCACTGTCGTTATTGCCCATCAGATTATAAGATTTAGCTATATCCCGATAGGCGCTGCAGATCTGGTATTGCTCATTTACACGCAGGGCAAGTGCCAGGGCATTCCGGGTTTGCTGTAAGCCTTCCTGGTAGCGACCGGTTTTGCGGAACACATCCCCCAGGTTATTGTAGATCTCCAGGCAGGCAATGGAATCCCCGTTCTGCTGGTTGAGGGCAAGGGCCTCGCGGAAATACAGGGTGGCAGAATCGTACTGCTCCTGGTCCTCGTGGATGCTCCCTAAATTCTCGTATATCTTGGCCATGCCGGTGTGATTATCGATCTGGTGGTACTGGTCCAGGGCCAGCCGCTGATAGTAGAAAGCACTGTCGTACAGCTGCTGCTTTTCATACAGGTGGCCTATCTTGCCGTAAGTAAAAGCGATCCCGTTCTTCTGCTGTGCTTTATTATATATATTGAATGCTTCGTTGTATTGTTCCCGGGCCAGGGAGGGTTGGCGGTTATAATAATATAAGGTACCGATATCGTTGAGGTTTTCTGCGAGCAACATTTCCTTCCCCTGCTGCTTGAAAAGTTTACCGGCCTGCAAATGATAGTCCAGGGCCTGTGGGTAATGGCCCAGGTGGTAACAGAATTGTCCCATCTGGCGGAGATGAAGGGCTGCGGCCGTCATGTCCCCCTTTTCCATTGCTTTGCCATATGCATCTTTCAGTGCCAGGAAAGAAGAGTCGGCAGATGGCCTGGCCTGAATGGATTGGTGGATGATGAAGGTCTTCTCTTCCTGTGCCGGCAGCCGGAGTGCGGCAGGGAACAGTAACAGACCCGTTAAAACAATTCGTAATAAGAGCATAATTAAACAATAAAGAAGCAAAGAAAAGGTTCTAATGTTATGTTATTATTAAGGAGGGCGTTGGGAAATCATTTATTTTGATCATTATCTTTGCTGCCTATGTCTGAACATCCCTTTAACCGTGTCCAGAAGACTATCACCAATAATTTTTCACAAATCCTAAACATCGGTATCCATCCCGGCATGCCTTTTATTGAGGCCAGGCGAACGAAGTTACTCAATCTCCTGGCGGTACCCTGGATCCCTATGATGCTTATGTTTGCCCTGATCAATATACTCCAGGGCAGGTATCCGCTCAGTGTCATCAATGTGCTGAATGCGGCAGGCAGCCTCACCGTACTCTTCCTTCACAAGCGGCAATTATACTTAAGCGCGCGCCTTTTACTCATTATATACAGCATTATCCTTTATACACTTTCCGGATTTTTCTATCATAATGGTACGGAGTTCTTTCTCATGAACATCCTGATCATTACGATCCTGGTATATGACAATAAATGGATCGTGATCAGCCTTTCCGCGCTGATCATCGCCTGCATGATAATTATTTTGTTTCCTCCTTATAAATGGGAACCGGAGCTGCCTGTACCGGACAGACGGTTATGGGGTAATGTGGTTTGTGCACTTACTTTCATTATCCTGGCCCTTACCTATTATAAACAGGTGCATGCGGATTATCAGCAGGAAAAGGAAAATCAGCGGCAGGCGCTGGCAGCTATGAACCGTGATAAGGAGAAATTGTTTTCCATCATCGCACATGATATACGGGGTCCGTTAGCTACGCTGGAACTTTTGCTGGACATGTTCCAGAAAGGAGAATACGGAGAAACAGATATGCGCGAGGCGGCCATAGAACTACATAAAAAAGTAGGGCAACTCGGAGGCACACTTGATAACCTTTTGCGATGGAGTGCAGGGCAAATGAAAGGCATCCGTGCCCAACCGGAAAACTTCAACCTCGCTCCCCTCACAGCAGAAGTATTGCAATTCTTTGAATCGGGTATTGAAGAGAAAAGATTAACGATCGATATCAAACTGGCAGACTCAATTGCTGTGTATGCAGATAAAGACCAGGTGGCGGTGATCCTCCGGAACCTGCTGAGCAATGCCATTAAGTTCAGTCACCCCGGCGGGAAGATCTATTTCAGTGTTAATTCCGCCAGCGGCATGATACATATCCAGGTAACGGATGAAGGAATAGGCATCCCTCCTGAAAAACTGAACCAGTTGTTTTCTTTCCAGGCCAAACCGGGTTACGGAACCAGCGGGGAAAGAGGCAGCGGGCTTGGGTTGATGCTCTGCCATGAATTTGCGATACAGAATGGTGGACATTTGCAGGTGAAGAGCATGAATGGCAGTGGCTCCACTTTTATTGTACAATTACCCGAAGGAAGAATTAAGGGCTTTAGTTTATCATAATGTTGTTTCAAGCATAAAAAATAACAGTTAATCCATTCATCGCTTTCCTCCCGGCGATAATATTTGAAGCTTTGCGGTGTAATAAAAAATCAAACAATTCACCCCAAAATTCAATTATGAAAAGAATCGTAATTAGCACGCTTTCTCTTGCCATGCTGATGTTTGTTGCCTGTAAAAAGGACCCCGAAAAATCCAAAGACCTCTTTAACGGACCGGAAGTAAACATGGGAAACGGTAAGGCCTGGGCCTGGATAAAGCTGGATGCACAGCAGAAACCACAAGCGCTTGGTATTTCCATCACTCCTTCTGCATTGGTGAATCTTCCCCAGGGTGGAGAAGGCCATGCACATGAAAGTGCATTCACTTTGAAACTGCCTTCTCAAAAAGGCCTTACCCCCTTTGATCATGTTGTTGTGAACTGGAATCCTAATGGTCACGAGCCGTTGAATGTATATGGAGCGGCGCATTTTGATTTTCACTATTACATGGAACCTGAAGCTTATGTAGATGCGATCCCTACTTATGCGCAGGCCCCTGCGGATTTCGACAATGCTCCGGCTGCTGATTATTTTCACCCGGATTACTTTGCTCCTCCGGGTGGTGAGCCCAAAATGGGAAGGCACTGGGTGGATGTTACCTCTCCTGAGCTGAATCCTCAAAACCCGGCGCCGTTTACGGAAACCTTTATCGTGGGTAGTTTCAAAGGGAAGGTATTGTTCTATGAGCCGATGATCACCAAAACGTTCGTGGAAGCACAGAACAATTTCGAGAAGGCGATCAAGGTACCGGCTAAATTCCAAAAGGAAGGTTATTATCCTACCAAATACAGGATCTTCAAAACCGGTAAAACCATTGATATTATCCTGGAAGGATTTGTATTCCGTCAGAAATCATAAAATAAGAACGTACCATGCAACAATCCCGTTTTAACATTTTCAATCAGATCCACAAGGGCCTCAGGGCAATGCTGTATGATACTGCGCTCCGTATCCAGCAGACAGATTTTTCACAGGAAGAGCAGGTTGTTCCTACTATTCAGCAACTGGAGAAGGTATTGGCCTTTTTCGATAAACATGCAGATCACGAGGATGAGTATATCCTGCCGGCTATCCGTAAACATGCGCGGTTGCTGGTGGAGGAGCTGGAAAGTGAGCATGCAACAGATCGTTCCCTTTCTCTGAGCCTGGGGAAACATATCAGGGATTGGCTGATAGCGCAGGATGCAGACGCGAAAAGAAAAGCGGGATTGCATATGCTGTATGACTTCAATTCTTTCATTGCGTTCAATCTCTATCATATGAACAAGGAGGAGTTGTTGTTCAACCAGGTGTTGTGGGAACATTATACGGATGAAGAGATCTTCCGGATAGATCATGCGCTGGTTGCTTCTGTACCGCCAGATACCTTAATGGCTATGAGCCGTTGGATGATGCGCGGGATCAATAATGAAGAGGTTATCGGGTGGTTGAATGGTGTGAAGAATAATGCACCTGCTGAAGCGTTTGGTGTTTTTATGACGCTTGCGGAGGAGGAGTTGTCTCCGGAGAGATTGAAAGATGTGCAGGCTTCGTTAACGGAAGGTATTTTACTTGCTTAGTTCTTCGTTCTTTAATTAGCCCCAAAGAAAAAGGCCCATTCCTGCTTATGCGGGGATGGGTTGTTTTTTTTGTGCGAGGGGGGTTCTTTTATAATGTACTTTTTTGCAGGAGAAGAACTCTTACCTTCAAAAAAAAGAAACCCGCACCACTACTGTGGGGCGGGTTCTTTGGTTTTATCAGGAGGTGTATCAAATAATACACCTATTTCAGATCAACGGGAATGAAGATCAATGGTGTTGGCAAACAGGAGGCTCCGGGGGGTGAATAGGTTAAACGGATCGTTTGTTCTTCACCATTGGCTGCTGGTTTGAACACCTGGATAAGAATGGCTTCAGGAGCTGCTTTGGTTACCAGGCGATCGCTGGGGAGCTGGATGATGCCTTCTTTGAATTTACCTTCACTCACTACCATGGTATTGGCCATTCCGCCGCACCATTGGTTATTGCCGCTGCGGGAATTCCAGGTTACCAGGGCAAGGCCTTTACCACCTGTACTCTTCCACTTCATTTCAATATTATAGATCACACCATAGTTACCTGCCAATGTAGCAACACCAGGTGTGTTCTTTTCTTTCCCTAATACCCACGGATCATTATCTCCATCCGCTACGATGATCTCTTTCACCCCTTCTTTTGTATCGTACACACTGTCTGTGATAATCCGGTAATTACTTACTCCAAATACCCCACGGCCTGCACCACTATGCCCCTTTGGCGGAAGGATGGTTTTAATGCGGCTCAGTGCTTTAGGACCTGAAGTATTAAGGTCCGTCTGAATAATGCTGATCTCTCCGGGTTGATCTATGGTGAATTCATAGAAACCATGCACCAGCTCATCGTACTTCGCTATATACTTTTCCAGTTTTTCGTCGATGGCAATAGACTGGCCGGGCTTTACCGTGCGGATCAGGTTTTGGGGAGTGGAAGCAAAATAGTCTGCCAGCCCCTGTTTGCCGATCTGGTAATAATTGGTACTGGGTTTCTGGGAAGAGTATTTTAACATGCGGATGTGCATGTCTGCAGTCCCATTGTTCTTAATAACAGCCGTGATCCTGCGATCTATTTTGGCTGGTTCTTTTACACCATTCACATTATATACGTATAACCTCACCGCTCCCGGCTGTACAGGCTCCTGTAATGCAATGGCTTCCGGTACCCGGATGTATTCGGGGTCATCGGAGATCACATGTTGAGGGCCAGGCAGCACCACTTTCTGGTAGCCGATGTTCTGGATCTTCTCCGTCAGGAAATCCGGTAATTCTACAATACTGCCCTGGCGGGTCTTCAAAACAGCCTGTTGCAATTCGGGCTTCAATTCCTGCTGTGCCTGTGCCTGTAGGCCTAATGCAGCTATTGTACAGGTGAACAATAACGGCTTCCAGTTTGGTTGCTTCATATATCTATAAGTTTGGCTTATTTCAAATATTTATAAGAATGACCAAACTTAATAAAAGTTTTTATTAACTGCACTATGTTTTTAAAATAAATATTAAACATGACAATTCCCCGGGTACCGTAATCCAGGAAAAATCGTCCATCCCCTTGCGTCATTTCTCCATTTTCCTGCAGCTGTTTTCGGGGCAACTTTGTGTTATCAAAAACAAAAAACAATGACAACTTTTAAAGTTCCTGTTAGAGAAGAAGTATCCGCAAGCAGTCAGCAAAGCTTTGATACCCTCAAAAAAGTATTGGGCATGGTGCCTAACCTGTATGCCACCCTCGCCTATTCCGAAAATGGATTAAGCAGGTTCCTGGCTTTTCAGAATGCCCCTACTTCCCTTTCCAATAAAGAAAAAGAAGCCGTAAACCTTGCGGTGAGCCAGGTGAACGGTTGCCAATATTGCCTGAGCGCCCATACCATGCTGGGTAAGCTGAATGGTTTTTCGGAAGAAGAAATACTCCTGCTTCGCAAAGGCCAAAGTACTATCCCTAAAATGCATGCCCTGGTGCAACTGGCAAAGGACCTTACGGAAAATAAAGGCCATGCAGCACCCGCTAACCTGGAAGCATTCTTCGAAGCAGGTTACAACAAAGGAAACCTGGTAGACCTGCTCCTTTTGATTGCTGACAAAACAGCCCTTAACTACCTCCATAATCTTACGGAAGTACCTATCGACTTCCCTCCTGCTCCTGAATTAAACTAAAAATACCACCATATGATCAAACCTCCTTTTACTTACGAAACCGCCCTGCAGAAGGTACAACTGGCAGAAGATGCCTGGAACAGCAAAGATCCTGAAAAGGTAAGTCTTGCTTATTCTTTAGATACGGAATGGCGCAACAGAACGGAATTCATCAACGGACGCTCAGCGGTAAAGGCTTTCCTGCAAAAGAAATGGGAAAAGGAACTGGACTACCGCCTGAAGAAAGAACTCTGGGGATTCCGGGAAAACAGGATGGCCGTTCGTTTTGAATATGAATGGCACGATAACGCCGGGCAATGGTTCCGCAGTTATGGCAACGAGCTATGGGAATTTGATGAAGAAGGATTAATGCGCAAACGTTTTGCCAGTATCAATGATCTTGCGATCTCAGCGGAGGAACGAAAGTTTAAATAACGTAATATTGCCATGATGCCCGCACATACTTATACGCTAATCAATCAGCTATCGAAGCACCTGGCTTTTAAAGTGGTCAGGCTGGAAGACAGTCCTCATTTGCAGGAACTCCAGAGGATGAGCTATTACAGCATGATCCTGATCACGGAAGGGGAAGCGAAGTTACACGCAGAATTGTCCAGCTATGATGTGAAGGAAAATGCGTTGATCTGCCTGGCGCTTTATCAACCCTTTCAGTTGGAAATGAAGGATTGTAAAGGATTCCTTATCCATTTTCACCCGGATTTCTTCTGTATCTACAAACATCATAATGAAGTAGCTTGTAATGGCATATTGTTCAATAATATCTACCAGCCACCTTTTCATCACCTGGAGCCGGCTGACACGGCCAAACTGCTGCTGATCATTGAGCAGATGCGGGAGGAGTTGAAAGAAGAAGCATTGGCGCAGCATGAATTACTCTCCTCCTACCTGAAGATCTTCCTGATCACGGCTTCCCGTTCAAGGCTTCAGTATACAGGTGATGCAAGGGAGCAGGCGGAACTTCCGGAAGGGCCATTTGTATTGCAGAAGTTAAAGGATGCTATCGAAGCGAATTTTAAGGAGAAACATTCGGCGAGTGATTATGCAGATCTATTGAATATCTCTGCCAAGGCGCTGGCCAAGATCACTAAAACACATTTCAATAAAACATTGACGAGTATGATCTCTGAACGGATCATCAGTGAGGCTAAGCGGGAGCTGTATCTCACATCCAAACCGGTGAAGGCGATTGCGTTTGAATTGGGGTTTGATGATGAATATTATTTCTCGAGGTTTTTTAAGAACAATGTGAATGTGTCTCCACAGATCTATAGGAGCCAGGTGGGGTTTGCGCGGGCTGAGGGAGGATTGAACTAGTTTTTTGGCAGGAACCTTGCCGCGCAGCAGAGGGCGGAGTTTTTTTCCTTTGATTGTTCTTCTTGTTGCGGGGAAGCCTTGTTTAGAGGAATACTATATTTTGCATCCGACTGGAACCCTGCCGCGCAGCAGAGGGCGGAGTTTTTTTTTCTTTATTGTTTTATAAAAACAAAAGGCTGACCAAATGGTCAGCCTTTTGTTTTCTATTTCTTAAACTGTGTTCTCACAATATCAAGGTATAACTCACCATAACTTTTAGCCGGCTCAATCTGCAGATCTTCATCCCATTTATTGAATGAATCTATCAGGATCAGTTTATTGGTAGTACTGGCATTCATCTTCGCTACATTACACATCTTTTTGAACATCGCGCCATTATCCTTTCTTTCTACATTAGGATTGAGACTGGTGGGAGCAGTGATCAGCCAGTTATAAGCAGGGAACACATTCGCCACATAATCTACGTTCCAGTTATCCTTGTAATACTTTTTGGAATACTTCCAGTTCTCATTGATCATCTGCGGCAACAGGTAGAACCTGTCGAATCCATCAGGACGGAAGTTCTGGTGGTAGATAGCATCCACACATTCCTGGTAACGGAAAAAGTAACGGGCCGGAGGCGTCCACCTGTCCTGCATGCCTACAATGTACACATCAAAACCTTTGGCTTTAATGCGTGCACGGAGAGCAGCATAAACGGATTTATTATTATCAGAAAATAAATTCTGGGCGTTGGTGATGTAGAGCAGTTTCTTACCATCTACTTCCATGTATTTCGGACTACTGAAGAGGTAAGTTAACCTTTCAAAATCCTGCATGAACTGTTCCAGCTTCAGGGCATCCTTTTCCAGTGGCGCCGTGGCGCTGATACCATATGTTCCGTTATTGAGGTTATAGGTAACGGCAAACTTTACATTGGAGGCAGCTGAATTATCCAGGTAAGACTTAATGATGGTGGAATCCCTTTTGAAGGCACCATTATCCCTGAGTGCAGAACGGGCAGAGAACAGGAAATAATCGATCCCTGCTTTGGTGGCATATTCCAGGTGTTTGGTCATAATAGCGGGTTGTACCACACCATTGGGCATGGTATACTTCCCCACCACCGGCTCTTCTTTAATATTGGCATTGAAACTACCCAGTTCATAATAGAAAGCGCCTACCACGTAGTTCTCTGTAACCGGCACTTCCGGGATCTCGTAATTCATGAAATGATCTTCAGCTTTAGGGCCATCATCTTTACTACAGGCTGCCAGGGAGATCATTGCGGCATATATCAATAGCTTCTTCATCATTCAGTTATTTATAAGTTCTGATAAGGGTATAAGCAATCCCATTGTTCTGCAGGGATTGAATAGTGGTACCATACCAATGTTGTACGAATCCAAAATTCAACACAGCAGTTTGGGTATTCCAGTCTTTATTGGGTAATGGTTGCAGGAAGCTCAGGTTTACATAAGGACTTCTTTCATCCCCACCCAGCTTAGCTACGGCATCATTATAACCAGGCGTGTTATAGTTCTGCACGGTAGTGGGATATACCCACCTGTTCGGCAACAAAGAGAAAGTAGCATTGATATACTGGTTAGCAGGATTGGTATGCGGAGGAAGTTCCAGCACCCGTGTTCTTCTTTCCAGGCACCAGGTATCAAACCCGCCGTCCGGGTAATAGTTGATCCATTGCTGCAGCCAGATCTTAAACAGATCATCTTGCGGAACATTGGTATTCACCAGGCCCAGGTAGTTATAATATCCTGTGGCAGATGTACCGAACTTCACACCATTCTGATTTTTATAATTGGTGGCCGCTGTACCTGTGATGCCCCAGTTTGCAAAGTTGGCATCTATACCGGCATTATAATATTGCTCTGCTGTTTGCGCTCCACCCAGCCCCAATTTTGCTGCTTCTGCTTTCATGAACATAGTCTCTGCATATGAAAGATGGATGAAAGGTTTTTCTGCAGTGAACAGGAATGTTTTTTTAGGATCAGAATAGGTAAGGATATTCAGCCCTCCTACCGGATCACTGGTTAAACCCCATCCTGGCAATAGCCGGGGAGCTTTGGGATAACCGAAATAAGGGATCCTGTAAGTGACGATGCGGAGGGAATCGTCCAAAGTACTGGTAAGCGTATCCTGCAACAGGTAACGGTTGATGGCGGGTACGGAATCGTAGTAGGCAACTAGACGCGGATCGTTGTATGATCTGAACCAGGTGAAGATATAGTCACTCATTTTGGGAGCGATATCCTGCGTAAATGAATTGCGCACATACCGGATGTAGTAAGGGCTCTGGTTACCGTCTATGTTCTCATATCCCATCTTTGCCGTTTCAGTTTCTGTGCTGATGGTATTGGCTTCCGCCTGCATTACTTCTGTGATGTGCGTGCGGGCAACGGCTCCCAGGTTCTTCTGGCAGCGCAGTGCGATCTTCAAACGAAGTGTGAACGCAAATTTTTTCCATTTAGCCAGGTCGCCGGCATATAATACATCATAGCTGAGCTTATCTTTCGTCACATCTATCTTATCTCCGGCGTCCTTCAGCATGGTGAGGATGGCGGTATACACTACATCTTCATCATCAAACAGGATAGATGAACCGGCTTCCGGTTTTAATGCGTTCTGCATGGGGATAGGCCCATAGGTACCTACCAGGATAGAATATACATAAGCCTGCCAGATACGTCCTATCTGTACTTTATTGCTAAACCCTTCTGTAGTACTGTATTTTTTATCCAGCTGATTGAGGTTACCCAGTATTTCCACATAGGATTGTTCCCAAAAACCATCGCTGCCTACACCATAACGGGAAGAACCTCCTCCTATACACAAAAGATGTGAAGAGGTCCAGTGATAATCCATGTTGGCATTCGCCAGCAGATCGCTGGTCCTTTTGATTGAGCCGGCAATGATCGCTTCCGGTGTAGCATTTTCAAACTGGTTCGGATTAATATTTGTTTTGTTAAAGGACTTTGTACAGGAAAAGCCCGTTAACATGATGACAAGCAGATAACACAGATTTTTCATGTTCCGATTTTTAGAAATTAAACTTCAGGTCCACACCGTAAGTAGCGTAAGGGAAAGATCCTCCCTGCTCAATACCCTGTGCATTGCCGGTAGTATTGGCAGCTTCAGGATCAATACCTCTTGGCGTATGTTTCATGATGGTCCAGAGGTTCCTTCCCACCACTGCTACTCTTGCCCCTCTGATGAATTTGTTACGGAACCAGTTGGCATTTAAATTATACCCCATCACTACTTCACTCAGGCGGATATTGGAGGCGTCGAAGAGGTTATTCCCCATATCGTTATCCATATTCTGCCAATAGGCTTGCGGCGACTGCCAGGATTCATTGGGTTTGAGGGCAATATACCTTCCGTCTTTACCTATCACGGGAGCACCTTGTGCATTCAGCACAGGATTATAACCCGGGTATTTGATCCCTTTGGGCCTGTTCTTATCCTGGTAGGCGTTGCCAAACAAACCGATACCATTCTGTTCATCTCCTGATTCTCCTAAGATGAGACTGCTGTAGTAAAAATCTTCCCTGCCCAGTAAACTTTGAATGGTGTTACCGGTAACATTGGCTTTGTGATTAGATACGGAATAGATATCTCCTCCCCATTTCACTGTTACCAGTAAGCTGAGGTCAAATCCTTTATACCTGAAGGTATTGCCGATAGATCCTATCCAGTCCGGCCGGAAGTTGCCGAGATAACCATTGGGTTCAAAGTAAGGGCGTCCGGTTGAAGCATTGATCATCATCGTATCACCGGAATAGTAAGCAGAATTTCCTCTCAATACACCATAAGGTTTACCTACCTCAGCGTTGGAGGTCATCACATACCAGCTGCCTAAGGTGTAACGGCTCACGCCCGGTGTGAGGGATACTACCAGGTTCTTATTCTTAGACCAGTTCAGCAATACGTCCCAGGTAAACTTTTTTGATTTGATGGGTGTGCCTTTGATAGATAATTCCACGCCGGTATTCTGGATCTCTCCTGCATTTACGATCTCTTCCGTGAAACCTGTTTCGCGGGCAACCTGCGCACGCATGATCTGATCTACGGTATTTGATCTGTAAACAGAGGTAGAGATATTGATGCGGTCTTTGAAGAAAGAGAGGTCCATCCCTATTTCCCGGGAAGTGGTCTGTTCCGGTTTCAGGTTCGGGTTCTTACGCAGGTTTTCAAAATCCAGCCATGGGTTGCCGAGGAATAAACCGCCGTAGGCAAACATGGATTGCAGGGAGTAAGCACCTGCGTCATTACCAACTTTTGCCCAGGAGGCACGCAGTTTACCATAATTGATAATGTTCTGGTCTTCCGGCAGGAATTGTGTGAATACGAAACTACCACTTACAGAAGGATAAAAGAAAGAGCGGTTATTTTCCGGTAAGGTAGAAGACCAGTCGTTACGGCCGGTGACATCCATAAACAGGAAATCGCGGAAGCCCAGGGTGGCAGAACCGTAAACCGAGTTTGTTTTATTACGTACCAGGTTTTCGCTGGCTGTGGGGTAGGCGTTACTGTTAGAGATGCTGGGCATGTCGTGGTTGAGGAGAGAAGAAACGGCCTGCTGGCGGAATAACTGGTTGCCTTGCATGAAGTTGGTACCCAGGTTGGCATTCAGGCTGAACTCCTTTCCAAACTTCTTTGTATACATAAACATGCCTTCCATGTTCCAGTTCTGGTTCTGTTGTGTGAACTGGGAATAAGCACCCAGTTTACTCTGGCGGGAACCGGGTTCTCTGTATACAAAACCACTCCCAAAGGTGAGGTCTGTAGAGATCTGTCCGCGGAACTTCAGTCCTTCCAGAATATCTACAGTGAGGGTAGTACCTCCTATGACACGATGTTTGATATCTTCATTCTCATTTTCATAGATGGCCCAATAGGGATTTTCATATCCATCTCCCTGGGCACCGTAAGAAAAAGCATTACCGGAAGCATCTCTCCATGGTGTCAGTGCTTTTTCATCTATGCTGCGCAACATGTAGATGTAGGCATTCATGGGACTTTGGGGGTCCATGTTACGGAATGTGCGGTTCTTTACTTTATCCAATGTGTACAGCAAACGGGCATCCAGGTTTACTTTTTTACCGAGCCGGCGGCTGCTGTTGAGATTAAAGTTGTGTTTTTTCCGCATGTTCTGTTTTGCCAGCACATCATTCCCATCTGTATAAGTGTAAGAAGCGCGGAAGTTGGAGCGCTCGTCAGATTTACCCACGGATACATTGGTGATATTGGTAAAGCTGCTTTGATACAGGTCTTTGATATTATTCGGCTGCGGGTAGAATCCATGTGGTTTACCGTCATATCCGTTATAAGGCTGGCCTAACATGGGGGCTCCCCAGCTACGGGTATTTGTTCCCATGTTGATGGCATTGGTTCCCGGGATAATGCTGTTGGTGTTCTGCACCGTGCGGAATGCATTTCCTTCTCCGTACACATTCTGATATGCAGGATATTCAGAAATGGTGTACCACATCATGTTCTGGTTTACGCTTACGCCCAGGGACCCATCTTCCTTACTTTTTCCTTTTTTGGTGGTAATGAGGATGGCGCCGTTCGCAGCTTTGGAACCATAGAGTGCGGCGGCATTCGGACCTTTCAGTACTTCAATGTTGGCAATGTCGTCCGGGTTGAGGTCTGCGGCGCCGTTCCCATAATCCAGGTTGTTACGGCCATCGCCCATGGAGTTGTCGATGGGCACACCATCTACTACCCAGAGGGGTTGGTTGTTACCGGTAATGGAGTTGTCGCCACGGATCACGATCCTTACAGAACCGGTTGGCTGGCCGGTGGTGGTTACCTGCATACCGGCTACTTTTCCGGCGAGTGCGCTGGCAATGTTCACATCGCGGGCTTCCGTTAAACGTTCCGGATCGATAGATTGCTGTGAATAACCGATGGTTTTGCTTTGGCGGGATAAGCCCAATGCAGAAACCACTTCCACATCTTTCAGTTTCACGGCATTCCGTAGAAGGGAAAAGTTCAGGGTACCGCCGGTGGCGATAGATTCTCTGGAGAAGTACCCGGTGTAGCTGGCCACGAGGATACTTTTTGCAAGGTCAGGGACCTGGATCGTATAGGACCCGTCGTCTGAAGAAAGTACACCGGTGCCGGTACCTTTAATGTACACAGCCGCACCCGGGAGTGGTTGATTGTTCTCGTCCAATACTTTTCCTTTCACGGTTGCTTTCTGGGCAAATGCGAAGGCAGGAAATAGGAGGAACGACAAATAAATGGTAAGATTCCGGGATAAGGATCTCTTTTTCATCGTGGAAGCGTTTCGTGGAAAAATAGTATGCTGCAAAGTAACAGGCACGGGCTTAATAGGGGGTTTAATAAAGGATTAACCCCAAATTAATTTCCTGAATACTAACTAATTAATGCATTAATGGAGGATCTCAGAAAAGCTTTGCGGGAAGTCTTCATCGTACATATGCCGGTAGTCTTTAGCAAATTTCTCATAGGTATTCCTGGCAATGGAGTGGCGGCCAAGGGCATTTAAGGTTTTACATTTCATTTGCAGGGCCTGTTCATTCACCTGGTCGAAATTGAAAATGGCATTGGCGATCTCGATCAGTAATTCTGCATCGGCGGGGGTGGTTAAGGTGGAACCGGCATATATTAATACATCCAGTACTTTACCGGAGATGTCTGACTTGATATCATCCAGCCAGGTATATTCCGTTTGGTGCAGGAAAGCTCCCCTGCTCACAATCTGCAGGAGCTGCCGGATCTGGTCTTTATTGATCCCTTCCCTGTTACGCACCAGTTCATAAAAGATGGCAAGGTCTATATAGATCTCTTCCGGTGGATACTGGAACACCCATTTGCCGGACTCTTTTTTAAAGGAACAATTGCCCAGCTTCCCTAAAATGGTTTTGAGCTTGAGCATATTCACAGACCGGTTATTCTTTGCATCCTTGTCTGATTTATCATTCCATAGTATCTCGTTAAGGTTTTCCACGGAAATACCATGTCCGTATTTAACGGAATAGATCATTATTAATAAGAACAGCTCCTTTAATAATGGTGTGAACTGGCGGGTGATGTCCACTCCTTCCGCATCCGTTACACTGAAGTTGCCGAAGAGGAAAACAGAAGGACGTTCTTTGTGCTTTACTACTTTCTCCGGCTCAGGAAGTGTTGCTTTTACCCTTCTCTTCCTTTCTCTTTTTCTAAAGGAGAGCCAGAGTGCGAATGCCAGTAATAATAAACCCACCGGGTAATACCACCAGTTCACTTTCACAGCTGCATTGGAATGGGCGGGTATTGTCAATGCATTGGGAGGGAAAGCGATCGTGTAGATCTTTACGTCAGTCGTTTTATTATCGTCGGTGAGTAAAGTGACTGCTACCAGTTTCTTACTGTTTGCACAATAGTAGAGATCTGCGTAAGAGCGGTTGTCTTTAAAAGCATAGGGAATGGTATCGCCCAGTGCCTGGTATTGGTTATGTTTCAGGGAGCCTCTGATCAATTGTAGTCTTGAATCGAAACGGTCTTTCGGGAAAGTGAGTGCATAATAGTTTTCATCGATAATGACCATTGAGTTCGCAAACACGAATGCGTCCTTCGGCGGGTCCAGTGCGAAGATCTTTTTGATGGTATTGGCTTTGGGATCAAAGCGCAGCAGGTCGTACAGGTATTTTGGATTGAGGATCTGTTCGCCTGTGGTGCTTCCGTAACCACCTAATATATATACATCGTCTCCCTTTGTTCCTAATGCAGCCAGGTACCTTGGCGTATAGGGATCACCTTTTACCTGTACGCTATCCCATTTATGGGAAATGAAGTTATAGGTGTGGACCTTGTTCTTATAAGTAAGCTGGCCGTATCCGCCTAAGATATACAACCTGCCCTGTGCAGGGAAATAGAACTTATTGGCATGCCAGTATTCCGTTACATCTGCTGAAGGGAAAGGTTGTTCCCAGGTTTGCTGGTCTTCCCGGAATGGGGTGGCCCATTGTTTATCAAGATAAAAATTATAGAGCTGATGGGTTTCAGGTTGTACAAAAGACAAACTGCCTCTCAGCAGGAAATGCTCCGGTGAAAGGATGGCCGTTGTTTGCATGGTGCCGTTCTTTACCGGGAAGCGGTAAATAGAATCCTTTGCGGTGATCACTACTTCTTCCCGGGCAGCATCAAAAGCCACGGCGGCATTACCTTTTACGGTCCTGTTATATACAGATTGCCATTGCTGATAGAGGGGAGTGATCCAGATGGGATTGGTGACATTGGCTTTTTTGTCCCGCAGGCTATCGATGGAAACGTAACCTTTGGTTTCCCGCAGGGGCCAGAAATACTTCGTTTCCTGGTCTATAGCGATACTGATATTCCGGACCTGCATGGGGGGCAGGTCAGTAGATTTGAATTCGGGTTCATTACAGGCGCCGAAAACAATGCGAAAACAATCGTCCTTCAGTTCTACCTTGGCCTTGCTGACCAGTTTGCCGTTCACCTGAAAAGAGATCTCCCCTTTGTTCACCCGTAATTTAAAACTATGCCACTGGTCCGCCAGGCTGGCACTGTCTATTTTAAAACCGATACCCGTCATGGATTCTCCGAAAACCACATTGAAACCACCCTCTCTTGGACTGTAAAGGAGGTCAATATTCTGGTGACGGGCATTGATCAGCCGGAAAACATAGCCAAAGTAGGCGGGATGTTCAGGGAGGAAAGAGAGATCGAAAGCCAGTTCAAAATCTTCCCCCAGGCATTGGGGAGTTCCAGCGCCAAGGTCCAGTGAAGTCCTTTTTTCCTGCACTACTTCAAATGAAGAAAATATCAACCCATGGGATTGCGCATAAGAAGCTTTGACGAAAAGCAGGCTGAAAACAACTAGAAGAAGTCCTTTTACTACAGATTTCATGACGTTGGAACAAAGTGCGGTGGAGAACTTTGTTCAGTGGTTGATAATGGATTTTTATGGCAGAAAGATAAATGTTTTTTTAATAATGGCATAGATACATCTGAAACTAAACATTATTAATTATCTTTATGTAATAAACAGTAGAAATCGTACCTTATTCTATGAAGCCTCTTGTGTTAGCTGCGATTGTAGCTATATCCATTTTATTTGCTTTCCCGGCAAGAGGTCAGCTCGTTCCTGCAACTCAACCCAAGGATCAGGAAACGAAATACCTGATGAAAGAGGGGACCTACCTGGGATTCCGGCAGGTGAACCTGAGCATGGGGGAAATAGGCTTTGAGATAACGATCTCCAGTAATATCAAAGGGAAGGCAGCCCCTACCCTGGAATTCAGGATAGATAAACCGAAGGGGAAAAAGATAGGCTCCCTTAAGATCCCGGACACGGCAGATACCACTTTTAATATAAAATTAACCGGCCAGTTAAAGAATGCCATGGGGGTGCATGATCTCTTCCTGGTGGCCAGGGGCAGTGGGGAATTCAATATTTTCGGGTTTGCATTCATACGGAATTACTGAGGTTAGCGGGTATTCCGGAATTTCAGGGTTTTATGAGCTTCGGGGCTAATGTTTCCGGGAATTTTAGCATCAGGGATTTACTGAATTGGCCTTATATTTCGGAAATTTTATCATGATGAAGCTTATTTTCCTGTGGGCTATTTTAGTTGTTC
Organism: Chitinophaga niabensis; assembly: GCF_900129465.1. Taxonomy (NCBI): domain Bacteria; kingdom Pseudomonadati; phylum Bacteroidota; class Chitinophagia; order Chitinophagales; family Chitinophagaceae; genus Chitinophaga; species Chitinophaga niabensis. The sequence goes on along the minus strand of NZ_FSRA01000001.1, from coordinate 342,460 downwards.
TGACATTTTCCGCTCATGCACAAAAAGCAGGCAATCCGGTGTTTCCGGGCTGGTATGCAGATCCTGAGGGAATTATATTCAATAAACAATACTGGATCTACCCTACTTTCTCTGCTCCCTATAACAAACAGGTGTTTTTTGACGCTTTCTCCTCTCCGGACCTGGTGAAATGGACGAAACACAGCCGCATCCTGGACACCAGTGCCATCAAATGGGCAAAACGGGCTATGTGGGCTCCTTCCATCATAGAAAAAGATAAAAAATACTACCTCTTCTTTGGGGCGAACGATATCCAGAAAGATTCTGAGCTGGGGGGTATAGGCGTTGCCGTAGCAGATAAACCAGAGGGGCCTTATAAAGACCACCTGGGCAAACCGTTAGTGGATAAATTCCATAACAAGGCCCAGCCAATTGATCAGTTTGTATTCCATGATAAAGACGGGCAGTATTACCTGATCTATGGTGGCTGGCGGCATTGTAATATTGCTAAGCTGAACAAGGATTTCACCGGATTCATTCCTTTTGAGGATGGCAGTGTATTTAAAGAGATCACGCCTGATAAATATGTGGAAGGGCCATTTATGTTCATCAAAGACGGCAGGTATTATTTCATGTGGTCAGAAGGGGGATGGACGGGACCCGATTACAGTGTGGCCTATGCCATTGCTGATTCTCCGCTGGGGCCTTTCAAAAGGGTTGATAAGATCCTGCAGCAGGATTCAACCATTGCAAACGGGGCAGGGCATCATTCCGTGATCCATGTTGCTAAAAACAACAGTTGGTATATTGTGTATCACAGGAGGCCTTTAACGGAAAAGGGGGTACGGGATTCAAGGGAGACGTGTATAGAGCAGATGTATTTTGATGAGCGGGGATTTATTAAACCTGTGGTGATCACTAAGGAGGGGGTGGATAGGAACCGTTTGAAATAAAAGTGACCGGCAATTACAGCCAGCCACCATTTTCGGAGGGAAGAGCAAAAACTTTACCTGGCTATAGCACAGTGTAATACTTCATCTTTCCAGTATATTTTTACATCGCCTAAAGTATTCAACTGGTCGATGAATAGTTGCAGCGGTTGGTAACGAAGCATTTTACCGCGGAAATGTTGTTGACCGGCGGCAGGTTCATCCATTACCATTGTTACATCAAAGTAACGTTTGATCATGTCTGCAATTTCTAACATGTTGGCGTCCTGGAAGTAATGGAGTCCCTGGCGCCATCCGAGTGTGATCTTATTATCAAAGTCAGCCACCGTCATGTTACCATCAGTGGCAATTACTTCTTTACCTGGTTTTAATTCAATGCGTTTATTCTCCACCGTTACAGCTACTTTACCTTGTACGAGGGAAGTGATCACGGTTCCTTTTGTATAGCTATTCAGGTTAAATTCAGTTCCGAGTACATTCACGGCGGCATTGCCAACGTGTACAATGAATGGTTTACCGGCGTCCGGTGCTACTTTGAAATAAGCTTCACCGTCCACATAAACCTCCCTGGATTCCCCGAAAGTGAATGGGAAGCGCATTTGGGTGGTGCTGTTCAGCCACACGGTTGTACCATCTGATAGTTCTACTTTATAATCCAGCTTAGCGGGTACCCGGAGCGTATTCCAGCTATTGGCTTCAGTTCCTTCAGGATTAAAGCGCAGTACCCTGTTATTATTATTGAGTTGTGTATTACCGGCGGTAATACTTTGCTGGCCGGAGTTGTTCAGCCGGATCACCTGTCCGTTTGCGAGTTGCAGAGTAAGGGCATTGGGGTCTATGGAAACTGGTTGCTCTTTACCAGGGAAGCCAAGGATGCCAACGGTGGCAATAATACCAATAACGGCAGCTGCGCTGATCCAGCGCATTCTAACAACGCGTCTTCTTCTGCGGATTGCCTGGTATTTTTCGTTGATCTGTAATTCAGCATTTTCGAGGTCTACTCTGTTGATCAGATCCAAAGCTTTGTCTTTCGTGCGACGTGCCTGCACATCCAGCTGCATTTCTCTTGCCTCCTGATTGGTGGCAAGGATCTGTTCCAGTTGTGCATCCTCCTCTTCAGAGATTAAGCCGTAGTGCTTTCTGATGAGCAGGTCAAGTATTTCGCTTTTGTCCATATGACCGGGTTATTCCGTTATAAGATCAATATTAACAAATGGAGGGTGAAAGTTTTTATTTAAATTTTGGGGCCGGTGGCTTGATTAACATTTTTTTGGCTGTTCCATTCAGGGATCTGCGACAAAAAATAACCATCTGAGGGTGAATGATCTTCAAGATTTCTCGCTACAGGGCTGAACTTTTCGAATATTTTCAATGTTGTACAGGCTATGAGAACAGCAACTAATTTTTGAAGGCTAATGTTAACGACCTTTTAACAGCTACGCTGTTTCTTTTGAAGGATGATTTATGTAACATTACACCTGGCATGCAATTTATAGTAGACAGAAACCATTTTAGTTTTTACTTTCTTTCGCATTAACCATAATTTCTCCAGCTGTGCTTAACTCAAACCATTAAAATTTCGATCCCGGCACCTATATTTTACTGCCGAAGTACTACTGACTAAATGATCTTGACTTAGCACATGGACGACATCTTAATTGTACAGGAGTTACATAATAAGAACATCAAAGCATTTACCTGGATGTATGAGAAGTACTACAAAGTACTGCTGGCGCATGCGGATTATTTGCTAAAGGATGACGTGGAGGCTGAGGAAGCTGTACAGGATGTATTCTGCAAACTATTAGATTTCAAGAACTGGGGGCAGGTAAAAAACCTTCGTTCTTATTTATATAAGATACTTCATAATTATTGCCTTAGTAAACTGAGTGCCGAAAAAAGAGCGCACGAAAAGATGATGAATTTTTCCCGGGTGATGTTATCAGACACCTGGGAGGCACCAGACCTTCATGATGCAAAACAGGCAGACAAAAAATTACAGCATTTATTATCACATCTGAGTCCTCAAAGGTTGAGGGCATTTCACCTTGTATACCAGGAAGGTTTATCATATGAGGCTGCGGCAGATTCATTAGGCATCAGCAAGAATAGTATAAAGACGCATATTAAGCTTGGGCTTAGGGTACTGCGAAGCTTTGGGCCGTTCTTGTTTATAGTATTATTTTATCTAGCATAACAATTGCCCGTTTTAGACTTCCATCTAACTGTGATGTATATACGTCGCAATAACCTGTTTGTTGTATATTTAAATGTAACCCTCTAGAGTGGCCTATTTCAAAGGAAAAATATTTTTGAAAAAAGTTTGTTTGGAGTTCACCCCAACACCCCCCTTTCTTCCTCTTCTACAAAATACTCTAAAAGTGCTTGGCAAATTTAATATCAGTTATTGGGAATCTAGTAAATCAAAATCAACCAGAATGAACAGAAAGAATCGCTTTGTTTGCTTTAGCAGCAAATGGCTACTCGGGGTTTTGCTTACGTTTAGTATCAGCGTGAAAGCTGTTGTTTTACAGGATAGCGCTCTTATTACGATCAATGCAAACAATATTCCAATTGAACAGGTGTTCAGGAGTATTGAATCCCAGACCAATTACAGTGTGTTCTACAACACCAAAGTAATTGATCCGAAAGAGAAAGTTTCGGTGAATGTATCCCGTGAGAGATTAACGGAAGCGATGGATAAGGTTTTGAAAGGGAGGAATTTGAAATGGGTGATCAAGGGGAAAGGGATCATTATTATGGAGAAGAATGCGGCTGTGCCTGCGGGTACCACTCCTGTACAAGCTGCTGAGCGTGTAGGCGCTACAGATAGTTTGCCGAGGGTGACGGTTTCGGGGACGGTTACTTCTGATGAGGGGTTTCCTTTGCCGGGTGCTACGGTGATTGTGAATGGGGGGAAGATTGGGACTACGACGGATGGGCAGGGAAGATTCAGCATGGGGAATGTTCCCGATCGTCAGACGGTAACGATTCGTTATACCGGGTATCAACCGCAGGATTATGTTATCAGGGGATCTGAGAGATTGGTTGTGCAGTTGAAGAGAGCAGTGGATCGTTTAGACGAGACTGTTATTATGGGGTATGGGACGACTACGAGGAGGTATAATACAGGCTCGATCTCTAAAATTCCCGGAGAGGATATCAGGAAACAACCGGTGACAAACCCAATGACTGCTTTGCAGGGGAGAGCACCGGGATTGTTTATTACACAAACAACCGGTTTACCGGGAAGCCCTGTTCTGGTTCAAATCAGAGGAAGAAACTCTATTACAGCAGGTAATGAGCCTTTATACATAATAGACGGCGTACCTTTTCCCGGAAGGCCAATAAATGAAAACAATAGCTCTGGTGGTGCAAACGGATTTGTGAGTCCTTTTAATACCATTAACTCATCGGATATAGAAAGTGTTGAGATACTTAAAGATGCAGATGCTACCGCCATCTATGGATCAAGAGCTGCCAATGGCGTGATCCTGATCACTACTACAAGAGGTAAACAGGGTAAGGCAAAACTTCATGTAAACGTATATAGTGGAGCCGGTAAGGTAACCAATATGCTTAAAATGCTGAACACACAGCAATACCTCGAAATACGGAGAGAAGCATTCAAAAATGATAACGTAAGCCCTACAATAGCTGCGGATCCTGATTTAATGGTGTGGGACCAAAATGCTTATACCGACTGGCAAAAGTTCTACATCGGTGGTACAGCTAAAATGACAGACGCACAAGTGTCAATTTCTTCCGGATCAGAGACAACACGTTTTTTGCTTGGAGGAAATTTTCATCGTGAAACAACTGTATACCCAGGCGACTTCGGGTATTATCGCGGAGGAGGACATTTCAATATTGATCATACATCTACTGACAAAAAACTAGGTATCACTTTCACCGGTAACTATACAACTGACAACAACAAGACCACTACACAGGACTTCACGAATTTATACAATCTCGCTCCCAATATGCCTGTATATGACAAGGCCGGGAACCTGGATTGGACTTTAGGTTATAATCCAATTGCTGCGCTAAGGCTGAAAGCAAAAAGTCAAACTTCCAATCTCATATTTAATTCAACCATTAAATATGAGATCATGAAGCAACTTAAATTCAAGGTCAACCTCGGATTTAATGATATAAGAATGGAGCAGAATAAGCTTTTCCCTAAATCAGCCAACCCTCCTACTACCACTTCATTAAGCTCAGCATGGTTTGGGAACAGTCGCTTAAACTCATATATTATAGAACCCACTCTTGACTACACTAGGGAATTGTTCAATGGAAAGCTCACTGCATTATTGGGCGGAACATGGCAATATCAAAGAAGCAAGTATTCCGATATACAAGGTCAAAACTATGCAAATGAATCCCTTTTAGAAAGCCTAGCTGCAGCAGGAACAATTGGTTCCAAATTCTACACCGATAGAAAATATAAGTATGCATCTGGATTTGGAAGGCTTAATTATATCTATGCTGACAAATATATAGTGAATGCTTCTTTCAGGCGTGATGGTTCCTCCCGTTTTGGACCTAACAAAAGATTTGGTGATTTCTATGGTATAAGCGGGGCTTGGCTATTCTCTAACGAAAACTTCATACGTGATAATATTAGCTTCCTCAGTTTCGGAAAGCTGAGAGGTAGTTATGGATCAGTTGGCAGTGATAGAATTTCTGACTACCAATACCTCTCTACGTATACATCTTCTTCCTTCAGCTATGCAGGAAACCCGGGACTAACGCCCTCAAGGATAGCGAATTCAAGCTTCAGCTGGGAAGTCACTAAAAAGTTGGAATTTTCATTGGAATTAGGTCTTTTGAAAGACAGAATATTCCTATCCAGCACCTGGTATAAAAATGAGAGCGGAAATCAACTAATAAATTATGCTTTGCCGGTTATGACAGGAGCACAATTTTACAATGCTAACTTCCCTGCTCTTGTTGTGAATAAAGGGCTTGAGTTTGAGCTAAATACAACAAACATAAAGACCAAAAATTTCACTTGGTCTAGTGCTATCAACTTAACAATACCCAAAAACGAACTTGCCAAGTTTCCAACTTTACAATCCTCCTCCTACGCTTCTCAGTTTACACTGGGTAAATCCTTAACACTACAAAAAGGAATGGCATACGGAGGCATTGATCCTCAAACCGGAGCACCCATTATTCTGGACATTGATAAAAATGGAACAATTGGTAACTTTCCCGGGGATTATATAGACATGGGAAACCTGGACCAAAAATATTATGGCGGCTTTAGCAACAGTTTTACTTATGCTAATTTCACGCTGGACTTTCTCTTTCAATTTGTAAAGAAAGACGGTTATACCATCGGATTCTCGCATGGCACTCTGGCCAACCAAAGAATAGAAGTAATGAACCGTTGGACAAAACCAGGAGACATTACCAATATACCAGCTGCAAGTGCAACCGCAGGGAAAGATGTATTTAATTTAACAAATGCTTATTTACCGTATAGTAATTATTACCTCGAAGATGCCAGTTACATCAGGCTAAAAAACCTTTCTCTCTCATATGATCTCAATATAAAATCAATTAAGTCGAGGATCTATGTTCAGGGACAGAATTTATTAACCATTACAGATTTTTCAGGGCTTGACCCGGAAACAAACAGCTCAGTGGGGTCCATGGGTTTACCTCCATTGAAAATGTTAACTGCAGGAATACAGCTGTCTTTATAACTCTAATTAAACCTCGACTTATGCAAAAGATCTTATCCAACATAATAGTAATACTGGGAATAACATTAGGCATTTCAGGCTGTTCAAAACTAATAGATGTAGATAATCCCTCTACAGAGATTGTTACACTGGTTGTATTCCAGGATTCTACTACGGCATATGCTGCACTTAATGGCATATATACTTCCCTGTCCGGCACCCTGGCCAGTACACTTATGATACAAACAACATTAACAGGAGGTCTGACAGCCGATGAACTTACCTCTTTTAACAGCAGCGATGCTATATACTATAATAATGCAATCGTTGCAACTGATCTTAGGTTCGTTCTTGGATTATGGCAATATTCGTATAATATTATCTACCAGTCCAATTTGTTAATAGAAGGGACTACAAACTCAGATAATCTGCCAGTACGTGTAAAGAATGAAATCATCGGGCAGAGTAAATTCTTCAGGGCTTTTTTCCACTTTTATCTGCTCAATTATTATGGCGCCATCCCCTTAGTTACATCTACAGATGTATATAAAAACGCCGTTTTATCCAGATCTGAAACCGGGAAAGTATATGAACAGATCATTGCAGATCTGAAAGATGCGGCAGACAAACTCAGTAATTCTCCCACTGCGACAAAAAACAGGGTAACCAAGTATGCAGTTTCAGCCTTACTGGCAAGAGTTTACCTCTATCAGAAGAACTGGGACCTCGCAATTGCTGAATGTGACAAAGTATTAAGCTCAAACCTGTTTACGCCCTTATCCACTCCTGCTACAACATTTCAGGCAAACAATAAAGAAACCATTTTTGAGATACAAACGCAAAATGGTTTTACTGCACTGGGAACTAATTTCGTTCCAGCTGCCACCACACCTTCTTATGTACTCATAGATGATATGGCAACTTCGTTTGAAACAGGTGATCTGAGAAAAACGAACTGGACCAATCCTATAACATATAGCGGTAAAAACTATTTATATCCTTTTAAGTATAAAAAAAGAGTAACCACAACAGGTGCTGCAGCAGAAAACGCTGTATTGTTAAGAAGCGCAGAGCTATTCCTCATCCGTTCCGAATGTTATGTACACAAAAATAGTTTTGATAACGCTAATACTGACCTTTCCACCATCAGACAAAGAGCCGGATTAATACCCATACCAGGGCCTTTAACCGAACCGCTCCTTTTACAGAGCATAGCGAAAGAAAGGCGTTCTGAACTATTTGCAGAATGGAGCCATCGATGGTTTGATCTAAAAAGGACCAACGCTGCGGATTCTGTCCTGACCAAACTAAAAAAAGATCTTTGGAATTCAACAGATGCATTATATCCCATCCCGCAGAACGAAAGGAATAAAAACCCGAATCTTTCGCAAAACACGGGATATAATTAATAACGCTCAGTTCATTTTGTATTTGATAATTGAATCAGGATATACGGAGATCAATTCTGCGTCTTTCAACAACAAGCTCTTTACTTTATTGTTATGGCAATCAGGCAACATATAGCTGTAAAGATATTTACCAGACTGTACCTGGTAAACGTCAATAGTTGTAGAAGATGAGAATTGATCTTTCGGCTGATTATCAGCAGCGAGATTAGAAAGAAGGTGCATTTTACCATCATTAATCACAGCATCCCTGTTAATAATGTTAGCCGGGCTATAATTGGTAATACCAACTTTTTTCTCTGACTTAACACTTTTTGTATACAGCTTTGATAAGCTGGTAGTATCAATTGTCCGGTACCTTATTGCTTTAGAAAAGGTAGTATCCATTACAAAAAAGGAGTTATGATAGTAATTCATATATACAATAGTTCCTGAATCTCTGTCCATTACTAATAATCCATCATTTGCAAATGGATTATTCTTATATGATTCGATATCAAGTTCTTTCATCTTTATTTGTTCATCTAAAGCGGAATCCACTTTAATCTTTACAAATGTTACACCTTCCATTAGTTTCTTAAAATCTCTGATAACAAAAATGCTTTCTGTTAATGCTATTATTCTTGAAAACTGCTGCTTAATTAATACTCTCTTTAGCAGTTTTCCATCATAATCAAACACTGAAACGGCATTTTCGTTGATGGCGTATGAATAGATAAAATTTGAATCAAGGGCATAAGAGACTGGCGGGGCTTCGTTCTTTTCAAGAATAACTTTCTTAGGGTCTTTCAGGTCCAGATCAGTTGAAACAAGGTAGCCTGCACCGGGTGATACAAAATACAGCCGTGCGCCATGGATACCAATAACCTTTTGAACCTTAAATTCATTGGCTATTGCATGATCATTTTTAACATATCTATCTGAAAAAACCCTGTCAAATCCATTTCTCCCCTTATTCGCTATATCAGCCGTTTGATATAAGTATAAAAAACATAGGATAGTAACAAGAACAATTGAAGACAGTATTAAAATAATTTTTTTCATTATCCAAATATTATAAAGTTAAAACTTAATTCATGGTAAAGATCTTCTGGAAAGTGCTCCTTTTTCTTGCGTTTACAGCAAGTGGAGTAAAAGCGCAAGGCACGTATGAAACTGGCGATATCTTTAATGAAAAAATAATTGGTCCTGTAGTCAATTACCATAAGGATAGTTTAAGTTTTTCCGAACATAAGGGGAAAATGCTGCTAATTGATTTCTGGGCTACCTGGTGCGGTCCTTGTATAGCTGAATTCCCCAAACTTGATAGTTTGCAAAAGAAATACGAAGGCGATCTTCAAATAATTCTGGTCACCAATGAGCCCAGAGAAAAGATCGAAACTTTCTTCAAGAATAACAAAACCACCAAAAACATCTCTCTCCCATCCATTGTTGAAGACAACCGTCTTAGTAAAATGTTCAAACATGCCATGATACCGCATGAGATATGGATTAATGATAAAGATTCGATCATTGCGATCACAGACAATACAGCAGTTACTACCGCCAATATTGAAAAATTCCTTAAAGGGGATAAATTCAGTTTTAAGACCAAAAAGGATAACCTGGATTACGACGGTAAAAAACCTTATTTGATCAATAACAATGGAGGCGGAGACCAAAAAATATTCTTCAATTCTGTTCTTGCTGGCAGAAATGAATCCTTATCCAGTTTTATGTCAGTCAAAAAAGATAATTCTGGGGCTATCAATGGTTTTACCGCTATGAATGTAGATCTTCTTAAAATGTTAATTGTTGCATATGGAAAGCTTGAATTTAAGCCTACTATTTTCAATCGCATCTTTTTAAATGTAAAAGATTCTTCACTTTTGGATATTGGCCAAATGCAAGAGAAGAAATTATTCTGTTATGATCTAACCCTCCCATCATTTATCCAAAATAGGGATAGCATTTTCCAAATAATGCAGCAGGACCTTCGCAGAGCGTTCCCTTTTTACGGGAAAGTTGAAAAGAGAAATATTGATTGCTGGGTTTTGCACAGAACTTCGTCTAAAGATAAAATAAAATCGAAAGGGGGGGAACCACTTGTAAATATCGTATCATCAGGAAAACGTCAATTAATTAACAGCCCAATAAGTATTTTAATAAGTACACTTAATTCATTTTCACCTCGTGGCGTTCTTTATTTAGTTGACCAAACTAACTATTCTGATAATGTTGATATTGACTTGGGAAATGAACCACTTGTTACTCAAACAACTATGAACATTTCCACCATTCAAACACAACTAAAAAAATATGACTTAGATCTGGTTAAAAAGAAAGCTTTAGTTGATGTACTGGTAATATATCAGGATTAAATAAAAATAGCAGGAAGACCTATTAAAGGTCTTCCTGCCAATGTTAACTAAAGAGCCCTAAGAGCGATAACTTCTTTGTCTCCAGTTTCATTCTGAATGTAATAGCAATCAGTTTCAGAACCAACGCATCTTTGGTCGATCAAAACTTGACTTGGAGGAAGGGTAGTTTTATCGAAAGATTGAGTTGCAGGATTCCAGAGGAAGTGACCAGCTTGAGTGGCAGAACCAGCGAAAGCTGCACCTATTGCGAAGATGGCTACAACGGCAGACAATGTTACTTTTTTCATAAAATAGTTTTATAAAAATAAATAAAGAGCTTACTCTATTTTACAGGTTTTCAGCTACCCCTGTTATACGCGCATATAATAAATTGACTAATATTAAATTGGGGCTTTGTAGACCCTATGTCAAAGAGCTTGCAATATTTCTTACTCAGATGTTGGGTCTAAAACGAATGACTTCCTTTATTGTGCCTGTTTCGTCCAATCCATAATAACAATCGAGATCATCAGCAACGCAATTTTGGTCTATCCAATCTTGACTAGGCGGCTGGCTTAACTTTGTAAAACTCTGGGTTGAATGATTCCATATATAGTATCCAGCCTGAGCTACTGAACCAGCGAAAGCAGAGCATATTGCAAAAAATGCGGCAAGAACTGACAATGTTATTTTTTTCATATGACCATTTTAATAAGCTAAAGATCTCTAAATCTAACACACGTTTTAACGGATCCTGTTTCATCAAGGATGTAATAACAATCATAACTACTCCCCCAACACATTACATCAATTTTTTCCTGAAGAGGTGGGTAGTGATACCAGACATAATGCTGAGTATTGGCATCCCACAAATAGTATCCCTGCCACCGCACTGCATTTGCAAAAGCTGCCCCTATGGACAAAAAGACTACAATGGCGGATAGAATAACTCTTCTCATAAAATGTACTTTAATAATAAGCAAGTCTCACCTTCATAAAACCGGGCTATGCTTTAGCTGCTTCCACATGCCGTTCACCTCTTGAATGTATTAAAATGCCAGCCAGCGCAATCAACACAAATACTACATTAAACCAAAAATGCTGTTCCCAACTCATCAAAGCCAATACACCACCACATGAACAAGGAAGATATGAGCTATAATGTAACATCATGTATATATATATCGTGAATGCAAGCATAATGCAGAATGAAGCATACAGCCCTATTATTCTCGTTCTCTTAATAAGCAGCAATACTGAAATTACAATCTCTGAAACCGGCACCATCAATGCCAAAAAGTTAGCATACCCCGTTATAAAAGGAGATTTAGACATCTGCTCTCTCGACTCCTCCAGATCTAATAATTTACTTACGCTGGCATAAAGGAAAAGCATGACCAGCAGGGAGACAATTATCTCCAGCACTGTACTTTTTTTCATGAGTTTTGATAATTAAGTTTAAAACTTAAACGCCTGTAATTATCCGTAGACCGTTACCAGTTTATCATACGTTAGGATTAAACAGTAAATATTGCAAGCAATTCTCACATGCTACCTATCCAGGTTGGATAATAGCTAATGGGCTGTATTCTCAAGCGATAAAAAATAAATTCAATAATATGGAGATTTTAGGGTCTGTAGTTTCTATATGGATACAGGTTACTATAAACGTCCTAAGCTAATGCGTTCCATTGGGTAACATTTTTTGTGGTAATACAATCTATGTCTGTCTCTGTCTAAATGGTTATTTTGTCTTTCGTTTCACTAAATTAGATTTACTCACTGAAACAGTTTTGCAGTGTAAAAAAAACTAAGAAATAAAAATATGTTCATTGAAGTAATCACGTTTAATCCATCTCGTTACTGCTGTTTTTCAATCTGCATTACAGCAACTTATGAGTCAATTTATTTCTAATATAAGAGAGAAAAAAATGTGAAAATAATTTTCAAATGCAAAGAAATTAATAAGAAGGCACCCTAACTAACTGTTGAAACAGGCCACCACAGCAGAATAGAAGCCACTGCAAAGACAAGCATGTAGTAATTTTACTACCCTTGTTAATGAAACAATACAAACTACGTATACTCACGTTCCACAAGCATTTTCACCTAAATAGCTACCCTCTGAACTCCCCTCCTCCCCTCAAATAGCTACCCTCTTATTACCCCCAAAAATCAAGATCACCGCCCCCATTGACCACCGTCATCAGCCAGGTATTTTTTCTGCTGGATATTAGCCCTATGAAAAAGTTCATCGTTGCACTGGACGGCTTAAACCTCTCCAATTCCAGTATACAAACAGCCATCAGGCTCTCCAAATTCCATAACGCCCACCTGGTTGGGGTATTCCTGGACGACTTCACCCGTAACAGTTTTAGTATCTATGAAGTGCTGGAAAGCGGGCAGGATTTCGAAAAAACAGTGCGGCTACTGGCTGGAAAGGATGCCCGGATCAGAGACCAGGCGGTTATTCAGTTTGAAGAGGCCTGCCAGGAAGCCAGGGTCAACTACAGCGTTCACAGGGATAAAGGATTCTCCCTGCCAGATCTCCTCAGGGAAAGCATCTATGCCGATCTGCTCATCCTGGATGCCAATGAAACCTTTGCCCGTCACCAGGAAATCCCTCCTACCCGGTTTGTTAAAGACCTGCTGGCCGAGGTACAATGCCCGGTGTTCCTGGTTCCTAAACATTATATGCCGGTTGAAAAGGTGGTCATGTTGTATGATGGCGCCCCCACTGCAGTATTTGCCATTAAGATGTTCAGTCATATCCTTCCCTGCACGCTGCCAGCAGAAGTAGTAACGGTAAAGGGAGAAGAGGATGATCTCCATCTTCCGGAGAATAAGCTCATGAAGGAATTCATGAAACGCCGCTGCCCGCAGGCCACTTATACAGTATTAAAAGGAGAACCGGAAACCGAAGTGCTGCGGCATCTGCAAACAGCACAGGAAAATACACTTATTGTACTGGGGGCTTATCAGCGCAGTGCGGTATCCCGCTGGTTTAAGAATAGTATGGCGGATGTGCTGTTGCGTACCTTGAAATGTCCACTCTTTATAGCGCATAATAAATGAAGCAGTCATTGAGTTGGGAGGACATCCTGCTGCAGAATGCGCGGCAGCACCGGGAGTCGCTGAAACTGCTGGAGCAATTGAAACTGGAGAATATTGCCCTGAAGCAGCGTTTGGCGAATGCATTGAAAACTGCCACTACGCGGTCTTTTGTGGAATGGGCGGAATTGTTGCAGGTGCAGCTGCTGCAGAATGACCAGGCACTGGCGCTGTTACATCATGATCTTGTGATGCATTTTCAGCAACGGAACAGGGATGCCAGGCCTCACCAGGAGCAACAGGATAGCTTGAATGAGGATCTGGCCAGGATGAAAAATGAAGTTGAGTTGTTGAAGCAACAATGTATTGGGTTGCCGTTGCTGAATGCATGAAACTTGTTCCCCGGAAGTAATATGCCGGCCATTACATTGAAGCTGCAATGGCCGGTATATTGCGTTCTTCCATTTCCTTTAATTCAGCATATACGCCAGCTTCTTCAGGTCCAGCAGCAGGATATCCCCTTCCTTAATATTGATCAGCTTTTCATCCCTGAAATCTCCCAGCGTTCGGATAAGGGACTCTTTAGCTACACCTGCCACAGCAGCAAGGTTATCCCTGCTGATATCAATACTCATCGTATTGAACTTCTTATGGATGGATAACAGGGCATCTGCTACTTTCTTTCGTAAAGAATTGTACGCGATGCCCAATAGCTGTTCCTCTTTCTCTACCATGTTCTTCGCCAGCATCTCAATAAATCTTTTCAGCACACCAGGATTGCTATTGATCAGTTCATCGAAATCGGCCTTAGGGATAAGTGCCAGTTCTGCATCTTCGATGGCTTCCGCCTGATCGGTGTATATGCCGGATTCTAACAAAGTGGTGTAACCCAGGTAATCGCCTTCGTTATATAAACCTGTGATCAGTTCCTTTCCGTTATCATGGAGCATGCTCGTTTTTACTTTTCCCTTTAATACATAAAAAAGATAAGACGCACGGTTACCTGCTGTATAGATCACCTGTTTCTTTTTGTATGTATTGGTATTACGCTCACTTTTTAATGCTTCCAGCTGGCCGGTGGCTACGGATAATAATGAGTCGAAACCATTGGATGCTTTTATTTGTGCGGCTTTACTGATACGGATCTCGATGGCTTGTAACAGTTCCATGGCATCAAAGGGTTTGGTGATGAAATCATCGGCCCCCATTTCCATACCTTTGCGCATATCTGACCTTTCTGCTCTTGCGGTGAGGAAGATAAAGGGCGTTCCCTGCAAGGCATTCCGTTTGTGCAGCATGTGTAATACACCATATCCGTCGAGTACAGGCATGGTAATATCACAGATGATCAGGTCTGGTTTATGTTCGAATGCTTTGTGTACACCTTCCATGCCATCTGCTGCAGTGAGTACTTTGTAGTTTGCCATGGTCAGGATCTCTGCGGTGTTATCGCGGATATCTGCGTTATCTTCTATAAGTAGGATGGTTGTCATATTGCGCTTTCGGTTTTGAAGGTCACGGTGAATTCGGTGCCTTTGTTTTCTTCACTATGGCAGTGGATACCGCCGTTCATTAATTCTGCATATTTGGATACGATGTGCAGGCCAAGCCCTGTACCCTGTATATCACTTACGTTGTTGCCGCGGAAGAACCTTTCAAATAAATGCTGCTGGTCTTCTTTGGAAATACCGATGCCGTTATCTTTTACGCTGCAAACGAACTGGCCGTCAGTTACTACTGTTCTTATGGTAATGGTATCATGTTCAGGAGAGAACTTTATGGCGTTGGATAAAAGGTTCTGTACGATGTGTTTGAGCAAAGAAGGGTCCAGCAGGATGTTTTTATCGCCGGTATGTTTATAATCTATCTGCTGCTGCTTTTTACGCAGCATGATCATTTCCTGTACTATGCTGCTGATATGGCTTTCCACATCGAAGACCAGCATTCTGACGGGTATTTTACCTTCTTCTATTTTGCCTACCGAGAGGAAGTCATTGAGGATGTCCGTCATCATGTTTACGGCGGAAACAATGCGTTGGATGTGTTTCTCGCGTTGTGGTTGTTCTGTGGACTGCTCATATTTTGAAATGAGGAAGGCAGAAGACAGTACTGTGCTGAGGGGTGTTCGGAACTCATGGGAGGCCATGGAAACAAAACGCGACTTTAGCTCGTTCAGCTCTTTCTCCTTCTGCATTTGTATATTCAACTGCGCTACTGCTTCTGAAAGGGAGGCAGTGCGCTCTTCCACTTTCTTCTCTAATGCGGCATTTAATTCTTTCAATGCATTTTCCGAGGCTTTCCTTAGTGAGATGTCACTTACAAATGCTACTACAAATTGCCCTGATTCCGTTTTGTAGGCACCGAGGCTGATCTCTACCGGGAATTCAGAACCGTCTTTCCTTAAGGCAAACAGGTCCAGCCCTATGCCCATAGGGCGGCTGTGGGGATGTTGATTGAAACCATCCCTGTGATGTTTGTGACGATGGCCAAAGCGGCCGGGGATCAGTTTTTCAACTGGTTCTCCGGTCAATTCATCTTCTATATAACCGAATTGCCTGAGCAGGAAGGGGTTTGCGAGGATGATCTTTCCTTCAGCATCTGTAACGATAATACCCAGCGTGGCATATTGAAAGAGTACATCAAAGCCTATATTATCGTTTCTCATAAATGCTTAAATTGGTGGGTAAATTTAAGAAAAAATACGCAATGATCTTCAGAGAAGCCCTTCCGGCAGACATCCCCGCTCTTCACTACGTTCGCATGGCGGTAAAGGAAAATGTGCTCAATACGCCATCTCTTGTTACCACGGAGGATTACAGGGCCTTCCTTACTACTGATGGTAAAGGATGGCTGTGTGAAACGGAGCAAGGGATTGCAGGCTTTGCTATTGTTGACATTAAGCAGCGGAATATCTGGGCATTATTTGTACATCCACTGTCGGAGGGGAAAGGCATCGGCAAACAATTGCAGGCATTGATGCTGGATTGGTATTTTGCTTCTTTTAGAGAGGCCTTATGGCTGACTACGGCAGCCGGTACGCGTGCGGAGCGGTTTTATACTTCTACCGGTTGGAGGAATACAGGGTTACAGGCGAATAGCGAAGTGAGGTTTGAGATGAGTTATGAGCAATGGATGAAATCAAAGAACGCCACAGAGGAATCTGCAGCGCTATAATTTACCATATCCTATGAAAAACACTAAAATTTCATATACTAAAGGTTGGGCAAAGATGCAGGATTTGGCTGCGGTGATAACTGACCTGGATCAGTTTTTTTCATGATCTTAGTCTGTAAATTATATTTATGATACAGCTTTTGTAAACCCCTTCCTCGTCATTTCGCCCCAGGCCCTGCGTTTACGCAGGAAATCAAAATATCCCCTGATACCCGCCCATACTACAAATGGATGAAAAACAAAAGGTTCTGTAAGTGCAGCAAAGATCAGCTTCCTCACTTCCCTTTTCCGCCTGTATTGATTATAGGTGGCTACTTCCATATAAATAGCAAAAATGGAATTGAGATAACCGAATGAAATAATAAACAATAAAAAAGCAAAGAATGTATGCCAGTTGATCAATCCCATTGCGGCTAATACGATGAATACGATAAAACCGGCAAACTCGATCAGAGGTGCCAGCATTTCAAATAATAACCAGTAAGGATAGCTCAGTACACCCAGCAGATCATAACGGGGATTAAGAAAGATCTTTTTATGAGAACGAAGTGTTTCGATGGTTCCACGTGTCCAGCGGTTGCGCTGGCGGCTTAATATATTGGTGGTTTCGGGTGCTTCGGTCCAGCAGAGCGGATCAGGAATGTATGTTACTTTGTAAGGAAGGTCCTGTTCGTGCATATAACGCCTCATTCTAACTACCAGTTCCATATCTTCTCCTACCGTTTCTGTATTGTAACCACCGCATTTAATGGCAATTTCCTTATCAAAAGCACCAAAGGCGCCGGAGATCAGCAGCAATCCATCCAGCCGCGTCCAGGCCATGCGGCCTAACAGGAAGGCACGTATGTATTCCAGGGCCTGCATCCTGGCCCAGTAATTCTCCGGTAAATAAACACGTGTCAGCCTTCCGTTCTTCACCTCGCAGGAATTGGCGATGCGGATCACTCCGCCAGATGCGATCACCCTGGCTTCTCCTTCTTCCAGGAAAGGTTTGACCATTTTCAGGATGGCATCATGTTCCAGTATGCAATCTGCGTCTATACAAACGATATAATCATTACTGGCGATATTGATCCCCACATTCAGCGCATCTGCCTTTCCTCCGTTCACCTTATCCACCACCACGAGTTTATTATAAGCAGGGTGGCGGGTTTTATACACTGCTTTTACCTGCTGCGTTGGAATGCTGTAATTCACAAAAAAATCAACTTTCTCCAGCTTATAGGCATCAATGAGCTTTTGCAGGCTGTCGTCTTTACTCCCGTCGTTGATCACTACCAGTTCCAGCTTATTATAATACAGGGAAAGAAGTGATCTTACATTCTCTACAATGGTAGCGCCTTCATTATAGGCAGGCGCGAGTATACTCACTGTTGGTGCATGCGGGGAAGAGGCCAGCAGCCGGTAATCGGTAAAATCATTCTTATTCAGGTATTCTCTTGTTTCCCCGATGGAGTTAAGGCCAATGAACACATAAAAAACGATCAGCGCAACTGAATACAGGAATATAGCTGATATGATAATATATATGAGTATATCCACGAAGTTCATCTTGCCATTTCGTTTTTAATATGAAGGAATATCTGTTGAAACCCGGGTTTATGCTGCAGCTCAGCCATTCCGTTCGTGCAGCACTTTGCTATTACCCGTGCCGTTTGCAGCTGAATGGAGGTATCCCCGCTTTGCAGTTCCTTTTCAAGGAATGCTTTCTGTTGATCGGTGGCTATGTTTTCCAGTGCCTTGAGGATGGCAGTTCTGTTAACAATGGTTTCCGTTGCATATTTCTCCACCAGTACCTGCGCAGTATGCTCATCTCCTGTTTGTGTGAGGGTTTTGATGGCCTGCGTTCTTACTTTTTCTTTGGGATGCAGCAAACATGCCTCTACAGCTTCTTTGAGGTGGTATTGCTGATAGATCTCCGCAAGTTTTAATGCAAAGATCACCACGCTGTTATTTTCAGAACGCAACCAGTTCTTCAATGGTTCCAGGTATCCCGGATCAAGCGGTTCCAGCTGTTCCAGCAGCTTTACCTGTTGCCAGCTGTTCATTGACCGGGTAAGTTTGTTGAGGAAAGAAAGGCCTTCAAAACCCGAGAAAGCCAGCACGGCTGTCTGCGCCTCCTGCCTGATATACTCGTTGCTGCTGTTGGTATAACGCAGTACAGGTTCCTTCATATCTTTCTGCTCCATCATATACAGCTCATAGATGCCTTTTGCTTTTTTATACCAGATCCTGCTATTAAACTTCCGGAGGGAACTTGTTTTCAATCCCAGCTGCTCATAGAGGTAAACCACATTGCGGGAGGCAACGCCAACGAGGCTCTTTTTGGTACTGATAAGCTGGTCAATGGCATATTGCCGGGCGATCTTATTTTTCCTGGTATCTTTTAATCCTTCCGGGACCTCCACTTTCACACCTTCTGAAAAATCATCCAGCAGCATACTGCTTAACCATTGATCAAAGAATTCCTGCAGCTTTTTTTCAAGGAGGAACTGTTTTTTCCTAATGGAAAGCCGTAGATGCGTAGCTATCAGTATAACGATGATCAGCGCCACAAAAAAGAGCGTATACGCATATAAGGTATCTGCGGGAATAGTGTCCGGTTGTTTCAAGGATATATACTATTGGGCTATTTGGAATGAATCAGTTTCTTTACTCTGATGGAAAGTTCTGAAAGACTGAAAGGTTTGGTCATGTAATCATCTGCACCCAGCCGGAATGCTTCTTCCACGATATTCTCCTGCCCCATGGCAGATAATACGATCACCTTGATCGATTTATCTGTAATATCCTTCACGGCGCTCACAATTTCCAGCCCGGATACTGAAGGGAGCATAATATCCGTGAGCACGATATCCGGCATTTCTTCACGGATACAGTCCAATGCTGTATTACCTTCTGAGCAGGAAATAACTTCGTAACCATCTTTTGCCAGTTTAATCTCGATCGTTCTGCGGATGAGGTTATCATCTTCTGCAATAAGTATTTTCATCGTGGTTTGGATATAGTCTCCTAAATATAGAAAATATTCCGTTGAATCAGAAGGGTTTAAAACGATATAATCTACTATATTTTAAGTAGATTTATTTTCAAACCGTATCCTACTGTTATGAGGGCTTTATACCTGATCGTATTCACCTGTTTTATTACTCTGCATATTACTGCGCAGGACAACCGTTCATCTGATGAACTTTTTCAGGAAGCCCGCAAAGCGGCTTTCGACAGAAAGGACTATACAGAGGCGATACGGCTATGCAGGATAGCGTTGTCAAAAAGTCCTGACTATTCGGATATACGCGTTTTCCTTGGGCGCGTATATACCTGGAGTGACAAAACGGACAGTGCCCGGAGGGAATTTCAGTACATCCTGCAAAACCAGCCTTCTTATGAAGATGTATATGTGGCTGCAGCCGATCTGGAATACTGGAATGATCAGCCGGAAAAAGCGCTTGAACTGCTGAATAAAGGGCTGGAAAATCATCCCCGTTCAGAAGACCTGCTCCTGCGGAAAGCCAAAGTGCTGGCTTCTGTGAAACAACTTCCGGAAGCAGCCAAAACCGCCAATATGCTTTTGGATATCAATCCCGGGAATGCTGCAGCACGTGCTGTATTAAGCAGTATCCGTGACCAGGTGCGGAAGAACAAGATAGATCTCAGTTATGACTATACCTATTTTGATAAAAGGTTTGATCAGCCCTGGCATATGTTAAGCTTCAGCTATGCCAGGCAAACCGCTATAGGAACTGTACTCGGACGGATCAACTATGCCAGGAAATTCGGAGAAGGCGGCGTGCAGGGTGAACTGGAAGCTTATCCCAGGATCTCCAATACCTTCTATTCTTATGTTGGCCTGGGTTATTCCGGCAACGACATTTTTCCACGCTACCGCGCAGGCTTCTCACTTTATGCCAATCTGCCCCGAAGCTTTGAAGCAGAGCTGGGTTTCCGGTACCTCTATTTCTCCAGTTCCACCTGGGTATATACAGCTTCTGTAGGAAAGTACCTCAGCAACTTCTGGTTCAATCTGCGTACTTATCTTACACCGGGGGAAGACAACCTTTCCAAATCCTTTAACTTTACCACTCGTTATTATACAGCCGGTGCGGACGATTTTATCACGCTGGGAATAGGCACGGGTATTTCTCCCGATGATCAGCGCAATAATATCAACTATAAGATCAATAACAGCCTGATGAGCTACAAACTAAACCTGGCCTGGCAACGCACCTTTGCAAAACAGAACATCATAGGCATCAATGGCACCTGGTATTATGAAGAATACCGGCCGGACACTTATGGCAACCAGCTCAATATAGGTATCAGCCTGATGCGCAGGTTCTGATCAGGGAACAAACTGTTTGTACAAAGAATCAGGGATCAGCTGTTGTGTTTGCAGGAACTGGTTATTCTTCTGACGGAAATTATTAAAGCCTGTTCTCAACTGCTGTATCTTTTCAATGTCTGTTACCGGCTCCAGGTTAAGATCGGGAAGTATCCTGAAAAGATTATCACTATTCAGCATCCAGGTACCGGATATGAAATCCACCAGGTCGTTCTTTGTTTGCATCAGTGGATAATGATGTATATTCCTGAATGCCCGCGCCGTATCCAGTCCATTACCCACCCATGTAACAAGGGAGGGTGTTTTAAACCCCTGGAATCCGCCAAGGTAAGCTATGAGAGCTGGTGCAACATCCAGGTGGGAGGAAACAGAAGAAAACTTTGCGGCGCGTTCCAATAAGGGTGAATGTACCATGAGCATGGTATGATACCTGTCTATTTTAGAGCGCATGGGTATTTCAGGCAAACGGTGATCTCCTGTGATCAGTACAATTGTGTGCTGATGATCCGGCCTTGCAACCAGTGCGCGGAAGAAATTACGCAGGGCATTATCCATGTATAAGATGGAAGCATATACGGCTTTGTATTGCAGGTGCTCTGCCTGTTGCTCTTTCGTTAAAGAAAGGGCCCGTATACGTTCTTCTGCCAATGCATTATAATATGCCTGATCCGGGATAATAAAGGGAGAATGGGTGGATACGGTGAGCATTACATCCAGCCTTGGCTGCAAGCTGTCCGACGGGGTAACATCCAGGTATTTTGAGAACAGGGCGGCATCTGAGTACCCCCATGTAAAACCTCCGCTGTTTGCGGGAAGTAATTCATATCCCTCCCCGAAGTTTTCTTTACCGATAATTGTATCTACGGACTGGTCTTTTGCAAAAAGGTCCATTTTATCAAAACCCGCATCTCCGGCGTAGAGGAAACGGGTGCGGTAACCATTGTGTTTAGCGATGTTCAGTAAAGTAAGGGAGTTCGGCAATTGCGGTGCCAGTTCTGCAAAACCATTCTTCGCAAAAGGCAGAGAACCCAGCAGGGAGGGCAACACGGCAAATGTTCTGCCGCCGCCGCTCAGGAAGTTCTCCCAGTAAAGACTGTGCTGCGATAAAGAATCCAGGAAAGGTGTAAAACTTCCGAGGTAAGCATCCTGGCCGGAAAATGCTCTGCCAAGCCCTTCTACCAATACAATCACTATATTGGGCGGGCGCTCCCCGGCTGGTTTAAAGTAAGGCGCCAGCACATTATCTGTACCGGCATTATGCAAAAAGGGATATTGATTAGCAGCCACATAACCGGGATCCGGCAGAGCGGCTTCATCATCAGGAGATAAAAAATATTGCTGTGCCCTGGTGAGGAAGAAACCTGTTTTATTAAGGGCAATATTCCCTGCATATTCAGACCGAAGCCGGTTATGGGTAAGTGATGCGGAGAGCGGCACCCAGAAAAGTAAGATACATGCTAACACAAACCAGAACCCTCTCCTGTCTCCCCGGACCTGAAGCCTTGTAAAAAGGAAAATGGCAGCGATTGAAAGAACAATCACTACGGCCAGGGCAATGATGGTGGAAACAGGTAATCCGCCGGCTGCTGCCCCTACAGTTTGTTTGATATCTTTCACAGAATAGCCAAAAACATCTGCCCCCAGCGGCACATTGGCCTGATGAAAATAGAGGTTCAATCCAAAACTGATCAATACATATAAACTGATCAGCAGGAGATAAAAGATATTTGCAGCTTTACTGTTCACAAACATATAAAGCAGTACAAAAGGAACTGCTATCCAGCGTACCAAACTCAGGAATGTGAGAAGATCTGCCCACAGGGCATTGGCAATGAGGGGGGCGGGCGCAACAGGGAAATTACCGATGCTCACCAGGTCCGTTGCCCGTAACAGCAGGATGATGATCAGCCAGAGGCATGAAAGTAACAGGAACCTGTTAAATGCGGGTATCCAGAAGTGTAGTTTAGGTATATTCATTTTCCGCCGGCGATTCTCTGATGAATAATATCCAGTACAAGCGTAAGTTCAGCGCTGGCTTTAGCCAGCATTTCCTTTACAGCAGCTTCCTCAAATGAAGGAATGTATTCAAATTGTTTGGCATAAACAGCCAGGATCTCCAATCCAACTGTTGCGGCAGTACCATATAATTTATGCCCGATAGCATGTATGCCTTTCAGGTCCTGATCCTGTACGTGCTGCGCAAGTGTTTCAAATGATCTGCGTATTTCGCTCGCCGTGAGCAGCAGAATATCATTACTGATATTATCCTCTCCGAGATACCCCCTCAACACTTCTTCATTAAAATGTTGTTCCTTTCCTGTATGCACCACCTCTTCCATAACCGGCGATTTTCTTCCCAACCATTTGCTGAGGATAGCTGCCAGTGAATGCTGTACAATGGGTTTGGAAAGGAAATCATCCATTCCTGCGGAAATGGACTTTTCCTTTTCACCGCTGATATTTCCGGCAGTTAAAGCAATGATCGGTACATGCTCCCCTTCCCTTTCCAGCGAACGGATGCGCATGGTAGCTTCATACCCGTTTATTTCGGGGATCTGAATATCCATCAGGATAATATCCGGCATCTTTAAACGGCATATCTGCACTGCGTCCAGGCCATTGCCGGCCTCAATGATATTTGCCTTAGGCATGAGTTTAAGAATGCTCACTTTTGTAAGCAGCATATTCACTGTGTTATCCTCAACTACCAGCACATTTGCTGCTATATCTTCCAACTGCAGGCTTTCAATGCTGCCTGTTGCCGTTTCAGGCTCTAAGGTCACTTCTCTGGCGGCTTCCAGGGTAACATAAAAGTAGAAAGTGCTGCCGCCACCGGGGTAACTGATGAGTTGTAACCTGCTTCCCATCAGCGCAAGGATCTTATTGGAAATAGCCAGCCCTATGCCAGTACCACCATACTTCTTTGTGGTGGAAGCATCTTCCTGCGCAAAAGCTTCAAAGATCTTTTCCTGTTTATGCGCTTTGATACCAATGCCGGTATCCCTTACTTCAAATTTAAACGTGATCCGGTCATCATAAGGATCGGTGATCGCGGAAATACGTAATTCAATTTCTCCCGTTTCCGTGAATTTTACGG
The DNA here is from genome assembly GCF_900129465.1 of Chitinophaga niabensis. Classification (NCBI taxonomy): domain Bacteria; kingdom Pseudomonadati; phylum Bacteroidota; class Chitinophagia; order Chitinophagales; family Chitinophagaceae; genus Chitinophaga; species Chitinophaga niabensis. The sequence continues at coordinate 318,423 of NZ_FSRA01000001.1, read as the reverse complement.
CATTGCCCAGCAGGTTCATCAGTACCTGTTTCAATCGTAATGGATCCCCAATGACAAACCTGGGCAGGTCGTCTGAAATATTGAACAATACATCCAGCCCTTTGTTCTGTGCCTGGTAGGAGATGATATCAGTTGCCTCGCTTCCCAGTTTGAACAGGTCCAGCTGTTCCATGTGCAATTCCAGTTTACCGGCTTCGATCTTGGAAAGGTCCAGGATATCATTGATGATACTGAGCAATATGCCGGCGGACTGGTTCACGATGGTGAGATACTGCAACTGGGTTTCATCCAGCGGGGTCCTCATCACAAGGCCCGTGAAGCCGATAATGCCGTTGAGTGGTGTCCGGATCTCGTGGCTCATATTGGCCAGGAATTCTGATTTGGCGCTGCTCATCTGTTCAGCCTGTAATTTGGCAGTGATCAGCGCTTCTTCCATTTTTTTCCGTTTGGTGATATCTGTTGCAATTGCCAGGTACCCTACAGTTATCTTGCGTGCATCCAGGATAGCTGTCATTACCAGCGATACGATACAGCGGGAGCCGTCTTTCTTTACGTATATCCATTCCCGTTGCTCAGAGCCTTCCTTTTCGGGTATATATGCAAATACCTGCATGCCTTCAACCCGTACTCCTTTTTCGAGGGAAAGCTCGCTTGCCCTGCTCATTACTTCTCCTTCATCGTGCAGGAGTTCCGGCATCAGCTTTCCGATCACTTCTTCTTCCTTATATCCCAGCAGCCTTTCCGCACCGCTGTTAAATAAAGTGATATGGCCGTTCCGGTCTGTTGCCACAATGCTCACTTCTGAAGCAGACTGCAATACATCCCGTAGTAATTTCCTGGAGTTGGTCACTTCCAGTTCTGATCTCTTTTTCTGATTAATATCCTGGAATGCGCCATACAGCCGTTTACATGAACCGCCTTCAAACTCTGCATTTCCCAGGGTCCTTACCCAGCGTATGTTTCCTTTTGCAGTAATAAGCTCCACTTCGAGGTCCCAGGATTTTCCCTGTGTGAGGGCCTCATTCAGTGCACGTACGACCCTGTTCTGGCTTTCTCCTTTTTTGAAGAACCGGATGGCGGTTTCCATATCAGGTTCAAAATCCATCGGCACCTCATGCAATTCTTTTGTCATATCCGTCCAGAAGATCTTTTCCTTGGAAACTTCTGCTACCCAGCCTCCTACACGGGCTACCTGGTTAGTTTGTTCCAGCATTTCCTTGGTACGGGCAAGGTCTTTTTCCAGGAAATACCTTTCTGTGATATCAATAGCATTGGCTATTATATAAGGTGCTTCACCATTCACCCCTTTCTCCAGGATGTTATTAAACATCCATATGCGGGGAGAGCCATCTTTATGTATGGTGGTCATTTGCCCGCTGGCCTTACCTACTGATTCAATTGTGTGGAGATAAGCATGGAATGCAGGGATATGGCTTTCCGGGATAATATCGGTCAATCCTTTCGTTGACATTTCTTCTAATGTAAACCCAAGCAACTCTGCCCCTGCTGTGTTCACGGATATAAATCTTCCGTTCAGGTCATGCGTGCACATTAATCCCTGTGAATGTTCAAAAAAGGCGCTCAGTTTATTTTCACTGATCTCAAGCAAATGCTCTTTATTCCTTTCTTCTGTAATATCCCGTCCGATGGCAAAGATATCCCCGGTTGTTACTTCCGGGTTAGCCACCCATTGCAGTAATTTATAGTCCCCGGACCTTGTTTTAAAACGGCGGGTGAAATTGATCATGGATACCCCTGCATTCAGGCGCTCTACTTCTTTAGCCACATCTTCCACATCATCCGGGTGTACGAAATCCAGGATGGGGGTTTCCAGGATATCGGCCTCATCAAAACCCAGCACCCTTGTGAAAGCAGGATTGATCTTTTTAAAGAAGCCGTCTACGCCGGCAATACAGATCATATCGTTGGACAGTTTGAACAGCTGTTCAAACTGATACAGCTCCTGGTTCTTCCTTTTGTCTGAAATATAAGAAACAACAGTATCTGCCAGTAATTTCAGGGAATGACGCTGTGTGTCTGTGAGCTTGTTAGGCTTCCTGTCTATCACACATAAGACCCCCAAAGCAAAATTATCTTTATCTATCAGCGGGTAACCTGCATAAAAACGAATATGTTCCGGTCCTTTAACCTGTGGGATATTGGCAAAACGGGGGTCGATGGAAGCATCCGGCACTTCAAAAAGCTGTGGCTCCATAATAGTGTACATGCAAATGGATTCCTCCCTTTTTATCTCGTTCACCTCAATCCCAACACGGGATTTAACCCATTCACGATCTTTATCTATAATGGTTATCAGGGAAACAGGCATGCCGCAGATAGCAGAAGCCAGTTCGGTTATTTTATCAAATTCTTCTTCCTGTCTGGTATCAAGGATATTGTACTTGTGTAACGCTTTCAGGCGTTCTTTTTCATGCTGCGGATCTGGCTGCTTGTTCATTAACAACAGTAGTGTTCGGTACGGTAAATAACTATCTGTACTTAAAGTACTAATTTTTTTTAAAGTCGCAACTCTTTAGTACATATATTACCTGCAATATCATATACCTGCACTGTTACCGGGCCGTTTCCTTTTAGTTCGTATTCCCAACTGTCATTCTTCAGAACTGCAAGACCTGTTTTTGAAGGGGTGATGATCTTTACTTTTTCTATACGGTGTTTGCCTTTTGTTTTGATGGTAAGGGTTTGATCTTTCAGGGTGACGGTTACTTCGGGTTTATTGTACGCGTCCTGAAAGGCGGCGTTAAAGGCCGTCTGATGGGGTTTGGCGATGGATTTATAATAGGCTTTCTTCTCCGGGTCTTTGACAGCGGCTTTGGCGAAATCGTTCGCTCTTTTGAAGCGCTCCTGGTTGGCTATCTGTTTGGCGGTTTTGGGAGGATATGCGCATGGCATCTTGCATAGCACGGTTTTGCCGCCACGCTGACGGAGGACCATCTGGTCTGCGTGTTTGCCGCTGGCACCACGCATAATGATATTGTTTTCAATTATTGCCATAACCCAAAGATAAACATAAGATATCACATATCAAAGCGAATGTTGAGCCTATGTCAAGCGAATCTCAGTACTTGGATTGTACTACCCTAAAGCAAAGAGGGTGCCTCTGTTGAGGCACCCTCTTTAGTTAAAAAGAATGATGTTCTATTTATACAGGGCCAAAGCCTGCTTCAATATCTTACCTACGATTTTTATGGGGATGTCCTCCTCCGCATTGAATAACATGATCTTCATCCTGGCGCGGGCTTCCTGGATCAGGAGGGGATGTTCGATCTGGCGGCCTTCCACGATGCCTATATAGGGCTGGAGGGTTTTCTTGTGGATCCAAAGGTAACAGAACATCTTTCCCTTATAGCAGAAGAAAGGCATTTTGTACTTCCAGGCCTCCGTTATATGGGGGTCCAGTTGCAGGATGTATTCCCGGAGTGCCATCAGGCAGCTTTTTACGGGTTCTTCCTTATAATGATAATATTCGTCTATGGGTTTCATACGGCGATAAAGATATCAACTTCTGCATTTCCGGGGTCCTGCGCTTTTTCCCCGTATACTTCGAAGTCTGCTGTAAATTTCCGGGGCAGGTTGGCAGCCCAGATATTTTGCCATTCCTCTACAACGGCGCCTTTCTGCAGATCGCCTTTGGCTGTGCGGCGAACGTAATTTCCGGACTGGAAGCTGCCCCCGGTCAAGCCTTCAGGGATCTCGTCCAGGGTGGATACTTTACAGCCAATGATCACCGTGTAAGGCTTTGTGTGGTCCAGCTCATAGTTGGTGTAAAGGCAATAAATAGCCGGATCGGTCTTGTTGGGGATCGCTCCGGCTATGTTTTGGGACATGAACTGCTGCCAGAGGGCAGGGATGTCCTGAAAGGCCTGGCCGTTTTCGTTGGTGGTACGAAGGGAGAGGCCGATGAGGTTAAATGCGTTGATGGATTCTGTTTTCATGTTGTGAAGGTATCTGCCACTTGTGACAACCCTATGTCAGCAGTACTGCCTCCTTTAAATAATTAGAGGCGTATGGGGATTTTAATACCTTCTCCTGGAATGCCTGCGTTTCAATCACTTTCTCCACTTCGGCGGGATCGCTGAGATCCATAGTGGAATACAGTTCAAAGAACTGCGGATCGGTTTGCAACAAATGTACCAGTTCCATGGCTACTGCTTCCTCCGGTGGTTTGGGCGCTGCGCTTCTGAAGAGTTTACGCCGTTTGAAGAAGGAGCCGATGGTTTCTACTACGCCAAACAGGCTGCTTTCTGCAGAAGGGGCTTTCTCCAGTTTGGATTCATCCGGTACAGGTACCTGTAATGCATCGTATGCTCTGAGGATGCCGTTACCATAATATTTCTCCCATTCGGCGAAATCCCTGTTAGCGGATGCATACAGGGCATTGCGTACGGCTTCTACTTTCATCCATTTGCGGCCTTCTTTGTAGTAACCTTTTTGTTCCATCTCCTCCCTGTGATAAGCAATATATATGGCTGCGGCTGCGGCTACCTGTGGTGTGGCGGAAGAAGTACCGCCGCCGCTGCGCAGGAAGGCATGATGCGTGGAAGCCCATGGGGTGTTAGGTGTATATGCTGCCAATGCGCGGGTCATCCTGGAAGCAGGGCCCCAGGAGCCTTGCATGTATTGCGTGCCGATAGCACGTTGCTCTGCTTTCAGGAATTTCACATCATATGGATGGTGATCGTACATGGCTCCGGTGGCTGCAATCACTCTTTCAAATGCAGCCGGATACATTACACATTTGGGAAGTAAAGCCCCTGTTCCTTTATACCAGCAGTTGCTCGCAGCAGATACCAGTACAATGCCTGCTTCGTACGCTTTGTTCACCGCGCGGGCCATCCTGTTGCTGGGTTTGCCGGCCATGGACATGGTGATCACTTCACAACCTTTCTCAATGGCATAGTCAATGGCTTCGCTGAAATTCTTGTCGTTCAGGATCACTACGGACTCGGATATGCGCATGGGGATCACATCTGCAAAAGGCATACCGCCTATGTATCCTTCGTATTCATCGAAGGTATCGCTCTTCTTTACCTGTTTGCCTGCCAGTAAGGTGATGGTACCTAAGCCATGACCATCCTGGCCGGAGTCTGCTTTATCGATAGCCTGGGAGGCATCTTCTTTATTGATAAAGCTGCGTTGATTTACCAGGTCCAGTTTTTCCGGCAGGGCAACGTGGCCTGCGATGTAGCCTGTATCAAAATGGGCAATGCGTACATGGGCACCGGGTTTGGTGAGCACTTCTTTCTGTGCTTTGCCTAACTGGGAATGTTCATCATCCAGGTGCCAGCCGATACGGCCGGTTGCATCATTATGAGTGGGTGGCCATTCTTTGATGAAGTCTGGATTGTTGATGTCTCCCTCTCTTGTGGCACGTTTATCCTGTGCAGGGCTTACACTGAGCGTGGGTTCTACTGTGGCATCGACTCCCTGTGCTTTTAATGCCTGTTGCAGTGCGTGTGCTGCACTCCAGGCATGTTCGTGTGGCGTATTTAATAATTCTATTGACAGTAAATTGCCTTTCTTTTCCAATATTTCAATGTCCTTCCCTCCTACTAATTTATCATTCAATGGTGTGGTTGTTTCAATAAGGAGTTGTGCATTCCTCTTCACTTTTACATCATCCCATTGTTCTTCTGCCGTTAAAGAGCGGGATACTTTTGAAGGGCTGAGATCAGGATCCCGTGTGCCTTTTACTACGGCGGCATCTGGTATTTCTATGAGGAAGGGAAAAGATCTATCGAAAGAAGGGATAATACCGCCGTATTGGAAGAAGTTAGGGCGGGGGAAATAATATCGTTCCCTTATCTCATCGATCAGTGTTTCTGCCGTGGCCTTTTTGAATTTGGGATTCCTGAACAGATCGATAAAGGATTCTGTGAATACGCCGTTTGCTTCTCCATCGAAAGTGGTTTGATCATCCTGGCAGGCAGCGAGCAATTTCACGGATGCTTTCACACCTTCCACCTGCGCTTTATTTTTATACTTCTTCTGTAAAGGTTGATAGACGGTTTTTCCAAAACGTTGTGCCACCTGTTGTTCCACGCCCAAAGGTAATTTGCGGGAACGTAATCCCCGGGAGGCGACTGCTCTGTCCAAACCATCTGCGAGCAGGTCACTCAGGTTTGAACCATCCGGCAAAGCTCTGGCCATGGTACCGGAATGGCAGCTATCACTCACAATGAGGATCCGTGTTCCTTCTTTAAACTGACTGAAGGCTTCGAACAATTCATCATCCAGTAATTCACGGTTATATAAACACCAGGTCTGGTCATTCTTTTCATCTGCAAAATCATTGCCTTTTTCATTGGGGATCTGGCTGCCGTGGCCTGCGTAGGTTAACAGCAGGATGTCTCCCGGTTTGAGTTTTTCGGCATACTCGTGTAACGCATCCAGCACTGCGGTATCCGTTGCGGATTTGTTGTGCAGGGATCTGGTTTCGTAACCGAGTTTCTTTGCGTAAGACTCCCAGAAAACGGCATCGTTCACTGCGGCGTTCAGATCAGGCACACCGGGATAATTGGCGGGGTCGATATTATTTAAACCAATGTGCAATGAATAACCTTTTGACATGTTTTTGAGGTTTTAAGATGTTAGATCAGTTTCAATAATTTAGTGAGGCTCTCTCCTTCGCGGAAATAGGTGAGGTGATTGCTGGCTACGATCTGTACCTGCGCCGTTGCATCCAGCTGATGAATGGCCTGCATACTTTTCAGGGTAACGGCCATATCGTTCGGCTCTTTTTCGTACAGGGCGAAAGAGAGACCGGGGTACAGTATTTTATCTTTCAGGGAAGCAGCTATCCTTTTCAGGAAGAAATCATCCCCGTTGTAATCCTTTAACAGGTCCGTATTGCCACCGATGATATGATACTGCACTTTGTCTGCCATACCAGAGAGGGATAATTTCTGCAACAGATCAGAACCGGGACTTAACTCCTGCAGCGTTGTTCCGGGATGCAGTTTTAAATGTTTCAGAAGATAAGACAAACCGGTAATAGCATACTTAACAGGACCGGTAACATTCAACGCCTGTGTAAGCAGCCCGAATGCAGACACGCCCAGCTTCGCCATTTCAGATCCTCCACAGGGAGAGCCAACGAGTATCAATCGTTTTACATAATTTACACCGGGTACCTGTTCTATCAGCCAGCGGGAAACAAGGCCTCCCATGGAATGGGCTACAATACTGAGTTCCGGCATTTTTCCTGCTCCTCCGAAACCGGCAGCCTTTAGTTTGTTGTGTAAAATTTCAGCTGTTTGAGAAACCGCGGTGGAAAGATTTTCATAATCATAGGTGAGAATGAAATCAATTCCTGCTGCATGTTCCTTGAATACTTCCACCATATACTTCGTATCGCCGATAATGCCATGTATAAGCAATACGGCTTTGCCACCGCTGGATAATTTATCCATGTTCTTTTGTTCCACCCACGCTTTGTTTTCCAGGGCGTACAATACAAGCTTGTTCACCTCCTTAGGGCGGAAGATCTTTTTGAAGAACAACTTAACAGAAGAACCCAGGCTGCGGGTGTTTACGGCATCTGGTCTTAACTGGCCCGGCGTTTCCGGTGGCAGCTGTTCTATGAAGATATTCCCTTTGTCATCCGCATACCCCAGGGGGATATACATTTGCAGGTTACTATCGTAACCGTAGGGGATGATTATTTCCTCAAGTTTATCATCTCCCAGGGAACGGGTAGCTGTGCGGGGAGCATTAGGCCGGATGATCAATGGTTTGCCTTCCTGAATTTCCAACTTACCTCCTTCCGGGAATAGTTCCAATGCCTGGATATGTGCAAAGGGAGTATCTGTTAAAGCTTCTCCCCAGATATTGGCAGATGGCTTAAAACCCGGTGCCACATCAGCGCTGCGGGTTTTCACTTCTTCAAATGCCTGTTGCTGATCTGCTGCGGTGAGGGCAAATGCTTTTGCAGAAATGCCATCCGGTGTTTCCACGGTGAAGCCGGCAAAGTCAACTTTGGCACCCGGCTTCAGGATTTGTTCCTTCTGTTCACCTACACATTTGATATCAAAAGTGAAAATGGACCACCTGGGTTGCTCTACGGTTTTACCGGCTCTTGTCCGGGTTACATCAATAGCACGTGTGCCTCCGTTGGGATCATCCAGCTCAAGTGTTTCCTGATTGTATTGATCCAGGTTCATCCTGGTATCAGACACTACGATCTTTAAAAGATCAATGGCCTCGTTGATATTGTATAAGCTGTACTTTTTTTCCAGGATCACTGGCAGCGTAACAAATGTTTCTGTTCCTATTGCATAAGATAAAAAGATGCCATTGCCACCTTCCAGCTGATTGTTATCATCACGGATGAGGTCTCCATTAATACCATAAGTGCTATCCAGGTATAATGCTTTGATATAGCAGGAAGTGAATGCAGCTTTTGGACTGATCGAGATCTTCAGCCGGAATGCCGGAGAGAAACCATTCCTGTAATGCAGTGTTACACCTTCTGCCTGTGGTTTCAATTCCTCCTTCACAGCATCCACATCTTCTACTCCTTCAATGACCTGCCATTCAAAAATGAAATCATCTTTTGTAAATGCAGGATCTATGTTCTTCAGTTCAACAGCATTCAGCCAGTTACCTACTTTGTTCACATTCTCCAGGAATTCAGCGGGATCATGCTCTCTTTTAAACAAAGGTGTGGTGCCATTGACAGCAAACAATGCATACTGGCCATCCTCAAGGGTTTGAATAATATATTGCGCACCTGGGGCATTCTCTTCAAACAGCAAAGTGAAATATGGATGACGATAAGCATCTTTCAGGGGTTTGGGATCTTTCACTTTTACTGAAACTTTCATAAAAGGCTCCGGAACCTTCAGCACAATCGCTTTAGCGGTTTCTGTGTCTGTATCAAAGGCCCTCATACCGGTGGGATCTAATATGGAATGGGTAGGAAATACTTCCAGCAAAGCCACGTCCGCTGTGAGTTCTCCATCCGTTACCCGTACTTTTGTGCCAGCAGTTAAACTGTGTATGGCGCCGCCGAACATCTTCCAGCTCCTTCCTCCCCTTACTTCAAAAGTAGGTTTATAAGGAATGATGGAAGAAGACAGGAATTGCTGGTCCAGATCTTTATCTTCCTGCGAAAATGCCACGGGGGTTTGTTTATCTGCCCTGTTGCCTACTGTAATAGCAAGGCTTTGCATGAGGTTGCGGTAACTTTTAGCCGTTCCCCCGGCCCTTAATGCTTCCAGGAGTTTTACGGTGAACAGGCCACCGCCCATTGTTTCCTGTGCTTTTTCATCGTCGCGGCAGGAGGCTAAATGTACGTAACGGGGCGTTTTAATCTTCGCGTTGCCATCTTCTACCGTATAAAAAGCACCATCACCATAACCGATGTAGGATTCAAAAGGTATTTTATTCCGGCTGGAAGGGATGAAGCGGAACTTCACCTCAGGCGCTGTTTTCATCAGGGAGCGGGTATTGTTCCCGGAATGACAGCAATCCATGATCACCAGGTTATGCGATTCCTTTTTATCGAAGGCCTGCCAGATGAGGTAGGCGAGTTCTTTATCTATAATGTCGCGGGCCTCTGGCTCTGCGGGATCGCGACTATCCACACATACGATGGTTTCGTTCTGCTGATCCGGTTTAGAAAAATGGAACACGGAAGGCGCATCTATTTGTGAGCCATGGCCGCTATAATAGAAGAGGCAGATATCGCCTTTTTTTGCGTCTTTGAAATGCCGGAAAGCCTCTTTGGTAATGTTGGCGAAGGTGGGAGATTTATAATCCAATTGTGTGGGATATTCTGCCAGCCGTGTTTTGTCCGCCTCATTTGGTGCAAGGAAATACTGAGGTTTATACACCACCTCTTTCTGCTGTGCGATCTGTTCCCGCAATAAGAGATCGAGGTCCAGCACGTCGGCAATACAGCCGCTGAGCTGCCCTTCGGGGTAAGCATTTATACCAACGAAGGTGGCATACAATGTGCACTGTTGCATATTACTATATTTTGTATTGCGAAATTTCCGGGGTTTGAAGTTTTTGGGACTACAATTTAAACTTACAGCTTTATTGAAGCTTCTACAAATAAAGTTACAATTTCTTTTAAAAATCGTAACTTACATATAGCAATTAATTGTTTACTCCAAAGAACCCCAATATGTTTTTGCAGCAGGCAGGCACTATTCCAGTGGAGTGACGATTATTTTATTACCCCAAGCTTCTTGTCATGAAAACGATTATTATTTCCTTCGCCAACAGTTCGGAGCAGCCACTGAAATCCATTACGGAGGAAGATGCAGGGATTCACACCATCCTTAATGAAAACAACCGCGGGAACTATAATATTCACCGGGAATCTTACGCTACGATAGACAATATTAACAGTGCTTTCAGTATACATGGCAGTAACATCGGCATCTTTCATTATGCCGGGCATGCGGACCAGCAATCCCTTCTCTTTAATGACCAGGCGGCAAATGGCAAAGGCATTGCCTTCCAGTTGCAACCCAGTATCGGCAGCGGTGCTTTAAAACTGGTGATATTGAACGGATGTTCTACCGGCGCGCAGGTAAACCAACTCCTGGAACTGGGCGTCCCTGCTGTAATAGCTACCAGCGCCTCCATCAATGATATCACCGCGAAGATATTTGGCATAGAACTCTTCCGGAACCTCTGCCAGAAAAGAATGACCACGCGTTATGCATTTACGGCTGCATTGGCCAGTGCACAAACCGCTGCCACCAATGTTTCCCTTGGCCTGGGCGAACCCATGAACCGGGCCTTGAACATCCCGGGCGAAAAACCCCGTGAACCTTTCTGGGGCTTATTCTATAAAAAGGCTGAGGCTGTGGACTCTTCCCCCATCCCGGTGGAAGCTACACAAACAGAGGTAGCGTACGAACCTAACCTTCAACTTACCCAAACCATTTTTACGGCTTTGGTATTAGATGGCAATGTTCCCGCTCAGCAATTAGACGAAAGGAAGAAACAGGAGATCATCGAAGACAATGTTTTTCAGAAAACGATCATGGATGTATTCCCCCATCCTATCGCTATACAACTGAAAACCCTGTTTGCAGCAGAATATGGTGCAGATGCCCTGAAAAAACCGGGTATTAAAAGGCTGGAGCAGATAGCCCGCGTATTCCATATCACCACGGAATTCATGGGTATCATTATGATCTCCCAGCTTTGGGAACTGAAGATCACCAAACAGGTAACAGCCCTCCCGGATGAGATCTCGGACCTGATGGAAAAGTACTTCAACCTCACGATCCACGAACGGGCAGTATATAATTACAGCACCCTGATCAAAGCCATCCGTAAATTCATAGATACGCAGGCAAATGTGAATTACTTTGTAACAGAACTGGAAACATTAAGGGAAGAAGATGTTGCGAACAAACCATTCGGAGATGCCTGCGAATACCTTTCCTACATCCGCACTGCTACTTATTTTTCTATTTCCAATCCCAACGATCCGCCCATGATCCAGGAACCGGAAGTACCACAGCTTTGCCTTACCGCAGAAGAGATGTTATCCGTTTTCTTTGAGAAACTGGGCTTCCTGCACCGCTATACACTCACCAGCATTCAGAACATCCGCATCAACAAGTTCCGGCACGATACCAGCACGGAATTCGATCACCAGGTAGTAAAACTAATGAACTCCAATGCAAGCCATGAAGTGAACTACTACCTGCTGGCTAAACACCTGGACAATAGCGGCGTGATCCTCACGAAGCAAAGCCTGAATGTTTTCAATGTAGAAAGAAGGCAATACAAAGGGGAAGAACTGGCCTTCCTCAATCTCTCTCCATTAGTGGTAGACATCAACTCTTTCGAAAGCCGTTCAGACAGGTCTAACCTTGTGTTCTATGGCAACTTCAGCGGGGATGTATATGTTTTCAGGAACGTGAGTAAACCGGATGATGAACTGAACCGCGTAGAGATCAATATCAACCGGAAATTCGGGCGGACGGAGCAGCAGGAACAGGGCCGATATGAAGCCGTCTGCAAACAACTGAATGCCTTCAAAGAATTTGCATTACATGAAATAATCGTGCATCCATAATGGAAAAGTTCATCAACAGCCCCTTTAAATTCCTCGATCCTTATGGCCGGAACGATGCGGAAATTTTCTTCGGCAGGGACGAAGAGATCAAACAGTTATATCAACACATTCATAAGAACAGGTTAGTACTCGTTTATGGCACCAGCGGCACGGGTAAAACCAGTATTGTGCAATGCGGCCTGATGAACCGGATGGAAGATACAGACTGGACGCCTTTTTTTGTACGCCGCGGGGAAAACATCAACGATTCCCTCTGGAAAACCATTGAACAGGCCATTACCGTACAGGAACCGGAAGTAAATGTTGCCAATGCCCTGCAAGGCAGAACAAATGTAAACACCATCCGTCCACAGGCAGCCACTTCCGGTTTTCGCGAAAAGATCTATGCTACCCTCAAAGAGATCAATCTCCGGTACTTAAGACCGGTATACCTCATCTTCGACCAGTTTGAAGAACTGCTGATCATGGGCAGCGAAAGAGAGAAAGCTACTTTCATCAGTATTGTAGACAGGATACTCTCCTCTTCCGACCTGCAATTCTGCAACCTGTTGTTCATTATGCGGGAAGAATTCTTTGCAGGGCTCAGTGAATTTGAAAAAGAGATCCCCGACTTCTGTGACCGGCGTTTGCGCATAGAACCCATGAACCCCAAGAACGTGGAAGATGTGATCATGCGCTCCTGCAGAAAATTCAATATCACACTGGAACAGGGCAATGAAAATGCCAAACAGATCATCAATGTACTGACGGAAAAGAACACGGTATCCCTGCCCTATTTGCAGATCTACCTGGACCAGCTATGGCGCACCGTTTACCTGAATACGGGTTTTAAAGTGGTATCCGTAGGAAATGAATACCCGGAGATCAATATCAATAGCGATATCATTAAGAACTTCGGGCGGATGAATGATGTGCTGAACCGTTTCATTAAAGAACGGATCACAGTGATACAGGATGTGCTGCAAAGTGAGTTCCCGGATATTCCGCCGGATTTTGTAAGTAATGCACTGGATGGATTTGTAACCCCGGAAGGTACCAAACGGCCGTTAGCTTACCTCCGTATTAATAACGGCATCTGGTTTACAGGGCAGGTGGCACCCTATCTGCAAAACCGCTCCGGGCAACTGATGATCCGCTGCCTGGCGGAATTAGAAAAGAACAAGATCCTCCGTACAGATGGCCAGACGTATGAGCTGGCCCATGATGTACTCGCAGGGCTTATTGATAACAGGAGAACAGAAGATCAGCGGAAAGCAGGTTTCACAGACCAGCAGATCCGCAGCCGTTTCAATGGTTTCAAAGAATCAACCAGTGAATACCTTACGCGGAAAGAGCTCGAATCTTACCGGCCTTATATAGAACAACTGAACCTTTCAAAGGAGATCCTGGATTTTTATAACGTAAGCCTTGCCACCCGTGAAAAAGAAGAGCAGGACCTGATCGATAAAGAACGAAAGGAAGCATTGGAAACAGCAGCACGGGAAAAGAAACTCTCCGATCTCAAACAGCGGCAGAAGAAAATGAGATGGGGCTGGGTGGCAGGCGGTTTCCTGCTGATCTCTTCCACAGCTCTTTATTTTTACTCTGAAACGCTGAAAAAGGAGTTTAACCGGAATGAAAGCCTGGTGTACATGGGCTATGAGATGAAAAACCTGCAGCCCCTGGAAGCCATCAACCTCTTTGATCCGATCAAGGAAAAGGTGTTCGGGGCCGATACGGTAAAGGTGAATGACAAACTGCTGGAATATATGCAGACGCAGAGCATACAGAGTTTGTTCAGCGAGTTCAATGATACATTGCAGAACCCGATCCTGAACCTGAACCATATTGATATGTCTGTAGACGGGAAGTACCTGGTGATGGTGAATGATGGGGAAGAAAGCGGGAACAAAATGCATCGTTATGTGGTAATGGATGGCAAGGGTACGCGGATAGATACATTCTTCAATATCTCTTATGCTTATTTTACCAATAAACCGGGCATACTGTTATTATGTAATACTGTACCTACGGCAGCACCCACGGAAAAGGGAAGCAGAAAGAAACCGCAGCGTTATTCTGCTGAAGCACAATTTCCGCAGGAGTTCACCCTGTATGACTGCCAGTTGAAAAGCGAACGTACCATCAACCTTGGGCCTAAACGTTTCCTGCATGGCGCGGAAGATGTAGTGGCAGGAGGAGCTTATACCGCCTTTGATTCTTACCGGGTGAGGTTCACAGCCGGCGGGAACCTGGTTATTCCCTTCATTGAAATGAATGATGATGGCGATTTTACAGACAGGGTGCAGGTACGCTCCCAGCAGAATGAAGAGATTGCGGTACTGCCTTCTCAATATACCATCACTTCTGCCCCCGATCATAAAAAATTCATTACGCTGTATAGTTCGCCGGCTTATATCAATTACCTGGACCTCTATGATGAAAAAGGGCAATTGCTGAAAAGAACAGAAGGGGTAACCTTTGCGGATTTCACGGAAGACGGGGATATGGTCTGGGGAGCGGATAATGTTATATCCTTATTGCAAGGGCAGCAGGTACACAGGTTTGAAAGCAATAACTACTACACCTATGCTTACGGGAGTTCTGCTAAAAACAGGCTGATTGCTAAAACGAGCCAGGGAACAGAACTGATCAATATGGAAAATAACGCGCGGCAGATGTTTAATGAAACCCTGCTGGCTACCAACTTTGATAAAAACGCTTTTATCACGCTCAAGCGGGATAACTGGGCGGAGCATCATCATTTTGCCGAAAATATTCCCTGGTGGCAACCGGAGTGGATCAGTTACAGTTCTACTAATACGGATACCTTATGGCGGAGGGACCTTGAAGGAAAACTTGTTGCAGGGCCGTTCTTTCATAAGGATGGGTTTGAGACCATACAGTACAATAAAGCAGCTGATGAACTGCTGATCCTCACCAAAAAGAATAAATTACTGGTATTGAATAAAGACCTGCGTGTTAAAACCGGGCTGATGTTAACTGCAAATGACCGCTATGGTATGTCTGAGAACGGAACAGTGCTTTACTATGTGCGGGACCAGTACCTGAGTGTGTTTAAAAACAACCTGGATTCCCTGAATGTGTTCAGTGCGAGGAAATCGTGGTTGTTGCTGAAGAAACCTCCGCTTCATATGGAGATATCCAGGCAGCGGCGGAAGGATTTGGGGTTAAGGTTTAAGTAGGTATCAGCAAGGGTTATGATCACTGGCAGGCTGTATCCAGGTCCTGCAAAGCAGCCCCCTTAATAATCTCTACAATACGTTCCTTTTTAATGATCATCATACCGTGCCGGTCATTTGAGATCCCCTTTTCCAGTTTATAGGTATAAGCCGGCACTTCTTTATTCATGACAGTCGGGAAGTAAACAAACTGCATATTTGAACAATGTTGCTGCAGCGTTTCTCCGGCTTCTACAATATGTGTAGAAACAATAAAGCTGCAGTTCCTGTTTTCGGAAAAGGCTTCAGTAACTGCTACAGTAGCATCATAGGCATCCTTTACATTGGTGCCTTTAAACAATTCATCAAAAATGATCACCATGTTCTTAGCAGCGCTTACTTCATCGGCAACATGTTTTACCCGGAGTACTTCTGCATAGAAATGACTGTATCCCATATCCAGGTTATCGGGCACATTAATAGAAGTATACATGCCATCCTGTACTGAAAAGGTCATCTCTTCCGCAGCGACAGGAAATCCCATATGCGCAAGATACACGGCAATACCAAAAGATTTCATGAAGGTTGATTTCCCTGCCATATTTGCACCGGTAAGGAAAATTAAGTTATGCCCATGATCTACATGAGCACTATTGGCAATAGCCCCAGGTACCTGGGGATGAAAAACGTTATTAATGTAAATATGGTTCTTCCCTTCTGCAAAAGGAACAGCCCTGGCGTAAACAAACTTGCGGGCCCTGGCTATTTTTGCAACGGTGATATAAACATCAGTTTCATACAAAACCTGCATTACCTTTTTAAGCTCTTCCTGGCAGAGATGCCTTAAAATATAGTCGTACCTGATCACCTTTGCCAGTGATAATACAGATGCTCCACTTTCTGACAACATGTTCTTAAGCGCTGAACTATTAAAAAGGTGTTTCATTGCCTGTACGGTTTCCTGGTATGGCCCTCCTGCCTTTATTGTATCCAGCCTGCAAAAGAAGTCGTTCATACGATTTATGAATCCGATCATTGCTACAATCCCTGCCCGTATTGTTTTGTATTCGTCTTTTGCTGTAATGCGGTCCAGTACTTTTTTCTGCAGGATCATGAATGCAGCTCCGGCGATATTGCTGCCGGAACTGCCACTTAAATAATGTTCAACCTGGTCAAGCAGGTCTTTGCCCACAGGAAATTCCACTTCGTTTGCCTGAAAATACTGAAATATACTGCTACGGGAATTGATAGCTTCAGCATCAGAAAGTGGTTTCTGAAACAGCGCTTCCAACAGCCGTACCCCTCCCCGGGTATGCGTATGATCGAACAAATTAAATATAGAGTTGCCTTTATATTTACCCGGTATATTAAGGTCGTTCAGCGTTTGTTTATCTACTATAAAGCTCATTTCATTGAATTTTTACGGCTTCTGATGCGCTCTATGATACGCTCATTATTGATGATCATCATTCCGTGCCGGTCGTTTGTAATACCTGCGGTTAACTTATATGTATAAGATGGAACATTCCCATTCATAACAGTAGGGAAATAAACGAAATTGATGTTATCACAATTTTCCTTTAATGCTTCCCCCGCCTCAATAATGTGCGTGGAAATGATGAAAGTGCAGTTCCGTTTAGCAGCAAAAGCTTCCGTAACAGCTACTGTAGCATCATAAGCATCTTTTACATTCGTTCCTCTGAACAGCTCATCAAAGATGATGATCACCTGCTCATTACGGGAAACGTATTCTGCCACTTTTTTCAGGCGCAGCACTTCAGCATAAAAATGGCTGTACCCCATATTCAGGTTATCAGCCAGATTTATAGTTGTAAACATGCCCTTTTGTACGGAGAACTCCATATGCTTTGCAGGTACAGGAAAGCCCATATGCGCCAAAAACAATGTAACACCCAGGGTCTTCATAAAGGTAGACTTGCCAGCCATATTTGCACCGGTAAGAAAGATAACATTACTGTTCCGGTTCACTTCAAAAGTATTAGGCACCGGATTGGTTAACTGTGCATGGTACATTCCTTCTATATACAGCGTATTGTCTGCCGTTTCCAGTGCCTGTGCAAAAGTAAAACCCTTACTGCCACCTACCTTTGCCACAGCGATGTATACATCCAGGTTATAGATATGGTAGAGCAGTTTTGTTATTAAGTCCCGCGATGTGAACCTTAAGATCTGATCATATTCGGCTGTTTTAGCATAAGCAATCTTCCGGGTTCCATTTTCTTCGTATATCCAGCTCAGTTCCTTGTTCTGCAACACTGCTCTTATTTCCGTTACCTCTTTGCGATAAGCCGCACAAGCATTGTCCGCATCTATTTCCTGTAAAAAAGAAAACATGCTTTTAAACAATCCGATAACAGCTATGATACCCTTGTACAGCAGTTCATACTGGGTATCCGTTCCCATATAATTACGGAACTTTCGCTGCAGTGTGTTCTCTTCTGCAACTATCTTTGTACGGTCGTCCGTATTGTTCAGGTAATATTCAATGGCATCAAATGCATCTGTCTTAAAA
Source organism: Chitinophaga niabensis (assembly GCF_900129465.1). Lineage (NCBI taxonomy): Bacteria > Pseudomonadati > Bacteroidota > Chitinophagia > Chitinophagales > Chitinophagaceae > Chitinophaga > Chitinophaga niabensis. The sequence goes on along the minus strand of NZ_FSRA01000001.1, from coordinate 300,659 downwards.
GGGAACTGTACATTTTTTTCCTGAAAATATTTAATCACCTCACTTCTCCTGATGATCTTATCTCTATCAGAAAGAGGATGTAAAAACATATTTTCCAGTACTTCTGCCCCGCCCCTGGTCTGCGTTTTATTAAACAGGTTATAGATGGCATTCCCGCTGTACTTATTAAAAATGTTCAGGTCGTCCAAGGTCTGTTTGTCTGTAGCAAAGCTCATACTCTTCTATTTTAAGCAACAACTATCTTCCCTTTCTGCGGATCCAGATCCCGAGGGCACTTAAAAGCATCAGGCCAGGCAATACCCACACAAATGCAATCCTGGTCCTGTAAGCGCCCTTTTTACCTACAAAAAGTTCATCATCAGTACCTTTGGGTCTGCGCATATCGATAGGCATTTCATAGTCGGACAGCCAGTAAAAGAACCCTGTAACCAATGTAAAGTTGGAAGCCCATATTTTCCTTCTGCTGGCCACCAGCTCATTGTTGCTCAAACAATCTGCATCACCTAAAATTATAATCCGCTGCTCCTTATTGCCTGTTTTCTTTGAAAGGGCTAAGCCTGTGGCATAGGATTTCTGCACTTCTCCGGCGGCGGGATTAAATTTCACGCTGTCGTCCAGGAAATTAGTGGTTTCCAGCTCATTCCAGGTAGCGGAGTCTGAAACAACAACGGGTGTAACCTCAAAACCTTTATCTGTGCTATAATCCAACCCCACTGCACCCGGCATGGTCACCGTATATTCATCTGTATAGATGCGTTTGAACTGATAGAACAGGTCTTCAGATCTTTTTGTGCCGCTGGCTACAACCAGGTTGGCTAACTGATCGTTAGAAGGTTTAACCAGCACTCCGGGAGTAAATTGTACACCAAAAGACTTTACCAGGGGGTTCATGATGTCCTGTTTTTTTACATCTCCTGCAATCAGAAGATTCCCTCCGGATGCAATATATTTATCCAGGTTTTGTTGTTCATCCGCAGTTAAAGGGGTCCTGATATCTGCAATCACCAGGATGGTGACGTCCCTGGCGATCTCTTTATCCAGGCTAACATCCACCACATCAAAACCCTGGTTGATCAGTGCATAACGGAAGTTCTTCACCTGCGCAAAATTACTATAGTCACGTCCTCCGTCGCCCTGGCTGCTACGCTCGCCATGTCCAACCAGGAAACCAGCTTTCGGCAGCTTCATGGTCAGTCTTTTTAACGCTGCGGTTATTTCCGCTTCAGTTGGCAGCTTCATCATATCGTTATAGATCCTCAGAAAGGTCTTCTCGCCACTCTCCCGTTCAATTAAACGTACGAACTGATTTCCCTCCTGAGAAAGGTCTATTTGTTCCTTTATCTCATCCGGTGCTATAAACATTCCGGGATCAATATCCCTGATCTTCGATAAAGTGTCCAGCTTTTGTTTAAGGGTCGTATTTGGAAATCTTTTTTCCAGGCTGGCGCTATTAATTGTATCGTAGTAATAAACATACTTCATCTTTATTTCCGGTTTAAACCGGGTATATTGTCCGAAGCGGGATATGTCATTATTCACTGCACTTGGAAGTGCAAGTCCCGCATTGGACTCGTCTAATGCATTTACATAGGTAGTGATGGTAAGGCCTCCTTTTAAGCGGCTGATCACATCCTGGCTATTCTTTGTTAATGTATTTACCTTGTTATGTGTAGCATCATAGAAAACCTTGAATACCGGCCTGGATGTAGTATATCCCAGCAGCATGGCTACACTGATGACCAGGGCGTACTTACCCAGGGAAACCGTCCAGCGGCTTTTTTGCCTGTTGGATTGCAAACGTACAATGGTTAGCGTCAGGAACAGGCAGATCACGATGATAAAGTACAGGCAATCCTCACTACCGATCAGCCCGTAAATAAACGACGATGAGCGACCGGAAATGGAGAGCCAGTAAGTGATGTCCCGCACAAAAGCAATATCCTGCCACATACTGCTCACATAACTTAACAAGCCTAATATTACTAAAGTACCTATTGCTGCTATTACCTGGTAGGGAGTGAGGCTGGACATAAACAAACCGATAGCAGCATATGCGCTGATCAGTAAAAACAAGCCCAAAACACCGGAAAGCACAGTTGCAAGCTCGTAGTTCTTAATAGTAAATACACCATACAAACCAAAGATCATGATGATGCCGATCAATATCAGGCTATATATGATCATAGACAGATATTTACCCAGGATGATCTGTACGTTGGTAACCGGCGATGAGTACAGCAGTTTGATGGAACCACTGCTAAACTCCCGGCTCATCAAACTCATGGTCAGCAAAGGAATATACAGGTATAAATATTGCTGAACCCTCGAAAACATACCGTATCTGCTGGTAAAAATATCAAATGTTATTTCCGTAGCATGACGGCCTGTGGCAAAATAATTTACCCAGCCTTCCAATAAGCCGGAAAACCCCACGCTCATCTGGAATGTAAAAACCACCAGGATCAACCAGGCAACAGGCGAATAAAATAAGGTCTGTAATTCAGTGATCGCTATATTGAGTATCTTTTTCATTTATGTGTATTCTCTGCTTTAATTTATTTTTTCGACAATTCTGCAAAAACAGCATCCATAGAGCCTTTCTCCGTGTATATTTCGGTAAGTTCCCAGTTACGGGCAACACTGATCTCTACTACGTGTTTAGACACATCATGCCCATCATTGAAGCGCAGGCGATATTTCGGGCCGCCCAGCTCTTCTACTTCTATTACTCCGGGGATCGTCAGCAATTCATCTGCAGGCGGCATTCCTCTCAGCGATACCATCAGGCTGTTCGGAACAATGTAATTATCAAATTCATCTATGGTTCCGGAGAAAACAACCCGTCCCTGCTCAATCATTCTGATGTATTTACAGGTGGCCTGCACTTCAGAAAGGATATGTGTTGACAATACAACAGTACGTTCGTGCGCAATCTCTTTGATCAGGTGACGGATCTCAAAGATCTGGTTCGGATCCAAACCATTGGTAGGTTCATCCAGCACCACCAGGTCCGGCTTGTGTATAATAGCCTGTGCAATTCCTACACGCTGCTGGTAGCCGCCGGAAAGGTTACGGGTCAACCGGTTACTAAAATGTGCCAAGGAACAGCGCTCCATCACTTCATTAACCGACCTTGTTACCTCTTTTGCAGGGATATCTCTTAACTTTGCACAGAAACTCAGGTACTCCCTGACAGTGAGTTCCATATGCAATGGGGGCTTCTGTGGCAAAAAGCCGATGTGGCGTTTGGCCTCAACCGGGTTTTCCCTGATATTGATCCCTTTAATGTAAATATTTCCTTCGGTCTGCTTTAATACGCCACACATGATATTCATTGTGGTCGATTTTCCTGCGCCGTTAGAGCCTAAAAGTCCGTAGATGCCGTTCCTGTAGATCTCAAAATCGAGATCACGTACAGCCCACTGGGCACTATAGCGATGAGATAATTTTTCGACCTTTACAATCAGTTCTTCCATATTTCTTTTTAAGCTTTTACATTTTATTTGTTCAACAGCTCTTGCAGCTTAGCCTGCAAACCTCCTCTGCGCAGGTTTTTGGCGACTATCCTCCCTTGCTCATCCAGCAACACCACAAAGGGAATGGTATGTATGCCATACAGTTTACGGATCTCTGAATCCTTCCATCCCTTTTCTTCATGAAGATTTATCCAGGGGACCTGTTCTTTTTCATATGCTTCTTTCCATTTCCCTGGTGAGTCGTCCAGAGAAATGCTGACAAACGCTATTTTTCCTTTTTCAAGCCCGGAATACATCTTTTTGAGGTACTTCATTTCCTGGATGCATGGCCCGCACCAGGAAGCCCAAAAGTCCAATACCAGGATCCTGCCTTTCAGAGAAGACAAGGAAACAAGTTCTCCTGTTTCTGACCGGATCTTAAAATCCGGAGAAACGGCACCTATAGCTGAAATCTTCAGTTCATCCACATGCTGTTTCAACAGCTTTCCGAAATAGTTATGCTGAATTTGTTCCGACAGGATCCCGTAGAGCTCCTTTCCTTTTTCAAAGCTTTCATCTTTCACCACATCCGATATGTATGCAGAAAAAACATTGTTCCGGTTGTTCTGTACAAATTCTTTAGTTATGGGATACCGCTGTTCTTCGAGTTGTAAGATCAGGTCTATCTTCTGATCAGCTAAAACTGTGTCTCCATCATGCAAGGCCGCCCTATATTCCCTGAGTATACCGTTAATTTTATTATCTAATTTTTCCGCGATCATTTGATAATACTGCCGGTATAGTTCATTTGCCGGGGAACCTTTCAAACTGGCTGCATCTATATTTTTGTAGGAACAGAAAAGCGTCATCTCACGGCCGTCCAGAAAACAATATCTTTTGGCTTCATTCACCTGGATAATATATTGCCCTGTTTCTTTAAGTTCAGCTTTCAAATAAAACTTCCCTTCTTTGATGGGTATGGAAAGCAGCTCCTTCCCCTCCGTGGATAAAACGGCAAATTTCCCGGTGGTTATTCCTTCTATCCTCCCGTCAATAGAGAATTTGTATGGATCGGCGGGTGAAAAGCCCTGGTTTAATAATAAAAAAAGATGTAACAGTAAGGTGTGCATATGCAGTATTTATTTCTTGTGATCCTACAGTTCATTTCCAATGGCCTGCAGATCGATATTAAACCGGGTTTTAAAGTGATTGATCACTACGTTACACTTTTTCCTTATGGTGCCTTTATTATCGATGGCCGGGTTTAAAAAACCTCCCGTGGCATTTAGTTTTGCGTCCGTATTCTTCACCAGCAGCTCAACATAAGCTGCCCAGTCTGTTAATGGCTGCCTGCGGTTCCAATCAATGATCCCATTCCCATAGGTGATCTCCCAGGTAGGCATAGACAATGAATAATTGGTCAGGTCTGTAAAAGCAGCCGGAGGAACAATTGTACCATTGCTGATCAGCCGCTGCAGGAAAAAGTTGACTATTTCTCCTTTATAAGTATATTTTTCAGCCGCCGTCATGGTGAGGATCTCTTTTCCGCCTCCTGTTACACCCAGGTAATCTATTCCTGCAGTTGCCGCGTATTTTACACTTGTTTGCTTATCAGGTGTGCCTGTTCCTGCACTTACCAGGAGGTATTTATCCATCAGGAATATTTTTCTTGGGAGATGTTGCTTAAGGAAATCATCTGAAAAGTACCTGAAGAATTTTTCGTGCAATAAACTCAGTTGCTGGGAGATGTAAGTCTCGTCTGCCCGGGTATACAGATACCCGCTGGTTGTTTTATTAGTTACGGGGTTGTACTTACACTGATTTATTGACCTTTGCACGTCCCAGAAAATATCCTTATCCTCAAACTTATAGAGTATAAGCGTATTGTATTTTTTATAAAAATCTACAATGTTATTGTCATAGTCATGCTCCCCCTGAGGTAATGTAAAGTCGCCGTATACAGCTTCAGGCTCTTTAGTTGCAATCAAAGCCTCTTCTTTTTTATCGCAGCCTGCTGTGATCACACACAGCAGGAGCAGGATTGCTCCCACATTAAATCTTATCATATAGATCTCTGTTTATGGGTTTGGTGTTAGATTTGGGTTTCTTTGCAGTACGGTTTGAGGTAAGGGCAAAACATAACGTTTATCTCCCTTTTCCAATATATACTCTCTGGGAGACTGGTTCTCAAAACCCCTGAATGTATGTTTAAGCTGTGGCATACCATAACGCCTCAGATCAAACCAGCGATGTTCTTCAAAGCACAGCTCGCGTCTTCTTTCTTCCCTGCAGAATTCAAGAAGGGCCTGGCCGTTTGCAATGTTTACCGGTTGATAGCTAACAGTTCTCGTATCATACCGGTATTCCCTTAAATGATTTAAGTCCGCCAGTGCTGCCATGCGAAGGGCTTCATCGCCATTTTTCAGGTATTGCTGTATCAGGCCCTCTGCTCTGTTCAGGTACAGTTCAGCCACTCTCATTCCTTTCGTATAATAACTGCTGCCTGTTTTTGAGCCGTATAATAGTTTCACATCATAGGTGGTTGCCGAGATGTAATACCTTACATAAAAGAAAGCAGGTCTCAGGTCCTTTTTGTTTGCCGCGCCGGTTGTCCAATTGTAGTCATACGCCGCCTCCAGCTCAGGGGATACCGCATAAAACGGTGCTTTACCATAAGCTGCCGGTAAAGCAAAGAACTGGTTAAATTCCTCATGGCTTGAAAACATCCATATGGCTTCCGGACTATTCAGATCAAAAACATTCACTGTTGAGTTAGCTGTATTTACCGGGATGGTATAATTGGATAATTTAAGCAGCTGCGGTTTACGCTCAATCACCTTACCGGCATACTCAACTGACTTATCCCATTTTTCCATGTAGAGGTACATCCTTGATAAAAGCGTATAAACAAACAGATCGGATGCTTTTAACTTTGAGTTTTTCTGGCCATACTGTTCCAGCAATGGTGCAGCAGCCAAAAGATCTGCTTCAATCTGCCGGTAGACCTCCCTCATGGAAGCCCTGGAAGGCAGCTCATCCGTCACAACCGAACTGAGCATCAATGGTACTCCGGGTGCTTTATCCAGGTCCAGGCCTATTGTATTATAAGGCTGGGAAAACAGGTTCACCAGCATAAAATAGTAATAAGCGCGCATAGCCAGGGCCTGCCCTTTCACATTCGATTTATCTCCCTCGGAACCGCTCACCTTTTCAATCATGTCCAGCACCACATTGCAGCCTTTTATACAACGATAATAATGTTCGTAGGTATCTACTGCAGCCAAACCTTTATCTGTCATCGTCTCAAACATGTCTGCACGCCAGGTAAAGGCAGGTTCTCCATTATACAGGCGGTATAAGGTATTCTCATCATTTACAAAATTGCTGGTCACATCATCCGTCATCAGATCGATGTATTTAATGAAATGTGTTTTGATCGGATATACTTCGCCGATCATCAGTTGCTGCAAATCATTTGCAGAGCCTGGCCGTACCTCGTCCTGGCTGTATTCTTCCAGGAATTTTTTACATCCTGATGCAGACAGGATCAGGAGAAAAACCAGTATATTTCTGAGTATGCTGTTCTTCATAATTCACATTTTTGCCGGTTAGAAACTTGCATTCAATCCCAACGACCACGTTTTTGTTATTGGCTGATTTCCGGTAGCCACTTCAGGATCCATTCCTTTAAACTCTTTGCTTACAATGATAAATGGATTGCTTACCGATACAGACAGCGCCAGATTTTTCATGAATAAATGGGCCAAAAGCTTTTCCTGCAAATTATAGGATAGGGAAATGTTGTTGCAGCGTAGAAAAGAAGCATTTACTACGCGGGCATCTGAGTTGTTATACATAGTCCAGGGATATCCGACATATCCGGATGGAAAATATAATACATTCTGCGTCCCATCTGCCTTCATGGAAGGCATAGTGGGGATAGATGTAAATTTCTCATCTCCGGGTTTTTTCCAGCGGTTAACAAATTCCTTCGGAAGATTTTCATAGGCACTCGGTAAAAAGTTGCTCTGAAACATATTATAAAGAAATTTCTTTCCACCAATATTCACATTAAATGCCGTTGACAGGGAAAAAGTTTTATACCGCAATAAAGTAGAAATGCCGCCATAAAAATCAGGCTCAAATTTACCCATGTACTTCATGTACTCTGTTACGTCCGTTATAGCTTTCGGATTCTCAGCTGCAGTAGGCATTACAAATTCAGGCACACCGGTTTGCGGGTTGGGCCCTTTGTACTGGAATGCCCAGAATGCAGACACGGGATACCCAATTTTATTCAATGTTCCGCTTACAGCCCCATTCCACCAGGTGGCGGTAGGGAAAGGAGTTTCCACCCTGTTTATATTCCTGGAAGTATTTAAGGTCAGTGTCCACAGCCAGTTTTTGGTGCGTAAAGCAGTACCTGAGAGTTGCAACTCAAGTCCCTGGTTGAGCATATTACCGCCATTCACCGGCATGGTTTTCACACCATACTCTGAAGGCACTTCTTTATAGACGATCACATCTTCAGATTTCTTCCGGTAATATTCAAAAGAAAGCATGAAGCGGTTCTTAATGATCCCCAGATCTAATCCCATATTAACGGTCTTGGTTTTCTCCCAACGCAGATCCGCATAAGGGAGTGATTTGATCTGTAAAGCAAACTCTCCTGAATAGTACTCTATTGGTGTATAAGGGATCTGCGCTATTAACTCAGGGCCAAAATTTTCTGCTACGTTTCCCTGCCAGCCATAAGTTGCACGGAAGTTCAGTTCGCTGATCAGATGTTGGTTTTTCATCCAGTCCTCATTATGTACATTCCAGCGCACACCGGCAGACCATACTGGCAAAAACCGGTTCTGTGTATTTTGTCCGAAACGATTGGAAGCGTCCCAGCGGATGCTTCCGGTAGCCACATACCGTTCAAGATAGGAATAAGTACCACTGCCGTATACAGACAGGAAGTTGGATTTCCGGTCTGTGATACGTGAGGTAATGTATCCATTATAAAGACCATTAGGATAAATGGTGCCGCCTTGCGTAACTGTAGGCGGGGGGAATGTTACATTCTTTCCCCTGTCCGGAAAATAACCAAATACTGTACCTGAGGTTCCGTCTACTTTAGTGCTCCGGCTTTCTTCTCCAAGTAAAAAACTTAGCCGGTGTTTGCCAAGGACCTGATTATAAGAAAGACTGTTCCTCCAGTTAATAGTAGACGTACGGGCCTCCGTGGTATTCAATTCACCCCCATGCGGTAAGCGGGAAGCTTTGTATTCAGTTTCACCCGGGGCATATTTACCATAATCATAACCACGGAAAGTTGCAGCAATGTAATTGCTTCTTTCTGAAGCAAAAGATTCCCCTACCGCGTTGCTGGAGGCAAAACCTATTATGCTTTCAAAACGAAGTCCTTTAAATACATCATATTTTAAGTTCAGATAAGCATTAAAATTCCTTGTGTCGTTTTTATTTCCTGTATTTGCCAGTTCATTCAATACATTATACTTGTACGATGAAGAACCCTTTTCATAAAAGAACAGGCCTCCGGCATCGTCAAAAGCCGGGATGGCGCGACTGGAGGTGGAAGCATATGTATAAGGATCTACCCGGTAAAAACCTTCTGTTTTAGTAACGTTTCCGTTTAACCTCATAGACAGCAGGAGCTTCCTGTTCAATTGTGCATCCAGGTTAATGGAAGCTGTATTTGATCCTGATTCATTGCCTTTGGCCGCACCCTTTGTTTTGTTGGTTGAAAGGGAGGCATAATAACGAACAAGATCAGATCCCCCTGAAACATTAAGGGAATGATTGTAACTTACCGGTTGTTGAAATAACAGGTCAAACCAATCTGTATTCACTGTTTCCAAACGTTTTACCTCACTATCAAACTCCGCATAAGAGATCTCTTTATTCAGGTAACGCCTGATGGCATTTTCATATCCAACTTTCTCAGTGTACCTGGCACCATACAATCTTTTGTCGTAAATCTCCCTGGAAACGTCAATACGCTCTTTTGAATTCATTAAATTCATCTTGTCGTAGGTGAGCCTGCTCGTAACCGTTGTATTGCCGGAGTAATTGATAGAAACCCTGCCCTTTTGACCCTTTTTAGTGGTGATCAGGATAACACCGTTGGCTGCTTTAACACCGTATAAAACGGTGGCCGAAGCATCTTTTAGTATCGTAATATCTTCTATATCGTTTGGATTTAACCAGGAAATGCTATTCCCGATAAAAGTGCGGATCATATCAAAATTATCCTGGGTAATTGCCCCATAACTATCCAGTTCCTGGGCCTTAAATGGAATCGGATCTTCCTGGATAATACCATCTACTACCCATACCGGTTCCTGGTTACCCAGGAGCGTGGATGTACCCCGTATACGCACTTTTTGCCGTGGCCCTACTAAACCGCTGTTGTTCAGCACAAGCAACCCGGGCAGCTTTCCCTGCAGCATCTGTTCTATTGTATTCGTTCCATTAAAGAACAAGTCCTCCCGCCTAATGGTATTGGCGGAACCCACCATTTCCATCTTCCGGATGGTTTGAAATCCGGTTACAACCACTTCATCCACCACTTTGATCTCGTCTTCAAGTACAATCTCCACCGGTTCATTCTCATCATACTTTGCATAAGTGATACTGCGCCGTTGCATGCCGATAAAAGAAAAAACAAGTTCGGCTTTAACACCATCTGGTACAGATAGGCCAAACATCCCGTCCTTATCGGTAAAAGCCTTGATTTCGGTACCCTTTAACAGAATGGTCACTCCCGGCAAAGGCTGCCCTTTTTTGTTCTTTACGATCCCTTTTATGGGGCCAGTTTTCTTACTATCCTTTCGCTTGATCACAATTGCATTCCCCGAAATTTTATAGACCAGGTCTGTATTGCGGAGGCACTTTTCCAGGATCTGATCAACAGATTCGCCGGTTACATTCAAAGTGAGATCATTGACCTTTTCAATTTCCTTTGTTCCATACATAAACACAAATCTGGTGTGCTTCTGTATTTCCCAAATTACCTGCTCTAAAGACGCATGCTCCATCTTCAGCGTCACCTTATCCTGCGAATGTACTTTTGCAGAGAGTTGAAAGCAGAGGGCCAGGATGAGCAATGCTTTCAATTTTACAATAAACAGGAGTCTGGGCCATCTCCTTTGATGACAGGGAAGATATTCTCGTTCTTTTCCCATAGATTTGGTTGCTTAAAATGTGAGAGATTGGTTTTATCAGCGTCAGGTGTTACGACCACCTGGCGCGTTTTTATTTTACAGACGATATATATAATACTTTATCAACAAACTTTACCTTAACCAGCCCGGTAGATCCCAGCATATCAATAATAGGGGCCATGCTATTGTAGCGGTCAAAACTGGCTCCTATCTCAATTGATCTTGCACCCTCATCTTCAAAGCGATATTCAAACCTGTACCACCTGGACAATTGCTTTAGCACCTCTCCCAATTCCTCATTCCTGAATACAAACCTACCTGTTCGCCATGCGGTGTAAAACATTACATCTACCCTTCGCACCTCCATTTTACCAGATCCCACAGTTACAACAGCCTGCTCACCAGGAACAATGTGGCGCCATTCCCCACCTGAACTAACGGCCACTTTTCCCTCTGCAAGTGTTGTTACCACATTCTGCTCATCGGCATAGGCCCTGAAATTAAACGATGTACCAAGCACCTTTACTGCTACATTTCCATTTTTTATAATAAAAGGGTGTTTCGCATCTTTAGCCACATCAAAGTAAGCCTCTCCTGTTAACTCCACCGTGCGATCCGTTCCTTTAAAAGCCACAGGGAATTTCAGCTTTGTTTCCGCATTTAAAAATATCCGGGTACCATCTGATAAGGTTACCGAATACTCCATACCGGTCATTGTTTGTATTTCATTTAGCACAGGGGTGCCGGTAGCCATATCAGCCATTGAATAATCTATATTCCCTGAATCTGTTGCAATCCTGGTCCCATCGGTCTCTGTGATTTCAAGCGAATTGTTCTTTGAAATATCCACTACGCGCCCGTTACCCAAAGTGAGCTTCGCTCCTACCGAACCGGCAGGTATCTGTTGTTCTGCAATGGGAGATTTCACCGTTGATTGGTTCCACCAGTAAAGCGTTCCAACTGATAGAACTCCTAACAGGATTGCTGCATACTTCATGATGTTCCGCCAGGGTTTCATTTTCCGCACCTTGCTATCGTTATCCAAAGATGCTTCAATCTTTGCCCAGGCTTCATTTGCCGGGAACTTCCCACTTAAACGGTTGTTTTCTTCATAAGTCTCCCTGTTCATCAGCCGTTCCCATAAACGTTGGTTCCTTTCATCCTCCTGCAGCCATAACTGCAGCTCTTTTTCATCTTCCTCTGTTTGAGAACCGGTAGAAAAAGCAGCCATCAACTCTGATATCCTAAAATATTCCCTATTAACTTCCATAACTTATTAGTTGATGGTATTCAATTTATTATGATTCACCTTTTGGTAAATCTGACTGTATTGAGTCCTTAGTTATTTTTATACTCCTATAACAATCTCATTTGCAAACCGGGGTAGTCAGAAAATAAAAAAATGTTACTTTTTTTTCTATAAGTTTGTTTTGGGGGTACAGAGAATTCAAAAATGCATTATGCAAAATATTGTATTGGCAATTGGAAATGGCGATAAACACTCTTTCAAGGAGTTTTTTGAAGACTATTTCCCGATACTGTGTGCATTTTCTTTTAAGTACATTAAGGATGAAGAACAGTGTAAAGACATTGCTCAGGAGGCTTTATTAACGTATTGGGAAAAGCGGGCTGATTTCGATTCTATTTATAAGGTAAAAAGTTTTGTATACATGGTAGCCCGCAACCGCTGTCTTAACATTATAAAGCGGATGCAGGTTGGTGCCAGTTATTTACAGGAGGCGAAAAATGAACTGGAATTTTTTTTTGAAGAGAACATTATAGAGCAGGAAACCTTTTTAATGGTACGTAAGGCTATTGAAGCATTGCCTCCCCAAATGCGGACTGTGATCAGCTATTCCATGGAAGGTTTAAAAAAACCGCAGATTGCAGCTGAAATGGGGATTGCCGAAGGAACCGTACACTCGTTAAAAAAAACAGCTTACAAAAAACTGCGCGAACAGTTGCAGGGGCATTTTTACTTATTACTGCTGTATTAGGCGGGTTATGATTAGCTTCATCTCGTCACTCTCCCGGAAACTCCATTTGCCACCATTTCCTCTATCTCTTTTTTACTAATAACAGCCCAATCTCCGGGGATGCTTTGTTTTAAGGCGCCGCAGGCAGTGGCGAAGTTAATGATCTCCTGTGATGGGTATTTATTCATCAGACCGTACAGGATGCCTGCTGTAAAAGCATCGCCGGTGCCTATCTGGTCTGTGATATTCTGCAGGGAGAAGCCTTCTGTATAATAATAATTATCCTCATGGGCTAAGGCGGCACAGTAGATGCCTCCTGGTTTCCGGAAGCTCATGCCCAGTGTTTTCAGATGCGGCATGTGGGCTTTCAGGGCTTTGTGGGTTTGCCTGAAGCGTTCTTCTAATGATAATCCGGGATCTGTTTCAATGCCGTAATAGATCTTTACCGCATCCAGGTCTGCTACAGCTACCTGGCTGTGTTGTAATAAAGCGGGCATTACTTCCTTCGGCGCTTTTCCGTATTTCCATAAAGTAGCGCGGTAGTTGAAATCTGCAGAAATAGTGATCCCTTTCTTCCGCGCTGCCTCTATGGCTTCTTTACAAACATCAGCAGCGCTTTCGGATAAAGCAGCTGCTACGCCTGACCAGTGAAAATATTGTTGCTCTTCCAAAACATTGCTCCAGTTGATGTCCCCGGTTTGCAGTTCTGCGAAAGAACTGCCTGTACGGTCGTAGATCACTCTTGTGGGCCTGATCTGATTGCCGGCTTCGGTGAAGTATAATCCTAGTTTGGAACCGCCGTATACGATGTGCTTAGTTCCTACGCCGTGGCCTCTCAATTGTTGAAGACCGGCAGCGGAAAGGTCGTTATCCGGCACCCTGCTAATGTATTCCACTTTCATGCCTAAGCGGGCCAACAGCACACATACGTTCGCTTCCGCACCGGCATAATAGGCAGTATATCCATCTGTTTGCTGGAAACGCTTACCATTGTTGCTGTGCAATCTCAGCAAAAACTCTCCAAAGGCTGCAAGGCTATCATTCATGACCCCGAATGTAAATATTTCCTGCGATATGGCGCTTAGTATAACTCAAACAAGGCTTCTATTTCCACCGGGATATTATCCGGCAAAGAGCCGAAACCTACAGCACTTCTTACTCCGATACCATTCTCCTCTCCCCATACTTTTGCGAACAGTTCGCTGCAACCATTGATCACATAAGGATGACGCTCAAAATCAGGGGTACAGTTCACCATGCCCAGCACTTTGATCACGCGCTTTACTTTATCCAATCCCACATGGGTTTTGATGGTGGACAACATGGTAAGCCCTACCTGCTGTGCTGCCAGCTTGCCTTCTTCCATATCCATATCTTCCCCGATACGGCCAATGATCAGCGACTTATCGTTCTTCACAGGGCCATGGCCTGAGAGATAGAGATACTTACCATCTATCAGGAATGGTTTGTAAACGCCCAGTGGTGAGGGGGCAGGTGGTAATGTTAATCCGGTCTTTTCCAGTTGCTCTTCGGCTTTGGTGTTTTTCATATCTAATTGTATTTTATATAATTGTATCCAGTATTAATACGCCTGCCAGTCCTGCTATCCCTACGATCGTTTCCATTATGGACCAGGAGAGCAGCGTGTTCTTCAAGCTCAGGTTAAAGTACTCTTTAAACATCCAGAAACCGGCATCGTTCACATGGGAGAACATGAGGCTTCCTGCTCCGACAGATAATACCATCAAATTAGGATCCGCATAGCCCTTCAATACTAACGGCGCTACCATACCTGCTGCTGTAATTCCTGCGATGGTGGCGGAACCTACACAGGCCCTGATGATGGCAGCCATCAACCAACCCAGTACCAGCGGGTGGATTGGCCAGGTTTGCATTTCCATTGCGATCTGTTCACTTACACCGCTTTGTGCAAGTACTTCTTTCAAAGCCCCCGCGCCTGCAATGATCAGCAATATCATGGCCACATCTTTAACAGCTTCTGTGTAAGTGCTCATCACTGCCTTCACGGGGGTTTGTTGCAGTATACCTAGTGTAAAAGTAGCTATCAGCAGGCAAAACAGCATCACTATTGGTGCATCTCCTGTGAAATTATTCTTTGGAAGGATTGTTGTGATCATCAGCAGGAATACAGGTAACAAGGCTGTGAGAAAACTGTTGAGTTTGCCGGGTAATGGTTTAGTGTGTTCTGTATTCCCCTTGAACAGTTGTAAAGGGCCTGTGGGTATTTTCTTCAGCCACCTTGCGAAAACCGGGCCGGCGATGATCACTGCGGGGATGGCTACTGCCAGGCCGTACATGAGCGTGAGGCCCATATTCGCATTGAACTGGCCTACCAGTACAACCGGTGAAGGATGCGGAGGCAGGAAACCATGGGTGACTGATAGTGCTGCCAGGGTTGGTAAACCGATATATACTGCAGGTAACTTATACTGGTAGATCACAGAAAAGATCAGCGGGACCATCAGTACAAATCCTACACCATAGTATAATGGAATACCGATGATAAAACCTGCTATCAGTAATGCCCATTGTACATATCGAGGGCCGAAGGTTTGCATGAGGGTGTTGGCGATCTGTTTGGCTGCGCCACTTTCCGCTACCAGTTTCCCTAACATGGCACCTAATGTTAAGATCATCATCAGGCTGCCGACGGTGTCTCCTATTCCTTTTTGTAAAGCTGCGGGGATCTTTTGTACCGGTACGTTTAGCCATATGCCTGATACAATGGCTACTATGAGGAAAGCCAGAAAAGCATTCAGCTTGCCCCATGTGAGCAGGAGGATCAGTAAAGCAATACAGCATGCAACGATTACAAAAGCCATTCTTTCTCTTTTATTCCATGTTTACCGGCTCCGGGTACCCGGATTTCTGTTTTTAAAGACCGGTACACGGATCGTTTTTTATATTGATTGGTTTTATTCCACAATGATCTCATCTATCATTAATAACCCATTCCCTCCTGCTCCGTATTCTCCGGTTGGAATGGTGCCTTTATTCGTGCCTGTTACTTTTAAGTAACGGGCTTTAACAGCTCCTACCTTCAGGCGGATGTTATTAATACCGTTCATCGGAAAGCTATTCTCTTCGGCAACCAGCTTATAGTTCATGCCATCTTCCGAAGTATAGAATTTCAGTGAAACGGGTTCCCACATCCTTTGCCAGTGATAGTTAAGGATATTTGCCCCTACCTGTTGGATAGTACGTATTGCACCGAGGTCAATTACTGCATCCAGGTCACGGCCACTGAAGCCCAGCCATTGCTGGTCGTTGTAGCGGTTGCTGCCAAAGATGCCGTTTACGAGTATATTACTATTGCCTGTGTAGCGGGTATTAGGAGGTTGTGCCAGTGTAACAGTGGCGCCTACTGCTTTGTGGATATTAAATGCCTGCGTGAATATGCGGTCTTCATTTTTAGCTTTGAGTACACAGGAGCGTGTAATAGCAATAGGTCCGCTGTACTTTTTACTTTTAGCATCAGGGACGCTGCCATCCGTTGTGTAGTAGATGGCAGCTCTTCCCTGGAGGGTGATCAGTAATTTTTCTTTGTAAACAACTTTTTCTTTGTAGCTGATATCCTCATTGAATTGTATAGACTGTTTTTTCAACCGACGTACGAAACCGAAATAATCCTTCACATGTTGCGGGCTCCAGGCCACTTCCGCTAAAGCAATGGCGCGTGGCAGCAACATGTATTCTGCCTGCGCTGCAGTGGGGAGATATTCACTCCAGAGCTGGCCCTGGATACCTTTCACATCTTTTAACGGCTCGTAGGCGTATACTTCCTGCAAAGGAGTATATCCTCCGGCCGCTAAAGGTTCTTCTGTATATAAAGACTGATAATGGTCGAAGTACAATTCATCTTCCGGCGTCATGATCACCTGTTTGGCAGCACCACTTTCTGTGCCTCGCCAACTCATTACTGTGGCATCTTCTGCCAGTCCACCTTCCAGGATCTCGTCCCAGCCAATGATCTTGCGGCCTTTGCTGCGGACGTATTTATTAATGCGTTTGATAAAATAGCTTTGCAGGGCATCTGCATCCGGTAGTTTTTCCTGCTGCATGCGTAGCTGGCAAAGGGGGCAGGCGTTCCATCTTGTTTTAGGGCATTCGTCTCCGCCAATGTGAATGTAAGGAGAAGGGAATAACGCGATCACTTCATCCAGTACATCTTCCAGGAAGTTGAATGTGCTGTCCTTTCCGGCGCAGAACACATCATCAAAAATGCCCCAGAAGGTGGCTGTTTTATAGGGGCCTCCTGTACAACCCAGCGAAGGATAGGCAGCTAAAGCAGCCAGGGCATGACCGGGCATTTCAATTTCAGGGATCACATTTATCCGGCGGGCCGTTGCGTATGCGATCACATCTTTCACTTCTTCCTGCGTATAATATCCGCCATACCTTATCCCGTCAAACCGATGCGGCAACTCTTTCTTATGCCCTATCAATGTTTCATCCCTCCATGCCGCAACGGATTGAAGCCCCGGGTATTTTTTGATCTCTATCCGCCAACCCTGATCATCTGTAAGATGCCAGTGAAAATTATTGTATTTGTATTGTGCCAGGATGTCTATAAAATGTTTCACAAACGAAACCGGGAAAAAGTGCCGGCTCACATCCAGGTGCATGCCCCTGTAGGCAAAGCGGGGATAATCTTTGATAGTACAGCTTTGTATGCTGCCATTGTTATTTAGTTGTCTTAAAGTCTGGATAGCGTGCAGGATACCGGCTTCGTCATGCCCGGTGATCCTGATCTCGTTTTGGCTGATAGATAAGCGGTAACCTTCTGCTTCTTTTACGGCATTTGCATCTATATGTAAATAAATGCCTTTTGCACCGGAGGTTTGTTGTATGGGTAATTCAAAACCGATGTATTCGTTTAACAGGGTGGCAACGGTCCTCAGCTCATCCGGTGCAACAATCACTGTCTGGGGCTGCAACTGAAAAACGCCTGCCTGTACCTGCATTTCTACAGGCGCGGGGATCAGCGCAGGTGCGCTGATCCTTTGGGCCTGTACTGTTGCATAGGTTATCAGACATATAGCAAGGCAAATAACTCTCATCCTTATAATTTATCCCACCATATTCTTGTGATCAGGTTATCTGCACCCTGGCGAACAACCGCATCGTCATAGTTCTTTTTATTGATCCCCTGTTCAGGAACCGGATAAGGGATCCTTCTGGGGATGGTACCGCCTGTAGCATTGCCCACAAAGTTCACCGGAACAAGTACAGGATATCCGGTACGGCGCCAGTTGGCATAGGCTTCCTGTTCATCCAGTAAGGAGGCGATCCAGAATTGCGTATGGATCTGGTTGAGCTGTGCCGCTAATGTGCCGGCTGTATTCAATGCATTCGCTGTTGTATAAGCAGTGATCCTTGCAGGAGCAATTACACCGGCAGCACCAAATAATGCCCAATTCTTCAAAGCAGTTTCCACCCCTGTTCTGTAAGTATCCGCAGCATTTCCGGCAGTCCAGCCACGAACGATGGCCTCAGTGAGCAGGAAATTAGTTTCCGCTGCGCTGAGTACGATCAGCGGGGCAGCGTATTGCAGGATAGTTGCAGGATTTGGTTCAGAGTAAGTATTGAAGTTGGCAGGTTTTCCATTGGTGCCATTTGGCAAACCTTTCTGTGCAGTAGCAGTGGTATCCGGCGTAGCACCATTCCATACTACGGACACAACGGATAACCTTGGATCATTACGGCTTTGCAGGGCATCGATGAAGGTTTTGCTGAACTTGCCGAATTCTGTATTGTTCAAACCGTTTGAACCGGATACATAATCCTGCCCTACCAGTTCATAGGCTACCGGATTACTATTATAGATCTGCGGACCATTGGTATATTTCACCACGGCCTGATCTGCAGCTGTAAGGATGATACCTCCCTGGATAGCTTTTAATGCCCACTCTTTTGCTTTGTTCTCATCTCTTTTTTGCAAACGCATCGCTACACGCAACATCAAAGAGTAACCGAACTTCTTCCATTTGGGAATATCTCCTTCAAACAGGAAGTCTGCTTTTCCGTATTTAGGCTGTGCAGGATCAAAGGCTTTGATAGCTTCATCGAGCTCTCTCAACATGCCGTCATAGATCTCACTTTGGGCATCGTACTTAGGAAGGAACAATCCTTCTGTACCACCCAGGTTGGCCTGGCTGTATGGTACATCGCCATAGAGGTCTGTGATACGCTGTATCAGCATCACTTTCCAGATTCTGGCAGCAGCTCTTTTGTTCACAAACTCAGGAGCAGTGGCAGCTTTATCCAGCTCCTTCAATGTAGTGAGTACATTGGTATAAGTATACCGGAAATAAAACGACTGGTACTGATCATGCACACCGTACTTATCACCGGAACCAGCTCCTGCCAGTTCTTTAGCAGTAGCAAAGTGCTGCACGTAATTACCGCAGGTAATGTAGGAAGTATAAAAATACGCACGGTCGTATACGTAATTCCCTTTGAGGATGCTCTGTGAAAAGAGGTAATCCACATTGGGTTTGGTGGAGGCATTCGGGTTGGTATTCAGCTGTTCAAAACCCTTATCACAGGAAGAGAATCCTAATGAAGCGCCCAATAGCAGGGTGAATGTATATTTAGCAAATCGTTGCATAGTGAGTTCATTTAAAATTTAACCATCAGGTTCAGGCCATAACTTCTTGTGCGTGGCACCCCAAACATTTCAAAACCTTGTGCGTTGGAGTTATTGAAAGTGGATTCAGGATCGATGTTTGGTGCATCCTTGTACAGGATGAACAGGTTCCTTGCCACAAAAGAAACAGATACGGATTGCAGTTTGGCAAAGGAGAATACACTCGCCGGAATGTTGTAACCCAGTATCACCTGGCGCAGTTTGATAAAGTCTGATTTATATACGAAACGCTCTGACTGGTTCTTATAGTTATCATAATAAGCCTGCAGCTGTGCGCCGGTGAATGTTTTAGTGAAGGGTTTATTCTCTTCATCCACGCCGGTAACTGTTAAACCACCATCACGACCGGGCAATGTGATCTTGTGCAATCCAAAACGGGTAGCATAAAGGTTGGTACCGGAATATACATGACCACCAAATTTGCTGTCTATCAGGAAGCTGAAGTTGAAACGTTTATAGCTAAAGGAGTTGTTGATACCGCTTGTCCATGGAGATACACCTGTTCCAAGATCTTCCAGACCTGTAGTGGCTTCAAAGCTATTGGTTTTGGAATTGAAGATGGGCAGGCCGTTTTCGTTCTTCTTTACTTTGTATCCTTTAATGGTACTGAAGGGTTTACCTACTTCAGCAAAGATGAAAGCATAGTTATTCACTGCAGCGTCCATCTGGATACGGTCCAGGCCGGGTGCGAGCTTTACTACCTCGTTCTTATTATATGCAGCGTTGAAATCTACTTCCCAGATAAAGTTTTTTCCTTTAATTGGCGTACCACTCAGGCGGAGTTCCACTCCTTTGTTACTCATTTCGCCTACGTTGAGGAAAGTAAAGTTATAACCGGAACCGGTAGAGGTACTTACCTGTACAATATCGTCTGTTGTTTTCCTGTCGTAGATTGCGAAGTCGGCAGAGAGACGGCCTTTCAGGAAACGCGCTTCGAAACCGGCTTCCGTTGTCCTGGTTTTGAAAGGTTTCAGGTTGGGGTTCGGTGCATTCAGCAGACCGGAAGTGGTACCTACTGTTTGGGTAGGGGCCTGTAAGGGCTGGCCAAAGTGACCACCACCGGGAACAAGGCTGTATGTTTGATTCAGCGAATACGCCAATGGTGCACCGCCACCTACTTCTGCCCAGCTCGCACGCAGTTTTGCGTAAGAGATCCAGGATGGTAATTTCACGGCTTCGGATAAGATGAAGCTGATACCGGCAGATGGGTAGAATACATCATTGCTTTTGGGCGAGAGTGTGGAGAACCAGTCGTTACGGCCGGTGGCAGTAAGGAAGATGATGTCTTTATACCCCAGGTCGATACTACCGAATACAGAATTCACGGCTCTGCGGGAGAGTGCATTGTTGGTAGTGAGACTTACCACGTTGGAAGGATCATAGAATCCAGGTTCTGCAAAGTCGGTACCCAACAAGGTAGTGGATTGCCCTTTACCTTTTTGCTGGTTACCGCCGGCCATTACATCGAGGCTGAAGTCTTTACCAAATTTCCCCTGGTAGTTCAGCGTGAGTTCCGCATTGGTCTCTGTGATGCCGGTAGTGGATTGCTGATAGAATCCTTTCGGTGCGTAGGCTGTACCTGTTGGCACTACCCCGTTCCAGATGATGGAAGTATAATCGTGCGTGAAGCGGCCTTTTACGAAAAGGTTATCCAATATGTTATACTTAATGGAAGCGCTTCCGATAAAGCGGTTCCGGTTATCGTTATTGATGAAGTTATTCACTACGAAATACGGGTTACTGGCAAAACCGGAGGGGTTCCAGAGTGTTTCTGCACCTGTTAGTTTATCATATCCGGGAGCAAGGTTCCTTATGTCTACAGAATTCGCGAGCATGTAAGTTCCCCAGTTAGGGTTACCTGGTGCATCGGAAACGTTGGCGCGGCTAATAGCTTTCTCTACATTGTATTGTGCGAAACCTTCTATTGTCAATCGTTTGGAAAGATTGCCTACCAGGGCCAGTGTTCCTATCTTCTTGTTCAATTGCGAATGCGGTACCAGGCCCTGATTATTCATATCAGATAAAGAGAGGCGGTAGTTAAGGGATTCATTTCCCCCGGATGCTGCCACTGTGTTAGTGAAAGTGGTACCCGTCCTGTAGAAATTTTTGATATTGTTTTTCTGTGCAACGTAAGGGCGGCTTACACCATCGAACTGAATTACATTGCTGCCATCCAGTTTGGGACCGAAGGAAAGTCTTCCTGAAGCAATGGCATCTGCCTGTGTTACAGGTTTCAGGCCACCTTGTCCCTGGCCATATTCATATTGCCAATCGGGGATGATGGAAGGTGTTTCAAAAGTGAAGGTGGAATTGTAATCCAGGCCGATACCTTTTTGTTTCACACCTTTCTTTGTGGTGATGAGGATCACACCGTTTGCAGCACGGGAGCCGTACAATGCAGAAGCGGGCCCACCTTTCAACACAGTGATGGATTCAATATCATCCGGGTTGATCCCTCCGATACCATCTCCCCTGTCTGCATTCAGACCAATGGAGGCGTTACCGCTTTGCGGAGAGTTACCCGTGGAGTTATCTATGGGCATACCATTGATCACGTACAGTGGCTGGTTATCACTGAAAGAACCGTTACCGCGGATCACTACACGGCTGGAACTGCCAGGGCCACCGGCAAGACTGGAGGCGTTCACACCGGGAATTTTACCAGTGAGTGCGTCTGCAACGTTGATCTCACGGGCCTGGGTGAATTCACTTCCTTTTACTTCTGTTACCGCATAGGTCAATACTTTTCTTTGTTTTTTAATACCGAGCGCTGTTACTACAAATTCATCCAGGGCTTTGGTATTTTCTGCGAGCTGGATATCTACTGTGGTTTGGCCGGGTTGTACGGTTACCTGTTTTGTTTCGTAACCGATAAAAGTAATTACGAGTTGAATGGCACCTTGCTGAGCGGGTACCTTCAAAGAGAATTTACCATCCACATCAGTTACGGCGCCTACACCTTTCTGGTTAAGTACGGAGATAGTGGCGCCGATAATTTTTTGTCCGTCTGCAGCACTGGATACCGTACCTGAGAGTTGTACGGGAGAAGATTGGGCGATGCTTTTACTGCAAAACAGCACGCTGCAGAGCAACAAGAGCAGTTTTGAGAAAGCAGCCAGTTTACGTGTTTTCATCGCTGTGGTTTGGTTGATAAATATTCAAATAATGCAAAATCCTTGACTAAAAGTAGTAATTAGAATCGTTTCTGCAAATTATTTGCATAAAATAATTGCATAAACTGCAAATATTTTCTCATTCACTTTAAGCGATTTGGTATTAAAGTATTGAATTTTAATTATTTAATATTATGTAGTATTTACACTAAGCACTAAATTTGCCGCAGAAAAATTATTTAATGCACAAAAAGTGCGAAATTGTGCGGTAAATTCTATTTTTGTCGGATTGACCTTGCAGATTCTGATTATTTTTATTAACATCAACCGTAGATGACTATGGATATGGATATTAACACGCAGGACCAGTTACCCCCGGTTTCGCTGACCAAAAAGGCCAGGAAGAAACTGATCATTAAACAGGTGAACATTCACACGCGTATTACCTACAGCGACCTTGTAACCCTTATCAATGTATCTGAGGATACGATCCGCCGGGACGTTAATGAACTGGCTGAGGATGGAGAAGTGGTGAAGATCAAAGGCGGGGCTATGTCTATCGCCTATCATTACGGGCATGAATCAGAAACCTATGCGCAGAACAATAAAGCAGTGATCGCAGAGAAAACACTGCAATTATTGCGGGATGATATTATTGTGCTGATCGGCGGGGGAACTACTATCCGGGAGTTCATTAAGAAGATACCGGTAACCCTGCGGGCTACTTTTATTACCGTAAATGTGCTTTCTGCGGTTGAGTTACTGGATAAACCGATGATCAAGACCATTGTGATCGGAGGGCAGATCTCTGCGTATAGCCAGATGTCTGTGAGTGGTGAAGTGTTTGAATACCTTTCTAATATCAAGGCGGACCTTTGCATCATTGGCACCAATGCTATTGATCCGGCTAACGGGTTAACGGATTCTGACTGGGAAACGATACAGGTGAAGAAGGCGATGATCAAAGCTGCTGACAAAGTTGCCATCATGGCTATTTCCGAGAAGCTG
The DNA here is from genome assembly GCF_900129465.1 of Chitinophaga niabensis. Lineage (NCBI taxonomy): Bacteria > Pseudomonadati > Bacteroidota > Chitinophagia > Chitinophagales > Chitinophagaceae > Chitinophaga > Chitinophaga niabensis. The sequence goes on along the minus strand of NZ_FSRA01000001.1, from coordinate 277,265 downwards.
AACTCTTCTATGAAGATGAAGATAGCGGACCTTCAGGAAATTGATTACCTGATCACAGAACTGCCGGCAGAGAGTGCGGAGCTGCAGCCTTATAAAACGAAGAACCTGACGATATTATAAGCCTTTTTCTATACGATACTGCTCCTGCAGCTTAGGTGGCAAGGCATTATACCAGGCACTGGTGATCGCGTTTTCCAGCATTTTCTTTTTTACTTTTTTTAAATTTACTGTAGTCCAGCCCTGGCGGCCCCAGCCTCCTTCCACGGGGAAAAAGCTTTTAGCGTCCTCCTGGCAAAAGGCTGCCTGTTCCTCCGGTGTAAAGTTGAAATTAGCAGAGGTTGTTTCCGGCCAGAGGGTGGCGAAAATGCGCCGCTTTGTTCTGAATGCCGGATGATCCCAATGCAGTACTTTTTCTACGCCGGGCATAGCAAGACATAATTCCTCAAATGTTTGCAGATCTACCATAGGCCCAAAATTACAAAACCATGTGAAGAAGAAATTGTAAGAATGCGACATTGGTTGTACATTCATTCAAAACCAGACCGAATGAGCCAGTGGAAATCGCCTAATTTTAAGAATGGCACTTTTCATAATCTATCCCCTACGGAAGTAATGTCTAAGGATGCTTCTTTTCTAAAAATCCTTTTGCGTTTTTTCAATAAGCCGAAGTCGGTAAACCCTCCCAAACCTTTGCCTTCAGTTAAAACAGACCTGCTGCACCTGGTAGCAGGAGAGAATCCGGTGATCGTGTGGTTCGGGCATTCTTCCTATCTCATTCATCATAACGGATCAAATATATTGGTAGACCCTGTTTTCAGCGGACATGCCTCTCCCGTTCCTTTTATGGTAAGGGCTTTCCCCGGCGCAGATGCGTTTAAAGTGTCAGACCTTCCTCCTATCGATATCCTGATCATTACGCATAACCACTATGATCACCTGGATAAGAAAACGCTTTGCCAGCTGAAACCTAAGGCGGTGTATACAGCTTTGGGGGTTGGGAAGGACCTGCCTTTTGCTGCATCCCTGGTTACTGAGATGGATTGGTGGGATACCGCGGTTTACGCTGAGGGTATCAGACTTACGGCTGCGCCTGCACGCCATTTCTCCGGGAGAGGTATAAAACGGGGCGGTTCTCTATGGGCATCCTTTGTACTGGAATTACCGGGTGGGTTTAAGCTCTATCTCGGCGGGGATTCCGGTTATGATACCCATTTCAAAACAATCGGCGATAAGTTTGGGCCTTTTGATATTGCTATACTGGAAACCGGCCAGTACAATACAGACTGGCCCATGATCCATATGAGTCCTGAAGAAGCTGTACAGGCCGCGCAGGAACTGAAAGCCAAAGTGCTGCTGCCGGTACACTGGGGGAAATTTGCATTGGCGCTGCACCCCTGGAATGAGCCGGTGATCCGCACAACCGCAGGTGCTTTGGGTAAAGTGAAAGTAACTACACCACGTATAGGAGAGCCCGTTATACTGAATGTCAGTTATCCGGCTGATCCGTGGTGGGAGTTTTAGGGGTTTGGTACACACCGGTATTTCCTCTTTCCAATATTACCTGCAACTCCTTTACCAGCTTCGGTTGCTCTGCTGCTATGTTCCTGTTTTCCCAGGGATCGGTTTTGTGATCATATAACTCGATGTCCGGCTTCGCATTCCGGTAGTATTGCGTTAAGCGATAACGATCTGTTCTCACCGTGATCCCTTGTTTGAAATAGCTGTAAGCTGTGTTACGTTTGGCTTTCAGGAGACTTTCCCCATCTCCTTTATAAGGCATTTTTATTCCGCACAATTCCATAATGGTAGGATAAATATCCACGGAACTGACCACCTGTTCAGGATTGAACCCTTTCTGCTGCCGGGGTGTTTTCAGGATGAATGGGCTGCGTAAAGACCAATCGAAAATAGTGTGTTTGCCCCAAACACGGTCGTCTCCCAAATGCCAGCCATGATCTCCCCAAACAATAATGATCGTATTCTTATCCAATCCCTTCTCACGTAAAGCCGTCAGCACTTTTCCGATCTGTGCATCCACATAACTGACACTGGCGTAATACCCGTGTTTCAATTTGCGGGCATAGGCATCAGATACAGGCTTTTGCAGTGAGGCCTTTTCGTCTCCCAACTTATATTGATTGAATTCTGCACTTTCATGCAAGCTGGCTTTATTTATGTTGGCCGGCATATCAGGAGATGGTGTGAGCGCGATGTCGTTTTCGTTATATAGGTCCCAATATTTCTGTGGTGCGGTGAAAGGTAAATGCGGTTTGAAGAAACCAACTCCTAAAAAGAAGGGCTGCCCTTTGTCTGCTAATTTTTCTATCTGTTTCACAGCCAGTTCTGCGGTTAGTCCATCGGGGTAACCATTATCTTCAACCGGCGCGGCTTCGTAAGGTGGCACATCGTTTTTCTTTGTATTCCTGTCTGTTCCATCCGCATAAGCAAAGAACGCATTCCAGCCTGTTTTCCATTTACCGGGATCGAATAACATCTCATTCCAGCTGTTCGGTAATTCCAGCTGGTTACTTTTCTCCTTATTATATGGATATACGTAACCATCTGCAGAATGACTGACCTTTCCGATCCCTACTGTGTAATAACCATTTCTTTTCAGTTGCTCTATGAAGGTTTCCGGCATCTCCGTTCTCACCATACTTTCAGCTGCTTCATTTGTGAGGTCTGATCTTTTATGCGGCAATTTCCCTGTAAGGATACTCATGCGGGATGCACCACAGGTGGGAACGGTTACAAACTGTTTTTTGAAAACAACTCCTTTGCGGGCCAGGCTATCCAGGTGAGGGGATTTCACTGTTGTATCGCCATAACATCCCAGGTCCGGGCGGAGATCATCTACAAAGATGAACAGTACATTGGGCTTAGCCTGCTGGGCTTTCAAGCCAGTACAGCAGCACAGGGCTATTAACAGGAAGTGGAATTTCATAACAGTAAGGTATAAAAATAATTCCGGGAGAGAAATACCCATGCTTATCGTGCGTATTTCTACGCCTCTTTTCAGGTAAATGCTACCTGTTCAAACCCTTATGAAGAGTATAGCTTTGCTTCATCAAATTATACTTAACCTCAAAAAAAGTGAAGATGTCTACTGAAAAAAAACCACTGAACGGCTTTACCATTGCAGCCGGTGAAAAACAAGCGGTGAGCAATGTGCAAACCATCCGTACACAGGTGCTGCAAGACCGTACCCTCTTCAATATGCAGGCTGTAGGCCGCAACTATAAACTGGCGCAGGCTTATAAAAGCGTACGCAATCTGCAGATGATGGACCCTAACAACATTAAACTGAAAACCTACACTGAGTACCTGACCATCAACAAAAGGTTCCTGGACCTGGTGCCGCTTATCGAAGAAAAACCACGCCCTGTTTACCCTGCTAACGAAAGCTACCTGAACACATATACCTGGTTGCGTTTCCCCCGTGGCAAAGTATTGGTGCTGGTACATGATGATATCTATTCACAGGTAAAAGAAAAAGTGGAGCGCTATGTGCTGGACCTTGGCCGTGATGGTTACTGGGCCACCGTACATGTTGTAAGAGGCGGCAAACCTTCCACCATCCGCAACTACATCAAGGCCAAAGCTCCTGCAGGCGTAGTAATGGTAGGCGCTATCCCTGTTGCCTGGTTCGAAATGAGCGACGATTTTCATGGCGCCAGCTCTGAGTTCCCCTGCGATCTCTTTTACATGGACACCAATGGCACCTGGACGGATTCTGATGCTGATGGCAAATACAATTCCGTAAGCGGAGATGTAACCCCTGAAATATGGCTGGGCCGCATATGGACGCCTACCCTGAATGGTAACGACGTTGCCCTTATCAATAATTACTTCGACCGTAATCACCTTTTCCGTCTCGGGTCCCTTGGCCATTCCCGTTCGGCGCTCGCTTATGTGGAAGACGACTGGACCAGCTTCGACGATTGCGAAATGGACCTGATGACACCTGCTGCCTATATCACCAAATACACGAATCCTGACATCACAGATGCGGACCTTTACAAAACAGAAGTGAACAAAACACGTTCTTTCGTGCAGCTTTGCTCACATTCTTCCCCGCATGTGCATTCCTTCCGTGCAGATGGCTCAACAGAATGGATAGACCGCGCTTATTTCCGCGATGAACGTTGCCCGAATGCCAACTTCTACAACCTGTTCTGTTGCAGCACTGCCCGTTTCACGGAAAACGATTACCTCGGCGGCTGGTACATCTTTGACAAGGCCGGTGGAGAAACCAATATGGGCCTTACCGTAGTAGGCAGCACCAAAACCGGCTCTATGCTTTTCTTTGCTGACTTCTACGACCCTATCGGCAAAGGAAAATGTATCGGCGATGCGATGGTTGACTGGTGGAAAGCCCGCGGCACTGACCACGATCTTGGAGAAAGACAATGGTTCTATGGCATGAGCATCCTGGGAGATCCTACCCTCACCTGGTGGAAAGGTGCAATACCCCGCCCGCTGGAACCTGCTGAGGGCTCCGTTTTCAATCACTATCCCCGCAGCATGACGTTCAAATGGGCACCGGTAAATATTCCTGGTGTTACCTATAGCCTTGAAGTAGATGCCTATGGTGCTGTGAATGCAGGACAGTGGGCAGCACAGAGCTTCCGGAGCTTTGCGGTGTATCACAACATTACCGGTACTTCCTTTAATCACAACTTTGTGGGGGCACAACCCGGCAGATGGAGAGTGAGAGCTAAGATCGGTGACAGGTATTGCAACTGGAGCTGCTGGTGCTATTTCCGTTTTACAATTTGAGCAAAGTTCAGATATAGCCGAGAACACACAAAGGGCAGCCCCTCGTCGGACGAGGTGGCTGCTTTTTTTATTTGGCAATTTGAAATAATCTTTTACTTTTGCAGTCCTTTAATAGGATGCCCAGATGGCGAAATTGGTAGACGCACTGTGTTCAGGTCGCAGCGTTCGCAAGGATGTGCTGGTTCGAATCCAGTTCTGGGCACTAAAGAGGACAAATCGGGATGTATCCTGGTTTGTCCTCTTTTTATTTTGAAATTAAGGCATTGGGTTCCTCCAAATGAAAGTATTCGAAATAATTTAAAACTTTTTGTAACTTCCTCCCCTCATCTCTTTTTAACTACCATGATTACAAAAAGACAGATCCACAGATTCATTTGCCTGGGTATATTCACCAGCATTTCCACGACTACATTTTCCCAGCAATTGTTATGGGATAAGGGACAAACCTTTACCGAAGCACCCGATCCCGTAAAATCCGACGGGCAAAGCTGGCTTTCCGTAAAACCCGGCCTCCACACCTCCTTCGTTTCGATCGACAAACGTTTCGCTAAATCCGAAGCACCCGGCATTTCCATAGAAAAAGCCGTGCAACTGAAAGGATGGAAAGGAGAACGCCTGTCTGCTCAACTTTTACTCTGGACAACTGATTCCATCTCCGGTGTACAGGTACAGGTATCCGAACCAACTGCTGCAAACGGTAAAAAACTCGGCCCTGTGGCATACGCCCGTTTCGAACGATATATTATTACAGACACTTACGGACCTGGATGTGGCTGGCGCAAACCTGGTGATTTCCCCGCATCACTGTCACCCGACCTGCTCGATGACCTTTCTTCCTTCAACCTTGAAAAGAAAAAGGTACGTCCCGTTTGGATCACCGTGGAAATACCCCGCACTGCCGAAAAAGGCACTTATACCGCAAAAGTGCAGGTAAACACGCAGAAAGGCAAAACGCAGGAATTGAATTTAACCCTCGACGTAATAGATCACATCCTTCCGGACCCCTCAGCATGGACGTTCCACCTCGACCAGTGGCAACACCCTTCAGCCATTGCCCGCGTTAACAATGTGCCTGTATGGAGCGATGAACATTTCAGGGCCATGGAGCCACAAATGCGCATGCTGGCAAAACTGGGCCAGAAAGTAATCACCACCACCCTCAATAAAGATCCATGGCATGTGCAAACATTAGACCCTTACGAAGACATGATCATCTGGACGAAGGAAAAGAATGGCAGCTGGTCTTACGACTACAAGGTGTTCGATAAATGGGTTTCTTTTATGATGGACCTCGGGATTAAGAAAATGATCAATTGCTACTCCATCGTGCCCTGGAACAATGAAATTCATTATAAAGATGCTGCCACCGGCAAGTTCGTAAATGTGATGGCCAAACCCGGCACACCATCGTTCACTGAAATGTGGGAACCTTTCCTGAAAGATTTCGTAAAACACCTGCAGCAGAAAGGTTGGCTGGAGATCACCAATATTGCACTCGATGAACGGAACAAGGAGGAAATGGGACTGGCTTTTGCGCTGATCGAAAAAGCATCGCCCATGCTGAGCGTATCCTACGCCGACAATCAGAAAACTTACCAGCGTTATCCTAACAGTCGTGATGTAAGCACGGCCGTTCAACATCCCATTAGCACAAAAGATCTGACAGACCGTACCGCCAGGGGCCTTAACACCACGTTTTATGTGTATTGCGGCAACAATTTCCCTAATCAGTTCACCTTCTCGGACCCGGCAGAGTCTGCATACATGGGCTGGTATGCAATGGCCGCAGGCTATAACGGCGTATTACGCTGGGCATTCAATTCATGGGTGGAAAATCCGCTGGTAGATTCCCGTTTCCGGACATGGCCGGCCGGCGATACTTATATCGTGTATCCGCAGGCGCGCAGCTCCATCCGTTATGAGCGTTTGCTGGAAGGCATCCAGGATTACGAAAAAGTACGGGTTGTGAAAAAACTGCTGGAACAAAAGCAGGACAAGACGCAGCTTAATGCGCTGAATGCTGCTATCGCGAAACTGAACAACAACAAACGTCATGATGGCTGGAACGACGATCTCAATGCAGCCAAAAAACTATTGAATGATATTTCAGTATCGGTAGCGAAATAAAATATGTTATGTACAATCAAAAGCCTTGTAAATTAACTTTTACAAGGCTTTTTGCTTTAGTTGCGGGAATGGAGTCCCAGCTTATTTCCTTCGGTATCAAAAAAGAGGGCAAAGAAGCCCATTTCAGGACTGATCTCTGTTTTTGGGACGATGATCTCTCCCCCATTGGCTGCTACTTTGTCCAGGGTAGATTGTAAATCATTCCCTCCATTTAAATAAAGAACTGCACCATCTGTTGTTGGCTTGTAATCAGTTCCTTTTGCCAATACTACATTTACAGTTTCAGCATCACCTGGCAATAGGCCCATTTGCACACCGGCCATCTCTGTTTCTTCAATGCTAACCCCTAAAATTGCCTGATAAAAAGCTACTGCCCTGGAGAAATCCTCCACCGGAATTTCTATTATTGAAACTAAGTTCTTCATGCTTTCCTGTATTTATTACAGGCAAAATTACCGGGCTTTAATAGCAGAAAATTGTACAAATGCGACAGTCAATCTTTTTCGAAGATGGCAGCGGACAGTAACATTTCACTGTCTTCTAGGAAATCTTTGGGGCTTACGCCTGTAAATTCTTTAAAGTCCCTGATAAAGTGGGCCTGGTCGTAATATTCGCTGGTGTAAGCTATTTGCGTCAGGCTTTCAGATTGCCTGTTAAGGAGTATTTTTAAAGCAGTCTGCAATCTGATGATCTTGCCCAGTTGCTTGGGGCTAATGCCAATTAATTTTACAAACCTCCTTTCAAGCTGCCTCCTTTTTGATGGATCACCTTTGAGGATGGCATTTACCGGAACGTTCCCTTTTGTAGATAAAAGTGCGTCAATCGTGGCTTTTACGATATTGTCTATGGTTGCTTTACTGTTGAGTTTTTCCAGCAGGAAGGCTTCTGCTATTTCAATTCGTTCTTTTGTATCTGTTGCCTGAATGATCTTTTGTGTTAACACTTTCGCGGACTTTTTCCCGAATAACAGGTCTATAGGGGTTTCTTTGTTTGCCAGGTTTTTTATGGGTGTTGTTACAAAATTTGCGAAACCGTAAGGGTAAAAACGGACGGCAAAGGAATTGACATAACCTGTTGGTTCGATATAAAAGGGCTCGATAGTCTGGCCAAGTACCATTGCCCTGGGCTGAAGAATATATTCATCGTTGGAGGTGTATCGTTTGATATCGTCTCCGAGGATGAATGCCAGTTCAATGCAACCATCGGGGATGATGCGTTGCCTCCCGGCGCTTTCATCTGAGGGAACTTCCAGGGTCCAATAGCATTTTATGAGGGATTTCAGGTCCGGGTGCGGGTCGAATGTTTGATAGTTCATTGGTTAGTTCTGCGTTTTTAAATATAACAAAAAAGCTTGAGGCTGCGCCATATGTGGCTTATGTAAAGGGATCGCACTGATTCGAATCCGGTTCCGGGCACTTTAAAGAACTTTCCCGATCTTTAACCTATATGAAAATACTAATAACGATCCTTGGACTTTTGAATGGTGGCTATATGCTGCTTGATGGAATTTTTGTGATAGTTAGAGGGAAATTTATTGGCCCGGAAAAACCGGGTCCCTGGGCAAATCTCTTTTATAAACTTAACGTCAACGTTTTTAAGCTGGGGCCCCTGTTTATCACCTTTGGCCTGCTTTGGCTGATGTGGGTTTATAGTATATGGGCCAATCAACCCCGGGCCTATATACCGGGAATGCTGGTGTGTATACTATCACTATGGTATCTGCCCATTGGAACAATATTTTCGATCATTATCATTGCAGTATTGTTATTTGCTAAACAACGCGTTGGACTATGAAAGCAGATAATTATTATACCACCACCCTTCTGCCTTTAACAGAAGCCGATAAACAGGTAATTAAAAAGGCGATAAAACCTTATTACCAGGCGAATTTTATACTGATACCAATTTTAGCCGTTGTATTTTTCTTTGGGATATGGTACTTTCTCATCTCCCTGACCCTTGTGGTTTGCTATAATTTATTTGCCTTCTCCAGCATTAAGAAAAATGAGTTGTCATTAAGTAATCCCAAAACTATACTAACCGGCAAGATCACCTTAAAAGAGCCGCCCGGGGACGGAACGTTCATCTACATGGGCCAGGAAAGATTTGAGCTGACCTATGCCAATATTACTTTCCCGGTTGAGGCAGGCGATACGGTTTCCCTTCATTATTCACAGTTTAACGATAACCAGAGAGGTATTCTTCTTAAGGTAGAAAAGGGGATCTTATATCCCCAGGAAGTTGCCGATATGTTCAGCTAATAATTCAGGCGCTTCATTATTCTGCGGGGACAGATGGTGAAGGCCAGGCAGTAGCATCTGCGACCTTGGAATGACCTTTGGAAGTGAGGGTACTCATGAATATGCTTATGAAATGATATATTTGGGGTTTTATGGGCCTGGACCATCCATTGCCCGATGAACTTTAACCCAACACCATGCTGGACTCAGAACAATTACAATCGCTTTACGAACAGGGAAATTATAAGCAATGCCTGGAAGAACTAAATCTGCTGCTGCTTTTTAACACCCACGATACAACCGCTTTATTGCTGAAGGGCAAGTGCCTGTACCAGGTTGCCCTGAATGAAATCCAATCCGGCAATGAAGCAAACTTCACTTTTGCTGCCAATTGTTTTGAAGAAGTGCTTTCCCTTTCCCCTTCACATGAGGAAGCGATGACCTTTGCGGCCTATATCAACATCTTCATCACACAGGGAGATCTTCCTGCAGCTATCGGCTATTGCAGCCGGTTGCTTACTTCCGCCAATCCAATAACGCGGGCGAATGCACTTCGTTACCGCCAGGAGGCCTATTCCCTGACTGGTAAATTCGATCTGGTACTGAAAGATCTTGAAACACTGGCGGAACTGATCAGGGAAATTCATCAAAACAATCTGCCCGCCCTGGATCAGGAATCCGGCGATCTTTATTTCAGGAAGGGAATTATCCACCTGGAGAATTTTGCGGACCACAGCAAAGCACTGGAAGCCTTCCGGGAAGTACTGAAACACGGGCACGCAGATTTCAGCGCATATTGCCGGATAGCAGAAGTTGCGCTGGACCAGGGAGATTACGAGACAGGCGGAGAGGCCGCAGTCCTGGCCTTTTTTACTGACAGTCCGGATCCCGGAAATGAGCGGCTCACGCTTTACCATCTGATGGAAGCACTCAATAAAAAGGGCATTCACCATCCATCGCTGGTGAAAGCCATGTTCATTGGGCAGCGGATCTTTGCGGATGCAGTTGGTGCGGATACCACCGAATTGCTGAGCTTTGCCCGGCAATATATACAAATGTACCCGGATTGGTTCTGGGCCTGGCACTATGCCGGCGCCGCATTATATGATGCTGAAAACTACGAAGCCGCGCTGCCATACCTCGCAAAAAGCCTTGAACTGGGAGGCACTGCCATCGGGTTACAGCGCTACATTGAAACAGCGTACCATGTAAATGGGGAACTACCCCTTATCACAAAATGGCCTGAAGACCTTCCGATGTTCTATTACAACGCAGGCGTTAATTTCAACGAATTTGAGGCGTCGCTGGCCGGTACTCCCATTGCACCGGAGCTGCTGAAGATCAGGACCGGCTTCTACCGTATGTCTTATGATGGTTTCTACGATTATTTCTACAATAACAACGGAAAAGCCGGGTTCAGCGAAAGCCATATTTTCGCCATGTGCTGCAACAATTACGGTATTGCGCTGACGGATGGCGGAACTTACGACAAGGCTGCTGATGTACATAGGCTGGGGTATTCCATATCTCCTTTCTGGGAACAATCCAACAGTCTTGGAACCGCCCTGATGCTTTTGGGAAAGTACGAAGAGGCCATCGCAGCATTTGCCCGTGCCCTGGATGATGGCGGGCAATATCTGGACTTTGCAGACTATATCGAGTTAAAGGGAGAGATCCTGACCGCCTTGTCAAATCTCGGCCGTACCGAAGAACTGACAGCCCTTTTACAGCGTACGGAAGAGGAATACAATGATTTTATCGCTGAACACGGCTCTGGTCTTTCAGCAGAAGAGCGCTTCATTTTGAGTGAGCGGTATATTACTGTACAGAATGCCCGGCATGATCTGCTTAGCGGCGGCAGTATAGAAGATGCCGTGAGAGCCTGGCAGGAACAACTGGAAAAACACCCTGATGATAATTCAGCCTGGTATATGCTGATGCAAAACTACTTCCAGCTGAAAGACTATCAGCAGTGCATTGCCTGCGCCAACAATTATCTGTCAGTAAAAGCGGAGGCAATAAAACCCGAGTCTTTGCTAAAAGTACATTTCATGCGCGGCGTTTCTTATCTGCGGATTGAAAAATATGGGCAGGCTAAGGCTGAGCTGATTATGGTATTGAAGGGATGTGATCCTGCGGACGAGAGTGGCCGTGTAAGTATATGTGACGCCAATATGCACCTGGCAAAATGCAGTGCCATGTTGCAGCAATGGGAAGAATGCAAGACCTATGCCTGGGATGCCATTACCTGTTACAACGATAATGGCTGGAAATGGGACGATACATGTTTTGCCACCGCATTACATTATGCGGATGCGTGCATGGCAACCGGAGAAAAAAAGGCTGCTATCGGAACGGTGGATGTTGTACTTGGAATGGCGCCGAACAATGAAGATGCACTGAGCCGGAAAAAGGAATGGAAATCAGGTGGATTATTTTCATTTTTAAAGAAGAAATAATATACAGGAAAACCAGTAGAAAATAATTCATGGTTTTACTGTAGTAAGGTAAAAACAGTTATAAGGTAACTTTGGTAATATGATAATCAGAAAACCACACCCTTCCCGGATACTATTTACAGTCCTCATGGCTGCCACAACATTGTGCAAAGCGCAGACAGTGATCAAACCAGGAGACAATTCCTTTGATAAAAAATGGCTGAAAAACGGGACATATGAAATGGCTTGTTATTCCCTGGATGGAGCAGGAAATAAGACAGAAATCAGTACGTTTATATTTGAAATTAATACCAGCAGCGGCCCTTTGTCTATTTACACTACTTTGAAAGTGCCCGGTTCTGATGATCAATGGCTGGATACCAGTATAGTAGATGGAAATACCTTCAAACCCGTCTATCGTTCATCCTTTAGCAGGAACAGGGAGATGGTGCTGAAATACGATAAGGAGATCACAGGCTATCATTATGACAAACACACCAAGAAAAGAAATACCATAAAGGAACCTGTAAAAGAAGCTTTTTTCGACAATTACAGCTATCCCTATTTACTTGGGTTACTCCCGCTTTCTTCAGGGTATAATGCGGACATGACTGTATACGATTATAAACCCTCAAATACCACTAATATCAAGAAAACACTCATCCAGGAAGTGAAGAACAGCCTGCATGTCAGTGAGCTGACAGGTGAGCACAAAAGCTGGCAGGTGAGCGTTTATGAGGAGGCCACCGATGAAAAGTCTGAATATTATATTGATAAAGAAACCCGCAGGTTATGGAAAGTGGAGGTTTTCGCCAAGGGGCAGCATATTCTGATGGTGGATAAAGAAACAGATTATAATCCTTTCAAAAGTACCTTTGACAAGGCCGCCACTTTAAAACTATTGAAATCCGGCAGTGCTGTTATCAGCGGAGAAGCTTTTGCAAGGGATAACCAGAACGAAGGGGCACTTGGGGGAATAGCTGTAGTCAATATCAATAAGAAACAATATGCCCGGGCAGGCACGCAGATCGTGCTGATACCTTATACAGAATTCTTTAAGGAATGGATGAAACTGAATGAGGCATCCAGGAAAAAAGGAAGGGCCATTCCACTTCCGGCGGATGTGGCCGAATGTATGAAGGTAACAACTGTTTATGACGATAAAGGCCATTTTGAATTCGTAAACCTGATGCCCGGAGACTATATGGTCTATACAGAGTTTGGATATGTGCATACTTCCATACGGTCCGAAGTAACTGGCTATACGGATACCTACATAAACGGGCTGTACCAGGGTACAGCTACCCATACAACTTCCAACGCCTACAATGGCAATGCCGCCGCCACTATCAAAAAGGTGATAACTATCAAAAAAGAAGGGGAAAAAGTGGATATAAAGTTGAAGAAGACCCTCTGAATTTTCGTTTAGATATTATTGAAGCCCGCTCTGAGAGCGGGCTTTTTACTTCTATCCCCTTTTAATTTGTGACATTTCAGGTAATTTGGTGCAACTTTCCGTATAGGCGTTCGTCTTTATAAAGAATACAAAGTTTTATGCGCATCCTACACAAAATCCTCCTTGGCATTCTTATGCTGCAAGCCTCAGTAACCAGGGCACAAACGCCGGCTGAGAATTTATTGAGCAAATTAGCCGGCGGTGATTTCGAAATATCCCATTATAATACCGCCTGTTATTTCGCGCTTGCCGGTAAGGCTTCACTGGCCTTCCGGTATCTTGATAAAGCTATTGAAGAAGGTTATTCCAACACTTCTAATACGGAGAAGGACGAAGACCTGCTCTCCCTGCATGCCGATCCACGTTGGGCCCCTATGCTCAAGGAGATGGAAGGAAATCGCTTAAGGCAGCAAAAAACAGCCCGTACTTTCTTCAACCAAAAATCCTTTTGGGAATCGGAGCAGTTTAATACACCTTATCAATCCAATATTTCAGAGAATGAGAAAATAGCCGGTTTGTCTAAATTCTGGTCTGAGGTTAAATACAACTTCGTGAACTTTGATGTGGCACCGGAGGTGAACATCGATTCGCTCTATTTCACTTATTTGCCTAAAGTGCGGCTTTCTACTTCTACCAAAGAATATTATCAGCTGCTGTCTGAAATGGCAGCTGCCCTGCGCGATGGCCATACCAATGTGTATATGCCTCCGGCCCTTACCGACTCCGTATATGCAAGGCCGCTGGTTCGCACCAGGTTGATTGAAGAGAAGGTGGTGGTGATCGGTGTATACGATAAAGCGCTTGCTCTTAAGGTTGGGCAGGAGGTGTTGCAGGTAAACGGCATTCCCGTGAAAGAGTATGCTGCCCGTTATGTGACGCCTTACCAGAGCAGTTCTACCAGGCAGGATAAAATAGTACGTGGCTACGATTATGCCCTGTTTGCAGGTGCTTTGCATGAGCCAATAAGGTTGCAGGTCCGGGATGCCTCCGGTAAAGTGAGCGAACAGACTATCGCACGGGTTAAACCCGCTGAACGTTCAGCTGCTTTACAGGTGCCGGCTTTTGAGTACCGCCTGTTACCTGGCAATATTGCTTATGTTGCACTCAATACTTTTGGTAATGATTCTGCGGCTACTGCCTTCGCTGCGAAGTATGAAGAGATATCCAAAGCAAAAGCGGTTATTTTTGATGTGAGAAATAACGGGGGTGGCAATACGTCTGTGGGATGGGCTATTCTCCGGTATTTTGTAGATCAACCTGCCCTGGTGCATACTTCCTATACAAGAGACTATAAACCTACTTACCGGGCATGGGGCCGTAATCAACAACCGGACCTAAACAGGAACTGGTTTATGCCAGGTAAACAGCAACCCTACACCGGCCAGGTGATCGTATTAACCAGTGCGCGTACATTTTCTGCTGCGGAAGATTTTGTAGCGGCTTTTAAAACAATGAAACGCGGGGTGGTAATAGGAGAAGCTACCGGTGGAAGTTCCGGGCAACCGATGTTGATTACGTTGCCGGGTAATGGTACTGCGCGGATCTGTACGAAACGCGATATGCTGGGGGATGGGACGGAGTTTGTGGGTGTGGGGATTCAGCCTGATAAGGTAGTGAGCCCTACTGTTAGTGATGTGCGTAAGGGATTGGATACAGAGCTGCAGGCAGCTGTTCAGTTAATATCGGGCAGGAAATAGTTCATTCCACAATGGTCGCTTAAACAAAATCCGGTAGAACACACAGTCCCCTCTACCGGATCGCTTCGAACTTAACTGAAAATCCACTATTCAATAAATATTTCCCTGATCCGGGGCACAAGAAGACAGCAGCCGGTTCTGTTGCCTGCCAACCCTGCCAACTTTATTTTATTCAAGTTCATATCGCATCTCAGTCAGGATCTGCTTAAACCCCGCCTTCTCATACGCCCTCACTGCAGCATTATTCTCCGTATAAACTTCCAGCCTTACTTCTTTAACCCCCTTGGATTTCACCCACGTCTTCAGCCCTTCTATCAATTGCTGATTCAACCCCTGCCCCCTATATTCAGGCAACACGTACATAAATCCAAGATGAGCATATTCTTTATATATCAGGTAAGGTTTTGCAGGCCGGATCTGTGCATAACCACAGCCAACCAGCTTACCATCCACCTCCAGTACCAGCAGTTCGGAATTATCCCGTTCCATCAATTCTTTGAGGTCATAATAAATAAGATCCCCCTCCTGTAAGGTCACATCAAAAGGTCTTTCAGCATTCACCAACAACTGTAAGAATTCAGCCAGAACGGGAAGATCATTAAAAGCAGCAGGTCTTGTGATAACGGTACTCATAACAGCGAAATTAAACCAATATAAAGTAACTTGTAAAGACAATGAACAATCATTTCTATTATAAATTCATCGAACCGGACAAATCCGTAGCTGACTTTGTAGAAAACATCGGGATGTTTCATAACCCTACAGATGAAGCAAAAGAGGTTATTGTAATCCCTGATGGAAGGATAGATCTGTTTTTCACGCAATCTCTCACGGAGCCTTTCCATGTTTTACTGATGGGCCTGGAAACCGAACCTGAGCAAAGAACCGTTCTCCCCCAAACGCTCACTTTCTCCATTAGCTTTAAACCCCTTGCAGTTGAATATATCCTCCCCACCCCTATCGCCGGTTTTTTAAACAGCGCCAAAGAGCTGCCCAATGATTTTTGGGATTTCAGTGCGGATGATCTGAAGGACTTTGATGCATTCTATAAGAAAGCGCACCAAAAGATCGCAGTACCAAAAGAGATCGATGAACGAAAACGAAAACTTTTCGAATTAATCTATTCAAGCAACGGCGAAATGACCATCAAGGAACTTTCGGAAAAGGTATTCTGGAGCAGCAGACAGATGAACCGCTATTTCAACCAGCAATTCGGCCTTTCTTTAAAAGCATTCTGCAAGATCCTGCGCTTCAGGGCATCGCTGGAACATATTGCGCAGGGAAAACTCTTCCCTGAACTGAACTTCGCAGACCAAAACCATTTCATCAAAGAAATAAAGAAATTCTCCGGCGTAGTGCCGAAAGAACTTTTCAGAAACAAAAACGACCGATTTGTACTATTATCCGTTCTAAAGCAGAAGTAGCTTTGCTGCATGTTATTACAGAATAAAGAGATCGCCATCGTTGGCGGCGGCCCCGGCGGGCTTACATTAGCAAGGCTTTTACAGCTCAAAGGTGCAAACATAAAAGTCTATGAACGGGATCTGAACAAAGATGCCCGTGTACAGGGTTCGCCGCTGGACCTGCATGATGAGTCCGGACTGGCGGCTATCATTAAAGCTGGTCTTTTAAATGAGTTTAAGAAGAATTACATGCCTGGTGCGGACAGGCTGACTATCACCAATGAGCAGGCCGAAATCTTTCACAGCGACCACGAAACCAAACCGGAAGAAAACTTTGGCTATGAGCACTTTCGCCCGGAAATAGACCGTGGTGTATTAAGAAAGATCTTATTAGCATCCCTGCAGCCGGGAACGGTGGTTTGGAACAATCATTTCCTTTCCATGGAAGCACAAAAAGAGGGCTGGCTGCTGCATTTCAAAAACGGCACATCAGCCTATGCAGATCTTGTGATCGCTGCGGATGGCGCCAATTCTAAGATCCGCCCGTACATCACCGATATCAAACCTTTTTACTCGGGAATTACCATGCTGGAGGGAAATGTCTATGACGCAGCAAACAGCACACCTCAGATTGCGGCATTGCTCAGAGGCGGCAAGATCATGGCCTTTGGAAATAAGAAGGATATTTTAATGGGACAAAAAGGCAATGGGGAAATAGGCTTTTATGCGAGCTTCAAAACGGATGAAAACTGGGCAAAAGATAACGGCCTGGATTATACGGATAATGCCCAAATGTTGGCCTGGTTCAAAAGGGACTACCCGGAATGGAGCAGCATTTGGTACGAACTGTTCGAAAATGCGGTAACACCATTTATCCCAAGGCCCATATATTGCATGCCCTTAGATCAAACCTGGAAATCCCTGCCCAACGTAACCATGCTGGGTGACGCCGCTCATGTAATGCCACCTTTTGCAGGAGAAGGAGTGAACATGGCCATGCTGGATGCCCTGGAACTGAGTGAATATTTAACATCCGGAGAACAGGATGCCATAGCCAGGTATGAAGTCAATATGCGCAAAAGGGCCGCCATTATGGCAAAAGAATCACTTGAAAACGGGGAGCGTATGCACTCGGAAGATGCTTTAAATACAATGTTGCGCTTTTTTGAGGGACACTGATACCAATTTATATTGGGGGTTGCTATCTTATAGAGAAAAGGATATTCGTTTTCTATTATAAGGTAGTTTGGCCTTTTCGGTTTTGCTCTTCCAGTTTGATATTCTCCAGTACCTTTTCATACCTGCTCCTTTTTCTCGAAGACGCTATTATCGTAAGAATTCCACTCAGCAGTAACATAATTCCCAGGAAAGAAAAATACTTTATTTCGATCGTTACAAGAATTGCTGCCACTCCGAGTATCGATATCACCCAACCGGTTATGATCCCGGTTCTGGCATCCTCTATTAAGTTCTTAGCCCCTTCATCCAGCCTGTTTACAATTATATTTGAGTATTCCTCATTTATTCCTTTTTCTATAAGTCCGACATAAATATCATAATCCCTGCTTCCCTTCTCCTTTTGTGAAAAAGCAAATGCAATCGCATCTGCATAAAGATCATTATTCAACTGATCGGCAGCCCGCTCTTTATTGATACTGGCCCTTAGAATAATTTCATGTTCAATTGCTGCAAGTTGATCTGCCCCCATGTTTCGCTTCTTAAGTTCCTCTCTCAAAATAAGAAAAGCATCTCCACTGAGCTTTAGCCCTTCTTCTTTCAGAAAGGTCAGTATTTCGGCATCATTCATCCGGGTATAGGCTTCCCTGATTCTAACTGGATCCATAATAAGGCAAGGTATTCAAAATCAGGAAACAGGCAAAACGCCTATCTTTTAAAATACTCCCCTTGCATAAAAAAAATTTACTATTTTAGTCAGAATCTACAATCTCACGTTTATGACTAACGACGTTAACAAAAGCGCACTTTTCAACGGTAGTTGTTTTGCCCTCATCACAACTGCCTTCACCTTTGCCATCAGAGCAGGCATCCTGCCCCAGCTCGGCCAGCAGTTCAACCTGACAGCCGAAGAACTGGGTTTCATCAATTCCATGTGGTTCCTGGGATTCCCTATTTCCATGATCATAGGCGGGTTGGTATACCACAGTTTTGGCCCCAGGAATATCATGCGGGTGGCATTTGTGGCCCATACCTTAGGAATTATACTCACTATTTATGCCACGGGTTATGCCGGTCTCCTTATTTCCACGCTGTTCATCGGTTTCGGGAACGGGTGTACAGAGGCCGCCTGTAACCCCATGATCGCAGATCTCTGGTCCGGCGTGAAAATGAACAAAATGCTGAACAGGTTCCATATGTGGTTCCCCGGAGGTATCGTGATCGGCAGCCTGATCTCCAAATTCATGACCGATGCTCATTTAAGCTGGCAGCTGCAAATGTGGGTACTCATGATCCCCACTGTTATATATGCTTTCCTGTTCTATGGCAAAACTTTCCCTAAAGCACAGGTAGAAGGAGCTGCTTCATTGTCAGAGAACCTCAAAGCCATGATATCTCCCCTCTATATATTCCTGTTCTGCTGCATGGCACTTACGGCGATAACAGAATTCGGCCCGCAGCAATGGGTAGGCCTTATTATGGCCAGCAGCGGTGCCAGCCCAATGCTCATCCTGGCATTGGTTACTGGTTTAATGGCTGTAGGCAGATATTTTGCAGGCCCCGCTGTAGCAAAACTAGGACAAACAGGTGTACTGCTGGGTTCAGCTATTTTTGCCACCATCGGCATTTACCTGTTCAGTACAGTAACAGGCCCGCTGGTATACCTGGCGGCTATATGTTTTGCCATAGGCGTTTGTTATTTCTGGCCAACCATGGTTGGAGCGGTAGCACAGAGAGTTCCATTGAGCGGAGCTTTAGGTATGTCCATCATTGGAGGTGTAGGGATGTTCTCTACATCCATCTTCCAACCCATCATCGGCAGATGGATCGATAAGGCTACTGCAGAAAGTGCAGCAAAAGGATTGACCGGAGATGCATTAACACTCACTGCAGGACAGGAAACACTGGCAAAGATCACTATATTCCCTGCCATCCTGATCGTACTGTTTATTGTACTATTTATCTGGCAAAGAAAAAATAAAACAGAAGGTGCCGTAGCCGGGCATTAATGCTAAAGGCCACGCATCAAAAAAAATAAACCCGCTCCCTGAGTGGGTTTATTTTTATCACTAAATTGAACCCATGAAACGAACTACAAAGATCCTGGCAGGGCTCTTCCTGCTCATGTTCTCACAGGATACTAACGCACAGAACACCTACCAGAACCCGCTGGCGGTAGAATTTGGAGACCCTTATGTGCTGCATGTAAAAGGCGACAAATATTATATGTACGGAACCGGTGGTGCCAAAAACGGATTTGCCGCTTATTCCTCAACCGACCTGGTGAACTGGAAAAACGAAGGCCAGGTATGGCATGCCGGCAACAGGAACGGCTGGAGTGATTCTACTGCTGCATGGGGCGGAGCATACTGGGCACCTGAAGTGTATGAATACAAAGGCAAATTTTACATCTTCTACAGTGCACAATGGAAAGAAAATCCTACGAAAGAACTCGAGAACTTTCGTGTTGGTGTAGCCGTGGCAGATCATCCCACAGGGCCATTTACAGACCTGGATACCAAACCCATTTTTGATCCCGGCTACCCTATTATTGATGCCAATGTACTTTTCGATAAAAGCGGAAAAATCTACTTATACTACTCCCGCTGCTGTTACAAACATGAGGTGGAGAGCGAAGTAGCCACATGGGCAAAAGAAAAGGGATGGTTTGACAAGATAGAGGAAAGCTGGGTATACGGCGTTGAATTAAAACCTGATTTCAGCGGCGTAATAGGTGAGCCGGTGTTGTGTTTACGTCCTCCTGTAAAAATGAGCGATAAACAGGCAGAGTGGGAAAGCCGCTCTGTTACGTCGAAAGAAGTGAATCGCAGGTGGACGGAAGGGTCTGTTATCTTCAAAAAAGGAGATACCTACTATATGATGTACTCTGCCAATTATTTCGGCGGCAGGAACTATGCTGTGGGTTATGCCACTTCTAAAAGCCCGCTGGGCCCTTTTAAAAAAGCAGCCAACAATCCTGTTCTGCAGAAAAACGGCGGCATAGTAACGGGAACAGGCCATAACAGCATCACTTACTCACCTGACGGGAAGGAGATGTTCTGCGTCTATCATGCCCGCACCTCCGCCACAGGCGACAAACGGGTGGTTTTCATTGACAGGATGAAGATCTTAAAAGACGGAA
This sequence comes from Chitinophaga niabensis, assembly GCF_900129465.1. Lineage (NCBI taxonomy): Bacteria > Pseudomonadati > Bacteroidota > Chitinophagia > Chitinophagales > Chitinophagaceae > Chitinophaga > Chitinophaga niabensis. The sequence continues at coordinate 256,807 of NZ_FSRA01000001.1, read as the reverse complement.
AACTTATTGTAGAAGGGCCAACTACTGCACCACAGGCAATACCTGCAGGCAAATAGCCAATGCCGGTATTTTAACTAAATCAGCCACTATATTAACAATTGCGACCACGAAGGAATTCAGCACGTATCTTTAGGGATACTCTTTATTTATTTCGTATGAAAAGGTCATTATTAATTTTATTCGTGGGCATCACATTGCATGCCCACGCCCAGCAATCTACCATAGCAGTGCCGGCCAATGCTTCGCCGGAAGAGGTCATCCGCAAGGCAGCACATGTAGTGCCCACTGCCAACCAGTACGCAGCACTGCAAAATGAGTTTATAGCATTTATACATTTCGGCCCGAATACTTTTACGCGGATGGAGTGGGGCAATGGTAAGGAAGATCCTTCCATTTTTGCCCTGCAAACCCTCGATACTGATCAATGGTGCGCGGCTATGAAAGCAGCAGGCATGAAAATGGTGATCCTTACTGTTAAACACCACGATGGCTTTGTGCTCTGGCAGAGCCGTTATACACAGCACGGCATCATGAGTACCCCGTTCCAAAACGGGAAAGGCGATATACTTCGTAACCTTTCTGCCTCCTGCAAAAAATACGGATTGAAGCTGGGCATCTACCTTTCACCGGCAGATCTGTTCCAGATTGAAAACCCTCAGGGCCTGTATGGCAACCTTAGCAGGTATACGAAAAGAACTATCCCGAGAGCTGTTCCGGGCCGTCCGTTTGCCAACAAAACCACTTTTGAGTTTGAGGTAGACGACTACAATGAATATTTCCTCAACCAGCTTTTTGAACTGCTCACGGAATATGGGCCTGTACACGAAGTGTGGTTCGATGGCGCACATCCTAAAACCAAAGGCGGCCAGCAGTATAATTATACCGCCTGGAAAAAGCTGATCCATACCCTGGCCCCGAAGGCTGTGATCTTCGGAAAGGAAGATATACGCTGGTGTGGTAACGAATCTGGTAAAACGCGGGCAGAGGAATGGAATATCATCCCTTATTCCTCCAATCCCAATACGGCCACACACTTTCCGGACATGACGAAGGACTCCCTGGGCCAGCGCTCCGAATTATTGCATGCTGCATTCCTCCATTACCAGCAGGCAGAAACCAATACTTCCATCCGGGAAGGCTGGTTTTACCGGGATGATACCCGGCAAAAAGTACGCAGTGCAGATGATGTGTTTGATATTTACGAACGTTCAGTAGGCGGCAATTCCACCTTCCTGCTGAATATACCTCCCAACCGCAGTGGACGCTTCTCTCCCGCAGATTCTGCTGTACTGCTGGAAACCGGCCGCAGGATAAAAGCCACTTATGGCAGCAACCTGTTCAAAGGCGCAAAAGGTCCGCAGGCTATGCTGGATGGCAACGCCGGAACAGCATTCCAATTAAAGGCAGAAACCGGCACCATCGAAATTTCAACTCCAGCCCCGGTAACCATTAACCGCATCATGCTGCAGGAAGCTGTGCGTACACAGAGTGAACGCGTGGAAAAACATGCGGTAGATGCATGGATAAACGGAGAATGGAAAGAAATTGCACACTCCGCGAACATTGGTTACAAACGCATCCTGCGCTTCCCTGATATAACGGCAAGCCGCTTCAGGTTGCGTATCACAGCTTCCCGCCTGGCACCGGCTATCAGTCACATTTCCGCACATTACTTCAAAAGCCGCCCGCCACAGTTGTCGATCACGCAGTCTGCCGATGGCATGATAAATATTGAACCTTTACAACAGGAATTTAACTGGAAACCTCATGGCGAAAATGCGGTAAAAAACCTTGCTGCCAGTTTCGACATTTACTACAGCACCGATGGCAGCGCACCCGCTACAAAATATGCGGGACCGTTCCGCATGCAGCCTGGTGAAGTGAAGGCAATTTCCGTACAGGGGGAAGAAAAAAGCGATGTATTTAGCCAGGCAATAGGCCTTGCCAAACAAAACTGGAAACTGGTGAACTTCAGCAGTGAGCGCAACCGGCGGCCAGCTACCGCAGCATTTGATGCCAACACCAAAACGTTCTGGCAATCTGCGGATAGCACCTCCCACAATATCATCATCAACCTGGGTGCGCAGCATCAGCTGAAGGGCTTTGCTTATACACCGCAAACTGTAAATGCAGAAGGGATGATGGAGAAAGGAAAGATAATGGTGAGCAACGATGGGCAACAATGGAAACAGGCAGGGGATTTTATGTTCGGGAACCTCATTAATGATCCCTCTATCCGATATTATTATTTCCAAACACCGGTTTCAGCGAAGTATGTTAAAATAGAAGCGACAGCAATAGCAGGCGGCAGCCGGTCGTTAACTATTGCAGAACTGGATTTCTTTGAATAGTGGCACAATTAAAAAAGGCTTGTAATCAATACAAGCCTTTTTTAATTTTTATTTCTTCTGCTGTGCCAGGAAGGTAACCAGCGACGCAAGCTCCTCGTACGACAAAGCATTCGCAAGGCCCGGTGGCATCATGGACGTTTTCATTTCCTTACGGCTTAGTATATCAGATGCTTTCACCGTGTACACATTCCCGCCAATATCCCTCAAAACAACCCTGGCCGCAGTTTCTTCCGTAACAAAACCCATATAGGATTTACCACCTTTCGCGGTGATCGTTACTGTAGAAAATCCTTGTGAGATAGAGGCGTTAGGTTTCAGAATAGATTCTGTGATCTGCTCCCTGTTCATAATGGATCCGATCTGTCCCATAAAAGGACCTTTCATTTTCTCTCCTTTGTTGATACTATGGCAGGCAACACAGCCCTGAGCGGTAAACAATAATTTCCCTTTCGCCGGATCTCCTTTTAAATTATTAACGGCTATCAAAACGTCTTCGATAGACGCTTTACCTACCTGGCCTTTTTTATTTTTGATCTTCTCGAGATCTACTTTAGGTTCTTTCGAAGCAACCGGCTCGGCCTTTTTCAGAGGAGCGAAGGCAGCAATATCCATCCGGTGACGCGCATCGAGGTCCCTGAAATATTGTTTCTGTGCAGGTACTTTCAGCGCTTCTTTCTGCAGGAATTTTTCAATGGCAGGTGATCCTTCCCAAAGCACGGCTTTGTAATAAGGGCCATGTGAATCAGGCCTTGTACCCCACCACCAGGATGCATCATAATCAGCCTCCTTTTTATAGAGACGTGCTAACGTGGTAATGATCTGCTTTTTCAACTTTGCATCTTTCGATACCGTGTAGGCAGCTATCAAACCACTCACCGCTTTCTGATCGTGCATATAACGCAGCGTCCATAATGCGAGTGCTGAATTTTTACCATTGATCCCTGCTACAGCTGCATCTACGGCATGCATACTAACAAGTGCCTGTACAGCCAGGTGGGGTAATACGATAGCAGAATTAGGTGTTGCGTGCGGGCCTTCCACATCTTTAGCAGGCTCCACAAATGATGCAGGGACGGGGGTTTGCAACAATGCAGTAGCTGCATCAATACGCCCTAAACGTCCCAGCCCGATAATGGCAGCAGCGCGCACACGTGATGAAGTATCTTTAAGGCCTTCCAGGAAAGGCTCTTCAGAAACATTGCTAAGGGTCCCTTTACGATCAGCCAAAGCACGCAAAGCGTATTCCCTCACAGCAGCATCTTTTGTAAATGCTGTTAATGCAGGGATACCTTCAGCTCCTGCTGCCTGCGCATATGTATAAATACCTGCGATGCGGGTATATAATGGCAATGTAACATCAGAAGCGATAGCCAATGCGGCTTGCTTATCACCACGGGCAATCAGTTCCTGGGAAGCATTCAAACGGGCCACTGCGCTGGCTGATCTAAGCAAGCCCGCGAGTTCTTCAACGGAAGCTTTTGCCAGGTCCGGGAATGCTTTATAGGTCCAGTCGTTAGGCACTGCACGGATCACATAACCTTTACTCGCACTGCCGGAATAACCTGCGCCATCCCATGCAGACAGGAAAAGCCTGCCGGAACCATCGACATCCAGGTCTGTGATCTGAGCGAGTTGAATAAACTCTTCTTCCTTTTGTGTGAAAGTAGGGCCATCAGGTGTTACCCTGTGAATGTAAAGCATACTGCGTCCCCAGTCTGCCATCATGGGAACGTTATTGTATTTCTCAGGCCAGTTGGGTTCGGACATAAATAAGGCACCTGTGCCGGAGCCTCCGCCAACGTCCACCAAAGCAGGCAATATTTCATCTGTAAAATGCTGGAACAATACGGGGTAACCATATTCTCCGGATTGGATATGATGAGAGAAACGTACATTCCATCCGCCTCCGTCATTGGTATTTTCCCTGGTAAAAACGTTCATGTAAGGGTCAATGGCTACATCATATACGTTACGGGTCCCATGGGTGAAGATCTCCATTTCGGTGCCATCAGGGCGTACCCTTACAACCCCTCCGCCCAGCATGGTCAGTTTCTTTCCGGAACGGTCTGTAGCATTGTGGAATCCAAAATCCCCTACGGAGATATAGATCCAGCCATCAATACCCATCCTGATGCCGTTGGTGGCATGGTCTGTGCCACGTTCCTGGATATATTTGGTATTACTAAGGTTTTCAACGAGTGGTTTGGGCGCACCGTCTGCTTTGCCATCCCCATCCTTATCTTCAAAAACTACTAAAGCCATACCTGTGGCTTTTTTGGTTTCTTTGGAGAAGGTGGTGTGCAATACAAAAACCTGTTTGCCCAGCACCAGGATGCCGCGGGGATTATCCACCTCTGCAAAGTCGATGTGTTCATCCATTTTGCCATCATTGTCCTTGTCGATCAGCTTGAGGATCCGGCCTTTCCCGGGATCTTTACCCAGGGAGCCGATCATATCCACACCTACATACACTTCGCCGGTTGGCGCAACTGCAAGGCAGGCCGGGCTGGGCGTTACATCAGGACCGGAAAACCTGGTGATCGTTAATTCTGGTGGGTTAGTAGAAGAACGTTGAGCGCTTGCGCTAATAAATACTGTAAAGACGTAGATCAGACTAAGAGAAATTTTCTTCATTTGTATCTGCTGTTAAATTAATGTGGTACCACCAAATGCTTATCAAAAGAGCCTGTCAAAATAGAAAAAATTAATTTTCAGGAGGGATTTTTTTTGGGAGTGGCAGAATGCCAGGGGTCAGATAAGAAAGATCCGTTCATGGAACCGGCTTTCCTCATCCTTTACATTACCCTATATTTACTATTATGAAAACGATTATCCTTTACCTCCTTTTAGCATTATCAGACAATAACCCAAAGCTTACCCCCGATGAGGCTGCCTGGCTGAACACAAAGTTCAAAGCAGAAGGGTTTAGTTTCGATGGAAAACACATCGGGTTCATGGAATTAACATCAGGTGGATATTGGGGTATCGGGAAGTACACTTTCCGATTGAAAAAGAATGATTTCTTCAGGATGGCATCTGAAAATTATCTCTTCCGCCTTCATGTGCTGGATTCCTCAGAAAAGGCCCGCACCAATGGTTATGATGCCATTGTTGTGCTGGCCGCTAAAAAAATAAAAGGAAAATTCAAAAGGCTTAAAAGGGGAACTGTTGTGAAAGACAGCTATAACCGGTATCCACAGATCCCGGCAGATGCAGGAAAAGATAACAACCCGGTGCTGAATACACCCAATGCCATATTCTTTAACGAACTCTACAAATACGACATACACCACAAAGCCCCCTTTGATTTTACAGGCAAAAAGATGGCCATCTTCGAAGTGAAGGGAGATCAAATTGAACAGCGAACGATATCCCAATATCTTGAACGTATTATAACCCAATTAAACCAATGGGGATTTTCCATGGCTGAATACCCTTACGTACTCACACCACAGCAAAAAGAGGAATCAGGCGGATACGATGTGATCATTCAATACCAGAATAAAAGAGGACTGCCCTTAAGTATCCTCATCAGGGAATTGCGTAAAAGCGGTACCTTAGCGCCATGAATGTTGAGGATATACAAATCCTCTGTCGCTAACTACCGGCAGTAAGCAATGACCTCCTGTTCTCTGTCGGTGCCAATGGCGGCGATTTTCTTTTCCAGGATCGGGTATCACCGGAACATCCAACAAAACCATTATTGTAAGGCGTAACTCTCCAGTATAATCCCTGAGCTGTAGTAACCTTTCACATCCAGCAATTTCAACTTATGCCGGTCCTTTATATCCTTAAATAAGGGTTTCCCCTGACCTAAAACAACAGGATGCACCGCCAGCCTGAAAACATCAATAAGGTTGAGGTTAAGGAAGGTGGTAATAAGATTACTTCCGCCGTACAACCAGATGTCCCTCCCCGGCTGTTGCTTTATTTCCTCCACTCTTTCCTTAATGTTGGAACTAATGAAAACAGCATTAGTATCATCACCTTTGACCGTTTTGGAGAAAACATATTTCTTTTTGCTGTGCAGGAGTTTGTAAGCTTCTTTCAGAGAAGCATCCGCATCTTTCTCCGGCTGCACATTTCCCCATTTCTCATAACTTTTCCTGCCATAAAAGATAATATCCTTATCAGCCAGGATCTCCTGCAGCACATCAGCATAAGAAACACTTTCGTCCCGGACCAGCCAGTCCAGTTCCCCATTGGGGCCTTCTATCAGACCATCCAGTGAAATGGCCAGGTTTAAAACTACCTTTCTCATGCCGGGGTTATCACAACAAATATGCCTTAATTCCCCATCCGGCTCTTCTCATCCGAATTATTGGCATCTATCCGCTTTTTCATAAACTCCTTGCCTGCACTAAAACTCCACACAAAAGAAACAGCTGCTGTTCTGGTTGGCCTTTTCTGGTAAAAATTGATAATGGTATTATTATACTCCGTCAGGTTCTGCTCCCGGAAAGTATTGAAGATATCTGTAAAGCTCAGCCGCAGCCGGCCTTTGTTCTTTAATACTTTCCTGGAAAAACCTATATCCGTAAAAAACACATGAAACATCTTTGAATTGGCGGTGGTATAGGGTGAATTGTACTCCACATACAGATCAATGTCCGCTACTTTTTTCCATTCATAGGTGTGGAAAGTTTTGAGAGAAATAGAGGTACGGGAGATCCGTACCTCATCTAAATCAGCGGTAGCACGATATAGCAGTAAGCCGTTATCTGTACGCCAGTTCTTCAGAATGGTGAGCGGCCCACTCAAAGACAAACCAAATTCCGTGTTCCCCGGAAAATTCTTTGACATGTGCTCGATCACGCGTTCCTCAATAGTGCGGGCAGTTTGCGCTATATAATTAGTGGAAGATTTAAAATATAGGTCTGCCGTGTACTTCTGGCGCCAGGTATAACCTGCCTGAATGCTATTCGTAGATTGGGGTTGCAAATTTGGGTTGCCTGTCAGCACAGCAAAATCATTCACCTGCAGGCGGTAAGGATTCAGATCGTTGTAAGCTGGTCTTCTTACACGTCTTGCATAATTAAAGTGGATGGAATTTCCCTTCTGCTCATCCAGCGTATGATCGATGAACAAAGAAGGGTACCAGCCAAAATAATTCTGCCGGATGGTTTCTCCGGAAATGAGGGAATACCCTTTGGAATTGGTTTGTTCTCCACGCAAACCAGCCTTCAGGCTGGTACGATGGATCTGCTTTTCAAAAGAGCCATAGAACATCAGCAGCTGTTCATCATATAGAAAATCATCACTGCGCGAGGGATTCTTTACCCAGTTACCTGTTGCTTCGTTTTCCGCGACGATGGTATTGTGCCGGTTCACCTGTACATATTTGATCCCTGTTCTTACCAGGGATTTTCCACGAAGGCCCTGCGTATAATCTGCCTGCGCACTGTACATATCTGTAGTGCTGGGTGTTATGGTGCGAAAACCATTGCTCATAGCAGGATCACTGTAGGCAGAAATGAGTGTATTGGATTCTTCCTTACTGCTGCGGGCATAATCTCCAATTACTTTCAGGGAAGAACCAATGGTATCGATCGTCCATGCGTAACTGAAAGTAGTGCTGCTGAACCGGGGCTTTCTGATCCAGTCTGTATTAGCTATACCTGTTACCGTATCTATGGGCCGCTGATAAGTTAAAGTGGAATTGAACCGCTGCAGCAACTGACTGTTATTACCATTGTGCTGTATGTTCACCGTATGTGCGGAGGAGAGGTCGTATACAATACCAACCCGGTATTGCTGCCGTGCATTGTTATTATCCCTGGTGTTAAAATTATAGATATAACTTTTATCAGGATAATTGGTAGCCGTTCTCCCGGTATAAAAGCTGTTATCCTTTACGTAATTATATCCGCCGAAGATGTACCACTTCTTCATTTTATAATCCAATGAAGCGCCGGCGCCGGCATAAGGTTTTTTACCCTGCTGTTTGTATTGGGCATTGAGCGTGCCTGTTATGCCCTGTTTCCTTGCTTTTTTCAGGATGATATGCACAATACCGCCCGTGGAGGCGGCTTCATATTCAGAAGGGGGATTGGCGATCACTTCAATTTTACTGATATCTTCCGAGCGCAGGGTTTTCAGATATTCAGATAACTCCAGGCCTGTCATGCGCTGCACGATATCATTGATCATAACAGTTACAGACTGGTTGCCGGTGATACGGATATTGCCATCAGAACTTACCCAGAGGCCCGGGGATTTTTGCAGTACATCCAGGGCACTATACCCATTGGCCAGGGCGCTGTTTTCAATATGTACAATATAACGGTCTGCCTTCCTGGTGACCATAGGTGGCTGGCCGGTTATCTGAACTTCCTTTAATGTTCTGACAGTATCTTTCTTTTGAGCCACTGCCCCCTGCATGCATATAATGAACAGTATGGTCACGGCTGTTTTCATACAATAAAACTATTGCAGGAACAAAGCAGATCAAAGCGGGAATGAGTAGTTGACGGGGATGAATGATTACTTGCCGGGTTGGAGTTTCTTCAGCAACATCTCCTTACGGGAACGGGATACATCTATACTGGCGCCATCACTCATTTGCAGGCTGCCGCCCTCTCCCCTGTTGTATTTCCGGACTTCATTCAGGTTCACAAGATAAGAATGGTGCACACGCAGAAAGCGATGCTCTTCCAGCATCTCTTCTATTTCCTTTAAAGTACGGGAGATGATCAGCTTCTGGCCATCTGCCAGGTTGAAGATAGTATAGTTACTGCTGGAGCTGCAATACAGGATAGCATCCACCTGAATGATCTGCAGCCCTTCCAGGGTTGGTAATGCAATGCGGTTTTCTACCGGCCGTGGTTGCTGGAATTTGGATAATAAGAGTTCCATCTGTTGCTGCAGAGAAGGTGATTTCTTCCCCGTCACCCTGTTCACCGCTGCTTTCAGATCTTCCGGGTCAACGGGTTTCAACAGGTAGTCCAATGCACTGAAACGGATAGCCCTGATGGCATATTGATCGTAACTGGTGGTGAAGATGCATTCAAAGGAAACGGGGGCTAATATTTCCAGTAATTCAAAGCCATTCAGGTAAGGCATTTCAATATCGAGGAATACCAGCTGAGGCTGCAATTCACGGATGATCTTCACCGCCTCCTTTGCATTATTGCAAACGGCGGTAATGTTTACATCCGGACAATTCTTCTTCAGTAAAGTCACCAATGCCTGTGCGGCATAATGCTCATCGTCTACGATCACGGCACTAATCATGGGCCAGTTTATTATGGATCTTTAATATCACTTTTGTACCGGCAATTTCACCTTTTTCGTTGACAATATCTTCCGTTACAAAAGAAGTATCTCCATTTTCTCCGTTAAACAATGCCAGTCTTTCCGCGCTCAGCCTGTTTCCAAAAGAAGCACCCTTTTCAACAGCCGCAGATCTGAATGCCGCTGCTTTTTCACGCCCAATACCATTATCGCAGATGATGCAAACCAGTATATCCTCCTTCATACTGAAATGAATGTTCAGCTTTCCTTTTCCATCTTTGTGCAACAGCCCATGCCAGATGGCGTTCTCGCAGAAGGGTTGCAGGATGAAGGAAGGGACAAAGATCATAGAAGGATGTAAACCGGGTTCGAATTCGATGGTATATTCAAATATTTCCCTGAACCGGAGCTGCTCCATGTTCAGATAGAGGCGGAGCATAGCCAGCTCTTCTTCCAGCGTGATGGTTGTTTTACCTGCATTCACTAATACGGTACGGATAAGCTTTGAAAAACGGGTAAGATATTCGGAGGCCTTACTGCCCTCTTCATTCAGGATAAAATGGTTGATTGAACTCAGGCAATTAAAGATAAAGTGAGGATTCATTTGTGCCCGCAGCGCCTTCATTTCCAGTTCGGAAGCTCTTTGTTTCAGGCGTAATTTTTCATTCCGGTGCCGGAGGACGATCCCCAGCAATGCAAAAAGCCCCAGCAGTGCAACGCCCGCCACACTGGCAATAAGCATGTTTCGTTGCGACTTTAACCTTACAGCTTCTGCTTCCTGCCTGGAGCTGAATAATTTCCTTTTAAAAGCTTCCGAGATCACAGAGTCTTTTAACGTGAGGTACAGCTTATGATATTCGAGTGCCTCTTTACTATCGCCACTGGCTTCATAAATAGCAGAAAGTAATTCATAAGCATCCCTTTTATTTTGCCTCGCCCCGCGAATGGTGGACTGTTCAAGAGATCCTTTTACCATCTCCAGTGCTTTGGGCAGATCATTCCTGATGAGGTAGATCTTGCCCAGGCCCAGCATGCTTCCGATAACAATGTTAATATCCGTCAGCATCTTCGCCTCTTTGTAAAGGGAATCATAATAACTGAAAGCAATATCATATTTTTTCTCCTTCAGATAAGTATCTCCCATTTTCAGGCGAACGATCTTGCCTTTTATGTTACCGCTGAGCGATTTCCGGTAGCATTCCCGGGCTTCGGCGATCTGGCCCTGCTCAGCATATAAAGCACCCATGCGGTGATATAGTTCGCGGTAAGGATATCCGCCATCCTGGTATGGCCATGCCCCTTCTGCTTTCCTGTAATATGCCATGGCGGTTTCATAATCCCCCATGTTCTTATACAGGTTTCCCATTTGCACCAGGGATAAAATATAGTTCTGGTTATTCTTCAAACCACCTTCATAAATTTCAAGTGCCTGCGTTACTATTTTGAAGGCATTATCATAATCTCCCATGTCGTCATAGATATTGGCCAGTATCCTCAGGGAAATGCCCTCACCATTCCTGTCGCCTGTATGGCGGAAATGTTTAAGGCCCAGCTTAACGGTATCAACGGCATCATAAAATTTACCGTTATACCATACTGCCTGCCCTATGCCGAACAATGCTTCTGCGAATAGGTTCTCATCATGCACTTCCAGTGCCAGGTCCATGGCACGGTGATACATCTCCCATGCATCCAGTGGTAAGAAACGCCAGAGGTAATTATTGCCCTCCTGGATATAGTGATGACAGTCCTGCCGCTTATCAGAACCAGCCTGTAAAGGCTGGCTGAAAAGGAAACATATAAGTAAGAGGCAGATGTATCTATGCATGATAGCCATAAAACTACCAAAATCCCCTCAATGTTGTATTGCTGAATGATCCGTTTGCAGGATCGGGTGAGTAATTTGCTATTTCGGACCTTTTTAACTATCTGCCTTTAAACTTCTCACCGGGTTCATAAATGCAGCTTTAATGCTCTGCACACTAATGGTCATGATCGTTATGAGCATAGCCCCTAACCCCGCAACCGCAAAAACCCACCAGGATAATGTTACCCGGTAAGGGAAATTATCCAGCCAGTTCTGCATGAAGTAATAAGCTACCGGCATTGCCACCAGTAATGAAATAATAACCAGCATTGCGAAGTCTTTGGACAACATGTACCATATATTCAATACAGAAGCCCCCAGCACTTTCCTGACACCGATCTCTTTTGTGCGCTGCTCTGCGGTGAAGGAAGACAAACCAAATAACCCGAGGCAGGAAATAAAAATAGCCAGGATGGAAAAGAAAGCCACCAATGTACCAAAACGTTCTTCTGTAGCAAACTTTGCGGCATATACCTCATCCACAAACTTATAATCGAAAGGCGCTGACGGGATGAGCTTTCTGAATACCTCTTCTATCTTTGAAAGCCCCTGGCTCATGCTAACACCTGGTTTCACCCTGATATTGATCCAGTTTACATTACCATTCAGTGCTTTCACGAAGAACAATGTTGGCTTCACCGGTTTATAAGGAGATTCCATGACCACGTTCCGGATCACACCTAATATCTTGTAAGGATACGGTGCATTGTCCCTCCATTTCCAGGTAATGGTTTCACCCACCGGCTGCGTAAGCCCCATGTATTGTGCGGCCGCTTCATTGATCACCACACCGGAAGAATCACCGGCAAATTCTCTTGAAAAATCACGCCCTGCAATAAACTGCCAGCCCACTGTTTTGCCATATTCATGGGTAACAGCTAATGTACCCATACTTTCATCTTTAGCAGCGTCCCTGCCCAGCCAGTCGAACCCCTCATTGGAGGATACCACTTCTGTAACGCCTCCCATGGATTCAGACATTTCTGCTACCATGCCGGTATTTAAAAGTGATGTTCTGAGTACATCGTACTTTCCGCGAAAATCTGCTGATTTCATTTCCATCATCAGCAGTCCTTCCCTTGTATATCCTACCGGCCGGTCCTTGGCAAAATTCACCTGCCGGTAGATCACCAGCGTACATATGACCAAAGCTACCGAAACAGTGAACTGCATTACTACCAGCGCTTTCCTTGGAATAACAGCAAAGCGGCCGGCCTGGTAAGTTCCTTTTAATACTTTGATGGGTTTAAAAGATGAGAGGTATAATGCAGGATAACTTCCTGCCAGTAAACTGGTAATAAATATGAAGCCGAAACTGATCAGCCAGAAATAAATATTCCCCCATAACATCTTCATTTCTTTTGCAGCCAGGTGGTTGAATGCGGGCAGAAAAATGATCACCAGCAGGCAGGCCAGTATAAAAGAAAATGTAACCACCAGGAAGGATTCACTATAGAACTGGAAGATCAATTGCTTGCGCATAGAACCTAATGCCTTGCGTATTCCTGTTTCCCTGGCCCTTTTCGCTGACCGGGCAGTACTCAGGTTCATAAAATTAATGCAGGCCAGCAGCAGCACAAAAATGCCGATGATACCGATCAGCCATACCATCCGCAAGGGACTGGTACCGGAAGACCTTATATTGTTAGGATATAAATGCCAGCGGCTCATGGGATATAAAGACACTGTGACCTTTTGTTCCACCTGCGCCTTAAATTTCTCCATGCCACGGATATTCTCCTGCATGGCATTGCTGATGTTTTTGTTTACGGTTGCCAGGTCCATCCCTGGTTTGATCTCCGCGTATAACCTGATGAAATTGTTATTCCAGTCGTTGAGTGCACGTTTCTGGATCCAGTCGTTCTGCATCTCCCAGAGCTTCCAGGCAGAAAGGAACTTAACATCTTTAAATTGTGAGTTCAGGGGAAGGTCTTCATAAACACCGGTTACTTTCAGCTGCGTTTTATTATTCATCGTCACCAGCCGGCCAACGGGATCAGCATCCCTGAATAAGGCTTTAGCGGCGGATTCACAAAGCATAATGGAATAAGGATCATTCAGCCCGGACCTGCTGCCCTGTTTCATTTTCAGGCTAAGCATCTCAGGCGCTCCTTCATCCATGAACTGCCCTTTCCGGGATATGATCTCCTCACCTGCCGAAAGGATATACTCCTGCACCCAGGATGCCCTTACAATATGTGAGAAGTTGTCTTTATAATCTTCCGCCAATGCGGTGGCTAAGGGATAAGGCAAAGAATTATTGACGAAGGGGCCATCTTTAGGATCTGTTCCGCTACTGATCACCTGAGTAATACGGTCATAATTTTCGTGATACTTATTGAAGGATAGTTCATCCCAAACCCAGAGACCATTAAAGAGTACGATGGTAATACCAACGGCAAGCCCGCCAATATTGATCAATGAAGAAACTTTGTTGTTGATAAGACTGCGCCAGGCAATCTTGACATAGTTTTTAATCATGCGGCTGAGGGATTTGCTATCCTGCCGGGAAAAGTATGCCAATTTACCTTACTGCTGATTTTCAATACTTTAACCTGTAAAATTAAACTGATCATGTCCGTTTTTGTTACAGGCATTGTCCGCTTACGGATCAGATGATCTGCTTATGAGGACGGATCTTTAATTCCACTACATCACAACGTTTAGGTTGAGAGAGAATATAAAGTACAGATTCCGCAATATCTTCTGCTGTAAGCATTTCCAGTTTTTCTTCCTTTTCCCTTTGCTCTTCAGGCGTGTAAGGCTGCATATCCGTTCCAACAGCACCGGGCTCCAGCAATGTTACTTTAATGCCTGATGGATTCAGTTCTTTACGAAGGGATTCCGAAAAACCCTGAATGCCGGACTTGGTAGCCACATACACGGTACTATCTCCGGCTTTGGTAACTGCACTCATGGAACCGATATTAATGATATGCCCGCTACCGTTGTTCTTCATCCTTTTAGCAGCTTCCTGCGCACAGGAAAGATATCCCAGCATATTCACATTAACAACATAGGCCATATCCTCATAAGAAGTATCCATAAGGCCTTCCGCACTCAGCGCGGCATTGTTGATCAGGAAGTCCAGTTTGCCCAGATAGCTATCCACATGCTGGAATATAAAGTCCACATTTTCTTTGGCAGATACATCTGCAATGAATCCCATCACCTGTTCTTCAAAGCCTTTTTCTTTTATTTCATTCATCGTATCATCCAGGTGTGTTTCATCCGTACCAAAGAAAAGCACCTTCATACCTTTTGATACCAGCAGATGCAGGGTGGCCCTTCCTATGCCTGTTGTGCCGCCTGTGATAAGCGCGGTTTTCCCTTGTAGTGTGTTTGCATTTTCCATACCTACACACTTCAAATTATATGCCTGCATAACAGCTATAATCCTGTGGACAATGCTCCCCGGATAGTTGCTGGCATATTTTTTATTTCTAAAAAGTTATGCATGGAATATCTCTCTGGGCTGTATCCGCCAGTGCCCAGCTGGCTAATGATAATTTAAATGCTATTTATTGCAAGGATGCAGGAGGCATTTCTTTCAAAGTTTTTTGTTCGGCAGATTCCTTGTGGATTGTCGCGTACTGGCCCAAAGGAGGAAGAACTGCTTTTCGCGCAGCCTTTTCGCCCGGCTCTGCATTGACAGTAAAAAAAGCAACTGACAGCAGTTTCCTGTTGAATAGTGATATAGGTTCTTACCATATAAAGATTAGTCTGAACAACGAACCCGTTTTAAGGTACACCACTTCGTTCAAACCAGCCAAAGACCTGATCATTCCATTCTGGCCAAAGGACATACTGATCCCCGGGAATGATAATAACGCAGAACATACGGCAGGAAAGATCCACGTGAGCCAGGAAGGTACAAGGTCTGGCCTCATTTACAGCAGTATGCATAAACCAAGGTCAGGCTCCTTTCTTTATTTCCAAAACCTCACGGCGTTGGCAAAATACTGTGAACAAACGGAAACATCCTGTGCCAATGTTGTGGGTGGCAACTGGCCGGAAATGGGCTTCTCCCTGCCGCCATCCAAAGATAAATTCCTGAAAGCCGGAAAAGAAGTGATCATTTCCGATGCCTTTGTGATCTTTGATGAAGAAGTACCCACAGATGAAGCCACCACTATCCGTCAGTACCTCAACCTGCTGGCAGCCGTTTACCTGCATCTGCCACTGCCCCCCACAACTTATAAAGAATGGCCGGAGATCCTGCAAAAGGGATTGAAAGACCTCATTGACAGCCCTGCCTGCTGGGCCCAGGTAGCAGGACACAGATATTTCAATGCATATGTAAGTGATTATACCACTCCGCCGGAGATCATGGTGCAACTGGCAGTATTACTGCCTTTACAGGATTATGCAGATTGGAGCAGATCAACGCCTGAAGTAATAAAAGACATTAAAGCAAATCTGCCCACTTTCTATGATGAAAAGATCGGCTCTATCATGCGCTGGCTACCTGCAGCAGAAGATAAACTGAAAGAAGAGGAAGAACAAAAGAAGCCAAAGGTAATGGACTCCTGGTACCTGCATCAGCCTCTCCTCAATCTCAGCCGGCTGGCTTTAAAAGGAGATAAAAGAGCAGAAAAGCTCTTTCTGGACTCCCTGGACTTCTCGATCAAAGTAGCACATCATTTTAATTACCGCTGGCCTGTATTCTATAAAATGGATACGCTGGAAGTGATCAAAGCGGAAACATCTCCCGGCAAAGGAGGCGAAAAAGATGTAGCAGGATTGTATACCCATGTGATGCTGCAGGCCTGGGAGCTGACAAAGGAAAAAAGATATCTTAATGAAGCGGAAAGAGCAGCTAAAACACTGGAAGGCCTTGGATTTGAAATGTTTTACCAAGCCAACAATACCGCCTTTGCTTCAGGTGCTTTACTCCGTTTATATAAGATCACCAGGAAGGAACTTTATCTTGAACTGAGTTACCTGTGCCTTGCAGGCATTTTTAAAAACGTGCAGTTGTGGGATTGCAACTATGGTTATGGTAAACATTTCCCCGCTTTCTTTGCCCTTTTTCCATTGAATGATGCCCCTTATACTGCTGTTTACGAAGAACAGGAAGTTTTCTGTGCTTTCCATGATTATCTCAAACATGCGGAAGGAGAAGACATACTTCCATCTGTACGGCTCCTGATCACGGAATATATCCGTTACCTGGTAGACAGGGCTATGTATTATTATCCGACCGTACTACCCAAAGAAATGCTGGAAGAGAAACCCAAGATAGGCGAACTGGACCCTAAATTATGGATTGCCCTGGAAGACCTTCATGATGGCTGGGAGAAAAGCGGATCAGTGGGCCAGGAAGTATATGGGGCGGGAAATGCCTTTGGTATACTCCCCCGTCATTACCTCCTGGTTCCGGGTGAAGAATTTATGGTGTATGTGGATTATCCCGCATCCGGTTTTAAAGCCAGGAAAGGCAGCGCCATCTCTTTTACCTTATCAGGCGATGAACGGCTGGAATGCAAAATGGTGCTTGTAAAAAGCGGTGAAGCCAAACTACCCTCATTTTCAGTAACCGCAGATGGCAAAAGCATCAAAGGAAAGGGAATTAAAAACGGGCATATCCAATACCTGCTCAAAGGGAATCAGCAGGTAAGGATCAGTTGGGCATAGCAATTGCAGCAGTAACCATATGGAAAAAAGGATCATCACTGTTTACATAGACAATAAGCCCTACAAGCTGGGTATTACAGTCAATAAAAAGGGCCATATCACCACTTACCAGGTGATCCATGAAAAAGACGCCGCTAAGCTGGATGAATTTATTCCGGATGAAATGGAATTTGATGTGAACGGCAACCTTCACATGGATGAACGGATCAAGACCGTAAAAGGTGAACAGATTGCCCGCACCATCTGGAAGGGGATCAAAGATCAGCTCGAAGAATAATTCATCCCATTATTCAGCGCTTTCATCCCATATCGCTTTTTACAGCAGCGAAATATCCTATTTTCATACCCATGAAAATAATCCTCACCTTCCTGCTGGCGTTATACGGGATACTACCTGCCGCTGCCCAGTATGCCATGGTACATGGAGAGATAAAAAATCTCACCAAAGACACTATCACCCTTGTACTCCTGCACGATCAGGTAACAGGTAATATGCAACCCTTCAGGATTGCCGTAGTGAACGGACAATTCAAAACAAACCTCTACATTCCAAAGGCTGTATACTTTGCTTTATCCGACGATAAGAACTACACCCACGGTTTATTGCAACCCGGAGACGATATTACTATCCGGTACGATTTTGAGGATAAGAACGGCACACTGCAGATCACCGGAAAAGGTTCTGAAAAGAGTATATTCTACCAGCGTTTCGCTACCTTAAAAAAGGAAATA
This sequence comes from Chitinophaga niabensis, assembly GCF_900129465.1. Classification (NCBI taxonomy): domain Bacteria; kingdom Pseudomonadati; phylum Bacteroidota; class Chitinophagia; order Chitinophagales; family Chitinophagaceae; genus Chitinophaga; species Chitinophaga niabensis. The sequence continues at coordinate 238,987 of NZ_FSRA01000001.1, read as the reverse complement.
AGGAATAATGCAGGTGTGGATAGTATCGCAAAAGCCACCTATCAACAACTGGGCAGCCTGCGCAATACCATGAACAATGACAGCTACCACCTCCTGTATGCGCATTTTACAGGCATGCTGCAATCCAACAAATACTTTACTACCGGCGTACTATCTCCTTATAAGGATAACTTCTATACTTCTTTCAACTATGTGAACGATGTGTATAATATCCTTTCACAGCATTACGCAGGTATAGATCCTATCGCAAGATTAGATACCATCTCCCGGGTACTGCCTCCTAAGCTCCGGCAGCCAGTGCTTACCCTCGCTCTGCGGTATGATGTCAAACAGCCCTCAGATTCACTGGTGAATGCAGTTTTAGAGGATGATACCTACAGGCAATATATCTTAAAGAAAGTAGCTGCTGAAAGGAAATTCAAAAAAGGGATGACAGCGCCTGATTTCTCACTTGAAAATGATAAAGGAGAAAAGGTAACACTCCAGGATTTTAAAGGGAAGGTAGTATTCATCGATTTCTGGTTTGCCTCCTGCGTACCCTGCCAGCAAATGTTCGAGCGGTTGAAACCTTTAAAGGCACAATATGCAGGGAATAAGGACCTGGTATTCCTTTGCGTGTCCATTGATGAAAAAGGAGTCTGGATGAAAGCAAAGGGCGAAGTACAGGCAGAACATCTGTACACGAATAACAAAGGCCGTTATCATCCTGTGCTCAAAGATTATAACGTAGATGGATATCCCACTGTTTATATCATCGGGAAGGACGGATTAATTTTCGATGAAGCACCTTCCGGTTACCCGGAATTATTACAACCACAACTGGAAGCGGCTTTGAAAAAATAAAAAAAGGGTTACAGCATTTCTGGCTGTAACCCGTTACTGTCGTTGTTGGATCCTCTATCTTAAAAAACGTTTGAAATTATCAATTATAAATTGAGCAGTACTGCTGTTCCTTTTTGGGCCGGCGATCAATTCCTGCACATGTTTCTCCCAATCTTCCATGGCATCCTTTGGGGTGGTACCACTTCCAAATACACCGGCTTCCCGGTCCGGACCTAAAATACAGCAGTAAGCATTTCCATCTTCATACACCACAGGCCTGAAAGTATACACATAGGGTGAAATAGTTTCGGATTCATAATCAATGAATACCTGATCAACCGGGTTTATTCTCATTTGCTCCATAGATGGTATTTTCGAATATATGCGCAAGAAATATGCCTGTGCAGCAAAACAACAGGTAAATCAATGATCATCAAAGCTTTTCTTCCATATACATCCAATCATCATACGAAAAGCCCGCGGCTTTACTTCCCCAAATTGTAGAATTTAGTAAATTAGGTCACAAAATTCCCCGTTATGAAACGCAGTTCCTTTCTGAGAACACTGATGGCTGTTCCGGCATTGGCCGTTACCCCTAAGAGCTTACACGGCGCCCCTGCTCCTGTGAGATCAAGGCTCAAGATCAGCCTGAATGCTTATTCCTTCAATACTCCCTTACGCGATGGCAGTATGAGCCTGGACGATATGCTGGAATTTTGCGCAGGCACTCCTATCCAGGCCGTAGATATTACAGGTTATTATTTCCCCGGATACCCCGCTGTTCCGAAAGATGAATACATCTATCATATCAAACGGAAAGCGTTCCGGCTGGGACTGGATATCAGCGGTACCGGCGTACGGACGGATTTTACCAACCCAGACAAACAAAAACGGCTGGCGGATGTTCAGCTGGTGAAAGACTGGATCGAATGCGCGGCCAAACTGGGGGCACCAGTGATCAGGATCTTTTCAGGCACACTGGAAACTAACAACTGGAAGGAAGTGGCTGCCTATATGATGGAAGATGTAAAAGCCTGTATTGCGCATGGCCAAAAACATGGGGTGATGGTGGGCATTCAGAACCATAACGACTTCATCAAAACAGCAGACCATGTACACCAGATCAGCAAAATGGTGGATTCTGAATGGTTCGGGATCATCCTGGACACCGGCAGTTATAGAACAGGCGACCCTTACCAGCAAATTGCAGATACCGCCAGGTATGCCATCAACTGGCAACTGAAAGAGAACGTATTTATCAATGGCGTGGAACAACCTGCAGACCTTAACAAAATTATCAATGCTGTTAAAGCCTCCGGTTACCAGGGCTACCTGCCCATTGAAACCCTGGGAGCAGGAGATCCAAGGGTTAAAGTACCGGTATTTGTAGAAAAGGTTAGAAAGGCACTAGGCTGATCTACAGCATTTTATAAAAAATATTCCCCAACCTGTCCAATTTCTGTCCGTCCGATCCTTATTAAGGAAATTAAAAACTAATAATGATGGAACAGAGGATTAATGCATTTGAAAAAGGACAGGCAGCGATGAAATCCTTATATGGTATCGGCGGCTATTTAAACAAGTCAATCGTAGAGCAATCCATTTTTCACCTGATCTACTTCAGGGTATCTCAGATCAATGGCTGCGCTTACTGTCTTGATATGCACTCCAAAGATCTCCGCGCTGCAGGAGAAACAGAACAACGTTTGTATGGCCTCAGCGCATGGAGAGAAACCCCTTATTTTTCAGAAAGGGAATGTGCCGCGCTCGCCTGGGCAGAAGCCGTTACAACACTTAAAGACCAGGTATCCGATGAAGTGTATTATTATGTACGCAAGCAATTTTCAGAAGAAGAACTGGTAGACCTCACACTGGCAGTTACTACCATCAATACTTACAACCGCATTAATATTGCCTTCAGGGTAATTCCGGGAGGCTACCAACCCGGTCAGTATAAATAATATTTTTTCCTACATTCGATAACCATTTAAATAAGAACGACATGAAAGAGTTTGCTTTATTATTCAGGCAACCCAGTTTTGATTATAGCAATACACCTGAAAGCGAAATGAAAGTACTGCAGAAAAAGTGGATGGATTGGACAGGTGGCATAGCAGCACAGGGCAGAATATCCGGCAATGGCACCCGCCTTGCACTGGATGGGAAAGTACTGAAAGCAGGCGGGGTTATTACAGACGGCCCGTTTGTGGAGATCAGGGAACGGCTCGGTAGTTTTATTATTGTGAAGGCAGACTCCCTGGAGGAAGCTACCACCTTAGCCCATGGCTGTCCTGTATTGGACAACGGTGGCAGTGTAGAGATCAGGGCTATTATGTAATATATCCGGAGGACCACGCTTGTGGTCCTTTTCCATTTAATATGAGAGACGAATTAAAACATCTGTTCCAGCAGGAATTCAGCAAAATGGTGGCTGTTATCAGTAAACTGTTCGGGTTACAGCATATAGAAACAGCAGAAGACATTGTGAGCGAAACTTTCCTGCTGGCAACAGAAACGTGGGAAGCAAAGGGTATTCCCCCCAACCCTACTGCCTGGTTGTATCTTATTGCCAAGCAAAAAACAGCACATCATTTCAGAAGGAATAAGATCTTCGATCAAAAGATAAAACCGGCACTATCTGCCAGCCAGGAAACAGAAGAGGCAGAATTGAACTTCTCCCAGGAGAATATTAAAGACAGCCAGCTGCAGATGCTCTTTGCCGTCTGCAATCCCGCTATTGCCAGTGAAGCTCAGATAGGACTGGCTTTACGCATCCTCTGCGGTTTTGGCATTGATGAAATAGCAGAAGCATTTCTCTCCAACAAAGAAGCCATTAATAAACGGTTATTCAGGGCAAAGGAGAAGCTGCGGACAGAAAAGATAAAGATGGAATTGCCACCGGAAAGCGAAATAGCCAAACGGCTGGATAATGTGCTGCATATTATCTACCTGCTGTTCAGCGAAGGATATTATTCCCAAACGCAAAACCAGGTGCTGCAGAAAGACCTCTGTTTAGAGGCCATGCGGCTTGGTTTGATGCTCACTGCATATGAGAAGACCAACCTGCCTAAAACCAATGCATTGATTGCACTCATGTGTTTCCACGCTTCCCGGTTTGATGCAAGGCAAACGAATGAAGATACCCTGGTATTATATGAGCAACAGAACGAAGCCTTATGGGATACTGTGTTGATCCATCAGGGCCGGCATTTCCTGGAGCGCTCTGCACAGGGAGATGAGATCAGTTCTTATCACCTGGAAGCAAAGATCGCTGCCTGGCATTGTATCAAAGAAGATAGCCCGGAAAAATGGGAGGACATCCTACAATTGTACAATCAATTACTGATGGTGAATTATTCTCCCAGTGTAGCCCTTAACAGAACATTTGCGCTGTATAAAGCCAACGGACAAAAAGAGGCGCTGGCAGAAGCGGAAAAGCTGAAACTGGAAAACAATCATTTCTATCACCTGCTGCTGGGGGAACTCTATAAAGGTATTGATAACGGGAAAGCCTTGCTGAACCTGCAAAAAGCCTATGATCTGGCCAAAACCCAGCCGGAAAAACAAGGTATCCGGGAAAAGATCCGTCAGCTTTCCTAAAAAATATTTCCCACTGCCTGTCCAATTTCCATTTGTTCGATCCTTATTAGGGAAACAATACAAAAATGGAAACATTACTTGCACCGATCGAGAAGCCGAAAGGCCTGATCATGAAAATGGTTTATTTCTTTACACGCCGCCAGTTTGGTAAAGTATTAATGCCTTTAAAAGTACATTCTGCCAGGTTGCCGCTCGCATTCGGCATGTTCTACGGAAAGGTTTCGCAACTGGATAAAAAGTTACAGATGTCCCCGGAAATGGCTGCCCTGATCCGTGTACAGGTGGCACGTATCAATATTTGCCTTTTCTGCATAGATACCGGCAGATGGGCTGCCGCAAAAGCATCTATGGATGTAGCTAAGTTCGATGCTTTAGATCAGTACAGCACCAGTTCGCTTTTCACTGATAAAGAAAGAACAGCACTCGATTATGTAACAGAACTAACGAAAGATAAAACAGTGAATCCCATCATCTTTAAACGTTTGGCCAATTATTATTCAGAACAGGAGATCTGCGAGATCGTTTTCCTTGTAGCCAGCGAACATCTCTATAACCTGACGAATATCGGGTTGAATATCCACTCGGATATGCTTTGTGATATCAGCAAAAGAAAGTAATAAACAGCAGTGATCAGCGGAGGTGGCACCAAGTTTGAAATAGAGCAGGTATGAATAATACTGAATCATTTAAACTAACAACACCTGAAGCAACGATATTTTTGCAAAGGCTTGGAAGCGGCCCCCCATTATTACTGCTGCATGGCTTTCCGCAAACACATCTGATGTGGCGGGATGTGGCACCTTTACTTGCAAAACATTTCACCGTGATCTGTGCAGACCTCCGGGGATATGGACGCAGCAGCTGTCCTTCTTCAGATGCAGAACATACTCCTTACGCCAAACGTGCCATGGCAAACGATATGGTTTTAATAATGGAACAGCTTGGCTTCCCGAAATTTTCAGTGGCGGGGCATGATCGCGGAGGGCGGGTTGCTTACCGGCTGGCACTGGATCACCCGGAACGTGTGGAGCGTTTAGCCGTACTGGATATTATACCTACTGCTGAAGTGTGGGACAGGGCAGATAAAAGATTGGCCACTTCTTTCTGGCCATGGTCGCTTCTTTCGCAACCGGCACCATTTCCGGAAATACTTATTGCCAACGCCCCCGATGCTGTAATTGACAATGCACTCAATGAGTGGGGAACACCGGGTACTGTTTTTCCCACGAAGGTGAGAAATGCCTATATCGAACCTTTGCGGAACAATGCACATGTACACGCTATCTGTGAAGACTACAGAGCCTCGGTTGTGCTCGACTATGATCATGACAGGCACGACCTCAGCAATGGCCATCGCATAAAGTGCCCTGTGCTGGTACTTTGGAGTGCAGACAGTGCATTGGATAACTGGTACAAAACAGATGGCGGTCCGCTGGCCATCTGGCGGAAATGGGCTTATAATGTACAGGGATGGCCTGTTAGCGGCGGACATTTTTTCCCGGAAGAGATCCCGGAAGAAACAGCGATTGCTTTAACGCAGTTCTTCTTATAACACAATTCGTTTACCGCTGGCTGCGGAACGTTTGGCAGCATCCAGTATCTCCATTACGATCATGTTATATTTTAAAGAAGAAAGATCATCTGTGCCGGGTAGTTCATTGCGCAATACCGCCGTTAAATAAACGATCGGATCATTAAAGGGCGCTTTGAGTGGTTCTGCTACTTTCACCCCTTTTTTATTCTCCCGCATACGGCTGGTAATGTTCACACCATCCAATGCATGCAGGTAACCTGTTACCCCAAACACTTCCAGGTCTTTGATAGAGAAAGGCCAGTTCCAGGAAGCTTCGATCAATCCTGTAGCACCGGGATATTCTACCAGGATGGTAGCATCATCGTCAACTTTGGGATATACTTCCGGTTTATAACGCCTGGTGATGGCCGTTACTGCAATAGGGCGTTGCCCTTTCATCAGCCATGTCATCAGGTCTGCACCATAACAACCAAAATCGTTGAGAGCGCCTGCGCCGTTCAATACCGGATCAGTGAGCCAGCTCAAAAACTCCGCGCTGCAGCCTATTTCTTTGGGGCCCTGGTGTCCGTCGTGCACCACCATCTTTTTGATCTGGCCAATACTGTCTTTGCTGATGGTGTTATATACATCGTGGTAAGATGCATACCAGGTAGTTTCATAATTGGTGAGTACTTTAATTTTATACTGCGTAGCCAGCTTCTCTATTTCTTTTGCCTGCTGTAAAGTAGCAGCCAGCGGTTTTTCCACCATCACCGGAATGCCAAGCGGCGCACAGACCTGCACCACTTTCAGATGCTCTCCTACTGCATTGTATCCTACCACCACATCCGGCTTCCGGCTTAGCAATACCTTCTTCAGATCATCATGGAAAAGGGAATCCGGAATGCGGTATTGTTTGCCATATTTAAGCTGCAACTGCTTATTGGGTTCTGCAATACCAATGATATTCACTTTTCCCTGCGTGTACTGCCGCAAAATGGTATGGATATGATCGTGGTTCATACCTGCCACTACTACTTTTATGGGTTGTTGGGCAAAGCTGGTGATATACAGGCCTGTTAACAGTAAGGAACAAAAAAAGGATTTCATGGTGCTATTGCTTTAAAACAACAAAATACAGCCGAAATTCTTAATTTTTCGATACTTTGTCTAAAATGTGATGTTATGCTTTCTACCCGTCACGAGGTTTTTATGGAAGTAGCCCACCAGAAGAGCTTCTCAAAGGCCAGCCAGGTATTGTTCATTTCCCAGCCCGCTGTGAGTAATCACATAAAAGGATTGGAAGAACAATACAAAACCAAACTGTTTGAGAGAAAAGGACTGCAGATAGAACTCACAGAAGCAGGGCATTTACTGTATAACAGGCTCTTAGCAGTGCGGCTCATACAAAAGGAAACGGAATTTGACATTTCCGTGATGCACGACAAACAACAGGCTACCGGCATCTTAAACCTTGGTGCCAGCACTACCGCCGCGCTGTATATTCTGCCCAGGGTAATGTCTGCCTTTCACAGGGAATATCCGCAGGTAGACATCTCCCTGCTGAACAGGAACAGTGAAATAGTATTACAGGCCTTGCTGGATAAAGAAATCAATATCGGCGTAACAGAAGAGAAGGGGAAACTCACTAATATTACTTACCAGCCTTTTGTGAAAGATCAGATCGTTGCAGTGTGCAGCCAGGATAATCCGCTGGCCAGGAAAAAAACATATAGTCTTAAGGAACTGTTAAATATGTCCGTAGCAATCAGGGAAAGAGGAAGTGGTACCCTGGAAGCAATAAAGAAAGGTTTAGCTAAAAGCAGGATACGCCTGAACGATTTGAAGATCAATATCAAACTGGGAGGCACCGAAGCCCTGAAAAACTTTCTGCTGGAATCTGATTGCGTAGGATTCCTCTCCACCCGGTCTATTATGAAAGAACTGCAGCACGGAGAACTGGTGATCCTTCAATTTGAAGGCCTGCGCATTGAAAGGAGCTTTTATTTCATTCAGCGAAAGGGAGAAACCAGTGAGCTGAACAAGCGTTTCATAAAAATGGCAAGATCGCTGTATAACTAATAGTTATAGGTCATAACATTTACATATAGTTATAGTTATACACTAAAGCCTACATTTACAGCACAATCGTGCTTTATGAATATGCTTTTTTATTACGAAGAGATCTACAACGCGGCCATTGAGCGGATCAATAAGTTAGTTAACCTGTCAGAAAATCTCACACACAGGCTAAACCGCCTGATCACACAGGAAGATATAGATGCGGTAACAGAGAGAAGTATGTTTTCCTCAGGCAATGTGCTTTGCCCTGATGCAGCAGCAGAATACGCCGGTATCAGCAAACTGCTGGAACTGGACATGCAGGAAGAATAGATACACCACTGCACTTCCCTTGGCAAATGTTGCAAAATTGTTAAAGTAACCGCAACTTGCCCGGATACAATCAGCGTTATTAAATTGTGGGTACATTTGCCAAAACCGACACGGCAATGATACTGCAGCAAACTAAATATAACCGGAAACAGGAGATCGTAAACGGACTGGTACATGCTTTTGGGATCGTATTCGGACTAAGCGCCCTCCCGGTATTAACAGGTATTGCTGCCACACATGGTAATACACCGGGTATTGTGGGAGCAGGCATCTACAGTTTTTGTTTCATCCTGCTTTTCACCTGTTCCACGGTCTATCATCTCTCGCAGGAACCAGCTGTAAAGAAGTTGTTCCTCGTCTTTGATCATATCAGTATCTACTTCCTTATTGCAGGTACTTACACCCCTTTCCTGCTGGTATATATGAATAATGCCTTCGGTATAACACTGCTTTCTGTATTATGGGGATTAACGGCAGTGGGCATCTTTTTCAAAACATGGTTTACGGGCAAATTTGATATCATCTCTACCATTATCTACCTGCTTATGGGCTGGATACTGGTTGTAGGCGGAAGAAGGTTCTTTACAACGCTGCCTGTTTCTGTGATCACGTTGTTATGCATTGGTGGTGCCTTATATTCTATCGGTGTGTATTTTTACATCCGTGATAAACGCACTTATACACATGCGATATGGCATGGCCTGGTATTGGCAGCAGCTGTGTGCCATTATGTAGCAGTGCTTTTAACTATGTAGTGCTGTATGACGCTTATACTGCGGCGTTAAATATTTCTCTCCCCATTTCAGCATTGGCTCAACAGCTATCAGCAGGGATGTACCCATTTCTGTTAAACTATATTCCACCCTTGGCGGTACTTCCGCAAAGATCTCGCGGGTGAGCAATCCATCCTTTTCCATTTCCCGTAATTGATTTGCCAGCATTTTCCGGCTGATACCGGGGAGGTGTTTTTCCAGCAGGCTGAACCTGTTGGCTCCACTGGATACCAGGTGGAGGATCAATGGTTTCCATTTCCCGCCGATGATCTGCACAGTGAGGGCAAAAGGGCATAATGCCGGCGGATATATCAGGATCTCTTCTTTCATGATCAATTGATTTTCAAATAAGTAACAATAAAAGGGACCAGGTGAGCTTTTGGTTACCTATCTCTTCTCCAACAGATAACTTCCACCTTTGTCAAAAAAAACAATATTATGCAAAGGACCACATTCCTCACTTTTCTTTTATTACTCACTACCTGCATTCATCATGTATACGGCGCCATCATTTATGATACCCCCTGGCGTTTACACATTATTTTCTTTGCTGTTCCTGCAATGCTCCTCGTTTTGGCACTGGGTTATCTTTATGCCCGCAGGCCCGGGAGGATATTACTGGTTTCCTATCTGCTGGCAGTATTGCTATTTCCCATGCTGGGAATCGGACTGTATGAAGGCGTATACAATCACCTGATCAAAAATATCGTTTTTCCTTTTACAGGCAATTCTTCCCTTTTCAAAGTGTTATTTCCGCCGCCCACATACGAGGCCCCTAATGATATAATATTTGAATTAACGGGAATCCTGCAGGCGCTGATCCTCTATCCGCTGGCCAGGAATTTCAGGAAACTGGTAGCATTTTAACATCCGGCAGCGATATCATTTGTTCGGTACAGGTTCGTTACAGGTTCGCCTGGGCTTCGTTCGGAGGGAAGTGTTAAAATAACATAGGTTGTCCCATTCCCGGAACAACCTATGTATCAAAGATACGGATTTATTTGAAGGGAAGGTGAGAGATCAGGATCTCAGGATGATGACCATCTTTATCTAATTTATAAAAGAAGGCCGCCGCCCATTCATCTGCCCTTTCTACCTTGGGACCAAGCGTGATCTTTTTCAGAACGGAATCGATGTTTATCAGTTCTATAAATACTTTAGGTGGTGTAAAGTCCTTCAGGATCATTTTATCAATACCAATTCCGTTTACAACCAGTCTTAATTCATGCTCATACTGGTAGGCTGCGCTTTTGAACAGATAAGCTATTTCGTTCAGCATTTTAAGTATGTGCTGGGTACTGTTCAGATCTGGTTTATTCTTATTAAAACCCTGTATGTTAAAAGCCAGGTCTTCCATATATTTATTCAATGCTTCTTCATCCTGTTCTGAAGCCCCTGGGATCACAAACTTATCTTTTTGATCATTGCTGTAATATGCTACCCTGTAAAAACTAAACTCTTCATCGCTGTTCACAGTAAGCGGATTCTTACGGTCTGAAGTCAGCTTCTTTTTCAGGTTATCCAGGAACTCATCCTTTCTGAATGTGATAGCACATCCTTTTGCTTCTTCTTTTGCTTCCTTTCCATACATCCGCCATAAGGTAAGATCATTATGTTTATTCTCCGCCACAAAACTTCCAATAAAGGGTTTTATAGCAAAAGGCTCTGCAATGGTATCGTGATAGGTTTTTGATTTTACGTGAAACGACAAATAGTTAAAAAGTTCACGGCCTTCTGAAGTATCGTTGAGATAGGCGCCTTCAGAGATCCTGAACGGGCTGTTATCCAAAACCAAAGCCTTTGCACCGGAAAGGCTGGTGTAATGCGTAACAGTTGTATCATTGAATAAAAGGAGTTTCTTGATACTGTTGATCAGTTCGTTAATATTAATAGCGTCCGGGTTGTCTATTAACTTCTCTAATTCAATGATCTTGGATTGGGCTAATGTGGTAAAATAATCAGGAGAATCCTTGGTCAGTTCTACATACTTTTCATAATCAGCCAATGCTTTCCTGTATTCTTCCCTTGCATTGTATGCTAAGGCCCTGTTATAATACGAACTATCATAATCCGGGTTTACCTCAATAGCTTTGGAATAGTAATAAATGCATTTATCGTATTGCTCAAGTTCCTTATAAATAATTCCTAAACTGAGATAAGCCTCCGTAAGGCCCGCATCCAGATCAATCGCTTTATTGTAGAAGAGAATAGCGTTATCAACCTGTTCCAGTTCTTTATAACCATATCCCAGCCCATGGTAGGCGATGGCAGTTGGTTTGATCTTAATTACTTTATCAAAGTATTCAATGGATGTTTCAAATTGCTTAAGCCTTTGATAAGCTACACCAATAGAATGATAGATGCCTCCTTTGTCCGGCGCTGCATTAACAATACTGTTGTAGTGTTTAATGGCCTCATTGTACAGTTCCTCTGACAACTCCGGTTTCTGAGATCTCAGTTTGTCTGCTATTATAAAAAAGAGCTTAGTTTCTCCCAGTTTAAGATGCGCCCTGGCCTTTTCTGCGGAAAGCTCCGGGTTATCGTAGGATGCAAGTAACGTTACAGTAAGGAGATCAATTACATCCTTATACCTTTTATCCTCATTTAACTTCCGTGCTTTTTCCAGCAATTCATTTATGGGGTTCATTTTACAGATTTAAGGGATAGAAAAATGCTACGCTGCTCCTAATTTATAACTTTTCTCAGAAAGCCCCCAACACAATAACCCCGCAGCGCTGATCGCAGCACCCAGGATGCATACACCCGTCCATCCGAAATGCGCATACGTAATGGTGGAAGCCACGGACCCTGCTCCGCTGCCTGCAGAATAGAACACCATATATCCACCTGTGATCCTGCTCCGAGCCTCCGGCCTTACTTTAAGGATAATGCTCTGGTTGGTTACATGCACTGCCTGCAGGCCAAAATCAAAAATGATCACACCGATGATCAATCCCCAGAGGGAGTATCCCATACAGGCGATCGGGATCCAGGACAACAATACCAATGTTAATCCAATGCCGGAAGTCCATTGCGCATAACCATTATCCGCCCAACGCCCGGCCCTTGCAGCTCCTAACGCTCCGGCCACGCCGGCTAATCCAAACAATCCGATCTCCGTATGCGAAAGAGAGAAAGGCGGTGCACTGAGAGGCAATACCATGGGCGTCCATAATACAGTGCCGGCTGCAAATAGCAACATGGCAATAATCCCCCTGGTAAGCAGCACCGGCTCGCTGGCAAAGAGTACAAAAACAGATTTAAGCAATTGGGGATAGGTGCCGCCTGCAGAACGTTTTTCCACTACAGGCGCAATACGGTACAATACACCTGCGATCAGTAAGGTAAATGCCGCAGAAACAAAGTACACCGTGCGCCAGCCGGCAAGGTCAGCCAAGGCCCCGGCAATTGTTCTTGCCAAAAGAATGCCTATCACAATACCACTGGTGACTGTTCCCACTACCCGCCCCCGTTCTGCATCGCCAGCCATGTTGGCGGCAAAGGCTACCAGGCTTTGCGTGACCACCGCCATTAATCCCATCATGATCATGCCTGCCAGCAAAACAAAAACAGAGGGCGCCAGCCCAACTATCAACAGGAATAATCCCAGCAATCCTAGTTGCAGCACAATCAGTTTCCGGCTGTCCACCAGGTCGCCCAGGGGTACCAGTAACAATAATCCTAACCCATACCCCACCTGGGTAGAAGTTATGATAATACCCACCGCCGCCTGCGAGATCCCAAAAGTATCCGCCATGGCATCCAGCAGCGGCTGCGCGAAATAAACATTGGCCACTGCCAGGCCCGCAGCCACAGCAAACAGCATAATCAATGGAAACGACAATTTTTTCATACCTTAGCACTTGTATTTTGCAAGTGCTAAGGTAATATAAATCACTTGCAAAATGCAAGTAGTGTATGAAACAGGTTAAAACAAGGTCAGTATGCCCTATCAGCAACGTTCTTGATCTCTTCGGGGATAAGTGGACGTTGCTCATCCTCCGGGATATGATCTTCGAGGGGAAATCCTCCTACGGAGAATGCACGGCATCTGATGAAAAAATAGCGACCAATATCCTGGCGGACAGGTTTGAACTGCTGGAATCCCAGGGCCTTGTAACAAAGAAGGTCTCCCCGGTACACAGGTCCAAATTCATTTATACGCTTACGGAAAAAGCAATAGACCTGATCCCCCTTATCGCCGAAATGGTGTTATGGGGCAGCAAACACTTTGAAGGCACCAGCACTAAACCGGAAAACCTCCTTGCCCAGTTGAAGAAAGACAAGGCAGGCACCATTAAAACATATACCGCACGCCTGAAAAAGCAGTTGTAAAAAGCGATATATTTATACTATAAAAACCTAGCGGCATATATGCAAGCAAAATTCCTTTTCTTAGCCATCATCCTTTTTGCATCCTGTAATTATTACTCAGAGAAACAAACAGAGCAGCACAAGCTCGATGCCCTCGCAGAAAAATATGTACGCCTTGGTTTAACCATCGGGCAATATGATAGTTCTTTTGTGGATGCTTACTATGGGCCGGACTCATTAAAACCAAAAACAAAAAGTGACACCTTTCCCAAAGACTCCCTGCTCGCCTCTGTAGACATCCTGAAAGCAGAGCTGGGAACATTGGCAGATCAGGTATCAAACGACACTACCCGCATCCGCGCCAACTGGATCATACAACAACTCACTGCATTCGGCAGAAGGATAAAAATCTTCACAGGAGAACTCAAACCCTTCGATGAAGAATCCATAGAACTCTTTGGTGTAACAGCTCCTGTATATCCCGAAGCACATTTCAAAACGCTCATTGCTTCAATGGATAGCCTGTTACCCGGCAAAGGCCCTGTGGCGGACAAGTTCCAGCGCCTGGCCAATAAATTCATTATTCCTAAAGATAAACTGGACACTGTTTTCAAAACGGCTATCGCAGAAGCCCGCAAACGTACACTGGAACATTACCAGCTTCCTGCACATGAAAACTTTTCCCTGGAATATGTAACCGGCAAATCATGGTCCGGCTACAACTGGTACAAAGGCAATTACAACAGCCTCATCCAGATCAGCGAAGACCTTCAGATCTTTATTGAAAAAGCCATAGACCTTGCCTGCCACGAAGGTTATCCCGGGCATCATGTGTATAACATGATGCTGGAAAAGAACCTCTACCGCGATAAAGGATGGGTGGAAATTTCCCTCTATCCCTTATTCAGCCCGCAGTCCCTCATTGCAGAAGGGAGTGCCAACTACGGCATTGAATTAGCATTCCCCGGCACAGAAAAGAATGTGTACACCCGCAGTGTGCTATTACCCTTAGCCGGCCTGGACAGTACAGATCTCGATCTCTATTTCAAAGCCCTCGCCATCAAAGGAGAACTGAACTACTCCCGCAATGAAGTGGCCCGCGGCCTGCTCAGCGGAAATATGAAAGAGGAAGAAGCATTGCGCTGGCTCATGGACTATACTTTATTGAATAAGGAATCTGCCATCAAATCCATCAGCTTTATCAGGAACAACCGCAGTTATGTGATCAATTACAACTACGGTTTAGACCTTGTTAAAAAATATATCGGGGACAGCGCCCGTTGGGAAAAGTTTGGGGCATTGCTCAGCAACCCTGTTACCATTGCAGACCTCACCAAATAGGCTGCGATGACACCCCCGGGAGGTAATTACCCTGGGGTTATTTCAGTTCTTGTGCATGTTCCGCAATCATGGAAAGTCAAAACTTTTGAAACCGCCCTCCACATCTTTTCTCCATACCTGGCCCTACCAAAGCATTTATCCCGTCATAAGCATTTATTTCGTTCTGAAAATTGACAAATATCACTTATCAGGAAGCCGCCTGCTTTTAACTTCGCAGCATGCAGGACAGATAAGCTATGAATAAAAATATATCAGAACCGCTATGGCAAATAAGTGATACTGAGTTTGACAAGTTGTATCCTGAGAGGATCCGCCAATTATCCGGGAAACACTGGACGCCCATGGAGATCGTCAAAAAGTCTGCCCGGTTCCTGGCGGCTGAACCCGGGACAAAAATCCTGGATATAGGAAGTGGTGCAGGAAAATTTTGCCTTATCGGTGCCTGTCATTTCCCGGAATCCTACTTCTATGGCATAGAACAAAGGAAAGACCTTCACCAGGTTGCCCTGTCCGCTAAAGGAATAACCGGCATAAAAAATGTGAGCTTCCTTTTTGGAAATCTTACACAGCTTGACCATTCCCGTTTTGATCATTTCTATTTTTACAATGCCTTTTTTGAAAACCTCGTCAGCGACGGGCACATTGATCAATTATTACCTTATTCCACAGAATTATATCATTACTATTCACGCTATCTTTATAGAATATTAGAAGGCAAAAGAAATGGCACAAGACTGGTAACCTTCCACAGCCTGGAGGATGAAGTACCACCTTGTTACCAGCTGGTGGATGCTACACTTGATCTTAACCTGAAGATGTGGATAAAAAGATAAAGGAACGAATTGTTTGCAGATAGTCAATAACTGAAATATATGCTGCGACATACCGGAAGAAAAAGGAATTTTAAACACAACGTCAGATTAGCTGCGCTGTTATGTTTTACTGCCGGGATGGTGAATACAGCAGGTCTATTTGCCTTTTCTGTTTTAACAACCAATGTTACAGGTCATGCCGGGTTGCTGGCCCAAAAACTGGCAACGGGCGATCTGCGTGCCGCCCGCATGGTTGCGTTATGGCTTTTTCTCTTTCTTGCAGGCGCTTTCTTCTCCAGTTTCTGCATAGGAAGAACAGGGCGCAGTAAAATCGCAAGACACGCTTTACCCATTATCATCGAAATAATAATACTACTGTTTGCAGCAGGCTTTGGATATACTTTTGATCACTCTATACTGAAAACAGAATACTTCGCCGGCAGTCTTTTGTTTGCCATGGGCATGCAGAATGCCCTGGTATCTACTATTTCAGGGAACACTGTAAGAACAACACATTTAACAGGGATGTTTACAGACCTTGGCATAGAACTCTACGCCCTCATTTCCACTCCCCATAAAAATGCTGCCGGGGTTAAAAACAAAATAACGCTGCATCTTATTATTATAGGTTTCTTTCTTGCCGGGGGGATCATTGGCGGATATATCTGGCTCAGGTTTAAATACTATACTTTCTACCTGCCGGCTGCCGTACTGGTAATCGCTTTATTCTATGATACTTTCCGGATAAGGTTCAATAAATTCATGCGCCGTTATAAAGTACGGGAAAAGCAAACACCTGCTATTTGAAATTGGCGATCTGTATCAGCTTGTTTACATCCTTGATGATTATCTTTCTTCCTTTCGTTTCAAGGATATTGCTTTCCTTAAACTCCGTCAATATCCTCACAATATTCTCCCTCACCGTGCCTACAAGGTTAGCCAGGTCTTCCCTGCTGATATTCACTTCAATGGGCTTTCCTTCAGCACCTGATACTTTATATTTTTCACGGATCACCACCAGTTGTAATGCCAGCCTTTCCCTTACGGTCTTGTGAGCAAGCACGCTAAGGCTATTTGTTAGCACCGTATATTCATGGCTTAGTGTCTTTAACAGGCGGTTGCTAAATATAGAGGAACGCTGCAGTGTTCGTAAAAAATCCTCTTTAGGTATAAATACGATCCGGCTATCTTCCATCACCCCTACGGAGTCCAGGTAGTGATCCCCTGAAAAGATGCCATGATAACCTATCAGCTGACCTGTATGCGCCAGGTATATGATCTGCTCATTCCCTTCTTCATCCACCTTATACTTCTTCACCTTTCCTTTAACAAGGTAAAAAATGCCGGAAGCATAAGTTCCCTCTCTAAAAAGTATTTCGTTCTTTTTATACAGCTTTTCATTACTGTGAGCCATCAGCAGATCAAAATCTTCCTTTGGCAGATCTATCAGGATGGACTCACTTTTGAAATCCCATTTATCTATTGGGAAAATACCTTTGATGCTCATAATGATCAAAGTTAGTCCCTTTGTAATTGATAAAATTCACTTTTTGAAGTGATAAAGTATACTGCAGGAAATTTTTCCGGGTAATACCTTTGCGGTATGAAGAACACCGATCCGGCATGGCAGCAATTATCACCCGTCCTCTCCGGTACAGACAGCTGGTTCAGATCAGATGAAGCTTTCAATAGCCTCTATCCTCCCTATATAAAAGAATTGGCTCCATTACACTGGACACCGGTTGAAGTAGCAAAAAAGGCAGCCATGTTCCTGGCAGCCTCCCCCGGAGATAAGATACTGGATATAGGAAGCGGGCCCGGGAAATTCTGTTTAACTGGCGCATACCACCATCCGGAAGCCTCCTTTTATGGGATAGAGCAACGGAATGACCTGGTATATTGCGCCGCTATCACAAAAGAAATGCTGGGGCTTAACAATGTCACATTCCTGAACGGCAACCTGCTGCATCTCGACTTTTCGCAATTCGATCATTTTTATTTCTTTAATTCCTTCTACGAGAACCTGCCGGGAACAGATAAAATAGATGATCAGCTCACCTATTCCAGGCATCTCTACGATCAATATAACAGGTTCCTTTATGATCAGTTGGAAAAAATGCCGGCAGGCACAAGGCTTGTCACCTATCACAATTCTGATGAAGAAGCACCCGGAGGTTATCAGTTAGCAGCTTCAACAAATGGCCATCTTTTAAAATACTGGATAAAAGCTTCCCATTAATCCGGCTTATCCGTTTCAGGATCGTAATAAACATAGAAATTGAGGTATACCATCCGGGATAAACGCATAAGTACAGGCATAAATAAAACAAGCAGGATTCCATTGACGATCAGCCAGTAGACAATACTATCATCTTTCCAGGTAATACCGAATATCAGCCAATACCATAACAGGTTAAGTGCAGAAAAGAATACCGCCAATACATAGCTGATATAACCGGTACCATACCAGAAACCAACCTCCAGCTCCGTTTCCTGCCCGCATACCGGGCAGTGTTTTTCCATATCCAGGACATGATTTAACTGATAGGGGTTATCTGTTCTGAATAATTTTCCTTTCCTGCACCTGGGGCATTTATTATTTAAGATACTGGTAAAAAATCCGGATTTCCTTTGGCCATTTGATCCCTTCATACAACAAAGGTACTTTTGAAAACGCCCGCTATAGATGACAATTTGCAATTAAATAATTGAAAAATATCACTTTTCGCCAGGGATTAACTGGCATAATATTTCCATTGTATAAGGCATGATCGAACAGATGTTACAAAATGCCTATCACTGGATAGAACTGCATGGCCTCCGGATCGTACTGGCCATAGTGATCTTAATTGGCGGGCAATGGCTGATCCTGCTGATCAAAAGATACTTCCTCCGGAAAATGCATAAGAAGGGTACAGACGATACCCTGAAACCATTCCTCACGGGCCTGATAGCTGCAGTATTGCAAATAGGGCTTGTATTAGGCGTGATCCAGTTCCTCAATATCCAGATGACCATCTTTGCTGCCCTGGTAGGTGCTATTGGCGTAGCAGCAGGCCTGGCACTCTCCGGTACCTTGCAGAACTTCACCAGCGGCGTATTGATATTGCTGTTAAAACCTTATGAAGCCGGCGATGTTATTGTTGCGCAGGGGCAAACGGGAGAAGTAAGTTCGGTACAGCTGTTTAACACCATTATCATCACAGCTGATAACAAATACGTGATCATTCCTAATTCGAAATTATCGAATGAAGTGATCATCAATCAAACCCGGTCTTCCAACAGGCGTATAGATATTGAACTGAAGCTCAGTTATGCTTACAGCCTGGAACAGGTAAAACCACTGATATTGAAAGAAGCAGTAGATATGACGAACCTTACAAGAGAACCACCAGCTGTCGTAAGCGTATCAGGCCTGGAACCTGATGGCTGGAAGCTGGTGGTATATGCATGGGTGGACAGTGATTTATATGATGAAACCCGTTTTGAATTACATGAAAGAGTGATTGCTGCATTAAAGCAGGGTGGCATTAAATTACCCGGTATGTAGCATTATCTCGGCAGTATATATTCTCTCTGGGCTATACCGCCTACCACTCCCAAACCGTTCTTAATGTTGTTAAACACCAGTACTTTCTCCGTGAGGGGATTATCTACTTTTCGCACCGCCAGGTAAGATGTTTTCAGATACCGGTAACTATCATAGCTTAAGCTGCTTACTTCCACAATAAGATATTGTATCTGAGACTTACTTTCCAGGTTAAACACAAAACGGGGGCTTCTGCCATCAAATAACTTATCGTCCATAAAGATCGCTTCATTTTCACCCTCATCAAAAAGCTCAAATGAAAGATCATCTGATTTAATAGAAGCAGGACGGCCATATTTCGTGATAATGGGGGTAGTATCCGGCCAGGCAGCTCCAACGAAAGCGCCAAAAATGCGTATCCTGTAATAGTTCCTTTCTCCTGCTTTATCATGCAGTTGTAATATCACTTTGTTGTCCATATCTACAGCATTAATTGGCACTTCAATGCGTTTCAGCTCTCCGATCACAACACTGTCCGGCACCACATCGGTACCTTCAGCCACATCCAGATGGTCTACATCAGCCCTTACTTTATAAGTATGCCCTGCCTCCATTTTGGTAGTACTGCAAAAATAGTTGTACAAGCCTACCTTGCGCAGTGTTAATGTTTCCTTTAACTGGCCATTATCGAATAACTGCACTGTCGCATTTGTGATATCATGAAACGTGTTGCTATACGCGACCGTGCCGGACAAAGTGAGCCTTACATAAATGATGCTGTCTTTATTCATCAGTACATTGATCACGGGTTTATTGGCTTCAGAAGGAATTTTAACAACCACCTCTGTTTCGCAGGCCCAAAAGCAGGTGGCCATGCACAGTAAAAGTATATAGTGTAAGTAACGCATGTTTAGAATTTTAAGTTATATGAAAAGCTGGGCATAATGGGAAGAAGTGTTGTACCTGTTAGCTGTGCTTCCCCACCCTGAGCAATATCCAGCATATAGAAAAAGGCATTCTTCCGGTTATAGGCATTCAAAATGCTTACATTCCAGGTACGGATGTTACCATTCCGTTTGTGGCGGATAAAATTAACACCCAGGTCCAACCGGTGATAAGAGGCAATGCGAACGTTATTTCTGCCGTTCACATATTCAATGCTGTTGTTGGAGGTATACCAGTTAGCATAACGTACCGGGTCCTGTACTATTTCATATTCTGCCAGTGGTACAGTAAAAGGTTGTGCACTTTGGTAGGTCCATACACCTGTTAGCTCAATATTCTTCCGCAGTTTGTACATCCCTACGAGATGCAGATCATGGCGGCGATCATATTTATAAGGAAACTTTTTGCCGAAATTCACTTCAGGCAAAATACGGTAGGACCATGCCCAGGTATATGCCATCCATCCGGTGAAACGCCCGGTTTTCTTTTGCAGTAATACTTCCAGGCCATAAGCTTCTGCTGTTCCATTGGTCACCTGGTCCTGCCAGGTTTCATTCCTGCTGCTGGTAACGTAATCCGCTCCTTCTTTATACTCTATCACGTTCTGCATGCGCTTGTAATACCCTTCAACAGAGAACTCAAATTTGTTACGAAAAACATTCCGTGCTATACCTATCGCATATTGATCTGCCTGCTGGGGTAAGATCTTTTTTGTGGCTGGCACCCAGAGGTCTGTTGGTAATGTAATAGAGTTATTCGCCAGCAGGTGGATGTATTGGGTCATTCTCGTATAGGAAGCTTTCAGGCCCCAGTCGCCAGGTAAGAGGTAGCGCATGCTTATCCTGGGTTGCAATGAATTATAGAAACGTCCCTGCACGAGAAATGCACTCCAATGCAGCCCGGCATTCACTTTGAATTTCTTATGAATGGTCCAGTCATCTTCTGCATACAGGTCTATTTCAGAGCCATGTATGTTGCGGTTATCACTGAGCGAATCCAGGATCACTGTTCCGTTTTCCGTTTGCCTTTTCCGGATGGTGCCGGGTGTAAATACACGGAACATATAAGACGATCCCATCCGTATAGAATGTGCAGGGCGTGGTCTGTAATCGAAGTCTATCTTGGCACCATAATCCTGGATACCGGAATTCAGCTGCAGTTTGTCTGCAATAAATTCTCCCTGGTAGAGGTTCTCATTATAAGTGTTTGTTTTAAACTGATAGCGGGAGCCCAGCAGCATCGTATTCGCAAAAAGGTTCTTGGAGAAAACGTGGTTCCAGCGAACGGTGCCTGTAGTATTCCCCCATTGTATCAGCAGATCTGATGCGCTGCGATAGTTATCAGGGGTCTTCACCTCTAATTTTTCTGACACCCGCATTTTATCCCGGCCATGATATAAACTAAAGAACAACCTGTCTTTATCAGAAATCACATGCTGCACTTTGGCATTTATATCATAAAAATACATGACGAACTTATCGATCTCCCTGTCATAGCTGTTCTTTATAAAGGGCTTGGCAATTAGGTCTGAATAAGTGCGGCGCCCGGAAATAATGAAGGATGTTTTGTCTTTTTTAACAGGCCCTTCCACTGTTACCTGCGAAGCCAGCAGGCCAATAGAAACATCACCATGCAGCTCACGCATGTCTCCGTCCTTTGTAGATACATCTACTACGGAAGAAAGCCGGCCACCATACCTCGCAGGAAATGCGCCTTTATATAAAGTAACATCTTTCAGTGCACTGGTATTGAAAGTAGAAAATATACCCAGCAGATGTGAAGGATTATACAAAGGCGCACCATCCAGCAGGATCAGGTTCTGATCAGGTGTACCACCACGCACCAGTATTGCACTGGTACCTTCTGCACCTTGTTTTACACCCGGTAATAACTGTAATGTTTTCAACAGGTCGGCCTCTCCGAAAAAACGGGGCATCGCCGCAATCTGGCTTGCAGGCAGATTGATCATACTCATCTGGGAAGTTTCCTGTATGCGCTCTTCCCTGGCAGCACGTACCGTTACCACATCCAGCAATCTCCTGTCAGGCACTAACTTAAAATTCAGGCGGGTATCTGCACTCAGCAGGATCATGGTATCCACACGCTGATAACCGATATAAGAAAGCCTGATCCGGATACTATCCGCAGGAATAGTGATACTGAAAAAACCAAAGCTGTTGGTAGTAGTACCAGCCTGATATTCCGGTACTGCTAATGATACCCCGATCAATCTTTCTCCGGAGGCCTGATCTTCCACATACCCGCTGAGTGTACCAGGCTGCCTTGGTCTTGGTACAATAAGTATGTTACCGTTCTTTTTCAGGAAGGTCATCTTCGTTTCTTCCAGTAGCTCTTTTAAAATTGTTTCCAGTGGCGTACCTGTATAATGGCGGGCCTTTACAGGTATATTCCGCACACGGGTGTTCTCATAGGAAAGCGGCACTTTGCTTTGCTGTTCAAGCATGCGCAGTGCCACATCCAATGTAGTGGCAGGGATGTTAATACTCAGGCGGGGATTGTTATCCTGCGCCTGAGTAGTGTGCCAGCTCAGAAAGAGACACAGCAACATGCTTAGGTTAAATGATCGTGACAATACTTTCCCCTTACCGGCATGCCGGTTCGTTATGCAATCCATAAAGTACATAGGTTATTGGCTTACGCCTGTAATGATAACATGATTTCCGTTAATGGTATAGTTCACTCCGCTGATCTCGTGCAGCATATCCAGGATCTGCGGCAACGTTGAAACGGGTGTAATCCTGATATTGAAACGATAAGGCGCCATTATCCTTTCATTATACCTGATCTCTGTATCGAACTGGTCCTTTAATATCCTGGCCAGTTCTGCAAAAGGAGCATTATCCAATGTATATTCTCCCGTTTTCCACCTGGCCTCTTCAGCAGCATGCACACTATCCTGTATAAACTGATGCGTGGCAATATTATATACGATCTGCTGGTCCGTTTTTAACACTGCAATATTTGCATTGCTGCTGTCTGAGATCTGCACTGCCCCTGATTCCACATACACCTTCACATCCGGCAACTCCTTCAATGCTTTTACGGTGAACTCAGTGCCCAATACCTTTACATTCAGCCCGGAAACAGTACGCACTGTAAAAGGTTCATCACTATTCTGTACTACAGAGAAGCCTGCTATCCCATCGATCAATTCCACATGCCGGCCTTCGTAACGTAGGGTAGAGCCTGCCTGCAACCACACGATGGAATTGTCCGGCAGTTCAATCCTCATCACGCCTTTTCCCTTTGGTGCCATTACACCAATGTATTCCGGCTCCCAGGGTTTCAGCAGAAAAGTAGCTACAGCTACAACCACTACCGCGGCGGCAGCTATCTGCCACCAATTGATCTTCCTCACTTTCCAGGGCTGGATGTTATCCATCACAGCAGTCTTTATATCGTTCTTCCAATACTTCTTTTCCTCTTCGTCTGCAAAGGCAGGGCCTTTATCAGGGAAAGCATCATACCATTCATGCAATACGGCAATCTCTTCCGGGGTACAGATACCCAGTGCATGCTTTTCCAGCAAAGATTGAATGATATGCTCTTCCGGCTTGTTCATGTGCTGTTACGTTTAATAGACAATACTCAACCAGCAGTGGTACTATGCCGGTTGAAAAAAATTATTCCATGAAGAAATTCCCCAGGCCTTCCCGTAGTTTCTTTAAGGCGCCGGATAGTTGATTCTTAACTGTTTGTGGAGATAAAGCGCGTTTTTCCGCGATCTCGGAAATAGACAGTCCGCTTTCCCGGCTGTCCATAAATACCTCCCGCATTTTAGGGGGTAGTTTTTCCAGCTCACGGTGGTAACTGTTATGGAGGTCCTGGTTGGGGATATGCGTCACCTGCGGCAATACTGCTCCGGCCTGCTGTTCATACTTCAGGCGGGTATTTTCCGACTTAAGGTGGTTGAGTACTTTGAATCGTACGGCCGTACTTAAATAGCCGGCAACGGAGTCCGTAATATGGATCTGGTCTCTTTTCTGCCAGCAGTAGATGAACACCTCCTGCACAATATCCTTGGCAGCATCTTTATCATACAGCCTGCGATAGGCAGCTTCGAACAACATTTCCCAATGCCGTTCATATAGTTCACCGAATGCCTCCAGGTCATCCGAGCGTATCTGCTGCCATAGTTCTAAGTCAGGTTTTGCCATGTGGGCGTAAGCAATTGGCAGCTAAGATACTAAACTCATTTTATTAACAGATATGTACATTTTTGCAGCAGGTTGCCCTTTATCTTTTATTTCATGCTCCTCTTTCCTGATCTTTTCAATGATGATGTCTGCAAGTTCCATTTAACGGTTCCTGATGGCCCTGCATTCTTTTAAACACTCCCTGCAAAAAGCAGCACATTCCCTGCAATGATCATTATCATGCCTGCTGCATTCATCTGCGCATGTTTCACAAATGTCTCCACAGATAGCAGCCAGCATTGTAGATTGGGAACCACCCAGGCTCAACACCTGCGCTGTGGCATAACAAATGGCAGCGCATTCCATATCCAGCTGGATGCATGCCACCATCATTTTAGGATCATCTTCTTCCAGGCAGGCGGTGGCACAATGATTACAAATGGCGGCACATCTTAAACAGGCATTTATGCATGCTTCATATTGATGGTAACTCATAACGTATGCTTTTACCTCAAAAAAACAAACACTATGCCCATAAAAAAAGTCTCCGGAAATTCCGGAGACTTTGAAGATCTCTTTTTCTTATGTTGGTTTGACCCATATCATTTTCCAAAGAAACTTCTGATAATTATATAGAAATAATTGTGCCAAAATAACAACTATAAGATCTCTAAAAACACCTGCAATCTTTCGTTAAACACATCGCCTTTATTGCAGTTTGTGAAGAACACGTAACCGCTTTTCTTCTCTTTATAGAACAGGCAGCCGGATTGGAAATTACCGTTGTTTCCCCCATGCTGATAAGCAATACCATACTTTGTAGGTCTTATAGCCAGGCCTAATCCCCAGGCAACCACACCTTCATTATAGTTTTCAGGAACGGATGTTTGCGCTTTAAACATTTCCGCATGTGTTTCATCGTTCATCAATCCTATCAGGAAGTGTGCATAACTCACTGCCTCCGTATGTAATTTCCCGGCAGCGCCAAAGGAAGTGGAATCTTCATCAGGGAATGCCATCGGCCATCTTCTTCCTTCTACTTTACCATCTTTATGCCCTGTTACTTTATGCTGCCCCATAAAATCATTATAAGTGAACCAGGCATACTGCATACCCAAAGGAACAGCTACTTCCTGCCGGAAGACGGAATCCAGCGTATGCAGCGGCAAATGGTTCAAATGGGCCAGTACTTTAGCCAGGTAATGATAACCTTCTCCTGAATAGGTGAAAGTCCCGGGATCTTTCTTGATATACATATCGCCCCGTTTGATCTGCCGTGCAGGATCCGCCAGATCAAACCAGCGCCAGTTGGGAAAACCGGTTGTATGGTCCAGCACCATCCTGGCTGTGATCAGTTTATAACGCTGATCATATTCCAGCTCAGGAAAAGGGAGATATTGATACAGGGGCTTATCAAGGTCCAGCAAACCTTTATCTGCCATTTTCAATGCCAGGTAAGCAAAAACAGGCTTGGATAAAGAAGCCGCTTCAAAGATAGACTGCTCATCCACTTTAGCAGGCGTAGTTGTATTGGTTACGCCCAAAGCCCTGTGGTAAACAATCTTCCCATTCCTGATCACGGCAATGGAGAGCCCGGGCAGGCCCAGGGACTTCATCTGTACCTTCAGGAATTTATCAAGCTGTTTACCGGAGAAGTACTTCATTTGCCCGTATGAAGCAGAGGATATCAGCAATAATAGTATAAGGTATCTCATGTTATAAGGACGATACCTTTCTCCAAAGGTTGCATGCATAAAAAAGGCTCCGGGATTGCCGGAGCCTCTGAATGTTTCTTGTTCCCTACGCTGGTATTATCCAGATCAGGTCATTAAGAGTATGATCTCAGGTCTGCATGGTGTCAGACCACCTCTTACTAAGAAACTTCTGCATACTATATATAAATAATTGTGCCAGAAAAACAGGTGGTTGAATATCAATACAATCCGCAGCTACAGCTGTTTTAGCAGGAATTTATTTCCACGTTTTTCTACATACCGTGCATATTAGATCATAGTTGATAGGCAGGATGGCGCTGGCCTGGTTTTTCCGGTAAATTTTCTAAAAAAGGAGGTTCATATGAAAAATCTGGAAAGGACCGACAAGGGTCTGAAAGCATACGACCCATGGCGTGATTTCTTTAACCTGGAAAGCTTCTTCCCTTTTGAGAATGGAAGACAGTCAAAGTCACTACCGGCTGTGAATATTTCCGAAGATGATAAACAGTACAGCGTAGATGTGATAGCGCCGGGATTTAAGAAAGAAGATTTCAAGATCAAGGTAGATGACGATGTATTAAGCATCAATGCGGAATCAAAACAGGAGTCATCTGAAAATGGCAATAACAAACAGTACAGCCGGAGAGAATACAGTTACAGTTCTTTCACCCGCACTTTCAGACTGCCGGACAATACAAAGGATGATGCGATCAGCGCCAGCTACGCAGATGGTGTATTGAAGCTCAGTATTCCCAAAAGCGAAGCGCAAACGAAAGCAACAAAAGAGATTGCTATCAATTAAAAAAAGAGGCGGTATTTCAGATACCGCCTCTTTTTATTTTATGGTCTTTTATCCCACCACACCCTGGATGTATAATTATCTCCTCCGGTGAGGTTAGCCACAGCAGTTTTGTAATTCGTGGAATTCAGCAGGCCTTCAAGAGAAGAATACACTGCCCTGCGTGGAATGGTGCCATTGGTAGAACCCTGGTTAGCACCGGGTGTCAGCACAGGATACCCTGTTCTTCTCCATTCTGAGAATGCTTCATAATCACGGCCAAACAACATGATCCATTTCTGCGTCATGATCTTTTCAAGCTTCTGCTGCTCCGTAAGTCCTGCAAAGGAGAACTCCGCAGTTACATAAGCCGGCGGTACCGTAGTAATGTTATAGGGCAACATGGCCATTGCTGCTTTGATACCATCCTGGTAAAACGTTTCGGCATCTGCCACGGTAGCACCCCATCCCGCCAATGCCGCTTCTGCTTTAAAGAAACTAACATCTGCATAGGTGAATACATAACAGGGAATAGGTGTGGCCAGGGTGCGGTTGAAATAAGTACTCATGGCCGCAGTGGAAAAGTTGTCTTTGATCAATCCCAGCAATTGTGCATCCGTTAATGCAACGCCCATTCCGAAATAATCCGGTGTGCCCGCAGCTTTTGAAGTCACAGAAGGCTCTGCGATCAATGGCAGGCGTGGGTCCTTTTTCGCTTTAAGGGTATTGACCAGGGCAGCAGCAAGGTAACGAAGGTCAGAACTGCCACCAATGAATTGCTGCAGTACAGGATGTGCATTGGTGGTCTGTGCATTATTGAATGTAGGTACCGCAGCATTATCTGCATTACTGGCCAGTAAAGGTTGTGCCATGGCCTCCCTTACTGTTTTCTCTGCCAGGGCAGCATCCGCATAACGGATGCGTAAACCTAAACGCAGCTTCAGGGAATTACCGAAACGTTTCCATTTATCCACGCTTCCTTTGTAATAGAAATCAGCATTCCCATAAGAAAGGTCTGTTGCATTCAGTTTAGCAATAGCAGCATCCAGGTCTGCGATCAGTTTGGTATACACATCCTTCTGACTGTCGTATGTTGGCTTGTTGTTCACATCCCCTGCATCTTCTGTGGTAGCGGAAAAGGGAATATCCCCGAAGAGGTCTGTGAGCCTTTGCCATACAGAGATCTCCATAATGCGTGCAATGGCCAGTTTTGTTCTGCCGGTGGGATCATCTTCTTTCCCTTTCAAAGACTGGTTCCTGATCTGCCCAAGGTTACGTAATAAAGTATAGTGTGCAGACCATACGCCGTCTGTAGGCTGTTGAATATAACGGGAAACCGGTGCTACCTGCCCTCCTGCCCAATGTTGGATCCAGGAACCGAATTCAATATTGGCGCGTTCGTTCCCTTCCACAAATGCAGCATCTTTCTGCACTTTGGATAATAACAGGCCTGCATCTATATCCGTAACGGAAGTAGGTGGCACGTTCATTTCCTCGAAATCTTTGGTACAGCTTACCAGCAGTATCAGCAGCAAGCCCGTGATATATGTAGGATATTTCATTGTCTTTGTTTTTAAAACTCAATGTTCAGATTAACACCAAAATTGCGCATCATAGGCAATGAAGTGGATTCCAGCCCCAGCGATGAATTGTTCACATTAAAAGCTGCTGCCTCCGGAGAGAAACCATCTGTTTTACGCTGGAAGTAGAAAAGGTTCCTGCCGTATAAACCAATAGCAGCTCTTTTGATGAACTTACCCGCCAGCAGCGATGAGGGCAGCTGGTAACCTAAACTGATCTCGCGCATAGACACATAACTTGCATCGTTCATCATTTCTTCAGATACTACGCTTTCTTTATCGTTCGCTACCACGTTCCAGTAATCCTGCGCTTTCACCTGTTTGGTATTAGCCTGCCCGGTGCCGGTCCATTCTCCGTTCGTACCTTTTGCAGCTACCACACCGGAAGCCACATAAGTACCATCTCTGCCTGCTAATGTTTTCTTTGTTGTACCAAAAATGAGTTCTTCCCGGTTGCTTTGGGAATACAACATACCGCCCTGCCTGATGTCTATCAGCCCGGTTAACTGAAATCCTTTATAACGGAAGCTGTTAAAGAAACCACCCGTCCAGTCCGGCATTACATTTCCCAATTCCACCTGCACCCTGCCGGAGGTACGTAAAGGCAACCCGGTGGCAGGATCGATCAAACGACGGCCCTGTTCATCTTTCAGCCAGGCAAAACCATTGCTCACCAGTACACCGAAAGGTTTACCCGGTTGCGCTAATACATTCACCCCTCTGTCTGCCCCCAACAGGAAGGTTTCCACACCTTCTGTAAGGGATACCACCATATTCCTGTTACGGGCCAGGTTAAAGGAGCTTTCCCATGTAAAACCGTTATCCAGTTTCAGGGGTGTACCGCTCAGTGTTAATTCGATTCCTTTATTGCGGATCTCTCCGGCATTGATACGGCGGAACTCGAATTTTGCGGAAGGCGGTAAAGGCACATCCAGGATCTGGTTTTTGGTGGAAGCGTTATAATAAGTGAAACTTAGTCCCAGGCGATTATCCAGCAAACGTACATCCGCACCAAATTCTACAGACGTGGTTAATTCATTCTTCAGATTAGGATCAGGGATGGTGGAAGAGAAAGAAGCCATTGGCTGACCACCATGTGTAAACTGGTCCAGGCTGTAAGAACCGGTCAGCTGATAAGGATTACCGGAACTGCCCGCCTGTGCCCAGGAACCTCTTACTTTCAGGAAGCTCAGTACATCGCTCTGGATATCCAGTGCATCTGTAAGTATCAAACTGGTGCTCACGGAAGGATAGAAGAAAGAATTGTTCTTAGGGGATAAGGTGGAAGACCAGTCGTTACGCGCAGAGAGATCAACAAACCAGTAGTTGCGGAAACCGAACTGGCCGGAGGCATATACAGAGTTGATCTCTGATTCCTGCAAATCGAACAGGTAACTGTTAGTGAGGGTGTTGTTGATCACATACAATTTCGGCACAATGAATTCCCTGCCGGTATTACCCGTTAAACGCATGAAACGTTGCTGGTGACTGGCGCCTGCATTCAAACCGAATGTGATGTCTTTACCCAGGTTAAAATTACTGCTCAGCAATACATCGAAATTATCTTCCCGCACCCGCATCACCTGTTCTTCCATATCACCATTCCTGTTCTGGCTTTGATAGGTACCGATGGTCCTGTAACGCAAACGCTGGTCCGTATAATAATCCGTACCGCCGCGTGCAGAAAGTTTCAGCCATTTAGTGAAATCGTAAGACAAACGTAGCATGCCTATGATACGGTCCCTGCGGTCAGTATTGCGGGTATTATTGATCGTCCAGTAGGGGTTGGCAGTAGAGCTGTTGGTAGCATATGTTTTCTCCTGGCCAACTGCCACGCCGCTGTAACCAAACTGCCTGGCAATATCCTGTGCCGTCCAGGTATATGCAGCGAGTGTACTCAACGGCATGCTCCTGGGCTGGCTGATAAAGAGATAAGCCGGGTTATCCGAGGCGTCAGATAAAGTAGGCCTGTTCTGCCCTTTCTGGAAGATGTAATTCACTTTCGCATCCAGTTGCAGCTTAGGCGTGATGTTTGCCTGTGTGCGGAGATTGAAAGTATTCCTGTCCAGTGTATTGGTAGGCACATATCCGTTCACATGTGTGTTGGAATAAGAGAAACGGTAATTCACTTTATCCGTACCACCATCCACACTCAGGTTATTGATCAGTTGTTTTTCTGTGTTGAAGAAATCTTTGTAGGTATTGGGTTGTGGAGTCATCTTCAGGATATTCCCCCATTGGTCTTCATACTCCTGCCCTTCCATTTTAGCGCCCCAGCTACTCCGCGTGATCCTGTCCCGGCCGGCACTCATTTTAGGCATGCCCTGTAAACCCTGTGCCTTGGCATCTGCCATCGTAACGATCCTGCCATCCGTTACCCTGAAGTGTGTAAAATCACCATTCAGGCCCTGGCCATATACATCCTGGAAATCAGGAGTTACCAAAGCAGAGCCTACTGAAAGGTCAGAACCGAAACGCACACCTAATCCTTTACCGGAACGGCCTGTTTTAGTAGTGATCAGCACAACGCCATTACTTCCCCGCTGGCCATATAAAGCGGCAGCGTTGGGCCCTTTCAGTACGGAAATGGTTTCAATATCCTCAGGGTTGATGTTGGAGATACCATCACCATAATCAATACCACCAGTACTGCTGGCCGGTTTGATGTTCTGGTTATCCAGAGGTACCCCGTCAATCACATATAATGGCTGGCTGTTCCCCTGCAAAGAGTTATTACCACGGATCACGATCTTGGAAGAACCGCCTGCGCCGGAAGCAGCCCGGCTCACCTGTATACCGGCTACTTTACCGGAGAGGGCATTCGCCACATTCACTTCTTTACCTTGTGAAAGCTCCGAGCCTTTTAATTCGGTTACAGAATATCCCAATGCTTTTGTTTCCCTTTTAATACCCAGTGCTGTTACCACTACTTCGTTCAGGGACTTGGCGTTTTCTGCGAGTTTAATATCCAGTGTTGTATTACTGCCTATTTCCACTCTTTGTGGTGTAAACCCCATAAAAGAGAAAACAATTGCGCGGGCACCGGATGGTAAACGAAAAGAAAAGTTCCCTTCCGCGTTAGTAACCGTACCCTGCGAAGTACCTTCTGCAGCAACACTTACACCCGGCAGCGGATTATTCTGCTGGTCCGTTACCTTTCCCGTGATCACCGTATCTGCTGCTACAGATTTCGTTTTCAATACCGGTGGTTCCGGTGCATTTTCTTTGATGGTGATAGTTTGATCAATGATCTTGTACGTCAGCGGCTGGCCGGCCAGGCAAATTTTCAATACCTTATCGATGCTGGCATCCTTTACATCTACATTTACTTTGCCTACCTTCTTCACAATGTCGTTGCTGTACAGGAAATAATAACCGGTCTGCTGCTTGATGGCGGCAAACACCTGTTCCAGTGAAGCATTGCGCATAGATAAGGAGATCTGCTGCTGTGTATATGCCGTGGCAGATACACGCATGCAGATGAGGAGCAGGAGTAATACACGTAGCATCCCCGCCCGCTTTGCGAAAGTCATTTTTTTCATCATCTGATTACTT
Source organism: Chitinophaga niabensis (assembly GCF_900129465.1). NCBI lineage: Bacteria > Pseudomonadati > Bacteroidota > Chitinophagia > Chitinophagales > Chitinophagaceae > Chitinophaga > Chitinophaga niabensis. Next base: position 207,159 of record NZ_FSRA01000001.1, on the reverse strand, counting down.
TTGATTAAAAGCGAATGAGTAAATATTGGTTGATCTGTTAAAAACTAACGGTTACCTTTTTCTGATCGAGGGTGTATTTAGCCCCGCTTACATAGTTCAGCATTTCCAGCACCTGCAATAAAGTGGCCTGGCGGCGGATGTTACCACTGATCTGTTTTGCCGGTATCGTGCCCTTGAGCTGTATGTCTACATCATACCAGCGTGCAAGCTGTGCTACGATATCCTTTATTTCATCGTCCTTAAAATAGAACAAGCCATTCTTCCAGGCCAATGCTTTTTCCACATCGGTGGCTGCAATATTCACTTCCTGGTTTTCCTTTACGGTACCCTGCTGGCCTGGCTTCAGCAACCATGAACGGTTATCTGCCAGTTGTATCTTTACGGACCCTTCTGCCAGTGTTGTTTTGGTAACGCCCTGGTAAGCCATCACGTTAAAGTGCGTGCCCAATACGGCTATTTCCACCCCATTCACTTTTACCCGGAATGGTTTGTGTTGATCTTTTGCTACTTCAAAGTATCCTTCTCCCGTTAACTCCACAATCCTCTCTTTACCTTCAAACCGTGTAGGGAAGCGGATGGAGGAGGAGGCATTCAACCATACCGCCGTGCCATCTGCCAGTACCAGTTGAAACTGTCCGCCGCGGGGAGTGCTGAGCGTATTATATTGTACGGCTGCTGCGGCCTCTTCTTTTCCTTTGTATACCAATGCACCCTGTTGTTGCCTGATCTTTGCACCGTCTGCATCCAGCGAGGTATCAGCCCGGCCCAGTGTAACTGTCTGCCCGTTTGCGAGTTGCAATACCGCTTTATTGCTGCCCGGTTGTATATCGTTCACTTTTGCTGCTACCAATGGTGCAGGCGGCGTTTCCTTTTTAAAAGTGAGCAGGCCGGTGGCCAGTAAGATACTGGCAGCTACCGCACTCCAAAGAACCATCCTGCGGCGTTTGGGTTGTGCGCTGGTATCATATCCTGCACGAACAGCTACTGCTTCCCAGTCTGCCGTTACATCTATTCCATCAAAGAATGCCATGTCATCCGCCAGTTGCCGCTGATCACGAAAACGTTCCAGGAGCGCCCTGTTCTGTTCATCCGCAGCCAGCCATGCTTCCAGCTCCTGCTTTTCAACAGTGCTGAGTTCTCCTTTAAAGTATTTAATGATCAGTTCTGCGGGTTCCATGTAAGTAAAGAAACGCAAGGGAGGAAAACGGGTGAAAAGGATGGAAAATAAATATCCCCTACAGGAAAAAAGTATACAATTCAGGCGGCAGGCGCAGCCGGAGCAGCTGCAAACCTCTTTTTTTCTGGGTTTTAACGGTATTGATACTGATATCCAGTAATTCCGCGATCTTTTTATTCTTCAAACCATCAATATATCCCATCCTGATAATGCGCTGGCATTCTTCCGGAAGGGATTGCAGCGCCTGGTGAATAGCGCCTGATACTTCAGACTTAATTATAGCTTGTACAACGCTGGCATCCACAGCAGGCTCTGCGGCTTTTTGCTCCGCGAACTTCTTCACCACTTTTTCATGGCGTTGTGCATTCAGGCAGGCATTGCGGATAGAAGAATAGAGGAAATTTTTAATGGCCACAGGATGGTCGGAAACACGCTCCTGTTGCGCCAGGTAATTAACAAATGCTTCCTGCGCAATGTCTTTGGCCGCTTCTTTATCGCCTGTGAATTGATAAGCAAAGTGGCAGAGGCGGGTATAATATTCCCTGAACAGCGCTTCCGCTGCCAACGTATTCATCCGGAAAACAGACTCCCTCATGATACACAAGTTAAGCAATTACTTTTATGGCTTCACCACCGGCCATCCATTACTATATACCAGGGAACTGATACAAAATACTCTCCCTCCCCCCTTCTGCCGGTGAATAGCATGATACGCGATATGATCATTCCCCTGGGCATCTTTAAAAACAGAATTATGCCCCGGCGCCAGCCAAACACTATCCTTTTCAAGTATCACCCCATGACTTTCAAAAGGCCCTTCCGCATGATCCGCTCTTGATACCAGCACGGCATAGTTCGCATCCTTCCCGCAACAATTATCGCCGGAATAATAGAGATAATATTTCCCTGCATGATAATCCAGCCAGGCGCCTTCTATCAGCCGCGTATAATTCTTTTCCCTGCCCGGCCAAACAACGGGCACCGGTTTGGACCCCTGTTTAAAGTCAGACCAATCGTCCTTCATTTCCTGCACCCTGATCGGTTTAAAACCAGAGCCCCAGTACAGCAGCTTTTTGCCCGTTTGCGGGTCTATAAAAGCCATGGGATCTATATGCTCAAAGCCCTCTCCACAGATCAGGGGAGAGCCTTTATCTGTAAATGGCCCTTCCGGCTGCGTGGCATAAGCCACACCAAGACATTTGCCGGTTGTAGTATCCGTAGATTCCCCGGAATAGAATAATACATATTTCTGAATGGAGGGATCATAGAGTACATGCGGCGCCCAGAAATGTTTATCTGCCCAAACGGGCTTTACCGGGAGCGCATCCCCCGGATCGCTCCAGTGCTGCAGATCCTCAGAAACGGACACTTGTATGTGACCACGGCCCTGCGTGGCATAAGCATAGTATTTTCCATTGACGCGGATCACCGTGGGATCGGGAAAATCTTTATCCAGCACCGGGTTGGTGAGGGTCTGGGCATTGGCTGCCAGCGTGGAACAGAGCAGCAGGGAAAATAAATACCTGGTATTCATGCAAATAAAGATAGCAGAATATCACTGCAAAATTTTGCTATATTTGTTTTGCACCAATTCTAAAAGCTATGTCATTATTAAATAACAGTAACAAGAAAGGCGGCAAAAGGGATAATAAGCAGGGCAAGAACAATACGCCGGGGGTGAACAACTCTTCCTTTTTGAAGCCGGGCAAACAAACAAATATTTCAAAGAAGCCTATTAAAACAGGCGGTGCCAGAGGCAGCTGATAAAAAATTAAAAGCCCCGGTTATTCATCGGGGCTTTTTTATGGGCGCGTGTTAATGTTCTTTAAATCTTCTTAAATACCACAATACCATTATGTCCCCCAAACCCAAAGGTATTACTCATCGCTACCTTCACTTCCTTTTCCACAGCCGAACCTAACACGATCTGTAACTCCGCAGGAATAGCAGGGTCTAATTCCGTTGTATTGATCGTAGGCGGGATCACACTTTTAACAATACTCATCACACTCGCAATCGCTTCTATGGCTCCCGCCGCTCCCAGCAAATGCCCTGTCATGGATTTGGTGGCACTGATATGCAAATGACCTGCTGTGTCGCCAAACATTTTACGGATGGCTGCAATCTCACTCAGATCGCCAACAGGCGTAGAAGTAGCATGTGCATTGAGGTAGTTCACCTCTTCTGCATTCAGGCCGCCATCTTCCAAAGCAAACTTCATCGCCTGCAAAGCACCCAGTCCTTCAGGATGTGTAGCGGTCATATGGTAAGCATCTGCCGTCATGGCCGCGCCTGCAACCTCTGCATATATTTTTGCACCACGTGCTTTGGCATGTTCGTATTCCTCGAGTACCAAAGCACCAGCTCCTTCGCCCATTATAAATCCATCCCTGTTCACATCAAAAGGCCGGGAAGCCGCAGCGGGATCATCATTCCTCACAGACATTGCTTTCATGGCACAGAACCCTCCTACTGAAGCAGGCGTTATTGGCGCTTCGGAACCTCCTGTGATGATCACTTTCGCTTTACCCAGACGGATATAATTGAATGCATCCATAATGGCGGTATTAGAAGTGGCGCATGCAGAAACGGTAGTGTAATTGATGCCCATCAATCCATGCTGCATGGAGATCATGCCGGATGCCATATTGGTGATCAGCTTGGGAACGAAATAAGGAGAAAACCGCGGGTTGAAACCACCTTCTACATATTCCGTTACCTGCTCTTCAAATGTTTGCATACCACCTTGTCCTGAGCCCCAGATCACACCGGTAGCAAAAGGGTCCATACCGGAAAAATCCAGGCCTGCATCTTTGATGGCCTGGTCAGAAGCTACGAGGGCATATTGTGTGAATGGATCTGTTTTACGCAGTTCGCTTTTATCAATAAAATCCGCCGCATTGAAGCCCTTCAGCTCACACGCAAAACGTGTTCTGAAACGGGAAGCATCAAAACGGGTAATAGTGGCCGCACCGCTTTTACCGGCTGTTAAAGACTCCCAGAAGGAGCTCACATCATTACCAAGCGGGGTTACGGCTCCAAGGCCTGTTACAACAACTCTTTTCATAGTTTTCATGGCTTTAAATCTTTTAATATCCTGTTGCTTACCCGGTTGAATACGGATGGCCCCAATACTCTCGATAATATCAATGATGATTGTAAATTAGTGATCAGCAGCAGCGCCCTGTCATACGCCTCTCCTTCAAAATGAAAACGGCCGCCGGCCCTTCCATTCTCAAGGCAGGCACTGAGCCAGTTCACAATATCTGTTCCCATTTCCTGCACCTTGGCTTTCATAGGATCTGTAAAGGTTTCAAAATCAGTTGCGAGTGAGCCCATTAAGCAAATGAAACCATTGGTTCCATAACGGTGGAAAACGTCCACCAGTTTTGCCAGCTGCCTGTCCTCCGGTAATTTCCTCCATTTTTCCACATTTTCCCTGAATTTCTTTATCTCAGCTTCAATCACTCCGATCCCCAGGTCAGACTTGGCAGGGAAATGATAATGAATGGCCGCATTCTTTATCTCCATAGGGTCCGCAATGTCCTTGTAACTGAAGGCATTAAACCCTTTGGTCCTTACCAAATGGTCTGCCATCTCTACAATTTTGTCTTTTGTATCTGACATATTCCCGGATTATAGGGCACAAATATACTTACTTACCAGTAAGTATACAAAGCTTAAATTAATAAGGGTTAGTTTTGCACTTTAAAACAACCGATTTGAGTGCTTCTGTTTTCTTATTTACTCCGCCTTTCACACAGCTGAACACGCCTTACCCGGCCACAGCTTACCTGAAAGGTTTTCTGAACACTAAGAACATTTCTTCTTTCCAGGCCGACCTTGGCATTGAAGTAACCCTTGCTTTATTTTCCCAAAAAGGCCTGGAAGAGCTTTTTGCACGTATCAACGAACAAACTACAGTACTCACAGATAATGCTGCCCGCATCGTTTCCTTACAGGAAGACTACATCTATACAATAGATGACGTGATCCGGTTCCTGCAGGGAAAGAATCCCACACTCGCCCACAGGATCTGCAAACGCGATCTGTTACCGGAGGCCAGCCGTTTTGCACAGCTGGAAGACCTTAACTGGGCTTTTGGTTCCATGGGCAACCAGGACAAAGCCAAACACCTCGCCACCATGTACCTGGAAGATCTTTCCGATCTCATCATGGAATGTGTGGATGAACATTTTGGTTTCAGCCGTTATGCAGAAAGGCTCGGGCGTTCTGCCAATAGTTTTGATGAACTCTACGATGCCCTGCAACAGGAATACACCTTCATAGACGAGATCCTGATCAATATATTGAAGGCAAGGATGGAAAGTGTACAACCTAAAATGGTGGCCATCTCTGTTCCTTTTCCCGGCAACCTCTACACTTCCCTTCGCTGCGGCCAGTGGATCAAAGCCAACTACCCCGATGTTAAAATAGCCATGGGTGGCGGTTTTGCGAACACAGAACTCCGCTCCCTTTCCGATCCGCGCGTATTTGAATTTTACGACTTCATTACGCTGGACGATGGAGAAGCACCCATAGAAAACCTCATAGCTTATATAGAAGGAAAGAAAGACATTACGGAACTCAAACGCACTTTCACTTTAGTGAACGGCACCGTCACCTATTACAACAATAAAGCCTGTGCCGATTATAAACAAGGCCAGGTAGGCACGCCGGACTATAGTGATTTTCTGCTGGACCAATACATCTCTGCCATAGAAGTAGTGAACCCCATGCACCGCATGTGGAGTGATGGCCGCTGGAATAAACTCACCATGGCGCATGGCTGTTACTGGGGCAAATGTACCTTCTGCGATATTTCGCTGGATTACATCCGCCTCTATGAACCCATCGCTGCTTCCCTGCTGTGCGACAGGATGGAAGAGATCATCAAACAAACCGGCCAGAACGGATTCCACTTTGTGGATGAAGCAGCACCACCTGCTTTAATGCGTGCACTGGCATTGGAAATACTGAAAAGGAAACTCACCGTCAGCTGGTGGACGAATGTGCGCTTTGAGAAAAGTTTCACCCGCGATCTTTGTTTCCTGCTAAAAGCATCCGGTTGTATTGCGATCTCAGGAGGATTGGAAGTAGCATCAGACCGGTTACTGGAAATGATCCAGAAAGGTATTACCGTTTCGCAGGTGGCACAGGTGAACAGGAATTTCACAGAGGCCGGCATTATGGTACATGCTTACCTGATGTATGGCTTCCCCACACAAACCGCACAGGAAACCATCGACTCGCTGGAAATGGTACGGCAGATGTTCAAAATGGGCATCCTGCAATCTGCCTTCTGGCATTTATTCACTATGACGGCCCACAGTCCCGTAGGATTGAACCCGGAAAAGTTCATGGTAAAAAAAGAATCAGCGGCTATTGGCACCTTCGCCAACAACGACATAGTACATATCGATGAAACCGGCGCAGAACATGAGCTGTTCAGTTTCGGTTTAAAGAAATCCCTGCTCAACTTCATGCATGGCATTTGCCTGGACGATCCTTTGCAGAAATGGTTCGAGTTCAAAGTACCACGCACAAAGATCCCGCCTGACTATATTGAAAAAGCACTGGAGGAAGATCAGTTCGTTGCCGCTAAACCTACAGCAAAGGTTGTTTGGCTGGGCCGGAAACCCGCCGTGCAGAACTTCACAAAATCCAAGAAAGGTAATCAATGGGAAATGACCTCTTTCACTTTCCAGGATAAAAAAGAAAAATACGCGATCAGTGTAAACCAGTCACATGGCGAATGGTTTGCCGGCATACTGGAAAAGTTGTCTATCAACAATCCTAAAACCTATACTTTGCAGGAAGTGATGGAAAGTTATGAAGCAGCGGGGCTGGAGGACTTTGAGCTTTTCTGGGATAACAAACCTGTTAACTCATTGTATAAATACGGTCTCCTCAAATTATAAAAAAAGGCCGGAGGGTTTCCGGCCTTTATAAGTTTTACTGTGCGTTAGCCACCAGTGTTACATCCAGTTCAAAATCATCATAGATCGCTTTGTCTCCAAGGTTCTCGAAGAAATTGTTGGAGCGGTACTTGATGTCGAACTTGGTACGGTCTACCTTGATAGTAGCTTTAGCTGTTACCTTACCACCCGCTACTGTTACAGTAGCTGGGAAAGAGATGGGCTTGGTGATCCCTTTGATAGTAAGGTTACCATTCACGTCATAACTTCCTCCGCTTTTAGCAGTTGCGCTGGTGATCACGAAAGAAGCAGTAGGATGTTTTTCAACATCAAAGAAATCAGCACTTTTCAGGTGACCGAGCAATTTGCCATTCGAGCTGGCATCTTTGATATCTGTTACCGTAATAGAACGGGTATCCAGTTGAAAAGATCCACCCTTTAAAACGTTCTTGTCTACTTCCAGTTTACCGGAAGAAACAGAGATGTTGCCGGAATGGGAACCGGTTACTTTCTTAGCTGTCCAGCTAAGGGTACTTTGAGCATTATCTACCTGGTAAACAGTAGCGCGGGGAGCAACTACAACAACTTTGCTGGTTGGTTCTGTGGTAGGGTTCGCAAAAGACATCAGGATGGTGGCGCCACCGATAAATAAAAATGCCGCTAAACGTTGCATAGTGAATGGTTTAAGATTTAATTGTGCCTCAATTTTTACGAAAATACATTAAAAAACACAATTCTCTATTAGTCCTGTGGACTACTCTCAATTTTCACATTTGCTTCACAAACATTTACCATATGTTTTGCAATTCAGCTATTACTTTAGCATAAAGAATCGCCATTCTATCCCTGAATTAAGGGCCTTTCTACCAAGGTTTTTGGCTCCAATATCCAGAACTACCCTGTTAGCAATTAAAAGATGCAACGGAAACCATTAGCGGCCGGGCCTTCCCGGCCGTTACTTATTTATTGATGTCCGTCAGCATTACTTTCCTTCTTTCATTCACAATGATCATGGTAGTATAAGTATATACCTTATCCCCGTTCCCATATTCCAGGAACATTTCCAGCGGCATCACCACCGGTGGGTAGGAACCATCAATGCGCATCTTTTCGATCTGCATTTTAAAGTGATTGGGCATCAGGCTGTAACCGGGAAAAACGGAATGCGGGTCCATAGGGATCCATACATAAGCCGTTACTTTTGCATGGTTGGTATTCACTACACGCGGGTCCCTGCGCAGGTTGTGGGCTACATATTCTTCACAGGCCACACCGGAGATCACTTTTTTGGAACCGGTACGCTGCAGCTGGCTGAGGTAACCTATTTCACCGGGGTATACAGGTTCCATACCCTCCAGTTCCAGTTTGATCTTGTCGCCGCTGGCAATCCCTCCAACACCTGCCAGCATCAGTTGCGACTCCTTGGCAAAGTCCCCGTAAAAATGATATTTGGTGCCGGTACTCCGGCTTTGTAACTGAATGCAGAAAGCAGCTTCCGTACTGCTGTAATAGATCACAATATCTTCTCCCCCGTCTATTACACGCTGGTTGCCCTGGAAAGCTTCACTTTCCTGGTATACTGCCATATCATATTCGTAAGAGGAATCAACGCGTACTTTTTCATCGCCGCCGATGATCAAAGCCGGATTGGCTGCTGTGGATCTGGGCCTGGCCTGTGGATAGGAATCCTCTATCTCTTCGGTTTCTTCCGTCTTCTCCTTTTTCTTGCCCGTTATCTTTTTCAGTAACTGGGCCTGCGTTTCCGGCATGCAGAAAAATAATACCATTGCCAAAAGCAAAAGTCTTTTCATAGGATAAGTATTCTGCCGGAAAGATAAACATATTATCTTAATTCACCATTAAACTACAACCTCTTAAAGCGGAATGGTCCATTCTCCCTAAAACTTCAAAACTTCCATCTGCATGGAGGCGGCCGATATCGTCTGTGGCAATGAATGCGCAGGAGTGGATATTAGCCATATCTATCACATTGATCAAGCCGGAAGCATTGGCGCTGTATAACTGGAAAGGATCATTTTCATCCCGTACCAGCACTTTCATCCAGGGCGGGCAGCGGAAGACGCCTTCTCCTTTGGAGTAAGCCTGGCTAAGTAATTCCGTCATCCCGTATTCCGCATGAATGGTGTTTACACCCAGTCTTTCTTTTAAGTATGCATGCAGCTCTTCCCGCGTCCATTCTTCCCGGCGGCCTTTCATGCCACCTGTTTCCATTACGATCACATTGGGGAGCTTAAGCTGAAAGCGTTCTGCAAAATCCAGCAGCGCAAACGTAACACCAATGAGCAGTACAGGCTGTTGCAGGGATTGCAGCGTTTCCGCCAGCTTCTCATGTTCATAGAGGTAAAAGCCGCTTTCCGGTTTGCCGCTGCGTTGGATCATTTCCTGCACCATGTACACCAGGGAAGAGTTTTGCCTTTCCAGGTAGGAAGGCAGCAGCCCCAGTACTACAAAGTCTTCCACCGGTCCGTAGAACCGGCGGAAAGCTTCCATAAAACTTCGTGTATAGATGGCAGTATCTTTAACCAGGTGGCGGCTGTTCTGGGTTTGCGTGGTACCACTGCTTTCAAATACCACCTCTGGTTCAAATTCGCCGCAGATCACCCGGTGACTTTTAAAGAACTGGATAGGCAGAAAGGGTACCTGGCTGATCTCCTGTACCCCCGCCGGGTCTATTTTCAAAGCATCCACATATGCCCTGTAGAGGGAATTGGTCAGGTACTGGAAGCGAAAAAGCTCTGGCACAAGCACTTCCGGGCTCTTGTCTGTAAATATCCGGTCTGCAAAAGAATCGTTCATCGGGGCAAATTTACGATCCTTCTTAAAATACCGGAAACAACATGTAACAAACCCGGGGAAGGGAGCGTTTATTATATTGGAGGCTTTGCCTTTTGGTCAATTTAATGTAGGTTTGTTATATGAAGAAAATTGTAGCTTTATCCATCGTACTGATAGGTTTTCTGGGTTGCAAAAAGGATGATCCGAAAGGCGATAAACCTGTGCTCAAGTTCAAATCAGTGTCTACACTGGATGTGGCGAAGGGGCAGGACCTGCTGGTCTATACCTTTGAACTCCAGGATGCCAACGGGGATACGGAAGGAGCTATGTGGGTACACGATTCCCGTTTATGGCGCGATAACCCTGACGACACCACTTATACAGACGTACTTTTCCCCTTGCTGGAAAGCCATAAAGGAACCAAACTGAAGGCAGAAGTAGAATTGTATGTGAGCGACGGAATGGATGTTCGCATGCGCCTCAGAGATGGCATCCCTCCTGCTGTCACCAATCCGGACACCATGCAGTACAGGGTTTTTGTACTCGATAATGCCGGTAACAGCAGCGATACTTTAGTACTTCCCAAAGTAGCTATCCACAATTAGACCGCATTCCGTATTTTTACACGTATGAGTAAAATACAGGAACTACAGTCCAAGATTGACTCAGCCCAATTGGGCGGTGGACAGGCACGCATCGATTCACAACATAAGAAAGGTAAACTTACAGCCCGCGAAAGGATCCAGCTCCTGCTGGACGAAGGTTCTTTCGAAGAACTCGGCATGTTTGTACACAACCGGAACAAAGGAATTACCACAGAACAGGAACAATTCCCCGGAGATGGCGTGGTAACCGGCTTCGGTACTGTCAATGGCCGCCTCGTATATGTTTTTTCCCAGGACTTCACGGTATATGGCGGCAGCCTTTCAGAGCCACACGCCAAAAAGATCTGCCGCATCATGGATCTTGCCATGGAAAACGGCGCACCCCTCATTGGCCTGAACGACAGTGGCGGTGCAAGGATCCAGGAAGGTGTGGTTAGCCTGGCAGGTTATGCAGATATCTTCTACCGCAATACCCGCGCCTCCGGCGTGATCCCTCAAATATCAGCTATCATGGGGCCCTGTGCCGGTGGCGCTGTATACTCTCCTGCTATCACGGATTTCATCCTCATGGTAGAGAACACCTCTTATATGTTCGTTACCGGCCCTAACGTGGTAAAAACGGTAACACATGAGGAAGTGACCTCTGAAGCACTCGGCGGAGCCCATACCCATGCTACCAAAAGTGGCGTTACTCATTTTGCCTGCGCCAATGAAGTGGAATGTATCCAGAACATCAAAAAGATGCTCAGCTACATGCCGCAGAATTGTGAGGATACCGCTCCCGTGTATCCATATGAGTTAGGCAATGAAGTACGCCCCGTGCTGAATAACATCATCCCTGAGAATCCCAATCAGCCTTACGATATGAAGGAAGTGATCGCGGAACTCACGGATACAGACAGTTTCCTGGAAGTACATAAAGATTACGCAGATAACATTATCGTAGGTTTTGCCCGCATTGCCGGCAGAAGCATCGGCATTGTAGCTAATCAACCTGCCATCCTGGCCGGGGTACTGGATATCAAGGCTTCCATCAAAGGTGCCCGCTTCACCCGTTTCTGTGATGCATTCAATATTCCTTTACTGGTACTGGTAGACGTTCCCGGTTTCTTACCCGGAACAGACCAGGAGTGGAATGGCATCATCACCAACGGCGCCAAATTACTCTTTGCCCTCAGCGAAGCCACCGTTCCAAAGATCACTGTTACTACACGGAAAGCATATGGTGGCGCTTATTGCGTGATGAACTCCAAACACATCGGTGCTGATCTCAACTTTGCATTCCCGCAGGCAGAGATTGCCGTAATGGGCCCTAAAGGCGCAGTGGAGATCATTTACAAGAAAGAAATAGATGCTGCCGCTGATCCGGAAGCACGCATGAATGAACTGGTATCGGAATACACGGAACGTTTTGCAAACCCTTACCTGGCAGCAGAGAAAGGATATGTGGATGAAGTAGTGATGCCGGAAGAAACACGCAGTAAACTGATCAGGGGATATAAGATGCTGGAGAATAAAGTGGTGAATATGCCACGGAAGAAACACGGAAATATTCCCTTGTAAAATAAGTATTCCTCTGTAAAAATATAAAACCGGCGCTTAACTTAAGCGCCGGTTCTTTTTATGTACCAGGCGGTTGTTCTTTAATTTAGCCGCCGTTGCGTCGCACACTTCAGCTGTTGTTATAAATTCAGCTTAATACCGCCGTTCACCACAAACCCGTCTAACGGCGCATAGATATCCCTGAACACAGGATTTGTAACCGTACCGGTATAGATGGTATCAAATTTCGTTTGCCGTGCATCCAGGAAGTTTTCAAAGTTGATGAATAAAGAAAACTTCTCCCACAGCTTCTCCGCCATGAACCCACAGATCCAGTAAGGTTTACCCTTAGTGCCATCGTTCAGCGTTTGCTCGCTATAGTAATAGGCTTCCAGCCCTATCTTCCATTTCTCTTCCAGCTCATACATCAGCACATTATTCAAACGATGCCGCGCCGTCAGCGGATTATCCTTTTTAACCATTCCATCCTTCAGTTGCGCATCGGTAAAAGTATATCCTACAAACAGCTTAAAATCTCCGAACCCAACTTTTACATTCGTTTCCCAACCTTTGGTATCAATAAATCCCACGGCGTTGCGCAATTTTGGATAAGCATTCTCAAACACCAGCAGCAGCGGATCTTTTATCTTTGTATAAAAGAAAAGCTGGTTGATGCCCAGGTTTACTTTATCAGACAGCGAGGTACTGTAGTTCACATCAAAATTACCGCCGTAAGACCTTTCAAATACAGGAGGCAGCGTTGCGGGAGATTCCACCTCCCGGTACTGGATCCGCTCGGTTTCTTCTGTGAACATGGTAGGCGTTTTGTACCCCAATCCTCCGCCAAGCCTGGAAGTCAGCTCAGGTGTTATTTTAAACAATGCAGCAATACGTGGCAGGAAAACAGTACCCATTTCCATCACATGATCTACACGTAATCCGGTTTCCAATGCCAGCCAGTTACCCGCCTGCCAGGTGTTCTGCACAAAACCGCCGATGGTATATTGTTCATAATTCCTGGTATCCGGCACCTCACGAAAGAGGTCTGTATTCACATTCAGTCCCGTTACCCAATCCATCTTTTCCCCGTTCTTATGATAGGCTACTTCCGTGTAACTGAACCATTGCTTTCCATCAAACACATAATCAGGTACACTGATAGTTCTGGAGAAATTACTCACGGAATTCTTCACCGTTAAACCGCTGTGCTCATTAAACTGATGTGTAAGCGATAATTGCGTGGAAAAGCGTTTGCTTTCATTCTTCTCAAAATAACTATGCACATTATCGCCCTTTCCTTTGATATAAAGGATATCTCCTCCTGTACGGTCTTCAAAGATGGTGTTCACACCAAAGCTCAGGGTAGTTTTGGGATTGAAATAAACAAACAGTTTAGGATTAAATACAAACCTGCTTGTTTTAGGAATAGCTGTAAACCCGGTATTGGAGGGATCGTAAGGCCTGCTGGCATTATGCGAGGCAAACAAAGTAAACCCCGTTTTTTCAAATTTCTGGCCATAGAAACCACTCAGGTCAAGCCCTCCCGCAGAAGTGCCATTGACAAGGAAACGTAATTCCCTTTCTTCCGCAGGTACCCTTGAAATAAGGTTCACCAATCCTGCAATAGCGCCGCCACCATATAAAGTAGAGGAAGATCCTTTGATCACTTCTACCTGTTTGAGGTCCAGCGGAGGTGTTTGCAGTAAACCAAGCCCGCCGGAGAAACCAGCGTACGAAGGAAATCCGTCTTTCAGCAATTGGGTATAACGCCCGTCCAGCCCCTGTATGCGGATGCTGGCGTTCGCAGAAGTGGCAGATACCTGCTGGGTTTGAATACCGGTGCTTTCATTCAGCATCATGCGGATGTCTCCCGGTTTCATGTTGCCTTTTTCTTCCAGTTCTTCTCCCCCGATGAATTCAACGCGCGTAGGGATATTCTGAATGGTACGGGTACTACGGGTAGAGGAGATCACAACCTCCTCCAGTTCTTTTTCTTCAATCTTTGTTGTATCAACAGGCTTAGGCACCTGCTGCGCATAACATAGAATGCCTGCGCAAAGCAATAGTGATAAGCTGATCGCTTTTTTCATAATAAATGATTTTAGGTTCTTTAGGTATACATAGGAAACTAAAGGACCTTGGGAGGCTGCCAGATAATGGCGGAGAAATTAGCCAGCGGTTTCTCTGCAAAAGAGATGTTATCAAAACTGCAGGCAGATATGATGGGGTCTTCCAGTACCAGGCTGGATACTATGATAGAGTGACAGGTATTACAGGAAAAAGAAGGGCAGCAGGGGCAGGTGGCGGAATGTTCATGTTTGTCCGGCGTTCCTTCCGGGCAGGAATGTTCATGATGAGAGCATGCTTCTTCTGTACAGGAATCTTCTGTAGAACAAGGCCGTTCATCTTCATGGCAGTCTTGCTCTTCCGCAGCACATACATCCTCCTTCAAACAACAAACCTCCGCCGCATTGCAGGGAATGCAAGGCAGCGCCAGCATATAAGTTGCAAATAGAACGAGCAGCCACTTCATAGTGAACAAATATACAAAACAGCCAATACATTCCTCCCCACTAACTTCCAGGTAACTCCCCTCCCATCTCATTCAAAAGAAAACTACTTTTGCGCCATGTACCAATTAAAAATCGTCATCGCTACAGTGAGGGAAGGCCGTAAAGGCCCCATCGTAGCCAACTGGATCACTGAGCTGGCCAAACAACACGGCAGCTTTGAAGTAGAAGTGCTGGACCTCGCAGCCATCAACCTCCCGATGATGTCTGAGCCACATCATCCCAGCATGAGAAAGTATGAGCATGCGCACACCAAAAAATGGAGCGCAACCATCGACGCCGCAGATGCATTCATCTTTGTAACCGGCGAATATGATTATAACTATCCCGCTCCCCTGCGAAATGCACTGGAATACCTTTATCATGAATGGGGGTATAAAGCAGCAGGTACAGTGAGCTATGGTGGAGTTTCTGCAGGTACAAGGGCCGCTAACAGCCTGAAGAACGATTTGGCTACTTTTAAAATGGTGGCTTTAACGGAAGCAGTACATCTCCCGTTCTTTGCGCAGTATATCAATGATGAAGATGTATTTGTGCCCACGGAATCTGCGGAAAAGCAGGCGAAGGTAATGCTGAATGAACTGGTGAGATGGACGAAAGGATTGAAGCTCATTAAAGAGAATAAATAGTGCGGGGTATCAGTGGAATTATTTTCAATATGTTACCGGTTAATAAATAATGGATTCAGCATTTATCTGGAAGGCTGAATCCATTAGCTGTGTTTATTTTGTCCAAATAACCTTCCATATCAAGTCCACCTTAAGTCCGCGTTACCTCCACCTTAAGTCCGCATTAAGTCCACGTTATCTCCACATTAAGTCCACCATCCCCCCTACATCCCTTCGACTACCTCCCATCCGCCCTCCTGCCGTTCCCTATGGCTTATTCATCCCTACCTGTTACCTCGCTATGATATAACACCAGGTGATCTGGCTCACTCAGCCTATTCTACCCACCCCACCCCTTACCTCCTGTCCAATAACTACCACATGACCTGGCTCATATGAGATATCCTCAGCTATTTCCTAATTTAGCGCCCATGATTCGGGGCCTCTTTAATTTTATCCTGTTCAGCTCACTGTATATCGCCATCTGCGCGGTAATAATGACCTGGCAGACCGACCATATCCTGCAATTGCGGTACGATAGCCTGAACTATTATTGCTTCGTGTTCTTCGCTACCATTTGCAGCTACAACTTCCACTGGTACCTTACCCCCGGTTCAATTAATAACTCGGAAAGGCTCAGCTGGAACCTGCGGCGACGGAAATTGCAATTGCTCGGATGCGCCATTGGCCTGATCGGTGCCGGCTGGTTTGCCCTCCCGCTCTTAAAACACTGGCTGCCGGTAAGTGGTGCCGTACTGCTTACCTTCCTGTACTCCGCACCAAAAGTGCCGCATAAAATGTTCAGCTGGCTGAGCAGAATTGCTATCGGCAAAACTATCTTCCTTGCTTTCGTATGGACCTATGTAACCACTGTTCTCCCAGCCCTTATTGCAGGCGATACAGATACCCTGGAAATCCTCTACCTCACCTGTCACCGCTTCTTCCTTATATATGCCATCTGCATCCTCTTTGATTACCGGGACAGGGAGCAGGACCGTGAACAGGGCATCCGCAGCCTGATCACATTGCTGCCGGATCCACAGCTGGATAAACTGTATTACGGCTCCGTATTTTTAGCGGCCATATTTGCCTTACTGCTCGCACCTGCTGTTCCCATCTTTGTACTGTTCAGTTTACTGGTACCTGTTACCATAACGGCTATGATTAAACGATACGCGCAGGAACACAACTCAGATTACCTGTACTATTTTTTCCTGGATGGGCTGATGATGCTCTCCGCCCTGCTGCATCTTCTTTGGGTGAGCGCCGGCGGAATATAACGCGCAGAATGCCGGGAATCCGTATTTTTGCAGGATAATTAATCGAACAAAGATGTCTAAGAAACAAAAATCAATATTAACGAAGGAATCGTTGGCCTTTTTGAAGACTTATCTCAACAATCCCTCCCCTACTGGTTTTGAGAAGGAAGGACAAAAACTTTGGCTGGAATATCTTAAACCTTATATAGACGACACCATCGTAGATCCATATGGTTCCGCTGTAGGTGTGATCAACCCGGACGCGGCTTTTAAAGTAGTAATAGAAGCCCATGCAGATGAAATATCCTGGTTTGTGAACTACATTTCACCCGAAGGATTGATCTATGTGATCCGCAATGGCGGCTCCGATCAGGCGATCGCTCCCTCCATGCGCGTAAACATTCACACAGAAGCCGGCAGCGTGAAAGCTGTATTCGGATGGCCAGCTATCCATACCCGCCTGCGCAGCAGCGGAGATGGAAAAGAACCACATCCGAAAGTAGAGAACATTTTCCTGGACTGTGGCGCCCGCTCCCGCAAGGAAGTAGAAGACCTGGGCATCCACGTAGGCTGCGTAGTAACCTTTGACGATGGATTTGAAGAACTGAACTACGATTACTTTATCTGCCGTGCGCTGGATAACCGTATCGGTGGTTTTATGATCGCCGAAGTAGCCCGCCTGCTGAAAGAAAATAAACAACGCCTGCCATTCGGCCTGTATATCGTTAACGCCGTACAGGAAGAAGTTGGTCTCCGTGGTGCAGAGATGATCGCTAAACGCATCAAACCAAATGTAGCCATCATCACAGACGTTACACACGATACCACCACCCCGATGATCAACAAGAACATTGAAGGAGAGATCAAATGCGGCGGAGGCCCCAGCATCACTTACGGCCCTGCCGTACACAATATCCTGCGCGACCTGATCATCAAAACCGCGCAGAAAGAAAAGATCCCTTACCAGCTGCATGCCGTAAGCCGCAGCACCGGTACAGATACAGATGCTTTTGCCTATTCTAACGATGGTACACCTTCTGCCCTGATCAGCATCCCGCTGCGCTATATGCACACCACCGTGGAAATGATCAAGAAAGATGATATCGAGAGTACCATCCAGCTGATCTATCAGACCCTGCTCAATATTACACCGAAAACCAATTTCCAATACCTGTAAACCACCCTCAATTAGCAGCTGAACACTACGAATGAAGCGTTAACACAAGAAAATATAATTTAATTCGTAATTCGTAATGGTAAATTCGCAATTGATTTGTAGGTTTGCCGTCAAATCTGAAGTATTATGATCCGTCACGATTGGACACTTGAAGAAATAAAGGATATCTATAATACCCCCCTGCTGGAACTCATGTACCGTGCTGCTACCTTGCACCGGGAGTACCAGGATACAGCGGAAGTACAGGTATGTACCCTGCTCTCTATCAAAACAGGCGGTTGTTCCGAAGATTGCGCTTACTGCCCCCAGGCAGCCCGATATAATACCGGTATTGATGTACAGGCCCTGATGAAAAAGGACGAAGTACTGGCTTACGCCCAGAAAGCGAAAGACGCAGGCTCCACCCGTTTCTGCATGGGTGCCGCATGGCGCGAAGTACGCGATAACAGGGATTTTGACAGGGTGATCGAAATGGTGAAAGGCGTAAATGAGATCGGTATGGAAGTATGCTGCACTTTAGGCATGCTCACCGAATCACAGGCACAGAAACTGGCTGATGCCGGGCTGTACTCCTACAACCACAACCTGGATACCTCCGATGATTATTATGGTGAGATCATCACCACCCGTACATACGACGACCGTCTCAAAACAATCGATAATGTACGCAAAGCAGGCGTAACCGTTTGCTGCGGCGGTATCATCGGCCTGGGTGAATCTCACGAAGACCGTATCAATATGCTGCGCACTTTATCTAACATGCCCAGCCATCCTGATTCCGTTCCCATCAATGCACTCACCCGCGTAAAAGGTACCCCGCTGGAACACTTACCGAAAGTAGAGTTCTGGGATATGGTACGCATGATCGCTACTACCCGCATCCTCATGCCGGGAGCTATGGTGCGCCTGAGTGCCGGCCGAGCTGAAATGAGCCTTTCTGAACAAGCCATGTGTTTTATGGCAGGCGCCAACTCCATCTTCACCGGAGAAAAGCTGCTCACCACTAAAAACCCCTCTTTCGAAGAAGATCATATGATGTTCGAATTGCTGGGGCTGAAGCCGAGAGAAGCTTTTAAAGAAGAACATGTACACGTACATTAAGAAAAAAATTGTACCACAACCTATGGCACAATTAATATAAAAGCGTCCGGATCATATAAGTGATCCGGACGTTCTCTTTATACCGGAACGGGAGCCTTCTAGGCTCCCGTTCTTTTTATGTTCTTAACTACTGTTTAACTTTTCATTCAACCTTTATCTGGTTAATTCGCACCCTGTTAACTCAAAATAGCCTCTGGTAAGGGCACAAAAAAACCCGGAAGTTTGGCAAGCCAGGGACAACCGGGAACTATACAACAAAAATAACATTATTCTGTCAATCAGCAAAGAAAAGTTAACCCATCGGAATGAGATACAAAGATTTCGAAGCAATAATGTCTAAAGACCGGCTGGGCAGGTATCTGGCTGCAGTGGGTGGAATTACCCGAAAAGCCATGAAATTATATCGTTTAAACCTGCAGGCTTCCCAGGGAATGTTTACAATTATTTCCTGTTTTGAAGTTGCTTTAAGAAATGCAATAGATAAGCATTATAAGGTTGTCCGGGGCAATGACTGGCTTAAGGATGCCGCATGGACCGGAGGAGCCCTGAATATTCCCAGGTGCGGTAAAACCCCTTTCATAATTAACAATGCTGTTTCAGATCTGGGCCTGCATTACAGCCACCCGAAACTGATAGCTAAAATGGATTTTGGATTCTGGCGGTATATGTTTGCCCGGCACCAGTATACAGCGTTAGGAAGAACACTGCTGGCAATTTTTCCTGCCAAACCAAGAAGCACTCCTGTCCATCATTATGATAACACCTTTGTTTTCGGAGAGCTGGAGAAAATAAACGGTATAAGGAACAGAATTGCTCACCATGAACCAATATGTTTCTCAGATGGCCTATCGGTAAGAAGTACAACCTATGCCCGGCAACACTACAGGCTTATCCTCAATTTATTCAACTGGATGTCTATCAATGAAAGTGCTTTGCTATATGGATTAGATCACATGAATGTGATCCTGGATAAGATAGATGATCTTTAATTACTTACTTCTCCAAAAAGAACCCCACTCCCAGCGCATACCCCTTCATACCCAATCCACAGATCACACCCACTGCTTTCGCTGCTGTCAGGGAGGTATGCCGGAACTCTTCCCGTGCATAAATATTACTGATATGAATTTCTACCACCGGTGTTTTGATACCGGCAATCGCATCACGGATAGCAACGGAAGTATGTGTATAAGCGCCCGCATTCAGCAGGATACCATCATAGCTGAAACCAACGCTGTGCAAATGGTTCACAATCTCCCCTTCCACATTGTTCTGAAAGTAATCGATCTGCACATCGGGGAACTGCGCTCTCAGCGTTTCCAGGTATTGCTCAAAAGTAAGGCTGCCGTAAACTTCCGGTTCCCGCTTTCCCAGCAGGTTCAGGTTAGGCCCGTTGATGATGGCTATTTTCATGAATGATAGAATGATAAATGAATAACAAGGATACAAATTTCAGGGGAAAATTTATTCCCCCCAGCGGAAAGTATCCTGCTCAAGCCCTGCCAGGTCAATCACCCTGTCTACCACCGTAGCAGCCACTTCCTCAATAGAAGAAGGCTTGCTGTAAAAGGAAGGAGTGGCCGGGCAGATGATACCGCCTGCCTCCGTTACCGTTTGCATATTACGGATGTGGATGAGGTTATAAGGTGTATCCCGCAGCACACAGATCAGCTTCCGCCTTTCTTTCAATACCACATCCGCCGCACGGGTAATAAGGTCATTGGAAATTCCGCCGGCAATACGGCCCAGGGTGCCCATGGAACAGGGGCAGATGATCATGGTATTGTAACGCCCGCTGCCGGAAGCAAAAGGGGCATGGAAATCATGTTGGGTAAAAACGGGAAAAGGAAGGTGCTCAAAGCCACGGTCGCCCAGCTCCGTTTCCCAAACAGTGCGGGCATTTTCCGTGAGTATTATTGCCACCTGGTCCACTTGCTCCTTCAGCCCAGCCAGCTTGTTCAAAAGCTGCCTGGCATAAATAGAGCCGCTGGCACCGGTTACTGCCACAACTATACGATGTTTCATACCGCAAAGCTAAGGCATTAACAATAAGGAAGGGCCGGCACAGCGGCCAGCCCTCTTAATTATTTTTCAACTCATCTCTTCCAATTCTTCCATCCTGATAGCCATATGGCTCTCGTCGTATATACACTCTCCGTTATGGATCAATAACAGCTGCGGCGATTCGTGCGGAATGCTGTACATCTCCGCCACCCGGTTGCTAATGTTCCTGTACCTGATCAGATCCAGGTAATAGAACGCAATACCCTCCGGCGCCACCGACCTTTCCAGGCGGGATTTCACCATACTGCTAATACTGCAGCGGGTACTGTGTTTGAAAATTACCGTCTTCTGTTCAAATGAACGGGACTGTATCGTATTCAATTGTTCTTCACTCTCCAGGTCGATCCACATAATAGTACTAGCAGTTTTTATCCTTTTCGTGCTGCACCTTAGTGATCTTCATGGGGCATCCCAGCTTCTGTGAAGCGCAGGAAGAAAACATGACAGCTAACACTGCCATTACACAAAATGTACCGATCAAGCGGTATCCTGATTTCATATTCTCCATTTTAGTAAATAAACGAAATTTCATAGGCTTGAATTATTTGCACTTTGTGATTCGTATTTTGTGACCTTATATTTGCAAATATATATGTTTATATTATAAAAAACAACCCTATGTGTTGTTAATTATGGTATTTCGTTTGCAAATTTAATACACAAAGAACCGGGAATTGTCATGGCAAAAGTACATTTTATAGCGATAGGCGGCAGTGTTATGCACCAGCTGGCCATCGCCCTCAAGCATAAAGGTTACGAAGTAAGCGGCAGCGACGACGAGATCTTTGAACCTTCAAGGTCAAACCTCGCCACAGCAGGCATTCTCCCCGCCTCCCTCGGCTGGGACCCTGCCCGCATCTACCCACAACTCGATGCGGTGATCCTGGGCATGCATGCCCGGGCAGATAACCCGGAACTGATCAAAGCACAGGAACTCCAACTAAAGATCTACTCTTTCCCGGAATATATTTACCAGGAAAGTAAGGATAAAACCCGGGTGGCCATAGGCGGCAGTCATGGTAAAACCACCATTACCTCCATGATCATGCACGTTTTACAACAATGCCACCGGCAATTCGATTACCTGGTGGGTGCAAAGCTGGAAGGTTTTTCCCAATCCGTAAACGTTACAGATGCCCCGCTCATTGTGTGCGAGGCAGATGAATACCCGGCTTCTGTACTGGAAAAAAGGCCCAAGTTCCACTTCCTCCACCCTCACATCGCGGTGCTGAGTGGTATTGCATGGGACCACATCAATGTTTTCCCCACTTTTGAAAACTACCTGGAGCAGTTTGCCATCTTCCTCCGTACCATGGAACCCGGCGGTAAACTGATCTACAACCAAACGGACGAAACCCTCCGGCAACTGGTAGCCAAAGAAGGCAGCCACCTGGAATGCATCCCTTACGGGGTACCGGAACATACCATTATTAATGGCCTCACCCGTGTTCGTTTTGGGAATGCTTCCACAGACCTGATGGTTTTCGGGGAACACAACCTACTTAACATCCATGCAGCCCTTTTGGTTTGCAAAGCTTTAGGAATTGGTGACATTGATTTTCTGGCGGCAATTGCTACCTTTAAAGGAGCTGCCAAAAGGATGGAACTGGTGGCAAAAAATGAGCAGACCGCCTTTTACCGCGACTTTGCCCATGCCCCTTCCAAAGTAAAGGCTACCATACAGGCGCTCCGTAAACAATACCCGAACCGCAAACTTATTGCCGTACTGGAGTTACATACGTACAGCAGCCTCAATGCCGCTTTTATGAGCGAATATGCCGGCGCATTGGACCCCGCAGACCTGGCAGGCGTATTTTACAGCGCACATGCCCTGGAAATAAAACGCATGCCGGACCTCAGCCCCGAAATCATCCGGGAAGGTTTTGCCAATAAAGATCTTGTTATACTGAATAACCGGGCTGCCCTAGAAGCCTTCCTCGGTGAGCAGGATTTTCATAATACTAACGTCCTCCTCATGAGCTCCGGCGATTATGAAGGTTTGGATTTTGGAGGATTAAAAAAATACTTAACGGTTTAGAACCCAAAGAACATGTCTGCATTACAACTCACCCGTCCGCTTGCCTTTATTGATCTTGAAACTACAGGCACCAATGTGGCAACGGACCGTATCATTGAGATAGCTGTCATAAAAGTGATGCCGGACAAGTCCGTTCTCAATAAAACCAAACGCATCAACCCCGGCATTCCCATTCCTGCCGCTACTACAGCCATTCATGGGATCACGGACGAAGATGTGAAAGATGCTCCCTACTTTAAACAGGTAGCCAATGAATACAAACAATTCCTCGAAAACTGCGATATAGCCGGGTATAACTCAAACAGGTTTGATGTACCGCTGCTTGTAGAAGAATTCCTACGCCTGGACCTGAACTTCGACATTAAAAGCCGCAGGTTCGTAGATGTACAGAAGATCTTCCACCTCATGGAAAAACGTACGCTCAGCGCCGCTTATAAGTTCTATTGTGATAAGGACCTGGAAAATGCCCACAGCGCAGAAGCTGATGCCATCGCTACTTACGAGATCCTGGAAGCACAGCTGGCCAGGTATGAGCAGCAGTTGAAACCGGAAGTAGAAGCCCTGGCCACTTTCACCAAAGAGGATGATTATGTGGACTTTGCCCGCAGGATGACCATCCAGAACGGCGTTGAACTATTCAACTTCGGTAAGTACAAAGGCCGGCCTGTAAGGGATGTGCTGAAGATAGAGCCGCAGTATTATGACTGGATGATGAAAGCGGACTTTCCCCTCAACACCAAGCAGAAACTGACAGAGATATATCACAGTATGATGCTAAAAAAACCCTAATGTTTTCGTTAACGATGTAATATTAAGCCGGATATTCCCTATTTTCGCCATCCTTAAAATCGCAATTGCTAATTGGAAAAATTAGTTATCATACCAACGTACAATGAAAAGGACAATATCCACCGGATCATTGACGCGGTATTCGCATTACAGCAGGATTTCCATGTACTTATTGTAGATGATGGCTCTCCGGATGGTACCGGCAACATCGTAAAAGAACTGCAAACAAAGTATGCGGGGCAGTTATTCCTGGAAGAACGCAGTGGCAAGCTGGGGCTTGGCACCGCGTATATCCATGGCTTTAAATGGGCCCTTGCAAGAAACTACGAGTATATTACAGAAATGGATGCGGACTTCTCCCATAACCCGGCAGACCTTGTTCGCTTACATCATGCCTGTGCAGCAGAAGGAGCAGATGTTTCCGTAGGCTCCCGTTATGTAAAAGGAGGCAATACAGAAAACTGGCCCTGGGACCGTGCCGTACTATCCTACGGGGCCTCCATCTATGTACGCCTCATCACCTGGATCCCCGTGAAAGACGCCACCGCAGGTTTTGTATGTTACAAACGCCGGGTGCTGGAAAAGATCCAACTGGATAAGATCCAGTTTGTGGGATATGCGTTCCAGATAGAAATGAAATTCACCGCCTGGAAACTGGGCTTTAAAATAAAGGAAGTGCCTATCACTTTCATTGACCGCAAGGAAGGCTATTCTAAAATGAGCAAAGGCATTGTGAAAGAAGGCATTTTAGGTGTGTTGAAGATCCAGTGGCAGAGCCTGTTTGGCAAATGAAAAAAGCATTCTTACAACTTCATCTCTCCGTTTTTTTAGCTGGTTTTACCGGTATCCTCGGTAAGCTCATTACTTTGAACGAAGGTTTATTGGTCTGGTACCGTTTACTGTTCACAGCGGTGACCATGTTCGTATTATTCCGCTGGCAGGGCCGTTTGCAAAAGCTGCCGCTGCAGGCTATTTTACGTATAGGCGGCACCGGGTTCATCGTAGCCATGCACTGGATCTTCTTTTACGGCAGCATCAAATATGCGAACGTATCCATCGGTGTGGTTTGTTTTTCACTCACCAGTTTATTTACCGCCATCTTTGATCCCCTGATCAACCGGCGGGCTTTCGATAAAGTGGAAATGCTGCTGAGCCTGCTCACCCTGGCCGGCATCCTCCTGATCTTTCATTTTGATACACAATACCGCACGGGTATCATACTCGGTATTATCTCTTCCATGTTTGCCGCCCTGTTTACCGTATTCAACAAACGGCTGGTAGCGAAATACAATACAGAGAACATCACCTTTTATGAACTGGGCATTGGTTTCCTTGGCCTGTCCCTCCTGCTGCCCTTTTACCTGCATGCCTTTCCGGTGGCATCCCTGGTCCCTTCTTTCATGGACCTTGTATACCTCCTGGTCCTGGCCTGGTTCTGCACGGTACTTATGTACACCCTCTCCATGAATGCGCTTAAAAAGATCTCCGCCTTTACGGTGAACCTTTGTTTCAACCTGGAGCCTTTATACAGCATCATCCTGGCATTTATCCTTTTTCATGAGAACAAATTATTGCGGAGCGAATTCTACCTGGGCCTGGGCCTGATCTTACTTTCTGTAGCACTGCAAATGGTAAGGGTGTTCCGGCAGAACCGGCGCAGCAAGCTTGCTTAACCATTCATCCACCTTCCCGCCCCCTTTCTCTCAGGAATTATTATTTTGTGAAACATAAAATCTAAATGGCTTATGAAACGATCTATAAGATGGTTCGTATCCCTATCCGTACTGTTACCATTAGGAGCACTGGCCCAATCCAAAAAACCACTGGACCATACAGTGTATGACGGCTGGCAGAGCATTGGCACCAAAGCCATCAGCAACAACGGGCAATGGGCAATTTATACGATCACACCACAGGAGGGAGACGCTACCCTGGTGATCCGTAACCTGAAGAACGGGCAGCAGCTTGATGTTCCCCGGGGCACGGCCCCCGTGATCACAGAAGACTCCCGCTTTGTGGTATTCACGATCAAACCCTTTTTCAAAGAGGTAAGGCAGGCCCGGATCAAGAAAAAGAAACCGGATGAAATGCCAAAGGACTCACTGGGGTTCATTGAATTAGGGCAAACCAGTATTACAAAAGTAGCTGCTGTAAAATCCTTTAAAACACCTGAAAAAGGGAGTGGCCTGCTGGCTTACCTGGTAGATAAACCCAAGACGGATACTGCTGCAGCAAAAGGTGCTAAAAAACCAGCACCCGCTAAAACCGGTGCAGGCGAACCGGCAGGCACGGCAGCAGATAAAGACATCCCCCGCAACTCAGGTACTACTGCCGCTGATGCTGACGAAGATACTCCGGGTGGAAGCGCCGGCTCCACAGCAGGAGACCTGGTGATCCATTACCTCGGCAGCAATGCCCCGCAGGATACTGTAAAAAGCGTTACCAGCTATACCATCAGCAAACCCGGTAACAAGATCGTACTCGTAACCAATCCGCCTAAAAAAGATTCACTCGCCAAACCAGGTGTATGGTTATGGGATGTGGCCGGCAGAAAAGCAGATACCCTAAGCCGCGGACACGGCTCCTTTGTACAGTTCGTATTTGATGAAAAAGGGCAGCAGGTAGCATACCTTGGCAGCCGCGACAGTGCAAAAGCTTTACAGAAATCCTTCTCCTTATATTATTACAAACCTGCGCAGGACAGTGCGCACATTGCTGTTACAAGATCCACCGCAGGCATCCCGCAGAAGTGGGGCGTTTCAGAGGATGGCATACCCGGTTTCTCTAAGAACGGAGAACGTTTGTTCTTTGGCACCGCGCCGATCCAACCACCAAAAGATACCACCATCGTGGAATTTGAAGTGGCAAAAGTGGATATCTGGAACTACCAGGATGACTACCTGCAACCGATGCAGTTAAAGAACCTGGACCGTGATCTGAAAAAGAA
Source organism: Chitinophaga niabensis (assembly GCF_900129465.1). NCBI lineage: Bacteria > Pseudomonadati > Bacteroidota > Chitinophagia > Chitinophagales > Chitinophagaceae > Chitinophaga > Chitinophaga niabensis. The sequence continues at coordinate 180,568 of NZ_FSRA01000001.1, read as the reverse complement.
TTACGCAGCTGTGTACTTCCCGCAGCAGAACCGCGTGGTGCAGCTAAGTGACCAGGAAATGGAAACATTTGTTATTGCAGATGAAGGAAATGCAGCATACGGCCTCGGCACTACAGACAAAGGCCAGCGTGTAGCATTACAGTGGACGGGCAGCACATTGAAAACAGCTTATGCTGTGAACATCAATACCGGCGAGCGCCGCATGGTGGTAGAAAAACTGGACGGGAACTTTTTCATTTCCCCGAAAGGCCGTTTCATCTATTGGTTTTCTCAACCTTTCGGAAAATGGTTCTGCTATGAGATCGCCACTGCCAATTCGAGCGATATCAGCGCTGCTATTCCTGTACAGATCACAGATGAGGAAATGGACATGCCGGACTATCCGGGCCCATACGGCATCAGCGGATGGCTGGAAAATGATAAGTATGTGTACATCAACGATCGCTATGATATCTGGCAAACAGACCCGACAGGTAAAGAAACGCCGGTAATGATCACCAATGGATTAGGGCGGAAAACAAAAACCGTACTCCGTAATGTACGCCTCAACCGGGAAGATCGTTTCTTCAAACCCAAACAATCCCTGCTGCTGGAAGCACAAAGCGATTCTTCCAAATTCGGCGGTTTCTATTCCCTCAAACTGAATGATAAAAAAGGCCCGCAGCTAATTGTGATGGGCCCCTATTCTTACCAGGGAACAGAAAAGGCAAAACAGGCAGATGTATATCTTTTCCAGCGTGCTAATTATATTGAATCCCCGGATGTATTTGCAGGCGCCAATATTGCTTCCGCAGAACGCATCAGCCGGATCAACCCGCAACAGCAACAATATAACTGGGGTACTGCGGAACTGATCAAATGGGATACTTATAATGGCAAAACCACAGAAGGGATCCTCTACAAACCGGAAGACTTTGATCCTAACAAACGTTACCCGGTACTGATCTATTTCTATGAGAAACTCACAGATGGATTGTATACCTACCAGGCTCCGGCTCCCACGCCATCAAGACTGAACATCTCTTTCTTTGTAAGCCGCGGATACGTTGTATTGGCGCCGGATATCCGTTATGAAAACGGCCGGCCCGGTAAGAGCGCCTACGATTATATTGTAAGCGGTGCGGAAGCATTAGCTAAAAATCCATGGATAGATCGCAGCAATATGGGCATCCAGGGGCAAAGCTGGGGAGGTTACCAGGTATGTCACCTGATCACGGCCACTACCCTGTTCAAAGCAGCATGGGCCGGGGCGCCGGTAGCGAATATGACCAGTGCTTATGGAGGCATCCGCTGGGAAAGTGGCATGAACCGCCAATTCCAGTATGAACATACCCAAAGCCGGATCGGCGCTACCCTCTGGGAAAAACCGGAGTTATATATAGAGAACTCCCCGCTCTTCCACCTGCCCAAAGTAACCACGCCGCTGGCCATTATGTCCAACGACGCTGATGGCGCCGTGCCCTGGTACCAGGGAATTGAAATGTTCACCGGTCTCCGCCGCCTGGGCAAACCGGTTTGGCTGCTCAATTATAATAATGAAGCACACAACCTCATACAACGCCAGAACCGGAAAGATATCCAGATCCGGGAACAGCAGTTCTTTGATCATTTTCTAAAAGGAGCACCTGCCCCGCAATGGTTAAGCAAGGGGGTTCCTGCCACGGAAAAGGGAAAGAATTGGGGATTTGACTATTGATAATCAACATCTTAATATGCAAAACCGGGGGCATGGCTCCCGGTTTTGTTATTTTGTAGTTAAGTGGAAGATTTTCAATGGTTTCTAATTTATTCGGGAATTTTTCTAATTAAAATGTTCTTGCATATACTAAAATAACTATATTTACATCAGTTATCGCGGAGATAGATCACAGACAAAACCGCTAAATCCTATGAACACCTATTACCTTCGTCCTAAAGATACTTTGCAACCTTTTGTGCAACAGTATATTGTTCTGCAAAACATCACATCAGCTGCAGACATTGCTCAGAAAAAGCTTTTTACATTAGGTAAACAGTACCTGGTATTCATTCAAAAAGGCGCATTGGCATTCAAACCAAATGATCATGCATCTTTTGAATTACCGGAAGCGTCTGTAACAGGCCCTTTTACCTGCGCAGTAAATGCCCGTGTAACAGGCCCGCTGAATGCAGTAGTAGTACAACTCAATGCCTACGCCAGCCACAGGCTGATGGGTATCAGCATGGAGTCCGTTACCAATTACTTCCGCGACCTTACTAAAGTAGACAGCAGCTGGCAATTCACTGCCAAAGCGCTGAACAATGCTGATAACCTGGACACTATCCAGAACATCCTGGACAGAGTGCTGGAAGACCTGCTGCCAAAACAAAAACCTGCATTACGCCAGGTAGATGAAATGGTAGATTATCTCGCCGCACAAAAAGGACAGGTGGAAATGCTGGACCTGGCTTTACGCTTCAAAACCAGTCGCCATACACTGGAACGCCAGTTTATGGAAGTGACCGGCCTTACACCGCAATTATACTCCAGGATACTGCGCAGGCAACGTTACGCTTAAACAGATCATTTTAGAGTACGGAATATTTAAAGCGCCGGGTCCATGTATCCGGCGTTTTTATTTATTTTTAGGCATGATACATATTGAAACAACCCACAAAGGATACAGGATCAGTACAGACAAAAGCCAGTTACAAATAGATGTGATCTATCGGTATTTATCTGAAGAATCATATTGGGCAAAGGATATCCCCCGCAGTTTCGTGGAAAGATCCATAGCCAATTCTCTCTGTTTTGGCATCTATCATGAAAAAGAACAGGTCGGTTTTGCAAGGGTGATCACTGACCTTACCACCTTCGGTTATCTCGCAGATGTATTTGTGCTGCCTGCTCACCGTGGCAAGGGATTATCCAAATGGCTGATGGAAGTGATCCTCGCACATCCTGATCTGACAACGCTTCGCAGGTTTATGCTGGCCACGCAGGATGCGCATGGTTTGTACAAACAGTTTGGTTTTGATGCGCTCCCGCATCCGGATCGTGTAATGGGCAAACAAATGAACGGCACTTATACAGACATGAAAAGATCATCATGAAAAAGATCATTCAGTGGATCGTAGTTATTCTGCTTATTGTATTCATCTTTTGGCTGGGCCAGTGGTTCGGCTCTAAAAAAGTGAACCAGTCTATATTGTCCAATAGCCTGATCGTACGCGAGATCGCCGAACTGGCTAGCCTTGAAGTACAGGGAAATGCTTCCATCAAACGCAGCAATGTGGATAACAGCGGTGGCTGGTGGGATAACCTCAGTAAGGTGCTTGCAGAAAATACGGTTTGGGTAACTGTTCCTTATACCGCTAAATATGGTGTGAATATAGATGATAAGAACTTCACGGTTACACTGAAAGAAAAACGGGTGGTAATACAGCTTCCGGCCCCTGCATTGCTGAGTTACGAGCTGCGCCTTAACCAGATGGAAACGGCGAATAAAAAGGGTTGGCTGATGTTTTCTGATGATGAAACATATACAGACGTACAGAAGAAATTGTACGAAACTTCCCGCGAACAATTAAAGCAGAACAACATTTACATCGAGCAAAGTAAAGAGAAGATCCGCCAGATCATCGGCAATTATTACAAGCCCCTGGGATATGAAGTGGAAGTGAAATTCGGGAATGAACCGGGCAAAGTATTGAAGCTGGATTAAGGTCTTATCCTTGCTTTATCCTTGCTTTAAAGTAGCTCAAACCCGCTCCGGGCGGCAACACGGAGCAAGGATAAAGCAAGGATTAAGCTACCATGGCGGGTTTACAAATTCAACTCCTCTACGCCCTGTTTGCCGTAATATACTTCACCAAACAGCGTTTCGCCACCGGCAGCAATGTTTCCTGCACCGGGAACACCAGTTCCGTTTGTATCGTATACACCGCAGGATTGGGCAACTCCCTGCGATGGCGGATCAGGTCTGATTTGATGCTCTGATAAGTATGTGCCAGGCTGCGGATATAGGTGCCGATATGTTTGGTATGAATGCCCCTGTACTTTTCATCATGCCTTTCAAAGATCGTCAGGCGGTACTGATATACTTCCGTATCGCTGAACTTCCCGTCGCACAACAGCATATACCCTTCCTGGATATCCAGCGGAATGATCCCTACCGGCATTATGTTCAGCTTCTCTTCCACAAAATCATAGATCTCCGCGCCTTCCTTGATCGTACGGTTCATTTTGAGCAGGGCAAACTGCATAATGCTCTCCAGTTCTTCCATCATTTCATCGTCTGCGATCATCTGTTCATACAGCAGTTGCAAACGCTCTAAATTCACGGCTGTAAGCTGTTTGGGGAACTGCTGCCGGAGGAACTGTTTGTTCTCTTTGAATGCCAGCAGGTTATTGTAATGGAAGATCACATCGCTCAGTTGCGGGTATAGCTTGTTCTCGTTAAAGTAACGGTTAATCTCCTGGAGGTAGGCGAGAAGGGTATATTTCTTTAATTCGAAATCTATAAATCCTTCTGCGAACCACGTCTCACTCAATGCCTTCATAGCTTTCGGCCGTTTAGATCGGCCCTTATTGAAGTTACGAAAAACTTTAATATCTAGCATCAAAAGCCCCGGGGTCACATATTTATGGTCATTATATAAGGCCCCTAACCCTTTGCTGTACAATGGTTGATGCTATTCCGCCATACCCCTCCCATAAGGCAAAACATTGAAAAAACAAGGGAGCATTTTTTTTATTCAGTTAATTCCTTAACTTCAATATTATTTTTCATTTTTTAATTTTTTTATCATGAACATCTACGTAGCCAACCTGCACTACAGGTTGAACGATGAGGACCTTCACCAAATCTTTAGCGAATTCGGGACAGTTACCTCTGCAAAAATCATCAAAGATCATGAAACCGGTCGTTCACGTGGTTTCGGATTTGTAGAAATGGCAAACCAGGAAGAAGGAACTAAAGCGATGGAGAGTCTGAACGGTAGTGAAGTGGAAGGCAAGCAACTGATGGTGAACGAAGCTCGTCCTAAACAAGCCAATGGCGGTGGTGGAAACAGAGGTGGTGGAAACCGTGGTGGCGGTGGTGGATACGGTGGCGGCGGTGGCCGTGGTCGTTACTAATACTAAATTACTCATCGACGCAATAAAAGGCTTCCGGCATGGAGGCCTTTTTTTTGCCCTTTAATGCCATGAAAAGGTATCGCTGAACCCCTTACCTCATTAAAGCCAAAACAGGCTAAAAAAAAGCCCCGGAACATCGGGGCTTTTTCAATTATGCTTAGTATTCTTTGCCTGGATCAAAATTCTCCATCTCATGCGCCACGGCGCTCAGGAAGGTAGAACCCAGCGAACCATCCACGATCCGGTGGTCGTAGGACATGGAAAGGTACATCATATGGCGGATGGCGATAGAGTCGCCCTGGGGCGTTTCTACCACTACCGGGCGTTTCTTGATAGCCCCTACCGCCAGGATAGCTACCTGCGGCTGGTTAATGATCGGCGTACCGGTAAGGCTGCCAAAAGTACCTACGTTGGTGATGGTAAAGGTGCCGTTCTGCGTATCCTCCGGTTTCAGGCGGTTCTGGCGGGCTGCATTGGCCAGCTGGTTCACCTGTTTGGTAAGGCCTACCAGGTTCAGTGTATCCGCATTGCGGATCACCGGCACTATGAGGTTTCCGCTTGGCAGGGCTGCGGCCATACCAATATTGATATCTTTCTTGAGGATGATCTTATCTCCATCCAGTGAGCAGTTCACCAGCGGGAACTTCTTAATGCATTTCACCACTGCTTCCACAAACAAAGGCATAAAGGTGATCTTCTCTCCCTCGCGTTTTTCAAAATCCTTCTTCACCTGTTCGCGCCAGCGTACCATATTGGTAACATCGGCTTCGGCAAAACTGGTCACATGCGGGCTGGTATGTACGCTGCGCACCATATGCTCAGCAATCAGTTTACGCATGCGGTCCATCTCAATGATCTCCACATTACCGCCATAGCTGTTGGAAGCAGGTACTGTAGCTACTTCCTGCTGCCTTGGAGCTTCCCTTACCACTTCCGGTTCCTGGATATGTGTGGAGGTAGAATTGCTGCGGTTAGCGATATAGTCGAGTATGTCGTTCTTGGTAACACGGCCTTCAGTTCCGGAACCGGGGATCTTTTCCAGTTCTGCGAAATTCACGCCTTCCTGTTGGGCAATAGTGAGTACAAGAGGAGAATAAAAACGTGCTTCTCCGGAAACAGGCGCAACTGCTTCTGCACGGGCAGGCGCTGTCTGGAAATGCGAGTCGGTAACAACTTTGGGAGCTGCAGCCGCCGGGGATGGCGTAGCAGGGGAAGCAGCCACGGCAGCACCTGCTGCTGTCTGCACACGTGCAATCACAGTACCTACGGGCACCACATCGTTTTCATTAAAAAGGACCTCGGTGATCTCCCCTTCCGCAATGGAAGGCACCTCACTGTCCACTTTATCAGTTGCTATCTCCAGCACCGTTTCATCTAACTTCACCTTATCACCGGGCTTCTTGTGCCAACGCAGGATCGTAGCTTCCATTATGCTTTCTCCCATTTTGGGCATCACCAGTTCGACTATTGCCATAAAAGTGTTTTAGTGTTTTATTTTTTAGTAGAGGACAAAAATAAGGTAAATTAAAGTTCCAGCCATTTCCGCAATTCGTTCATGGCAGCCACACAGGTCATATCAATATTCCGGGCACGGTCGTAACGGAAACGGTGCAGTTTGGTAACGATCTTCCCTTTGCCACCTACAGCAATCCATACAGATCCCACCGGTTTTTCCTCCGTTCCCCCATCCGGCCCCATAATACCAGACACTGCCATTACGCAATCTACGTCTAATACCCGCAATGCGCCTTCTGCCATTTCCCGCACTGTTTTTTCACTTACGGCACCATGTTTCTCCAATGTTTCCGCCTGCACACCCAATACATGCTGTTTCACTTCGTAGGAGTACGCTACCACGCTGCCGTTAAAATAGGCAGAACTGCCGGGAATGGCTGTGATCAGGCTGGCAATCTTGCCGCCGGTGCAGCTCTCCGCTGTACCTACCTTCAGCTTTTTTGCTTTCAGTACTTCTCCCAACACCTCTCCCATGGTAACATCTTTTTCTGCTACGAGGATGTCTCCCACGAGGGACTTCAGGGTATCGAAGGCGTGCTGCAGCTCGTTTGCAGCAGATTGTTTATCCGGGGAAATACTCGTGAGCCGCAGTTTTAGTAACCCGTAATTAGGCAGGTAAGCCAGCTTGATATGTTTGGGCAGATTGTTTTCAAAATCCATGATCCGCTCTGCCACAAAGGACTCTCCCATACCTGCCGTGATCAATGTATGATGCAGCAGTGCAGGTGTTTCAAAACGGGCCTGCAGCATGCCTGTCACATCATGCTCCATAATGCCTTTCATTTCATGCGGCACACCGGGCATAGATACATAGATACTTCCTCCCTTTTCAAACCACATGCCGGGTGCAGACCCTCTTTTATTCTGTATGATAGTCGCTACGTCCGGCACCAGCGCCTGGTCCAGGTTCCGTTGCAGCACAGGCAGCCCGCGCATGGCAGACAATTGCAGCACGTTCTGTAAAGCCGCTTCATCCTGTACCAGTTTGCCCCCAAAATATTCGCAAAGCACCGGTTTGGTGATATCGTCTGCCGTTGGTCCCAAACCGCCGGTAATAAGCACGATCCGGGAATTCTTTCCTTCTTCTTCCAGCGCTTTGATGATAGCAGCTTTGTCGTCTCCCACGGCTACCCTTCTCTGGATCCAGATGCCTATCTCGTTCAGCCGCTGTGCCATCCAGGCGGAATTGGTATCAATGGTCTGGCCTATCAGCAACTCATCTCCGATGGTGATGAGGCTGGCGTAGATCTTTTCCATGCTGATGTGATTTTGTATTGCTTAGAAATATACCGCCAGTTTCTCTCTCATAACTTCAGGCAGCGTCATGCGCGTGTTGTTTTTGGCATCGATGATGGCCAGTGTTGTAACGCCCACATTCAACAACTCTCCCTTCTGATTATATAACTCTGAGTGGAACTGGATCTTATGATTGGTTGTTAATTCTTTCAGGGTGGTTTTCACTGTGATCACATCATCATAATAAGCAGGGCGCAGGTACTTCACCTGCAATTCCGCTACCGGCATGATCACACCCTGATCTTCCAGTTCTTTATAAGTAAAGCCCAGCTGGCGGATAGCATCGGTACGGCCTACTTCATAATACAATGCATAATTTCCGTAGTAGAGATAACCCATCTGGTCTGTTTCGCCATAACGAACGCGAATATCTATCGTAGTACTGTACATAATGCAAAAAGGGAAATTGAAGGTGTAAATGTAGGATATTCCTACTACCACCAACAAATTCCCTTTTTACTTTTTATTTTTTCCGGTTTAGTTACCGATCGCTCCGTCTATAGAATACTTACCAGGGCCTGAGATCAGGATGGCAACAAAGGCTAACAGGAAAAGAATGGGAAACTCCTGTTTCTCCATACCATCTGCTTTATGGATCATGAAAACGATCACACTAAAACAAATGATCAAAGGAACGGTAGCAAGGCGTGTCAGCAAACCAAGCACCAGCAAGGCCCCGCAGAAGAATTCCGCAAATACCGTTAATCCCAGTGAAGCGGTTTTACCAATGCCGAACGGATCAGCGAACTGGCTGGCATAGGTGGAAAACCCTTTTAACTTAGGCCAGCCATGACGAAGCATTACCATCGCACCAAAACCAACACGCAGGATCAGCAGTGTTAAATTAACTTGGCCATTACTGAAACGGGCAGATAAGAGTTTTTTCATAGTAGATAATTGGTTTGATTCTTGTTAAGTATAACAGCTTTTTTAAAAATACAGGATTTGTGCTCAAATTTAGATAGAATCTAATATATATGATCACTAAATAGTTATCCACACTCAATAGTTTATCCACATAGGGTAGATAACCTGCAAGGGGGTTAAAAACTATAAAAATATATATTTGCCAAGTTTGTCAACCTCAATCTATTGCCAAGTTTAGCATTCGGGAGCAGGGGCCTGAAAATCCGGCACTGTCTTGCTTTTGAAATAATTTCAATCTGAAACCGTTTTAAACAAAATAATACTCGAAATAACATACAGCATGAAGCTATTCACTCGAAAGAACTTCTCTCTTCCACCTTTGCATGTATTCTTCCTCATGGCAGGGATCGCAGGATCCGCCGCCGTCCACGCGCAGCAAACACGCATTTACACTGAGCCGGATAAAACTTTCAAGGAAGCACAGCAATTGTACCGCGACGGGAAATATGCCATTTCCATGCAATTGTTCAAGAGAACAATAGACGATATCAGCTATTTCCAGGAAACCAACCGTTCCCTCGTGAATACGGACGCACATTACTATTATGCCATGTGCGCCCTGAAATTGCAGAATGAAGACGCGGAGAAGAAGGCGCTGGCTTTTATCAAAAACTTCAACAACAGCGCCCGGGAACAAATGGTGAGCTATCAGCTGGCCCGGTTCTATTTCCATCGGAACAAGTTCACGGAAGCCATCCCTTATTATGAAGCCGCCAGTATCGACAACCTTTCCAATGAAGATATTGCCGATGCCAAATTCGAGCTGGCCTATTGCTACTTCAATGTAAAGGATTTCAAAAAAGCACAACCGCTTTTTGCCTCCATCAAAGAAATCCAGAACAAATATTACATCCCCGCCAACTATTACTACGGCTTTATCTCCTATTACAATAAACAGTACGACGCTGCCCTCAACAGCTTCAAACGTGTAACCGGCGATCCGAAATATGATGCGGTGGTGCCTTACTATATTGCAGAGATCTACTACTTCCAGGGTAAAAAAGATCAGCTGATCTCTTACGCAGAACCATTGATCCGCAAAGGGAACGTTTACTATGAAGCGGAACTGAAGCAACTGGTAGGCCAGGCTTATTTTGAAAAGAAGGACTATCCAAAAGCACTGCCCTACCTGGAGGAATACCAGGAGAATGCGGACGAAATAAGGAAGGAAGATGTATACCAGCTTTCCTATGCTTACTACCAGACCGCAAACCTGGATAAGGCCATCAAAGGTTTTAAACAGCTGAGCAGTGAAAAAGACTCCCTGGGTCAGAACTCCATGTACCTGCTGGGTGACTGTTACCTCCGCACCGGCCAGAAAGCCAATGCAAGGAATGCATTTGCCTTCTGCGCGCGCAACAGCTCCAACCCGAAGCAACAGGAAATATCCCGTTTCAACTATGGCAAACTCTCTTTTGAATTAGGTTACCAGGATGCGGCGATCACGGAGCTGACCACCTTCGTGAACAATTACCCCCGCTCCGAATACAACAAAGAGGCCCGCGAAATACTCGTGCAGCTGTTTGCCAATACCAATAACTACAAAGAGGCCATCGCTATCCTGGAACAGTTGCCGGAAAAGAGCCCTGCCGTATTAAAAGCTTATCAGAAAGTAGCCTACGGCCGCGCCACACAGTTAGTGAACGACCAGCAGCTGGCAGAAGCAGACCGCCTGCTGGATATTGCCCTGGCCAATCCATACGATAAACAGATCAGCCAGCTGGCCCAGTTCTGGAAAGCAGAAATAGCATTGCGCCAGAACAATACAGACAAAGCCATCAACAGCCTGCAGGCTTATTTTGATGCAGGCAACACCCCTGTTTCCGGCGAAGCCAATACACAAACGGCCAGCTATAACATGGGATACAGCCTGCTGAAAAAAGAACAATACGCCACGGCCTTACCTTATTTTGAATCTGCACAGCGGGCCAGCGGGCCCAATGCAGGGCGCATCACCAACGATGCCGTACTACGGGCTGCAGATTGCTACTATATGCTGCGCGACTTTGCCAAAGCCACCGCATTGTACGACCGGATCATCAATGCCAACGAACCCGGCGCCGATTACGCCACTTACCAGAAAAGCATCATCCTTGGTATCCAGGGTAAACACAACGATAAACTGGCCCTGCTGAAACAACTGGCCACCAGTTATCCCGGCTCCAACTTCACGAATGAATCTGAAATGGAAATTGCCGATACCTACCTGAGCGATGAACGTTTCAATGAAGCCATCCCTTATCTCAAGAACGTACTGCAAAAGCAACCGAACGGGCCTAATGCTCCCAAAGCACTGGTGAAGCTCGGCCTTGCTTATTTCAATACCAACCAGGATAATACCGCGCTGCAATACTTCCGCCAGGTGGTAGAGAAATTCCCGAACTCCACAGAAGCCAATGAAGCATTGCAAAGCATCCGCACCATCTATGTAGAACAAGGCAAAACAGACGATTACCTGGCCCTGCTGAAAGCATCCGGCAAATCCGTATCTGCTTCCGCAGAAGATTCCATCACCTACGCCGCTGCTGAAACCCGCTTCAGCAATGCAGACTATGCCGGAGCCATCACAGCCTTTACCAACTACCTGCAGAAATATCCGAATGGCCAGTTTGCTTTACAGGCCAGCTTCTATAAAGCAGAATGCCTCTATAACAATAAAGATTACACCAACGCATTACCTGCTTACGAATTCGTACTCACCCGTGGTGCCAGCCCGTTTGCGGAACGCTCTGCTTTACAGGCTGCTTACCTGAACTATTACCAGGTGAAGAATTATGCCAAAGCAAAAGAATACTATCAGCAATTGCTGGGCCTTTCCACCAACAAAGAAAACACACTCGCTGCCAACCGCGGGTTACTGCGGAGCAATTACCAGCTGAAGAGCTGGGATGATGTGAGCATCCAGGCAGAACAATTGTTATCCGCCAGCAATATCAGTACAGACGACCAGATCATCGGTCACTTCTACCTTGGTAAAGCGCAGCAGGAAAAGCAACAGTACGACGAAGCCATCAATGAATATAAAATAGCCGCCGGGCTCACCAAATCAGAAATAGGAGCAGAAGCACGTTACGGCATCGCCAACTGTTACTTCCTGAAAAATGATCTGGCTGCTGCGGAAAAGGCAGGCTTTGATGTGATCAAGAATACTTCTTCTTACGAATTCTGGACAGCTAAAGCCTACATTCTCTTAGGAGATGTATACGCCCGCCAGAAAGATTACTTCAACGCAAAAGCTACCTTCCAGAGCATTGCGGAAAACTGTCCGATCCCTGAGCTGAAGGCAGAAGCCAAAGACAAACTGGCCAAAGCAGAAGCAGAAGAAAAAGCAGGTTCCAAGATCAAATAATTTATAGCATCTAACGCATATGAATCTTACCATTCAACATACAACGAAATTCTTCCTGGCACTTGGCGCAGGTTTACTCATACAACAGGCTGCCACGGCTCAGAAGAAAGACACACTCAAACAGGAAACGATCGACATCATTTCCAAATACCAGCCTAAACTGCGGGATGCGGCCAAGCTGAACCTTACCGCCTCCTTACCTTCCGTGGATACCACACGGCCCAAGCTGGGCTACCAGGTGCCTGCGCTGAACCTCTACTTTATGTATCAGCCCGTGCCCATCCGCCCACTGGCTTTAGGAAAGGATACTTCTTCCCTGCAACTGCAGAATAACTATATAAAACTGGGCTACGGGAATTTCCAGACCCCGCTGGTACAGGCAGGTTTTGGTACAGGCAGGGCTGATAAATACAACCTCGGCCTCTACTTTAATTACACCTCCTCACAGGGAGATATCGAAAACCAGGACTACACCAATATCAATGTACTGGGCTCCGGCACCTACTTCTCCCCTCTTTTTGAATTCAATGCCAGCCTTGGTTACAACCGCAACCAGGTGCATTACTACGGGTATGACCACAGCCTTTATACCTTTAGCAAAGGCGATGTAAAACAGGGCTTTAATGAAGTGATTGCCAAAGTAGGCGCTAAGAACCGGCCGCAGAACGACTGGGCATTCCAGTTCCAGCCGCAGGCAGAGTTCATTGTATTCGGCGATTCCTACAAACGCATGGAAAACACCTTTGTACTGAAAGCACCTGTGCGCAAGCAATTGTTTGAAGATATCTGGTTCAGGGCAGAAGGTTTGCTGGACCTCAGCAATTTTAAAGAGGACAATAACGAACAGATCAATAACAACGTAGCGGCCGTTCACCCTGCCGTAGAGGTAACCAAGCCGGGCTTTATGCTCCATGCCGGTGTGAACCCTACATGGACAAACGATAAGTTCTACCTCCTGCCGGACATCGTGAACGAATCACACCTGATCCGTAAAAAACTCATCCTGAGCAGTGGCTGGATCTCTTATATAGACAAGAACAATTTCCGCAACCTGGCCAACAAAAATCCCTTCATCGAAAAATACCCTGTTGGGATCAGGAACACACGTGTGGAAGAAAAGTACACGGGTATCAAAGGAACGCTGGGCAGCCACCTTACTTATAACACCAAGTTTGCCGCTGTTACCTGGTACGACCTGCCACTCTTCGTGAACGACTCCATAGATGGTAAGAAGTTCTACATGCGTAATGAGGAAGAGCTGCGTGCTTTCCAGGCGCATGTTGAAGTAGGTTACCAGCAGGAAGAAAAGTTCCAGGTGCGCCTTGCATTGGATTGGTTCAACTTCACCAAACAGAAGACCGAACTGAAACCCTGGCATGTGCAACCCTTCCAGGCTAACCTGTACGCACAATACACCATCGCCAAAAAGCTGCACCTGAATGCCAACCTGTTCACCCTCAACGGCAGTTATTATGTACTGCCCACCGGGTACTTCGCCAAAACGAAGTCTGTACAGGACCTGAACGCAGGTGCCACCTTCGATATCGGTAAGAATTTCAATATCTGGCTGAACGCCAATAACCTGTTCAATTCCAAGTACCAGCGGTGGTACGGGTATCAATCCTACGGGTTAAACGTACTGGGTGGTATAACGATTAAGTTTTAAATCGTAAACTTGCACTCAAACTGACCTGGCCGCAATGCTACAGCAATACATCACAGAAGTACTTTTCAAACAGCAATCCTGCTCTGTTCCGCAGGTGGGCACCTTTACTATTCAGCATATCCCCGCTCACTTTTCCGTGGTGGACCAGGTGTTAACACCTCCCCGCCAGCAAGTGAACTTTGATACCCGCTGGGAAGATGATGGCTCCTGCCTGCACTGGATCTCGCAAAAAGAAAACCTCGTGGATGCCGTAGCTTCCCTCAAGCTGGACAAGTACCTGCAACAATTCAGGGAAAGCCTGCAAACCGGCCAGCCCATCGATCTGCCGGGTGTGGGTTCCCTCCGGCTGGACCCTTTCGGACAGATCCGCTTTACCCCCCAGGAATTACCGGATGCCTGGCAGCCCATTGCGCTGCAGCAGGTATTACGGCCTGAATCTGCCCCCAAGGTATTGCAGGGCACTACAGAAGTGGTGAATCACGAAGTAGTGGAACACATGTCTGCCATACCCGAAGAGTTTGAAAGCCAGGGCCGTTTCAGATGGTGGTGGGTAATAGTGCCCCTGCTCCTGATCGCAGGGGGCATAGCTATCTACCTGCTGAAAGATGAATGGCAGTCTGCTTCAATCGTACCTGCGGAGAAAGATACCACCAGCCAGCAGGCCATTGCACCTGTAACAGATTCCCTGCCCGCTATGCAACCTGAACCGGTAAGTGATTCTATCAATTACTATGTAGTGTTCCAGACCTTCAGGACCCAGGGCGAAGCACAGAAAATGTATGAAAAACGGATCAGGTGGGAACAAAATGAAGTGGTTATGTTCACTGCCAAAGATTCCGCTACATATAACCTGGCTGTACCTTTCCGGACCTTACCGGCAGATACTACCATGGCAAAAGATTCCGTGGAGCACCGGTTCAAAGTACCGAAAAGTGCCATCCGCATAGAAGAATAAAAAAGGCCGGTCTCAGTTTGACCGGCCTTTTTTATTAGAATTTATAGCGCACCGTTCCGGCTTCATCACTTCTCAGGCAATTGTTCTATCACCAGCTTCAATCCTTCTTCAAAACTACGCGGCGCAAATCCCAGCTCGCGCTCTGCCTTATCGATCACAAACCCTGTTTTTGCAGGTCTTTGTGCGGGTTGTTTAAAACTGGAAGCATCTACCTTCTCAAACAACTTCGTGTCCAGGTTGAGGTAATTAGCCACCTGCATGGCCATATCATAAGGGGTAAGCATATCTTTTCCTGACAGGTGAAAGATGCCTTCTGCTTTTTTATCGATGATGCGTTTACATCCTTCCGCCAGGTCCTGTACCAGTGTAGGGGTACGCCACTGGTCATTTACCACCTTCAGTTTCTTCTTTTGTTCCAGGTTACTTTTTACCCAGGTAATGATATTGCTGCGGCGGGGATCGTCGGCCACGCCATATACGAGTACTGTTCTTGCAATGGCCCAGGGAACTTTCGCCTGTTTTACAATGCGTTCCGCCGCCACCTTGCTGGCACCGTAATAATTCACAGGATTCACGGCATCCTCTTCTTTGTATGGGCCGCTGAGACCATCAAAAACAAAGTCTGTGGAAAGGAACAGGAAGAAAGCACCTGCTTTCTCTGCACCCTGCAGCAGGTAACGTGTAGCCGTTACATTCACCATCCAGCAGGCATCTTTACTGCGTTCACAGTCATCCGCCTGCGTCATGGCGCCGGCATGAATGATCACATCAGGGGCCGTTCTTTCTATTAATCTTTTTACGGCAGATTCATCTGCCAGGTTTACAGATTCATATTGATAGCCTTTTTGCATCCGTAGCCGGTTGGCGCCTCTGCCCGTAGCAATTACTTCGTATGCCGGTAAGCTGGAAAGGAGTTCTACCAGGTATTGCCCCAGGAGCCCGTTGCTCCCTGTGATTAATACTTTCATCATGTTAATATACTAAAAACGCCGCGTAACAACATAGTATTACGCGGCGTCTTTCTTTTAAATTTATTTACATCTTCATACCCAGGTTATACATCACAAAGGCCCAGATGTCCGTAGCCTCTTCTATCAGTTTAGAGGTAGGTTTACCAGCCCCATGCCCTGCCTGCGTTTCCACGCGGATCAATACCGGGTTGCTGCCTTTATGCGCCTCCTGCAGTGCAGAAGCAAACTTGAATGAGTGCGCAGGTACCACACGGTCGTCATGATCAGCTGTAGTGATGAGGGTAGCAGGATATTGCGTACCCTTTTTCAGGTTATGCAGCGGCGAGTATTTCACCAGGTACTGGAACTGGTCCGGTTTTTCACTGGAACCATATTCCACTGCCCATGCCCAGCCGATGGTGAATTTCTGGTAACGTAACATATCCAGTACACCCACGGCAGGCAAAGCTACCTTGAACAGGTCCGGGCGCTGCGTCATACAGGCACCAACCAGCAATCCACCGTTAGATCCTCCACGGATGGCCAGTTTACCGGGAACAGTATATTTAGTGCTGATCAGGTATTCTGCCGCACCAATGAAATCGTCAAACACATTCTGCTTCTTATCCAGCATACCGCCTTTGTGCCATGCTTCACCATATTCATTACCGCCGCGGAGGTTTACCACTGCATAAATGCCCCCCTGTTCCATAAAGAAGAGGTTGGAAACAGAGAAGGAAGGCGTGGAAGGAATATTGAATCCGCCATAACCATACAACAGTACCGGATTTTTGCCATCCTGCCTGATCCCCTTCTTATAAGAGAGGAACATCGGTACTTTGGTACCATCCTTACTGGTAAAGAACACCTGTTTTGTTTCATAATCAGCCGGGTTGAACTTTACCTCTGTTTTACGGAAAACTTCGGATGCGCCGGACTGGATATCATATTTATAGATAGTAGGCGGTGCTATATAGGAAGTGAAGGTATAGAAGAGGGTTTTATCCTCTGCCTTTCCACCAAAACCTCCTGCAGTACCAATACCCGGCAGGGTGATGCTGCGTTCCAGCTTACCGCTGAAGTCGTATTGCTCGATCCGGGAGGAAGCATCTTTCAGGTAATTGGCAAACAGCCTGCCTCCTGCCGTACCTACGCCCAGCAATACCTCTTTTTGTTCAGGGATCACCACTTTCCAGTTTTCTTTAGCGGGATGCTTAGGGTCTACCAGTACTACTTTGAAATTAGGTGCATCGTGGTTGGTGCGCATCAGCAGTTTGTCCCCCACATTTTCAATTACACCGGGATCATAATCAAAGCCTTTCACCAGCAGGGCAAAATCCTTCTGGGCAGCATCCTGCAGATCGCGATACCAGAGTTCGCGGCCGCTGGTGCCTTCTGTAGTGCTGAGGATCAGGAAACGTTCGTCTTCCGTTAAACCCACGCCGGCATTACGCAAAGGATGTTCTTTATCCACGTAGATCAGCTCATCCTGCTCCTGCGTGGTGCCCATTTTGTGGTAATACACTTTATGGAACTCGTTCTTTTTGGAGAGTTTGCTCTTTTCGTCCGGTTTATCGTAGCGGCTATAGTAAAAACCGTCTCCCTTCCAGGAAAGACCGGAGAATTTGATCCAATCCAGCCGGTCGCCCAGCAGTTGTTTGGTAGCCACATCCATTACAAAGGCTTCCTGCCAGTCTGACCCTGCTTTGGCCACCAGGTAGGCCAGGTATTTGCCATCTTTGGAAAAACTAAGGCTGCCCAGGGCGGCAGTGCCCTTATCAGAGAGCTTATTGGGATCAATGAACACCTCAGGGGCGCCATCCAGCCCTAACTGGCGATACAGAACAGCCTGGTTCTGCAAACCGTCGTTCTTATAAAAATAATAATATTGGCCCTCGCGGAAGGGAGATCCGTACCGGGGATAGTTCCATAAAGCCTCCAGGCGTTGTTTTATTTTACCCCGGAAAGGGATGGTGGCCAGGTAATCCTGCGTCACTTTATTCTGTGCATCTACCCATTCCTTTGTTTCTGCGCTATGGTCATCTTCCAGCCAGCGGTAAGGGTCTGCGATCTTTTTCCCGTGGTAATCATCTACCGTGTCTACTTTTTTGGTAACGGGATAAACTAATGGAGCGTTCTGCTGTGCTGCCAAACTGCCCGCCGTAAAAGTCATCATTACACTCATGGCAACATGCTTATGGTTAATTTTAGACATACATATGTTTTTTAAAAAAAGTCTGCCTCTTATTTGATTAATTTTAAACTTTTAGGTTAATTCATAGAATATCTGATAGAAAACTATTAAAAAAAGTTAATTTTGTGCGCCCTTTTAAAGGACCAATTTTAGGCAAATTACTATGAAAAAAGTGAACAACATCGCAGTTCTTACATCCGGGGGCGATGCTCCGGGTATGAACGCAGCCGTAAGGGCGGTAGTAAGGACGGGAAATTACCATGGTTTGAATGTATACGGCGTGATGTATGGTTACCGGGGTATGCTCACCGGCGACATCTTTCCTATGGAATCCAAATCAGTGGCCAACATCATTCAACGTGGCGGCACTATCCTTAAAACTGCGCGTTGCAAGGAATTCTATGAAGCAGCAGGCCGTAAAAAAGCCTACGAGAACCTTAAGAAGTTCGGGATAGACGGGCTGGTGGTGATCGGGGGAGACGGCTCTTTCAAAGGCGCACAGAAATTCAGCCAGGAATTTGATATTCCCTGCATTGGTCTTCCCGGAACAATCGATAAAGATATTGCCGGTACCGATTTCACCATCGGTTTCGACACGGCGGTGAACACTGCGGTAGAAGCGATCGACAAGATCAGGGACACTG
The DNA here is from genome assembly GCF_900129465.1 of Chitinophaga niabensis. Lineage (NCBI taxonomy): Bacteria > Pseudomonadati > Bacteroidota > Chitinophagia > Chitinophagales > Chitinophagaceae > Chitinophaga > Chitinophaga niabensis. The sequence goes on along the minus strand of NZ_FSRA01000001.1, from coordinate 161,974 downwards.
CGGACGCACACGACCGCCTCTTCATCATAGAAGTAATGGGCCGCGATGCCGGTTACATTGCCCTCCACAGCGGTATTGCCACCGGTGCGGAACACATCCTCATCCCTGAGCGCAAAACAGATATTGACGACGTGATCGATCAGCTGCTGGCCAACGAACGCCGCAGCAAAATGGTGAACCTCATTGTGGTAGCCGAAGGAGATGAGTTTGGCGGTGCCAACGAAGTAGCCCGTCACGTAAAAGAAAGAATGCCGCAACTGGATACCCGCGTTTGCATCCTCGGGCACATCCAGCGTGGCGGATCACCCACCTGTATAGACCGGCTCATTGCCAGCAGAATGGGGTATGCCGCCGTGGACGCCCTCATCGAAGGCAATAACAACGTAATGATCGGTATCGTCAACAATAAAATTCAGTACACCCCGCTCGATAAAGCCGTAAAAGCTAAACAGAAGATCGATGCGGAATGGTTTAAGATTGTCAAAATTCTTGCGAGTTAAATAAACGTCTATGAGTACAAAAGATCTGTCCAAATACTTCCACAGTAGTATGGATAACGAAGCCGCTTTGGCGCATTCTAAGCAAAAAACGAAGATTGTAGCCACCGTAGGACCAGCATGCGATACCTATGAGAAATTATTGGAACTCGTAAAAGCCGGAGTGAACGTATTCCGCCTAAACTTTTCCCATGGCAGCCATGAGGATAAGCTGAGGATCATCGGGTACATCCGCCAAATCAACAAAACTGAACCTTACAACGTAGCCATCCTGGCAGACCTGCAGGGACCCAAACTGCGTGTAGGGGACATTGAAAATAATGCACTGCCGCTGAAAGCCGGAGACATCCTCACCTTCGTAAACGAAAAATGCGTAGGAACCATGGAGCGTATCTATGTTTCTTACCACGACCTGCATAAAGATGTTCGTCCCGGCCAGAAGATCCTCCTGGACGATGGTAAGATTGAAACGATCGTTAGAGAAGTAACACCACAGCATGAGATCAAAGCGGAAGTATTGCTGGGTGGCGTACTCTCTTCCAAAAAAGGCTTCAACCTGCCTGATACTAAAGTTTCCCTGCCGGCATTGACAGAAAAAGACGTGGTAGACCTGGAATTCATCATCGACCAGGAGTGCGACTGGGTGGCCCTTTCTTTTGTGCGTAACGTAAAAGACCTTGGCCTCCTGCGCAAACGCCTGAAAGAACGTAATTCCAAAATGAAGATCATCTCCAAGATCGAGAAACCGGAAGCGATCCAGAACCTGAAAGAGATCATCTGGGAAAGCGATGGCGTAATGATCGCCCGTGGTGACCTGGGTGTGGAACTGCCTGTTGAAATGATCCCGATGATCCAGAAAGATATTATCCGCAAATGTATCCACCGTGCCAAGCCCGTTATTGTGGCTACACAAATGATGGAAAGCATGATAGACCGCTCCCGCCCTAACCGCAGTGAGATCACTGACGTGGCCAACGCGGTACTGGAAGGCGCAGATGCAGTGATGCTGAGTGGTGAAACCGCTACCGGTATGCACCCTACCCTGGTGATCCAAACCATGCGTAAGATCATCGGTGAAGTAGAGAAAGAAGAGATCATCTACAACCGTAACCTGATCCCTCACCGCCACTCTCCTACCTTCCTCAGCGATGCACTGTGCTACAACGCCTGTAAGATCGCAGAAGACCTGGAAGCAGATGGCCTGATCGGTATGACGCAGTCCGGTTACACCGGCTTCATGCTGTCCAGCTACCGCCCTAAATCTCCGCTGTATGTATTCACTAAAGAGCGCACGCTGGTAAACCAGCTGAGCCTCAGCTGGGGTGTACGTGCCTTCCACTATGCGGAAGAAGAAAGCCTGGACGATATCTTCTCTGATCAGATCAACATCCTGCGTGAAAGGAAGTTCATCAAAGGAAATGATGTAGTGGTGAACACTGGTAGTACGCCAATCGCGGAACACTTACCCACCAACATGCTGAAGATTACAAGAGTACCTGAATAATAAAAAAGAAAAGGCTGTCACAAAACGACAGCCTTTTCTTTTTTATAAGTAATACCATAGATCAATATCGCGATAAACGTGATCCCCACCCCGGCCAGGCAAACACCTGCCCATTTATTGATATCCCACACCAGCAGGCCAATACCTGAACCCAGCGAAGTACCGATAAAGCTCATCGTCATGTATACGGTGTTCATCCGGTTACGTGCTTCCGGCAACAGCGCATAAACCCTTGTTTGATTGGATACATGCACACCCTGTAAACCCAGGTCCAGCAACACAATACCAATGATCACACCCACCAGGGAATTACGGAAGAACCAGAAGATGATATATCCTGCCAGGATGCAGGCAATACCATACCCGATAGCAATACGCGGGTTCTTTTTATCTGCAATGCGCCCGATCAGCGGAGCACCCAGCGCACCGGTTGCCGCTGCCAGCCCCATAAGACCTATTACGTCGCTGCCAAAGTTGTAGGGAGGATTGGATAAGAGGAATACGGAAGTGGTCCAGAACAGCCCGAAAACACCAAAAGCGCAGGCATTAATGGTGGAGGCCTCTCTTAACAAAGGCTGATCCCGGATAAGGGTGAATACAGAACGCATCAATGCACCGTAACTGCCGTTAAAGGAAGGTTTACTTTGCGGGAATGTGAACAGGATCGTTATCATCATCACAAAGGTCATTGCTCCTGCAATCCAGAACATGGCCCGCCAGCCGAAATGCTGGCCGATGATACCGCTTAATGTTCTGGATAAAAGGATGCCTATCAGCAATCCGCTCATGATCACACCGATCACCTTACCACGGCGTTCCGGCGCTGCCAGGCTGGCTGCCAGCGGCAGGATCAGTTGCGGTACGATGGAAGTAAAACCGATGATCAGCCCCGTGATCTTGAGCATGCCGATATTAACGGAAAGGGCCGCCGCACAGAGTGCCGCTACTGCTGCACCCGTCATGAACAGGATCTGCTTCTTACGTTCCAGCTTATCGCCCAGGGGCACACAGAACAATAACCCCAATGCATACCCGATCTGCGTAAAGAAGGTTACCTGCCCGGCATTACTCTCTGATACATCAAACTCCCTGCTGATCAAAACCACCAGTGGCTGGCAGTAATATATATTAGCTACGATCAGGCCCGTACACAGCGCCATGATGGCTATATTCCATTTACTTAACGACGACATAAGGCTGCAAAGTTATGCCTTTTGTAACAAGTGTACCGCCCCCGTAAAATCCTTAACTTTATAACATGACGTTCAAAAGCATATATCCGTATACGCAGGAAACCATTGCAGAATATCCTGCCCATACAAAAGAGGAACTGGAGAAGAAATTGCAGCAGGGCTGGAAGGCATTTGCCGCCCTGAAACAGGCAACCCTCGAACAACGATCGGAATGGATGGTAAAGGCAGCCACCCTGCTCAAAGACCAGGTAACGGAACACGCCACGCTCATTACGCGGGAAATGGGCAAAACCTTAAAAGAGGCCAAAGCAGAAGTATTGAAATGTGCTGCTACCGCAGAATATTATACCGCCAATATCGGCGCCATGCTGCAACCCCGCATCATTCCTTCAGATGCGAAGAAAAGTTATGCAGCCTTTGAACCGAAAGGCATCGTGCTAGCTATCATGCCCTGGAACTTTCCCTACTGGCAGGTGTTCCGCTTTGCCATTCCCAATATACTCGCGGGCAATACCGTAGTGCTGAAACATGCCAGTAATGTAAGCGGCTGCGGACTTGCCATGGAAAAAGTATTCCGCGAAGCCGGTTTCCCGGAAGGCACTTTTCAGGCCCTGCTTGTTTCTTCCAAAGACATAGAACCTATTATCGGCGACAACCGCATACAGGGCGTAACCATTACCGGCAGCACGCCTGCCGGCATGAGTGTTGCGCAGCTGGCCGGTAAATACATCAAGAAAACTGTGCTGGAGCTGGGCGGCAGCGATCCTTTCATTGTATTGAAAGATGCCAATCTTGCAGAGGCAGCAAAGACCGCCGTGAAAGCACGTATGCAAAACGCCGGGCAGTCCTGCATTGCAGCCAAACGTTGGATCGTGGATAAAGCCATTGCAGATGATTTCACCCAGCAGGTGCAGTCCCTCATCACTTCCTTAAAGCAGGGAGATCCCTTTGCAGCAGATACAGATACCGGCCCTATGGCACGCCCGGACCTGGCAGAAGAGCTGGGCCGGCAGATGGATAAAAGCATAGAACAGGGCGCCCAGTTACTGGCAGGCGGCGAGCAGGACGGCTGCAATTTCACACCTGCATTATTAACCGGCGTGCAGCCCGGTATGGCTGCTTTTGAAGAAGAAACCTTCGGCCCGCTGGCAACCATCATCACAGCCAATGATGAAGGTGCCGCCATCCGCCTGGCCAATCAAACACCCTTTGGCTTAGGCGCCTCCCTCTGGACGAAGGACATAGAAAAAGCCGCGCGCCTCGCCACACTCATAGATAGTGGTAATGTATTCATCAATGCCATGGTACGTTCCGATGCAAGGCTGCCTTTTGGCGGTGTAAAGCTTTCCGGTCACGGCAGGGAATTATCACTGGAAGGCGTGCACGAATTCCTTAATATAAAAACCGTTTATATCCAGTAAAGCTATGTAACACCCTCTGGCTCAGCAACGTTAAACGAACGTTGTATTTTGAGAAATTATATGCAATAAATGGGGGTAAGTTTTACCTTTGGCGTCTATATATCGTAGTCACGTATATATTAAACGTGCTCATTTAACCTAACATCATGCATAACGTAGCCGGATCGGCGGTTTCTTCCATGGAAACTGGCCGGCGGGGATGGTGGCATTCCACCTCCAGCATAGTAATTATATACTTACTTGTGGCCGTGGGCTTGTACCTGCAATCCGTGTTCACAGGCAGATATAATAACTTCATCATTTTTCGCAGTTCCTGGCGGCACCTCACCGCAGGTTTACCGCTGTATGATCTGTACAATGGTGAGTATTTCGACTACTTTCTTTATCACCCGAGTTTCCCTGTTCTCTTTTCTCCTTTCGCAATATTCCCGCAGCAGATGGGTTTGCTCCTGTGGCTTCTTTTCAGCACCGGCATTTTCCTCTATGCGCTCAGTAAAATCCCCCTTAGCGGCAATGCCCGCACAGCGCTTTTCTGGTTCCTGCTACTGGAATTAGGCAATGCCCTGCAATCCTCACAGACCAACCCCGCCATGACGGCCTTTATGCTGCTCACCGTAGTACACCTGGATAAAGGCAATCCGGGCAGAGCGGCATTCTTCACCTGCCTTACTTTCTTTATCAAAGGTTACGGCGCAGTGATAGGTTTGGTATTCCTTTTCTATCCAAAGAAATGGCATTACATACAGTATTGCCTTTTGTTTGGCATTGCAGGTACCCTGCTGCCTTTACTTTTTGTATCACCGGAAACACTTACCGGTTATTACATTTCCTGGGTAGAACTGCTCACCAGCAGTACCATAAAAGAAGATGGTTCCCTGCTGGGTTTCCTGCATACCATATGGCGGGTGGATGATACCATCTTTCTGCTGGCGGCCCTCGCAGGCCTGGCGGCTATATTCACCACAGGTTTGATAAGAAGGTATGCCATCACACCATGGCTTACTGCCGCTTACCTGCTCATATGGATCGTAATATTCAATCAAAGCACCGAATCACCTACCTATATCATGGCCGTTACCGGCGTAGGGATGGGTTTACTCCTGCTCCCTTATAACAAATGGACCACCATTTTACTCTGCACCACTTTTGTGGTCACCTGCCTGTGTCCAACGGACTTCGTTCCGAAAGCGATCAACGTGATCGCCGTTAATTATCGCGTGAAAGCCCTACCGTGTTTTGCTGTGCTGCTTTACTTACAATGGCGCACAGGGATGATGATCAAACAACATGTTGAAGCACATGTAACCTAACAACTAACTATGCAACTAGCAACACCAGAACCTACTACGTTCCCTGTTCAGATTAACAACCTAACGATTCAAAGCAACAGGGTAACACATTATCTCGACCTGGTGATCCCCTGCTGCAACCCTCCGGAAGGATGGGTAGCGCAGATGGTCACAGATTATTGGGAACTACAGGACATGATGCCGGAAACAGGGATCCAGCTGATCCTTGTGAATGATGGCTCCGTGCGCAACGTCACCAACGCTCATCTTCGCCAACTGGCAGAGGGCATTCCCGGCGTGCGCATCATCAATCATCCCGTGAACCGCGGAAAAGGATATGCCGTTCGTTTAGGCGTAGCCATTGCCACCGGCGATTACCAGGTATGTACAGACTTTGATTTCCCTTTCGGCGTAAAAGCTGTAAAGCAGGCCTTTGAGCAATTGCTGCATGGATCAGATGTGGTGGCCGGTATCCGTGGTGAACAGTATGTAAAACTGCTGCCCCGTAAACGGAAAATGATCACCACGGTAAACCGCTTCATGAACCGTTACTTATTGCATTTGCCGGTAGCAGATGCACAGGCAGGGCTGAAAGGATTCAACAGCAAAGGCCGCAGGGAATTCCTGGCCACACGCATTAATGGCTTTTTATACGACAGTGAATTTGTTCACCGCGCAGGAAAGAACAAATCCCTGAAGATCCGTACCATACCGATCGTTTGCAGGCCAGGCATCTGCTTCTCTGAATTCAGATCAAAAGTATTGCTGCGGGAATTCGTTAACTTCATGGCCATCCTCATTGTGAGTTAAGATGAAAAATAAAATACTGATCAGCGTAGACGTAGAGGAATTTGATATTCCGGAAGAATACGGGCAGAAGATCCCCTTACAGGAGAAGCTGCTCGTATCCTATCGCGGCGTAGTGAAAACGATGACGCTGTTCGAGGAACTGAACATCCGCGCTACTTTTTTCATCACTGCTTACTGGGCACAGAATTTTCCTGACATGGTAAAACGCATGGCAGCCAAACATGAGATCGCCTCTCATGCTTTTTACCATGATGTTTTTGAAGAAACAGATCTTTTGGATTCACGGAATGAACTGGAATATATCAGTGGGCAGAAGGTAAAAGGCTTCCGTATGCCGCGTCTGAAACCAGTGAATATGGAATCCCTCGAAAAGGCCGGTTATACTTATGATGCTTCCCTCAACCCAACCTGGATCCCCGGGCGCTACAATAACCGCAAACAACCCCGTTATGTGCATCGCAAAGAAGCATTATGGGTGATGCCTTCTTCCGTTACACCCCGTTTAAGGTTACCGGTGTTCTGGTTAAGCGTGAAGAACTTCCCTTTATGGTTCACGCGGTATTGCAGCCGCAGGATCCTGCAGAAAGAAGACTATTTTTCTTTCTACTTCCACCCCTGGGAACTGGAAGACCTTAGCTCCTACAAGCTACCTTTGGTAGTGAAAAGTGTTTCCGGCACAAAGATGCATAACAAGATGCGGCGCTTTTTAGCTTATCTCAGTGCCAGGGGAGAATTTATATCACACAGTGATTATTTAGAGAAAGTACACTCCGGCGGAAAAGCATAATCGTTATAGTAAGCTTCCGCCTGTGCAGTGGTAAGGTCGCCATCAAAAGTGATCACCCGGTATTTCTGCGGGTATTCATTACCGGGGGTTAATACCCATTCACGGTCTTTAGTAGGACTGAACATCGCAAACACCTGGCCATTCTGATCTTTCTCCGGCCATATACGTACCGGCTGCGGGGAGTTAAAATTATCCGGCGCCGATAGTACCAGCAAACCTCCTTTACCTCCGTTCAATGCGCCCGCGATCTTGAACCAGCGGGCATGGGTATTGTCTGCATCTTTACGGGTCTTTCCCTCAGAAGTAAGCACCGCGCTGTTCTCATTATTCCATTCACCTGCTCCCCTGATGGCAAAACCTCCTCCGTACCTGTATTCCAATAATGTTATCGGGGATTTGCCCGCACAACGTAACCTGGAATTATAATCCCAAACCTGCTCCTTATCTTTTCCATCATACGCCAGTACCTCCAGGAACTCCACCATCGCAGTCTTTTCCGGTTTGCTCAGCACCACGTGTTGCTGCGTTACCAGGAAACCGCCAAATACCTTTCCATTCATTGTACGCGCAGGTTGGGAAAAACGCACCGTACCTGATAATTTTTTCAGGTTCCAGAAATCCACCGTATCGTTTTCAAATTTCGTATCCGTCCATGGGTTCCAGATACCGAAGTGATGATAGTGATCTTTGGGATGGATATTGGTGAGCACTTTCCCGGAAGGCGTATATGCAGGATGAATAAAACCACTCCTCCTGAAAGCGGTATCCACGCCTGCCGGTGGTTCCATTACCGCATAGTTGTATTGCAGTACCGGTTTGTTATCCTTTTCAACAATATAAGCGGTATTTGTTGTACGCACCGTTACTTTAGCAACACGATCATAGTCCTTCTTCGACCAAAGTTCATACACGCGCTCTGCTCCTGCCGGCAGATCTCCTTCCAGTCTCCATACAATAGTATGCTCTCCCTCCATTTGTACCGGGGTAACGATCTTCTTCCCCCCTTCAACATTTAATAACTCGGCAGACATCAATTGAATATGGAATTGCGGCAGTGCAACACGGATAATCGTATTATGCCGCGCATATTGCCCTGCTTTAACAGTGATGCGGCCAAGCAGCTGTGCTTGTGAAAATAAGGTGCTCATAAGCAAAACCAGTAATAACACATAACGTGGGTATCTCATATGGAAATCGATTGAATATGAAGTAAATTACTCATTCCCATTTACATTTAATAACCTTTCCTTACCTTAACAGGGTTAATTAACACCCAAAATACCCCCAAAATGAAAAAGGATAAACTGATCGTTTCCAACCGGTCTGCCCTGGTTAAAAAATACGGCAGTAAACACAAAACATTCCTGAAAGACCTCACCGCTATCAAAGACTTTGATAAAAAGCGGAAACTGAGCACCGAGATCGTATTCCTTGACGATGCCACAGCTATGAAAAAGTACAAGGTCCCCCCGGTAAAAAACCCGGAAGATCAGCGCCAGAACAAAGCTGCCATCGATGCCTTGTACAAACACTTTCAGCCGGATTACCTGGTGATTGCAGGAGCGCAGGATGTGATCCCTTTCCAGGAACTGCATAACCTTTTATCCAGCGATGATGATGAGGATGAGCTGATCCCCAGCGATCTTCCCTACGCCTGCGAGGCTCCTTATCATACAGATCCGGGTAAGTTCATTGCTCCTACCCGTGTGGTGGGCCGTTTGCCAGACATCCCGGGCAGCAAAGACCCCGCATACTTCCATTCCCTGGTAAAAGATGTGCTGGCCAGCAAACCCGTGAAAGATAAAGAGTACCGCAAATACTTCTCTGTGAGTGTATACGAATGGCGCCTGTCTACCCAGGAAAGCCTGCATAATATCTTTGGTGAGAATGCGCTGATGCAGATCTCTCCTATCAGCGGCCCCAAATGGACGGCCGCACAGATGAAACCAAAAACACATTTTATCAATTGCCATGGCTCCCTCGAAGATCATTGTTACTATGGTCAGAAAGGCTCAAATTACCCCGAAGCCGTAAATGCCAGCATGCTGGCTAAAATGATCAGCAAAGGCACTATCGCGGCCGCAGAATGCTGTTACGGGGCGCAACTCTATGATCCCAATGAAACAGAAACGCCCCAGATGAGTGTGGCCAATACCTACCTGATCAATCACGCCATTGCCTTTATGGGAAGTTCCACCATCGCCTATGGCCCTACAGAAGGACAGGGCCTGGCGGACATCCTCACGCAGGAATTCCTTATCAATACCATCAAAGGTGCTTCTACCGGGCGGGCCTTACTGGAAGCCCGGCAAAGCTTCCTGGATAAAATGGGCCCTACCCTGGACCCTTATGAACTGAAGACCATTGCACAGTTCTACCTCTTGGGAGAACCATCGGTGGTACCGGTGGCCAGCGCTCCTGCATCCAAATCCCTGAATGCCCGCAGGAACAGCCGGGATAATATGATCTCCAAAGGTGCTGCCCTCAGCAACTTTATTGCAACACCTACTTTAGTGAGCACTAAAAAAGAGGGTACAGAATTTGCAGCAAATGTGCGGTCTTTACTGAAGGATAAAAAATTCTCAGAAAAGGCCACCAAAAAGGTTTTTGAAACAGCACCGAAACCCAATGCGTTGACGCGGGACATGAAGGCATTCAACGCGCCGGTGAAATTTCACGTATATTCATCTTCTTCTGTCAGCGGTAAACATAAGAAAACCAAAGTGCTGGTAGTAAAGGAAAAGAACGGTGAAATAATGGGATACAGAGAATATGTCAGACGATAAGAAACAAGCGCCTAAAAAGGTAAAAGGGCAAATTATATTAAAGACTTTCGCGAGAACCACTAAAAGCGAAAGTTTAGGTGTGTACCTGCAAACGGCAGACGGCACCTTCCTCATCCGGCCGGCAGGGGGTAATCCATTTATGGATAATCCCCTGGCCGCCCTGGCGGGGAAATACATTGAGGCTCAGGGCCGTAAGAGCAGTTACGTTTTCTTTGCAAAAACCTGGAAGGAGATCACGGAAGAAGAAGCAGGATCAAAAGAATAAGCCGTTTAACCCCAATCCCCGGCCCCAATTAATCCTGTTTAACCCATCCGTCCATATTGTTGGCAAAAGCCATATTTAGCGTGTAAATTTATAGTAACAAAAACCTGTCGATATGATCCGCCATTCTCTTATCCGGCAGACTGTTCTTGTTCTTGCAGCATATCTGTTATGTATCCCCCTGCAGGGAAACAGTCAGCCTAATCGTATCATGCAGCAAAAAACCGCTGCACTCCTGGGTAAATACCTGGTATCCTTCAAATCAGAAAGAGGCACTTTGCGTTACGTGTTGCACATAGACAGTGCGCATGGGATGTTCTTTTTCGGTTCCCTTGAAAACGACACCACTTACCACCCCTCCCGCCGGGAAGTCTGCCGCATCAAAGGCTTGCTGGCTGAACGCAAAGGGTACGACTTCATCATGAAGCCGGACCTCGCATACGGTACGCCGTATAAACTCATCTGCCAGCCGCACGAGTGGTTGCTGAATAACAAAACCTATTTCTCTATCCGGGAGCCGAATATCATCAACGGGTATATGCTCGCTACGAATGATATAGATAACCGGTTGTACAGCTTCTCCGGTATGAAGCAGGAGCCCGAAAAAGAGCCGGAGAAAGTGCTGGTTTCTTTAAGCGCGAAGCCTTAAAAGGCCCTGTATAACTCAGCGCCTGTACCATTCCGGTTGGCATAGATGATCTTGCCGTTCCGGATCTTAACGCCATCTGCGGTATCTTCTGCCAGCAGCAACGGGCCGTCCATGTCAGTATAATCCAGATAGGGCAGCAGGTGTGCTACGGCAGAAGTACCAACGGTGCTTTCGTTCATACTACCCGTCATTACCTTCATGCCCAGCTGCTTCGCTTCCAGGATCATCCTGCGGGCAGGTGTGATGCCGCCGCATTTGGTGAGCTTTATATTGATGCCATGGAAATAACCATGGCAGTTCTTTACATCTGCTTCCACAATACAGCTTTCATCTGCTATGAGCGGTAAGGCGGAGGTTTCGTATACCTTTTTCATGCCCTCCCAATCTGCTGCGGGCATAGGCTGCTCAATGAATTCAACACCCAGCTCTTTAAAAGCGGCTGCATTCCGGAGGGTTTCCTCCACACCCCATGCGCAATTAGCATCCACACGAAAAATAGCTTTGGTGTGTTTGCGTAATTCCGTGATGATGGCAATATCATCTTTGGTACCCAGTTTGATCTTGTAAATGGGCCAGGGGAATTCCTGTAACTTCTTCACCATATTCTCCACCGTATCGATCCCGATCGTGTAATCCGTTAAAGGATTATGAGAAGGCTCCAGCCCCCAGACCTCGTACAGCTTTTTACCAAGCCGTTTCGCATAGAGGTCATGCGCAGCAAGGTCCAGTGCACAGAGCGCGAACAAATTATCTGATAACTTAGGATACATGGCTTCCCAGAAGGCTTCCGGCGTATCCAGTTTGTAAGATTCAATAAAAGGGCGATGGGCATTGATAGCTGCCATCAGTATGGGTACCGTAATATTGTAGTAAGAATTGTCGGCAGTTTCTCCGAGGCCGCTCCATCCGTCTTCCTGCAGTTCTGCTACCAATAGCGGTTGTACATCCTTGCTTTTTCTCGAAATAGTAAACGTGTGGCGGAATCTTAACTCGAAGGGATAAAGTGTTAGTTCCATAATTTAAATATACACAATGTAAGATGATATTTCCTAACCCCTTCCTGCCATACTGATCATCCCGCGAATGGTTGTTGTAAGCCCCTCTGCTTTCAGCAACGTTTCCAGGCTGAGTGGCATGCGGTAGCGCCAGTACCAGGGAGTAACAGCCGGTACATTGATCCGTTCCTCCGCAGGTCCTGTATGGGGAAGGCTTTCATCCAGCGCCAGCCAGTCCTGCAGCTGTAAGATGCACCACATGGCAGGTGACTGTAAATGTTCTTCAATCAGTGAACCATAATCCCCTTCTGCCCATTCACGGATCGTGCTCATGTCGTGCGTGGAAGGCGTTACAACAGAAAGATAGGGAGCGGATGCAAGGGTACTGTTTTCCCCCTTAGGCATACGCTGTACTTCCAGGCTGAGGATGCCCAGTAATTGCATCACGCCTGGTACGCAATGGGGCACCATACCAAGGTCTTCGCCGCAAACCAGCATATCTGTAGCCTGTTGCAATACCGGTAATTTCTTCAGGGCTTCCTGCTCCCAAAGAGCATCATGGCGGTGGAAATAATACTGGTCAGATAAAACCCGGAGTTTGTGCTGCACAGCAGGTTCCAGTGCTTCGAAAGAACTGGTGAGGTGCATATGGAAGCGCGGATGGAATTCACCATCCACCGGTTCAAGGAATAATACATTCGTGATCAGGTGCAGTAATCCCTGGCGGATAAAGGGATCCGGCTCATCTGCCACTGACTGCTGGGTAGTGTAGGAGGCTTGCAGCCGGAAGGTACCATCGCCGTTCCGTTCAAAGTAGATACCTTTTACGGCAGGTGTGGCATCGCTGAAAGTATCGTAGAGGATTGCGTCTGTGATATAAGGCTGGCAATAACGGGAACGGTCGAATGGAATACCTGCCGCCTGTAATTCATCTATGGTAAAAGGTATGGCAGGATCAAAGTATCCCAGTAATCCGTCGAAAGTATCACGGGGTATTTGCCAGATGCGGAAGAACCCAAGGATATGATCAATACGGAAAGCAGAAAAATACAATGCCATGTGCGCCAGTCTTTCCTTCCACCAGCGATACCCTGTTGCTGCCATCTGCGCCCAGTTGTATACAGGGAATCCCCAGTTCTGCCCCTTCATTGAAAAATCATCCGGCGGAGCGCCTGCCTGCACATTTGTATCGAAAAGCTCCGGTGCTTCTTTTACTTCCACACTTTGAAGGAATACTCCAATTGGCAAATCGCCTTTGATCACCACTCCTTTGCTGTGTGCGTAACTGACTGCATCCAGTAACTGGTTATGCAACTGATATTGAATGAAAAAATAAAAAGCCGCTTCTGTTGGCCGGCCGGTAAGCTGCAGATCCTTATCCCGCTCACAACTGAAGCGGGCATAAGGTTCCAGCCAATGCTGATTAGCTGCTACCCAGGTATGATAATCACTGTCGGGCTTAAACGCAGTGAACAATTCATTCAGCGCTTCCATTTTAATGCGGATCACCTGCTCATAATCCAGCGATGGCAGTTCGTTCAGTTTTGCCTGATGCTTTTTGTAATCCTTTACTTTACCTACAGCCGGTAAATGAATATAAACGGGATGTAATGCAAATGCAGAAATAGCGGCGTAGGGATAAGAATCCGTCCAGCTGTAATTCACGGTGGTATCATTCACCGGTAAGAGCTGCAGGATGCGCTGGCCGGTAGCGGCCGCCCAGTCTGCCAGCAATTTCAGATCTGCAAACTCTCCGATGCCTAATCCTTTTTCAGAACGAAGTGAAAATACAGGCACTGCAACACCCGCGCCTTTCCAGGGTGTAATATTGAACCGTGCAAACCCGTCGTGGATAATCGTACGGCCGTGTATGCTGAATTCACCGGTGAACATCACCCGGTTCTCTCCTTCCTCATAGATGAACTGATCACCTTCTTTTTTCCCATATTTATACTCGATCAACAGGCCGCGGGGAATATCTGCTACCGTTATTAGATCACCTTCTGCTGTGTATGTTAAAGGAATTGCCTGCTTTACATTCCATGCTCCCAGCTCCGGAATATTACCAATGATATAAACAGTTTCTGTTGCTTTTAATAGCGGAGCATGCACCCTGAAAGTATACAGTGCAGGAGCAGGAAGTGCAGCGGCCTCCCGTTTAAAGAACACTTCACTGAAAGGAGCGGTTAACCAGGCATTTTCTACCATACCCGGCCATATCCAGATGTCCCTTACCGTTAGTTCTTTATCAGAAGGGAAACAATAAATAGCACGGGTATTCCTTTCTGACAGTGTACCCAGGTAATACCTGTAACGGAATACAGCCGGATCATCCAAATGGACCGTCAGCCGCCACCAGGAAGCGTTGTAATACTCCATCAGCAACTTCGTTTCCCCCTGATCATGGCAAACAGCTACATAAAGCTCCTGCCCCCAGGCAGAAGAAAAACGAACATACAAGTGAAGCGTCATGCACGGAAATTACGAAAAAAAACATGCCTGCACCAAAAGGTACAGGCATTGTTCAGTTTGACTATTGATCAGTGCTCATAACTTTTGCAGTTTCCGGGAAACAGATTTCCCGTCATGTTGTAACTGGAGGATATATGATCCTGCCGGTGTTTCCGCACATTTAAAGGGAATGGTATGTTTACCTGCCGGTAAGTTCCCGTTCACCAGTACCGCTACCACCTTACCATTGATATCATATACTGCCAGCTTTGTCTGACCCGCAGCTTTCAGGTCAAAGCTCACCGTGGCTTGCTGCGTGAATGGATTAGGTGTAACATTTAACGCTTCGGAACTTTCTTCCTCTGTTTTACCCACACGCGAAACAAAACTGCTTCCATTCAATACCTTGATCTCCGTATAACTGTTCCAGGCATTCACACTATTACCATGCCCTACAATACGCACATATTTGGCAGACACCGGGGAGAAGTTAAATGTTTCCAGTGCTGTGGAAGTACCACTACTGTTCAGGCCTGTAGCTACATTCGTGAAAGAAGTGCCATTCGTTGAAACCTGGATATCAAAATTAGAACTGCGCGCATTACCATTATAAAAAGCGATCTGCACACCGGACACTGTTTGCGTAGCACTCAGGCAAAGCTGGATCCATTGCGGGTTACCGGAAGCAGACCAGCGGGTGTTGAGATCATTGTCCAATACATTGGCGGGTACATTACCATCGTCTGTACTGGCAGAGGCTGGCACACAGGGAGGCGAAGTTTGCTGCACCACCTGTACTTCCGTATAACTGTTCCAGGCATTTACGCTGTTACCATGCCCTACAATGCGCACCCACTTAGCAGATGCCGCAGTAAAATTAAAGGTTTCCAATGCCGTGGATGTACCGCTGCTGCTCAAACCGGTAGCCACATTCGTCCAGGAAGTACCGTTGGTTGAAACCTGGATATCAAAATTTGAACTACGCGTATTGCCATTATAGAACGCGATCTTTACGCCCGTTACTGTTACAATATTGTTCAAACAGAATTGGATCCATTGCCCGTCTCCACTGGCAGACCAGCGGGTACTAAGGTTATTATCCAGCACGTTCGCAGGTACATTGCCATCATCTGCACTGGCTGCTGCCGGCGAACAAACAGGAGGAGTACTGCCACCGGGAAAATCATCTGCGGGGCTTAACATGCGCTGGCGGATCCAGGTGCCTGCAGGTTTCAGGCGGGCTGTGGTCCATGGGCCGGCAGAGCAGGTTCCGCTAAGCCATACCGCACCGGAACGGTTATCGTCAGAATAGTTCCAGTTAGTCCAGCTGATCTTCTTGGTACGCATCAGGTCAATGTACTGCTGTGTCATTGTGAAATCATTTGGTCCGTCACCACTGGCCTCCTGTGAACCAAACTCCGTTACAAACACCGGCAGGCGGTCCGATGCCCAATTCAGTTCATTTAAGTATACACTGCCATGAGACTTTGCATAGAAGTGAAAAGTGTACATGATATTGGTAAAGCTCAAAGGGTTGCTCACAATATCCTGTGCGGAACGCCCGTCTGAAATACCCATAGAACCCCATGCATGTGTACCCACCAGGATCACCGCATCGCTGTCGATCGCACGGATCACAGGAATGATCTGATCTGCATAGGTTTTGATCCTTGCCCAGGTAACCCCGTTTGGCTCATTACATACATCGTAAATGATGTTGTTCTTGTTCTTATGCTGATTGGCAATAGCGGTGAAGAAAGTTTTCGCTTTGGCAAGGTTGGCATTGGGATCGCCGGGTGTTAGCTGGTGCCAGTCAACCAGCGCATACATGCCCCGCTCTGTAGCTTCGTCTATCAAACGGCTTACCTGCGCGGTGAAACCTGCAGGATCAGTATCATAACCACCTTCCTGCACATAGAGGGAAATACGCAGGATATCAGCACCCCAATCATATGCCAGGGCATCCAGCGAAGCTTCTGTTAAACAACTCCCCCATCCATACCATTGGATGCCGTGCGTGCTCATACCACGCAATTGGATAGGGTTGCCATACTGGTTACATAATTTCAGACCGATCACCTGCAACTGTCCGTTCTGCGCAACAGGTGTTTGTGCCTTCAGGATATGGGTAACAGATAACAGGCACAATGCCAGCAATAGTTTAAAGGATAAATGTGTTTTCATAAAGGTTCATATTAAGGGTTACGATTTAGTCTTCGGTTGAAGGCAATACAATGCCCCGTCCCTGTTGAGGACAATCGCGATAATTAAAAGGAGATGCGGAAGGTTGTAGTGTAAGTACTGACAACGGCTTCATAACGTGTTAAAGATCAACGGGCCTTCACTCAAATTCTGATCAAAAGTGCAATCGTTTGCATAAATATAGGAAATTTGATACAAACAGGGAAAAAATAATCTAAATTAGTAGTAGAACAATAATTCCACTTATGAAAACGATCCAAGATCTAAAAAGGCCTGTAACAGGCTAGCTGCTTCAATTTCCGCCATCTCTGATTATTATATTCCAACGCTGCAGGATCATTGTTAATCATTTAAAACCCTCTTCCCATGATGCAGGCGTATTTTATTCGTTGCTTATTATGTTTACTATTATTTACCTCGGCTGCTGTACAGGCGCAGGTAACAGTAATTGCTGACGGCCCCGGCAATACTTATGAGTTAATGGACCAGCAGGGATACAATGTTGAATCCCCTGATTGCGGCCATGCGGTGAAACATATCAATGAGATCATGGACACCCAGCTTGGCAAATATGTATTTGCTTTCACCCTGCACCGCGACCTGGATGATGACCGCTGCGGTGCAACAGACCGGCAGCGGATTGAACTGAGAGGTAAAGGAAGCGAGCAACAAGGCACACAAGGTTCTACCAGTTACTATCGCTGGAAGTTTAAACTGGATGCAGGTTTCCAGGAGTCGCCCAACTTTTGCCATATCATGCAATTGAAAGCATATGGCAATGGTCATGGCAGCGGCGCGCCTATCATTACCCTTACGCCGCGTTATAACAACAAAATGGAAATAGGCCATACCGGCCTGGGTGGCGCAGTTGCTACTGCCGATCTGAGCCTGTTTAAAGGTGTTTGGGTAGAAGCTTATGTAAAGATCAAACATGATAATAACGGCACGTTGGAATTTGTGATAAAAAGACTGAGTGATGGTGTAACGTTGTTGTCTTACACCAACAACAACCTGGATATGTGGGAGGACGGCGCAGGTTATGGGGCACCCAAATTCGGTTTTTACCGCAGCCTCACCAGCCCTTCTTACCTCCGTGACGAAACCATCCGCCTCGCAGATATCTGTGTTACAAAAGGCACTGCCAACCTCTGCCCCAGCGATGTTGGGGCCGCCTGTGTTCCGGCATCTGCAAGCACAGACGATGGTAATGTACCTGCCAATGTATTGGACAATGATCTCAACACCCGCTGGTCTGCTTCCGGTAACCCGCAATGGATCCAGCTTTGCCTGAGTGCTGCACAAACAGTGTCCGGCGTACAGATCGCATTTTATAATGGTACCGCCCGCCGCTCTAACTTTGATATCCAGGTTTCAACGAACGGTACTTCTTTCACGAATGTAGCTACCGGCCTGCAAAGCAGCGGCACCAGCAATGCGCTGGAAACATTTAACTTCTCCCCGGTGTCTGCCAAATATGTGCGTATTGTAGGGCATGGCAATACTGTAAACGCCTGGAACAGTTATACGGAGATCAAGGTATTGAATGGAAGTAGTTTTGTTTCGCGTGTGGGTAAAACAGAGGAAGAAAGTTCCGAAGCGTTAAATGTTACACCTAATCCATTCACGCAGCAAACCACAGTAAGCTTTGATCTTAAAACTGCCGGGCAGACGAGGCTGGCAGTATATGATATCACAGGCAAGGTGGTAGCGGTACTGGTGAACGGGAACTTACCGGCGGGTAAACATACTATTCCCTTCAAGTGTGCGGAAACACCGGCTGGATCATACATTCTACAGTTACAGCATGGGGGCAGGTCTGTTTCTAAGAAATTACAGAAGCTTTGATAAGGTGCGTACATCAGGTTGAGCAATGCCTGCTCAACCTGATGTATCTAATACTCGAAAAAATATTGCTGTATTTTTTTCCGGTCGTTTGTTTTGGTAAGGGCCAGCATTAATAAGATCCGGGCCTTTTGCGGCATCAGGTCGTCAGACACAATGGTCCCCAGCTTTTCATCATCCGTTTCATCGAGGAGTGTTACCCTTCCTGTGGGAACCCGGGATGCCCTCACCACAGGAATACCTTTTTTAATAGCAGCTACTGCAGCGTCTGTATTGGCTTTATTCAGATTGCCATTGCCCAGGCCGCCGGTAACAATACCTTTTGCACCAGCTGCAACATATGCATTCATGGCTGTGGCGGGCGCATCTGCATACAACTCTACCACTGCCACTTCCGGCAGTGAGGCTAAACCTGTAATATCAAAAGGTGTAGCCTTGTTCGTTTTTCTTAAAGGTGTTTCATATAACACTATCTTACCATCGTATACCTGCCCAACAGGCCCGCTGTTAGGCGCGGTAAAAGCATTCAGATGGGTGGTGCTGGTTTTCACAGCTTCCCTGCCTGAAAAAATATATTCATTAAACACCAGCAATACACCACTATGCGCTGCCTGTTTGGAAGCAGCCAGTGTAACTGCATCGTACAGGTTCTTTGGCCCGTCAGCACTGATAGCGGTAGCAGGGCGCATAGAACCTGTGATCACAACCGGCTTATCATAACGTACTGTGAGGGAAAGGAAATAAGCCGTTTCTTCCTGTGTATCCGTACCATGTGTGATCACAATCCCGTCTGCTTCATTATTCTTATAGATCTCATTGATCCTTTTGTTTAGCTTTATCCAGATGGCCACGCTCATATCCTGGCTTCCTACATTGGAGATCTGCTCACCTGTAATGTCCGCTACTTTTTCTATCCCCGGAACAGCGCCTATCAGGTCTTTAACAGGCAGTTCTCCTGAAGTATAAGCAGAGTGATCTGCAGAAGCTCCTTTCCCGGCAATGGTACCACCTGTGGCAAGGATCTTGATCCTTGGCAATTTCTGGGCAAACAGGCCCGCGCTGCATAAAAAAGACGTGAATAAAATGAATAGTAATTTCATTCGGTTAAGATTATAGTGAAAGATCATTTACCGGAATTCTCCCAGCTGGTCACATACTCCATCAATATCTTACGGATGCTTTTACCCAGTATCAGGTAGCTGTCTGTAGGAAGGTTTGCAAGGGAAACCCTGATGCTCCATTCCGGCCCTGCAAATCCGCCGCCATTTAAAAGCACAATGGATGTTTTCTCTGCCAGGCGGAAGAGTACATCAACAGGTTCAAAATTCTTTTTGAGCCAGGCCGCAAATTCATCTCCGTAAAAATGTTTAGCAGCTACCATCACATCAATTTCAGAATAATAACCTACACGGGTAGGGTCTTCCGGAGGCACTACTTCTATTCCTTCCCATAACAGGTTGAAACGTTTACGGATGATGGACTGGGCTAAGGTTTTATAGGCATCCTGTGTATCCAATACACAGAAGGCGCTAAAAAGCATCATCTGGAATTGTTGCGGTAAAGAAAGACCGGCAGTATGATTCAGGGCTACCTGCCTGCTGTCTGCCACCAGCCGGTCAACAAACTTAATGTCCTCCGGTTTTAAACTGAGGGTTTCATACCGTTTGTGTAATTCCTTTTTATGCACATCACTCAGCTGAGCGATCTTTTTATCGAAGATATTATCCTGGTGAACGGCGATCGTACCCAGGCGCCATCCGGTACAACCAAAGTATTTCGAAAAAGAATATACCGTGATGGTATTGAAGGGCACGATAGCCATCAGGGAACGGAAATTATCAACAAAAGTGCCGTATACATCATCTGTAATGATCATTAATTCCGGGTTGTTATTCTTCACGATCCCGGCAATATAATCCAGCGTTTCTTTTCTCATGGCAAAGGAAGGTGGATTGCTGGGATTCACTACAAACGCTATTTTAACGGCAGGGTCTTTTAGTTTATCCAGTTGTTCCGGCGGATACTTCCAGGTATGAAAACCATTTTCGCCAGTGGTATTTGCTTCTACATACACCACTTCAAAATTATACCGTTCCAGTTGCGGGATTTCAATATAGGGTGTAAAGGTTGGGGTAAGCAGGGCAATCTTATCTCCCCGCTCAACCAGGTGATTCTGCATCAGGGAATCAAAAATATAACACATAGCTGCGGTACCGCCTTCAACCGCAAAGAGATCAAACTTACCAGCCTTTGTTTCCCCTCCGCACATTTCCTGTATCAGGTAATCATGTACCACTACTTCTATATGGCGTAACATCCGGTCCGGTACCGGGTAGTTAAAACCGATCACGGCTTCCACCCACTCGCGGATCCAGGCATCGGCATCAAAGGCATGTTTATCTACTCCATACCGGTATGTTTTATCCAGGAGTGCAGCTCCCGGTACATCTTTCTGTTTGCTTAAAAAAGCCTCAAAACGCTCCGCGATCCCATTCTTATCCTGAACAATGCCTGCCAGGATACCCTGGGCCTCAAGGTTCCTCCGGCACTCTTCCAATGCAAACTGCCCGAACAGGAAAAAAGCTTCCCGGGGTGTTGTGGCTATCCAATTGGGATTACCTCTGCCTGCATTCAGCATGGATGCTGTTGATTTTAAGGCACTCTCTTCTGCCAGGTGGATCAGTTCATTCTTAATTTCAAAAGGGCTCAGGGTTTCGAGCGTTTTCTCAACGTTCCTTGACGTTTTGATCTTAGAAATATCAACTGCCATAAATAATGTATTAGAAGGTTAATGGTTTAACTCATTAAAAGAATGATGAGCACCCCCCAGATGATCAGCAATGTATTACCAACAGCATATGTAACGGTATAACCCAAAGCGGGGGTCTTGCTCTTAACGGCGTCCTGTATAGCGCCCAGGGCAGCAGTTGTAGTACGGGAACCTGCTGCGCAGCCTAACGTAATGATGGGATGGAACTTAAAAACATACCGCCCCAGCAACAGGGCAAATATCAGTGGTAATGCCGTAGCTGCTGCACCTGCTATGAACAAGCCCCAGCCGGCCTCTTTAAAGCCCTCTACAAAACTGGGGCCTGCAGTGATGCCTACAACCGCAATGAACATATTAAGCCCTACATTGTTCATCACCCATAAAGCAGGTTCAGGAATACGCCCGAATGTAGGGTGCTGCCCTCTTAACCAGCCGAAGATCAAACCCGAGATCAATGCTCCGCCGCTGGTGCTCAAACTGATGGGCAGGCCTCCTATCCGCAGTGATATAGCCCCAAACAAACCACCCAGTAAAATACCCAGCCCCACAAAGATCATATCTGTTGTATTGGTTGGCCTGTCCGCATAACCAATATGTACGATAGCTGCTTCCACATCCCTTTTAGTACCTATCAGCTCAATCATATCCCCTTTGTTCAGCTTTGTATTAGGCAGAACGGGGATTTCAATCCCGGCCCTTTTTATAGTTCTTACTACCACACCATGCATATAGTCTGCCTGGCGCAATTCAGCCAGCGTTTTATCTACCACTTCCTTTCTGATGATCATTACACTCAGTACTTCCAATGGAAAGTTTAAGAGCTCCGCATCCAGTACTTCCTTTTCGTTTACCGCCACATAATTCATCATATACTCCCTTCTCCCGCCCAAAGCAATCACATCATTCTCTTCAATAATGGTATCCGGCGTCACATCTTTGATCTCTTTCCCTTTGCGTATACGTTGTATGAATAAACGCCTTCCTTTACTTTGCAGTTCTGCTTCTGTTTGTGCCACCGTTTTATTGCAGGCATATGAATGTCCGGCTATCTGGTAAGCATTATATATCACCCTGTCGTATGCAGAAGCAATGGCCGGGTCATCTCCGATGGAACTTCCCCCCAGTTTAAGTTCAAGCTCCTTTGCTTTTTCAACCAGGTTACCTCCCAGTAAACGGGGACCAATGGAAGCCAGCAGCCAGGCAGAACCTGCTGTACCAAAAATATAGGTCACCGCATAGGCCACCGGGATCTTATTGATCAGGGATGCTTTCTGGTCTGCGGGAATGTTCAGGTGATTAATGGTATCGGAGGCTACCCCGATTACAGCTGAAATGGTTTGAGAACCGGCCAGCATACCTGCTGTTAGCCCCATATCGTAGCCCATTAATTTACCGATCAGGAATGGGAAGATGAGGCAGAACACACAAACAATAGCTGCATATAACATCTGCGGCAAACCATCCTTTTTTAAACCTCCAAAGAACTGGGGCCCAACGCTGTAACCTACTGCAAACAGGAACATCAGAAAGAAGACAGACTTTACATTTGCAGAGATGGCAATATCCAGCTGACCCACTAAAACACCCACCAGCAAAACACTGGTCACTGTTCCAAGGGAAAAACTCCCGACTTTAAAACTTCCTATAAAATAGCCCAGTGAGAGGGTCAGGAAAACGGCTAATTCAGGATATTGCCGCAGGGTAATAACGAACCAATCCATAAGATATGTTTATGCCCGGGGCTTGAAGGGAACCCCTGTTTAAGATTAACGAACTTCACCAGGGGGGAACAAGTACCGCCTCCCGTGCTTTAACTAAACATGCTGCCTGCATAATTGTTCAAATCAACGCACATATTGGGTAAATACTTACTCAATATGATGTTTAAAAACTTTACTGCCCTTAAGGTTGTTCTGCCTGTAAATACATTTATATGAAATATCTTCTGGCAGCACTGGCCTTTATATCCTGTAATGGCAGTAAAGTGCATGAATTACAAAAGAAAATCGATGCATACGAAGCGGCTGAAAAAGTCACGGCAGAACGCCTCATCCGCATGGACTCCCTGGATTTTCAGTTCTATAGTAACCAGCTGTGGGACTCTCTGAGCCTCAGCCATACGGACGACATCAAGGTATTCTATCCCGATGGCACCACATCCCAGGGCCTTTTTCCGGCGCATATAGACTTACTGAAACCACAGTTCGTGTTTGCCCCGGACACAAAGGTAACCGCCCACCCTATTCGCTTTGGTACCGGGGAATGGACCTGTGTGGTAGGTATTGTGGAAGGTACTTTCTCCAATGTTATGCCTGCAGGCGGCGATAAAACGATTGCTCCGACAGGAAAGCGGTTTAAGTTTCCCATGGTCACCATCGGGCATTGGGAGGGCGGAAAGATGAAGGAAGAATACCTGTTCTTCGATAACCTGGGGATCCTGAAACAGATAGGGTTGGCGCAATAATTAGGATAATTCGCAGAACTGGCTTATTTTATTATCATAAGCCAACGCGAACTATATGAACAGATCATCAACCATCCTGATCACCCTTCTTTTATCTTCCTTATCCCTGCAGGCACAAGACTTCCAGGCACAGATCGCACAAAAGGCCACTGCGCTTTTACCTAAGGTTATTGAATGGCGGAGATACCTTCACGAGCATCCGGAGCTTTCTAACCGCGAAACCAAAACCGCAGAATATGTTGCAGCACACCTGCGCAGCTTAGGTATTGAAGTGCAGACAGGCATTGCCAAAACCGGCGTAGTAGGTTTGCTGAAAGGTGGCAAACCCGGGCCTGTTGTTGCCTTGCGTGCAGATATGGACGCACTGCCTGTATTGGAGAAAGCAGATGTTCCTTTTAAATCCACCGTTACTGCAGAATACCTGGGGCAAACGGTTCCCGTGATGCATGCCTGCGGGCACGATAGCCATGTTGCCATTTTAATGGGCACTGCAGAGGTGCTGGCGGCTATGAAGAAAGATATACCCGGTACCGTTAAATTCATCTTTCAGCCAGCAGAAGAAGGCCCTCCGGGCACAGAAGAAGGTGGCGCTCCCCTGATGGTGAAAGAAGGGGTGATGGAAAACCCTGTGGTAGATGCCATATTCGGATTACATATCAGCTCTTCCATTGAGATAGGAAAGATCCAGTATAAACAAGGAGCTATGATGGCTTCTTCTGACTGGTTCACCATTGCCATTAAAGGTAAACCATCACATGGCTCCTCTCCCTGGAACAGTATAGATCCTATTGTGGTGGGCACGCAGATCATCAACGGCCTGCAAACTATTGTAAGCCGCCAGGCAAATATTGTTGATGCGCCGGTAGTGATCACGGTAGGTAAATTCCATTCCGGCGTAAGGAGTAATATCATTCCGGAAGAAGCATTACTGGAAGGTACTATCCGCACGCTGGACAGCAAGATGCAAACAGACGTGCATGAACGTATCCGCCGCACGGCCACTAAAATAGCAGAAGCTTCCAATGCACAGGCCACTGTTACGATCGATAAGAAAACACTGGTCACCTTTAATGATTCCGCATTGGTGTCCCGCATGCTTCCTTCTTTACAGAAAGCGGCAGGCAGCGGCAAAGTGAGTATCATGAACTGGGTAACGGGTGCAGAGGACTTCTCCTTCTATGGCACTAAAGCACCTGCTTTCTTTTTCTACCTGGGTGGCATGCCCAAAGGCAAAGATCCCAAACAGGCGCCCAGCCATCATACGCCGGACTTTTATATAGACGATAGTATGCTGGATGTGGGTGTGAAGGCATTCTGTAATCTCGTTTTTGATTATAAGAAGAAATAAAAAAAGCCCGGACGTAATAAACGTCCGGGCTTTTAAAATATTCAGAAATTCCTTACTTCACTTCTTCAAATTCTGCATCTGTTACGGTATCACCGGCAGCACCTTGCTGACCAGCACCACCTTGTTGTGCCCCTGCCTGTGCTCCACCATCAGCGCCTGGCTGACCTTGTGTAGCTTTGTACATTTCTTCAGAAGCAGCTGTCCATGCATTGTTCAATTCTGCAGTGGTAGCATCGATCTGTGCCAGGTCCTGCGTTTTCACGGCTTCGCGTACTTTCTCCAGTGCGGATTCGATAGGCGCTTTCTTCTCAGCAGGAATTTTATCGCCGTATTCTTTCAGTTGTTTTTCTGTCTGGAATACTAAGCTTTCTGCCTGGTTCACTTTTTCGATCTTCTCACGTGCCAGTTTATCTTCAGACTCATTGGCTTTCGCTTCTGCTTTCATCTTTTCAATCTCTTCCTTGCTCAAACCGCTACCTGCTTCGATACGGATATTCTGAGATTTACCAGTGCCCTGATCTTTAGCTGTTACATGGAGGATACCGTTGGCATCAATGTCAAAGATCACTTCGATCTTAGGCACACCACGTTGTGCAGGTGGCAGATCGTTCAGGATGAATTTACCCAACGTTCTGTTCTGAGAAGCTAAAGGCCTTTCACCCTGCAGTACATGGATCTCTACGCTTGGCTGGTTATCAGCAGCGGTGGAGAATACCTCGCTCTTCTTGGTAGGAATGGTAGTGTTGGATTCGATCAGTTTGGTGAACACACCACCCATGGTTTCGATACCGAGGGACAATGGTGTAACGTCCAGCAACAATACATCCTTCACTTCACCGGTGAGTACACCACCCTGGATAGCAGCACCAATGGCTACAACTTCATCCGGGTTCACGCCTCTGTTCGGCTTTTTACCAAAGAATTTCTCTACTACTTCCTGGATCTTTGGAATACGGGTAGAACCACCAACGAGGATCACTTCATCGATCCTGGAAAGGTCCAGACCGGAATCGGCCAGGGCTTTCTTACATGGTTCCAGCGTTCTTTGGATCAGGCTATCGCTCAGCTGTTCAAATTTAGCGCGGGTAAGTTTCTTTACCAGGTGTTTAGGTACACCGTCTACTGCAGTGATGTATGGCAGGTTGATCTCCGTTTCCTGGGAAGAAGACAATTCAATCTTCGCTTTCTCGGAAGCTTCTTTCAAACGTTGCCAGCTCATTGGATCTTTATGCAGATCCACTGCTTCGTCTTTCTTGAATTCATCTGCCAGCCAGTCCATGATCACTTTATCAAAGTCGTCACCACCCAGGTGCGTATCACCGTTGGTAGATTTTACTTCGAATACCCCATCACCGAGTTCGAGGATAGAGATATCGAAAGTACCACCACCAAGGTCAAACACGGCGATCATGCTGTCGTTGTGTTTCTTATCCAAACCGTAAGCCAATGCAGCTGCGGTAGGTTCGTTGATGATCCTGCGAACGGTAAGACCGGCAATTTCACCGGCTTCCTTCGTTGCCTGGCGTTGCGCGTCGTTGAAGTACGCTGGAACAGTAATAACAGCTTCTGTTACTTCCTGGCCCAGATAATCTTCCGCAGTTTTCTTCATTTTTTGCAGGATCATGGCAGAGATCTCCTGCGGAGTGTATAATCTGCCGTCTATATCAATACGTGTAGTGTTGTTATCGCCTTTTGTCACTTTGTAACTCACGTGATTCAGTTCGCTGGATACTTCATCGTAATGGCGACCCATAAAACGCTTCACAGACATGATAGTGTTAATAGGATTAGTGATGGCCTGGCGTTTAGCCGGATCACCTACTTTCCTTTCGCCGTTCTTTAAAAATGCAACAACGGAAGGCGTTGTACGGCGGCCTTCATCGTTGGCAATAACTACCGGTTCGTTACCTTCCATTACGGCAACGCAAGAGTTGGTAGTTCCTAAGTCAATACCTATGATTTTTCCCATAATAATTAATGTTCTCCTTTGTGAAACAGTGTGGCCCGGACTGTTTCCGGACCTTGACCATGGTTAGTCAATGATTATGCCAAGCCAGCTTTTATGCAATTATGTCAGTTTTTCTGGCCAGATCTTGTATATCAATAAAAACTATGTCTTTTTGGTAGAACACAGTGGCGCAAAATTTGTTTTCCATGGGTATCACTAACCGTAATCATATGAAAAAAATCAAATGGGTCGTTTACTTGTTGACCGTATTACCCCTCGCAAGCATGGCGCAGACCCCGTCAACCACCTCAGAAACCGCGGAGGTCACACCATCCTCCGGCGGCGTTTTTGGCGGAAGTAAGAACTTCCGGACTTTTTCCATAGGTATTAATGGCGGTGTATTGATACCTTCTGTTGCTACCGGCGGCAGCAATGATTTCTCCAAATGGCAGGTCAATTATGGCTATGGCGCCTACCTTAAATGGCAATTACTGCACTTCCTCGCCCTCCGGGGGGACTTTGTAGCGGGTAAGCTAAAGGCAGACAACAGCCGTGAATTGGGTAATGGCCAGGCACCAAACAGTCCTTACGCATCGTTCGAAACGTCCCTTAAATGGTCCGGTAGTTTAAATGCCGTTTTCAATTTAGCCACTATTAACTGGCTGCACAAACAAAGCGCCGCTACACTGTATGTATCTGTAGGTGGCGGTTTGGCAGGTTATAACCCGAAAGTGACCACGCCGGGTGGTGTTACCACCGAATACAAACCCAGCGGTGTTATCAAAGAGTTCTTTGTACCTGTCGGGGCCGGGTTGAAGTTCAAACTCTCGGAAGGTGTGAACCTCGATCTCGGCTATACGATGCATTACCTGGATGGGGATAACCTGGACGGCTATAACAAAGCGCCTTCCAAGGATAAATATGCCTATGGTTATGCAGGGCTGGAATTCAGCCTGGGTAGCCGCAGCAAACCGCAACTGCAATGGCATAATGCCCCTGCAGTAATGTATGATCAGCTGGAAGCTTCCCGCAATCAACTGAAGCTGGAACTGGACGCAGAGAAGGAAAACAACGCCAAACTGGCTGCCAGTGTAGCTAAGCTGCAGGCAGACAGTGATGGTGACGGTGTTTCTGACCTCTTTGATAAATGCCCGAACACCCCTGCCGGCGATAAGGTAGACGGTTCCGGTTGCCCGCTGCCTAAGCCAGACACCGTGAAACCGGAAGTAAAAGTGATCATTACGGAAGACGACCGCCGCCTGGTAAGGGAAGCGATTGCCAACCTGGAATTTGCTACCGGCAAGGCCGATATCAAACCAAGTTCCTTTGCTTCACTGGATAGAGTGGCAGACCTTATCAAACGTAAGAACCTGAGCCTGAAACTGGCAGGTCACACAGATAATGTAGGTAAAGATGCCAGCAACATGATCCTGTCTAAGAACAGGGCGGAATCCGTGAAAGCCTATCTCGTTGGCAAGGGCGTGAACCCAAGCCGGATAGAAGCTACCGGATACGGTGAAACACAGCCGATTGCGACCAATAAAACAGCCGCAGGACGCCAGCAGAACCGCCGTGTTGAGTTCACTATCTATTGATAATCTGACAGTTTTACATGTCATCATACCAAAGGGTGCCGATATAAGTTCGGCACCCTTTTTTGCGGCATACTATTTGCCAAAAGACAGCCTGCTAACTATAACATATTATGAAAAAATTTGCTTTTCTGGCATTATTTGGGGGGCTGTTCACCCAAGCCAGCGCACAAGAGATCTCTTTTGGCGCAAAAGGCGGCCTGAACGTCGCTAAAGTTACCAACACCATCTTCGGGGACGAAAGCACCCGGGCTTCTGTTTATCTTGGCGGTTTTGCCCGTGTAGGTCTGAATGAGAGCTGGAGCATTCAGCCGGAACTGCTGTATTCCGGCCAAGGATTCAAATACGATGTTCCCATCCTGGGAGAATACAAGGTACGCCTGAACTACATCAACCTGCCCGTGATGGTACAGTACCACCTCATTCCTGAATTCTACCTGGAAGCAGGCCCGCAACTGGGCTTTATGGTAGCTGCCAAAAACAAACACGGTAAAACAACCGTGGATATTAAAGACCAGACGAATGGTGTAGACTTTGGACTGGGTTTTGGCCTGGGGTATGACTTTGACTTTGGTTTAGGGATCGGCGCCCGGTATAATTTCGGATTAACGGATGTGTTTGAATCAGATGAGAGCCAGAAGAATTCTGTTGCGCAGTTCGGATTGTATTACACTTTCGGGAAATTAAAAAAATAACGATTGTTGAAACAGCAGCATTTAGTGCTGCTGTTTTTATTTACAGCTGTAACGTTTTCTAAATCCTCTCCGTTTCAATAGGTATATAAACCTGCTATATGAAAAAAGTACTGCTGTTCAGCTGTATGCTATGCCTGTCCATCCCCGCCCCTGCCCAGAAAAAGGTATTCAATTTTGGTATCAAAGGCGGATTAAACCACACCTGGCTTTCTGATAATTACGCTTCCAATACACATCGCAACTCCTTTCACCTGGGTGCCCTGATCCATCTGAGATTAAATGACAGCTGGCGTTTGCAGCCGGAAGTATATTTTTCTGCCCAGGGAGAACAGGAGGAGAACAATAACTACCTTGTATTTCCTGTACTCCTGCAATACCGGTTCAAACAGCGCTTCTTTGTGGAAGCAGGGCCGCAGCTTGCCGCACTGGTGAACCGCCACGCAAAACCTTTTGAGATAAAATCTGAAGATCCTTACAGGGATAACAATACTAATGTTTTTGATGTGGCGCTGGCGTTTGGTGCAGGGTATAAATTCACGCGGCATGTATCCGCTTATGTAAGGTTCAACCAGGGAGTTACAACCATACGTGCCTCTTCACTGGCTAAGAAGGATTTCAATGAAGTATTACAACTGGGTGTGAACTACCTGTTCTAAGCCAATCCCAGCAATGGCATGAAAGTGCGTTCTTCAAAGATGTGATCCGCCACTTCCTTCAGCTTATCGTGTTCCGTATTAAAAGCAATACCAATACCGGCTTTGCGGACCATGCAGATATCATTCATTCCATCTCCTATAGCCAGGATATTTTGCATTTCTATGGCATAATGACTACGAACGTGCTGCATCATGTTACATTTGCAGTAATCATGGTTACAGTCATTATCCGGCAGCTTTAAAAAATCAGCGGGAATACTTACAACGCCGGTAGCGATATCATCCTGGAACTCCAGCACATTGGCGCAGGAGAAATGCATGCCCAGCTGGTCCTTTACATAATTAGTGATACAGGTGTAACTGTCGCTGATGATGCCGCATACATATCCTTTTTCTTTTAATTCCTTTATCACACTCACAGCATCCTCCACTAACGGGATCGATCGTACGACTGCTATCAGTTCTTCCCGGGTCCTGCCTTTCAGCAATTGTGCGATCTTTTGGGTGCGTACTACATCTGAATAACCGGCCTGTACAATAGCCCGCAATTCCGGCATAAATCCCAGCTGATCAGCAGCCGTGTAAATAAAACTTTTGTGGAGAAGGGTATTGTCCATATCAAAAATGGCCATCTTCCCGAACGGTTGTGTGTCTGTAATAGTTGTAGTCAACATGGTTCCTGTTTACGGGTTCACAAATCCAGGTATCGCAAAGTTACGCAAAATTGCCCTGCCATCCGGGAGCAGGCTGTTAAATTAGGTTTAATAAAACTACCTTTGCTGTCTAAATTTGCATTAACATTTTTCAGAATGAGTGTAGTTACTGCTATCAAAAATGCCGCAGCAGCGGCCATCCAGGCACTATATCAGCAGAATTTCACTGCTGACGATGTGTCCGTTAACACAACCAAGCCAGAATTCGAAGGGGAATATACTGTTGTCGTATTTTCATTCACAAAGTTCAGCCGCCTGAAACCGGAAGAAACCGGCAAGCAGCTGGGCGAATACCTTTTAGCCAACAATCCTGCGCTTTTTGCGGGCTTTAACGTGGTGAAAGGTTTCCTCAATCTCCAGATCCAGGACCAATACTGGATCCGGTATCTGCAAAATGCACATGGTAATAAGGCGGTTGGCCAGAAGCCTGCCAATGGCCGCAAAGTGATGGTGGAATATTCTTCTCCCAACACCAATAAACCTTTACACCTGGGGCACCTGCGTAATAACTTCCTCGGCTACTCCGTAGCAGAGATCTATAAAGCGAACGGGTTTGAAGTGATCAAAGCCAACCTGGTGAATGACCGTGGTATCCACATCTGCAAATCCATGCTTGCATGGCAGTTGTTTGCACATGGCGACACACCTGAAACTACCGGTATCAAAGGAGATCACCTGGTAGGTGATTACTATGTACATTTTGAAAAGATCCTGCGCGATCAGGCAGAGCCGATCATTTCCCGCGTGCTGGAAGGTAACCTGAAAGATTTTGAAGGCGCAGAAAAAGATAAGATAGAAAAGCTGCACAATGCCACACATAAACCGGAAGTGCAGGCAGATAAAGAGAAGCTGGCTAAAGTACAGGATGAGATCAAAGAACTGAGCCGTAATAAAACAGAGATCATGCAGCAGGCTAAGATCATGCTGCAGCAATGGGAAGCGGGCAACCCGGAAGTACGCGCACTCTGGGCTACCATGAATGGATGGGTGTACGAAGGTTTTAATAAAACCTACAAACGCCTCGGCATTGATTTCGACAAAATGTATTACGAAAGCAATACCTACCTTCTTGGGAAAGACCTGGTGGAAGAAGGGTTGCGGAAAGGTGTGCTGTTCCGTAAAGAAGATAACTCCGTTTGGATAGACCTTACGGCAGACGGGCTGGATGAGAAATTACTGCTCCGCGGAGACGGTACATCCGTATACATGACGCAGGACTTAGGTACTGCACGTTTGAAGTACGATGACTACCAGATGGAAGAAAGCCTGTACGTGGTAGCGGATGAACAGAACTATCATTTCAAGGTATTGAAACTGATCTTACAGAAGCTGCAGGAACCTTGTGCAGATGGCATTTACCACCTCTCCTACGGCATGGTGGAATTACCGCATGGCCGCATGAAAAGCAGGGAAGGCACAGTAGTGGATGCAGACGATCTGATAGAGGAAATGGTGAAAACCGCCGCTACCCAAACGGAAGAACTAGGTAAAACGAAAGGTTTTTCTGAAGAAGAATTACGCGAGTTGTATGAAACCATCGGTTTGGGCGCCATGAAATTCTTCCTGCTGAAAGTAGATCCTAAAAAGAAAATGGTGTTCAACCCCGAAGAGTCTATCGACCTTCACGGTTTCACCGGCCCTTTCATACAATACAGCTATGCGCGTATCCAGTCTATCCTGCGTGAATTCAGCACGGCAGACCTGGAAAGCCTGACAGCTTACACGCATAACGACTCATTGCTGCCCATGGAAAAAGAACTGATCATGTTATGTGAACAGTTCGATACTATCCTGCTGGAAGCACAAAAGGAAATGAGCCCGGCTGTGATTGCCAATTATGCATTTTTACTGGCGCAAACGTTCAATTCCTTTTATGCTAAAAAGGAGCAGGGTAAATATATTTACTCTGTAAGAGATGCAGAAAATGAGGATAAGAAGAAGCTGCGTCTGCAGATGGCCACCCTTACGGCGAACACCATCAAACAAAGTTTGAAGTTCATGGGTATTGCGGTACCGGAGCGGATGTAATGATCACCGCTCCCCTAAGGTTAAAGCCTGATCGCAGATGGCCTGCCCGCGGGCAATCTCACCGGAACAGATATACGATTTCCCCAGCATGAACATGGCAAAGCCGTTCAATGGCTGCTGCAGGAGGATGTTATTCCATTGTGTGATAGCGTTCTTAAATTCCTGTTTCTTATAATAGGCATTGGCGAGGTTCGTCATTACCTGAACGTCTTTAGGTCTTAATGCTAAAGCAGAGAGCAGGTTACGTATGGCATCATCATAAGCGGCCTGTTTAAGGTGGGCCATACCCAGGTTTAAATAAAGATCTGCGTCAACGGGGCGCCCTAACCTGGCTGCCTGCTCAAATGCCCCCGCGGCGGTTTTGTAGTTTTCCATATTGAAATTCATCATTCCCAGTTCGTAATATACATCCGGTGAGCTACTGTCTCCCTGCAGTGATAACTCGTAATAACGGATGCTTTGTTTATAATCTTCCTGCTGGGCGTACAACCGCGCTACCTGGCAGAGCAAGTCTGCCTTCCGCGGTTCTTCCTTACAGGCGTTTTCCAGCGCAGGGATAGCTTCTGCCGGATGATCGAGGTAAGAATAACTTAACCCGATGATCCTGTGCATATTGCGGCAGCCCTGTTGTTGCGCGCGGTAAGCATAGGTCAGTGCATCCTCATACGCTTTTTGCTCGTAAAAGATGCCCGCCAGCGTTTCCAGCGCAGCCGGATGTTCAGGAGACCTTTCCAGTAAAATGAGTAATTGTTGTTTAGCCGGCTCCGGCTGCTGCTGCAGGCGGTAGATCCCGGCCAGTTCTATATATGCCGCCGCAAAAGCACCATCAACCGCGATAGCAGCCATAAAACGCTGTTGCGCTTCGTCCAGCCGGCCATCCTTCTTGAGCTGCAATCCCTCCTTATATAATTTCCTGGCACGGTTATCACCGGACGGTGATCCCGCAAAGGCTGGCACAATAATAAACATAGCCAGCACAAAGGTGCATAGGTGTAGGATACGGTATAGGAACATATAAAAAAGCACTTTACGCGCTTTGACAAATATAAATAAAGATTAATTTATAAAGAAAAATATTTCATGTCATCCGAGGAAAAGGAAAGGGGCAATAACTGGAGGGCATCCCCGATCACGATCACCTTTCCGGTAAGGCCGGACAGGATCAGCCTGATGGGAGCCTTGAAGCGCTGCTGATATTCCGCCAGGGTTTGCCGGCATAGCCCGCAGGGGCTGATGGGCCGGGAACTGTCTCCCTGCTCATTATGATAACTGACGGCGATGGTTTGCACCGGTACTTCCGGATATTGGGAAGAAGCGGCCGAAAGCCCTGTTCTTTCCGCACAGATCCCTACCGGGTAGGAAGCATTCTCCTGGTTGGTACCTATCACCTGTTTGCCGTTGGCTAACTGCAATACCGCTCCTACCCTGAAATGAGAGTATGGAGCATAAGCGTGTTTGGTGGCTTCCCTGGCTGCACGCAGCAGGGCAGCATCGGCCGGGGATAGGGAAGAAATGTCCGTGTGTTCTTCAAATATGATCTGTTGGGATCTCAGTTCCATACATTGGGTTTAATTAAACAGGGAACAGCAAATGCCGGATTCCGAAGGTAATGCTTTTCGAAATTCAACGATGCTGTTCCCTGCTGGTTATTAACCTTTTGAGTGTAATTATCTGATGGTCCTGAACAGGCGGCTCCAGCGGATACCACCTTTACCATAGCTCATCCAGATGAGCCAGGCCTTCCCTACCACATGGTCCTCCGGAACAAATCCCCAATAACGGGAGTCCAGGGATTTATGGCGGTTATCCCCCATCATCCAGTAATAGTTCATTTTGAAGGTGTAGATATTAGTGGCCTTGCCATTGATAATAAACTGGCCACCTTTGGTTTCCAGGGTATTATTCTCATACACGGCAATGATGCGGCGGTATAACTCAATATTGCTGCTATCCAGTGATACGGTAGCACCTTTCTGGGGAATATAGATAGGGCCGAAGTTATCGATGGTGAATTTGAAATGCGCGGTATCCTGCGGCCAAACGCCATCTTCCGTGTTATCCAGGAACGGCTGGATGTTATTGCTCACGATGGGGAAAGCACCGATCTCTTTGGCTTCCGAAGGCGTAAGGTTATAACTCATCCTGCCTGCTACTTTCATTTCCGGTGTATTGTCCACTCCCATTTCTTCGAGGCGCATCGGGTTCAGGGTCTGATTCTCCGAAGTGGTTACATGGTAAAAACGCTGGCTGGCCGGCGGTGGTGTTTCAGGTCTGCCATTCACGATCACGATACCGTCTTTCACAGCCAGGGAATCTCCGGCAATACCTACACAACGTTTAATGTAGTTTTCGCGTTTATCTACCGGGCGGGAGGTTACCTGGAACTGTCTCCACACTTCGTCCCTGCCCATCCGGCGAACCAGCTCGTAATAGCTTTCGTCCTGATGCTCAAGGGCTACGGTATCTCCTTCAGGGAAGTTGAATACCACAACATCGTTCCTTTTGATATCACCAAAACCCGGCATGCGCCTGTACTTCCAGGAAACCGCTTCCGAATAGGCTTTGGTATATTTTGTTAGGGGAAGGGTATGATGTGTAAAGGGTACTGCTAATGGTGTCATGGGGATGCGGGGACCGTAACTAACTTTGCTGACGAACAGGAAATCATTCACCAGTAAGGTTTTTTCCATTGAAGGCGTAGGTATGGTATATGCTTCAAAAATGAAGGTGCGGATCAGCGTAGCCGCTATTACGGCGAATAAAGCTGCATCCAGCCATTCGCGTACCGCAGACTTTTTCTTCTTAGGCTGACCATCCTTCTTTCTCCAAAATGCCAGGTTCATTCGATATCGTTTAGTTAGTTGAAAGAACAAATATAATATTCTACCAATTGTAAGCTAGTTTTCCTTCGCAAAAGTTTTCATAAAAAAATCCCACGATAGTTCGGTAAAATCAACGCGCAGGTCAAACAGTTTATAGCTATTTTTGTTTAATTACTATACACGCTACATTGAACAGTTTCACCATAAAGGACCTGGAAAGCCTCACAGGCATCAAAGCGCACACCATCAGAATATGGGAGCAGCGCTATAATGTAATGCGGCCTAAACGGAAAGATACGAACCACCGGGTATATGACAACGGTGATCTTAAACATATCATGCGCATTGCGTACTTATATCGTCATGGCTACAAGATCTCCAAGATCGCCATGATGACGGATGAGCAGATCAAGCAACTGTCCCTGGAGGAAGGCGGTCAGAAAGGTTCGCACCTGCACCAGGTGTATATCAATCAGTTAGTGGAGGCCATGATCGATTTTGATCAGACCAAATTTGAAAAGATCTTCCATAACGTGTTGCTCCGGATGGGTTTTGAACAAACCATCCTCAAAGTGATCTACCCTTATATGGAGCGCATAGGCCTGCTCTGGCTGGTAGACTGCGTGATCCCTGCACAGGAGCACTTTGCCGCCAATATCATCCGTAAAAAACTGATGGTAGCCATAGACGGGCTGGACCTGCCCAAGGAAGGGGATGAAAAGTTCCTGCTCTTTCTCCCGGAAGGCGAGTTTCATGAGGTACCTCTCCTTTTCACCCATTACATGCTCAAGAAACATGGCTGCGCCGTGGTCAATTTCGGAGCCAATGTACCCCTGGAAGACCTTTCCTTCTACACGGAACGCAAACAGGTGGACCATATCTACACCCATATCATCTCTAATTTCCCGCAAAGAGCGCTGGATAATTTTGTGCGGGACCTGGGAAGGCTTTTCCCCGGCATCCCGGTTACGATCTCCGGCCCCCAGATTGTACGGATCACACCGCCCCTGCCGGACAATGTGACGCTTTTAATGTCTATGGAAGAAGTGCTGCAATATGTGCGTCGCAAGGTGGTCTTATAATTCCCTTTCCAGTATCCTGTTAATTTCCCTGGCGCGGTTCATCACCATAAAGTGGCCGCCTTTTATGATCGTGTGGGTAGGTTGAACAAATCTGCGCGGGAAAGGCCGGTCGTTACTCCCGTGAATATGTATGAGAGAAGGTGGCACCCATTCATTCTGCCAGCTCAGCACCGCGTTCAGTGCCCAGCGCATATAGAAGTGGTCTTTATTCTGACTGTACAGGTAATCCTGCAGCAACTGCCTTTCCTGTTCCGTGCTAGTTTGCATGAACAGCCGAACAATGAACTGGCGCTGGCCGAATACGAGTTTATCCGGCAGGTTTTTCAGCAGCCGTTTTGCCAGCTTGTTGTAATAAGGTGGCAGCTCCCGTTTGTGTTTGATGCTGGATAAAAGGATCACCTTTTCCACCGGTTGCTGACGGGCTATTTCTATGCTCATCATACCACCAAAGGAAAGGCCCAGCATTACGGGGTTGGGATGCAGGATGCGCCGCGCCATGCGGGCCGCATATTCTTCTATGGGCTCGTCGTGGCTCAGTGGTTTGATCCAGGGGAGAAAATGTGTTTCATAACCTTCCGGAAATTCCAGGTTTTGAAACACCCTTTCATCAGCCCCGAGTCCGCTGATCAGGTAAATGTGTTTGTTACTCATTGTCTTCCGCGGATTTGCGAATATCGTACCGCTCCATCTTGTTGTATAGGTGGCTACGCTGAATATCAAGCTCCTGGGCAGTTTTAGACACATTCCAGCCATTCTTGTTCAGCATAAATATTATGAAGATCTTTTCAACTTCATCACGGAAGGCATGCAGCCGGGTTAACACCAGCAGTTCATCATTCAGGTAGTGGCTTTTTTTTTCTCGTGATTGGGAATTACATAATTCTCCACATCATCCGCCGAAATGGTTTTCCCTGAAAGGATCACCAGCCTTTCCACCACATTCCGCAGCTCACGGATATTTCCCGTCCAGTTATGCTGCTGCAAAGCTTTCATTGCATCTTTATCCGCAGATTTACGTGCCATTCCATATTCCGCGCAAACAATGTCCAGGAAGTGATCTACCAGCAAAGGCACATCTTCTCTCCTGTCGTTCAGCGCGGGTACGTGAATGAGGATCACGCTGAGGCGGTGGTAGAGGTCAAGACGGAAATTCTTGTCTTCCACTTCCTTCAGCAGGTCTTTATTGGTAGCTGCCACCACACGTACATCCACA
Organism: Chitinophaga niabensis; assembly: GCF_900129465.1. Taxonomy (NCBI): domain Bacteria; kingdom Pseudomonadati; phylum Bacteroidota; class Chitinophagia; order Chitinophagales; family Chitinophagaceae; genus Chitinophaga; species Chitinophaga niabensis. The sequence continues at coordinate 123,955 of NZ_FSRA01000001.1, read as the reverse complement.
CTGATCTCTTTATCTCCGCCTACGCGGGTGATCTTACCTTCCTGCAAAGCACGCAGCACTTTAGCCTGTGCGCTGAGGCTCATATCGCCGATCTCGTCCAGGAAAAGGGTACCGCCACTGGCCTGTTCAAACTTGCCGATGCGTTGTTTGATAGCAGAAGTAAAGGAGCCTTTTTCATGGCCGAATAATTCGCTTTCTATCAGTTCGCTGGGAATAGCAGCACAATTCACTTCCACCATCGGGCCACTGGCGCGGTTGCTGTACTCATGGATCCAGCGGGCTACCAGCTCCTTCCCTGCCCCGTTTTCCCCGGTAACCAGTACACGGGCATCGGTTGGTGCTACTTTATGGATGGTGTCTTTTATTTTGAGGATAGGACTGGACTCCCCGATCATTTCAGGTGTTTTGTTCACCTTTTTGCGCAGTGTTTTGGTTTCTGCCACCAGGGTGGTTTTATCCAGTGCATTCCGCAAGGTGATCAGCAGGCGGTTCAGGTCCGGCGGTTTGGAGATGTAATCGTACGCGCCTTTTTTTACGGCTTCCACCGCAGTATCTATATTACCGTGACCGGATACCATGATAATGGGAACATCCGGGTTGATCTCTTTTGCTTTTTCGAGGAATTCGAGGCCATCCATCTTCGGCATCTTGATGTCGCACAACACGGCATCATATGCTTTCTCCTTGTACATTTTGAAACCTTCAGCCCCATCGGCAGCTTCTTCGATCTTATATCCTTCATAGGACAGGATCTCGGAGAGCGTTTTACGGATACTTTTCTCGTCGTCTATAATCAATATATTGGCCATAGGTTGTCTAATATTTTAAACAGTCAGCGCCAAAAATAAGAAAAAGATGAAAGCCAGCTTCATCTTTCAGAATGATACAACAAAATACTCTCATTCAACCGCAGTAAAATAAATAATTACTTGCCAGCATTGACTTTAAGACGCAGAAGTCTACCAAATTTGTGTAATTTTATTCTCAGAAGGCACGTTATGACAGAACGTAGCAGGTAACTATTCAGCATTATGAAGCAATTATTGGAGCAACTCAAAAAGCGCCACCAGGCCGCTGCAGCAAACGCATATCCCTCATCCGAACAGGTATGGGCTTTTTGCAGGGACCTGGTGAACTGGTTATTCCCTGAACATACAGGGAGGGTGATGGACGATGCACAACTGGAACAGTATGCGCTTCAGCTAGAAGCGCAGCTCAGGGAACTGTTGCAGAACATGGGTTCCCGCCTGCCACAGGATGCGGCCACCACCAGCCGGCAGTTCATGGAACTGGTACCTGGCATTTACAGTGATCTCACAAAGGATGCGGAAGCTATCCTCCAGGGGGATCCTGCCGCTACCTGTCTCTACGAAGTGATACGTGCCTACCCGGGTTTCTATGCTATTGCCGCTTACCGCGTGGCACATGGCCTGCATAACCTGGACATCCCTTTATTACCAAGGGTGATCACAGAATTTGCACATGCCAAGACCGGCATTGATATACACCCGGCTGCTGTGATAGCACCTTACTTCTGCATAGACCATGGCAGTGGTGTGGTGATCGGTGAAACCACCGTGATCGGCCAGCACGTGAAGATCTACCAGGGCGTTACCCTCGGTGCGCTGAGCATTGATAAAACCATGGCCCAGAACAAACGCCATCCTACCATAGAAGACCATGTAGTGATCTATGCAGGGGCTACCATCCTGGGCGGAGATACCATCATAGGGCATCATAGCATTATTGGCGGGAACGTATGGCTGATCAAATCAACAGCGCCTTACTCCCGGATCTATTATAAAGCAGACGGCAGTATTAAAGTAGTTTAACATGACGAGATCAGTATTGGACTTAGTAGGTAACACCCCGATGGTGGCCTTGCAACGAATTCCCGAAAACCCGAACGTTACGATCTATGCCAAATTAGAAGGTAATAACCCCGGCGGCAGCGTGAAAGACAGGGCCGCTTATGGCATGATCAAAGGTGCGCTGGACCGTGGAGAGATCAAACCCGGCACCAAACTGATAGAAGCTACCAGCGGCAATACAGGCATAGCCCTGGCCATGATAGCCAGCCTCTTTTCAGTACCCATTGAACTGGTAATGCCCGAAGATGCTACCCGGGAAAGGGTATTATCCATGGAAGCCTTCGGCGCAAAAGTGATACTGACCCCCAAAGAGCAAAGCATGGAAGGCGCAATCGACTATGCACATGCGCAACTGGCCAAAGGCGGTTACCATATGCTGAACCAGTTTGCCAACCCTGACAACTATGGCATGCATTACCGCACTACCGGCCCGGAGATCTGGCGGGATACAGATGGCGGTGTTACCCACTTCGTTTCTGCGATGGGCACAACGGGCACCATTATGGGCGTAAGCAGGTTCTTAAAAGAAAAGAATAACAACATACAGATAGTAGGCTGCCAGCCTACGGAAGGCTCTAAAATACCCGGTATCCGCAAATGGCCGGAAGAATACCTGCCCAAGATCTTCGAAAGGCAGCGGATAGACAGAACGATGGATATTGCGGAAGAAGAAGCCCGGATCATGACTAACCGGCTGGCCCGGGAAGAAGCTGTTTTCTGCGGCATGAGCAGCGGAGGGGCTGTTGCGGCGGCGGTGAGGTTATCCAGGGAGCTGGAAAGCGGGGTGATCGTTTGTATTATCTGCGACCGGGGAGATCGCTACCTGAGTTCTGACCTGTTTGGTTGAGTTGATAACAGCAGCCCGGAGGTTAGCACTGAACCCGGATCTGTTTGATTGAGTTGACACCATTTAACTTCCTTATATAGTAAAGGCTGCCTTCGGGTGGCCTTTATCATACTATTTTAACCATTTTAGGAGTACAAGCTGAAGCATACACGAAGCGAAGGAGAACAGAAGGAGAAGCCTATGTGAAGGAATGTTAAAATAATATCAAAGGGTGTACCGGTAACCGGCACACCCTTTTTCTGTATATACAAATATACCTTATTTCTTCATGTACATCACTTCCTTCACCAGTTTCACTGTTCTTTCCACATCGGGGAGGTACAGTTTCACCAGGTTAGGTGCATAGTGCATAGGAGCATCTACGGCAGTGATCCTGCGGATAGGAGCATCCAGGTAGTCAAATCCTTCTTTCTGGATACGGTAAGAGATCTCAGAAGAGATACTGGCGAATGGCCATTGCTCTTCCACGATCACCAGGCGGTTTGTTTTCTTAACGGATTCCAGGATGGTGAACCAGTCCAGCGGGCGGATGGTACGAAGGTCTATCACCTCCGCTTCAATGCCTTCTTTAGCCAGTTCTTCCGCAGCGCCGAGCGCTACTTTCATCATTTTATTGAAGGAAACGATGGTAACATCTTTACCAGTGCGTTTGATATCTGCTTTACCGATAGGGATGATGTATTCTTCCTCAGGAACATCGCCCATATCGCCGTACATCTGCTCACTTTCCATGAAAACAACGGGATCCTCATCGCGGATAGCGGCTTTGAGGAGACCTTTTGCATCGTATGGGTTGGATACAGATATTACTTTAAGGCCGGGAATGTTTGCATAATAGCTTTCAAAGGCTGTGGAGTGCTGAGCGCCCAGTTGACCGGCAGAACCGTTAGGTCCGCGGAAAACGATAGGACAGCCCACCTGGCCGCCGCTCATAGCGAGCATTTTGGAGGCGGTATTGAGGATCTGGTCCAATGCCAGTACGGCAAAGTTCCAGGTCATGAATTCCAACACAGGGCGAAGGCCGTTCTGAGCGGCACCAACGCCAATAGCTGTAAAACCAAGCTCGGCAATAGGCGTGTCGATCACCCTACGTGGTCCAAACTCATCCAGCATTCCCTGGCTAACTTTATAAGCTCCGTTGTATTCTGCCACTTCCTCACCCATCAGGAATACCCGCTCATCGCGGCGCATTTCTTCCTGGAGGGCTTCTCTTAAGGCTTGTCTGAAGGCTATCTGACGCATTTGATTCTTTAAGTATTATTAGAACATTTTGCAAAAAGGCAGGGCAAAAATATCGTTTGTTTGCCAAAAAGCAAAGCATTTACATTTTCTCTATCACTACTGCACTGGCACCACCCCCTCCGTTACAGATACCCGCTACGCCATAGCGGCCATTTTCCTGCTGCAAAATGGAAGTTAAGGTGATCAGGATCCTTGCGCCGCTGCAGCCAATAGGATGCCCTAAAGCTACGGCGCCGCCCCAGACGTTCAATGTTTCCGGTTTAATGCCCAGGTCCCGCTCGTTGGCAAGGGCTACGCAGGAAAATGCTTCATTGATCTCAGAAAAGTCCATGTCTGCGATGGTCAGTCCTGCTTTGGCGAGCGCTTTATTGATCGCTTTCACGGGTGTGGTGGTGAACCATTCCGGGGCCTGGGAAGCGTCCGCGAAGCTCACGATCCGCGCCAAAGGCTTGAGTCCCAGTTCTTTCAGCTTCTCTCCGCTCACTAATACCACCGCTGCTGCTCCATCGTTGATATTGGAGGCGTTGGCTGCCGTTACTGTACCATCTTTCTGGAAAGTTGGCTTCAGGGTGGGGATCTTATCGAAGTTCACTTTTTTCACATCCTCATCTTCCGTAACAGTGATGGTTTGTTTGCCGGGAATTTCTACGGGTACTATTTCGTTCTTAAAATATCCTTTCTCTGTTGCCGCGGCGGCTCTTTTATAACTTTGGATAGCATAGGCATCCTGGTCTTCCCGGGTGATCTTGTACTCCGCCGCGCAAATTTCCGCGGCATTGCCCATGTGGAAGTCTTTATAGGGGTCCCAGAGCCCGTCCCTCAGGATACCATCAATTACAGCCCCATGCCCTAAACGGTACCCGCTGCGTGCTTTATCGAGATAGTAGGGAATATTGCTCATACTTTCCATGCCACCTGCTACCACTACATCATTGTCTCCCAGCATAATGCTTTGCGCGCCCAGCATAATGGCTTTCATACCGGAGGCACATACTTTGTTCACGGTGGTACAGGGAATGGTATTGGGAAGGCCGGCATAGAGGCTGGCCTGATTGGCAGGTGCCTGCCCTACATTTGCACTGATCACATTTCCCATATATACTTCCTGCACCTGTTCCGGCGCCACTTTTGCTCTTTCCAGCGCTGCCTTTATCACCGTAGCCCCCAATGTTGTGGCAGGCACTCCTGCCAAAGCCCCGTTGAAGCTACCTATCGGCGTTCTGGCTACGGATACAATAAATACCTCTTTCATTCTTTTGTTGTTTTGGTGAATCGTTTGGACAATCTCCAAATTTAAGGAATTGTGAGACGGGCGCCAAAAAGTGGTAAGGAGATTGAAATTGAAACAAGCATTTTATAAAACGCTATACATTCCTCTTCTCTCCCAAAATTAAAGTCACTTTTTTAGGGTAAATTTGCTGGGTTTTATCCCAGCAGCATTTCGGATGATTGAATAACCAATTCATTGCAGTCGGTTGGGTTTATATACAGCAGGTATTTTATAAACCTGCCGTACTTTTGAGGTTTTATTCATCTGTACTGGGGTATGACACAGCAGTTTACAAATCAATAACCGTTTCCCAATTTTGGGTTAAAACCAGCAAATATTCATTTAAGATTTGATCTCTCAGAATACCATACAACAGATCCTCAACCGGATAGACATCGTGGAGATCGTCGGCTCCTTTGTGAAGCTGAAGAAACGCGGTGCCAATTACCTTGGCCTCTGCCCTTTTCACAATGAAAAAAGCCCTTCCTTCACCGTTTCGGGCAGTAAGGAGATCTTTAAATGTTTCGGTTGCGGGAAAAGCGGAAATTCCATCAACTTCCTCATGGAGCACGAAAAGTACTCCTATGTGGAAGCATTACGCTGGCTGGCCCAGAAGTACAATGTAGAGATCGAAGAAAAAGAAGTAAGCCCGGAGGTAAAACTCCAGCAGCAACTGGCAGACAGTCTCTTTATCATCAACAACTTCGCCCGCGACTATTTCGTGAAAACGATGTTTGAAACGGAAGAAGGGCAGAATGTAGGGCTCAGTTATTTTGAAGAAAGAGGTTTTTCGGAAGAAACCGTGCGTAAGTTCCAGCTGGGTTACTGTCTTAATCAACGCGATGCTTTCGTAAAAGCAGCGCTTGGTAAAGGATACAATGCGGAGTATCTGCAGAAAACAGGGCTCGTGGCAATGCGGAATGAACAACTGGCAGATAACTATCGTGGCCGTGTGATCTTCCCCATTCACAACCAAAGCGGTAAAGTACTCGGCTTTGGCGCACGCATCCTGGTGAAATCAGACCGGGCGCCCAAATACATCAACTCTCCTGAGAACGACATCTATGTAAAAAGTAAAGTGCTGTATGGTACTTACTTTGCCCGTCATGCGATCGATAAGCTGGATGAATGCTTCCTCGTGGAAGGATATACGGATGTGGTTTCCCTTCACCAGGCAGGTATTGAGAACGTGGTGGCTTCCAGTGGTACTTCCCTTACTACGGACCAGCTCCGGTTGATAAAAAAATACACCAACAACCTCACCATTCTTTATGATGGTGATAATGCAGGTGTAAAAGCAGCACTCCGCGGACTGGACATGGCCATTGAAGAAGGCCTCAACGTAAAGCTTGCACTCATTCCTGATAAAGAAGACCCGGACAGCTATGTGCGCAAAGTAGGCGCCGAAGGTTTCCGGCAGTTCATTGCAGAAAATAAACAGGACTTCATCCTCTTCAAACTGCAGGTTTCTTTAAAAGAAGCAGGCAACGATACTACCAAAAAATCCCAGCTGGTAAATGAGATAGCGGAAACTATCGCGCGCATTGATAAGGTGGAAGATTTCACCAAACAGCAGGATTACATCCGCCAATGCAGCCAGTTATTGAAAATAGATGAAGAGGGCATGGTTACCCTCGTCAACAAATATATTCGTGACAGGCTTACCAAACAGGCCACGCAGCAGAGTAAGCAACAATCCTTCCAGGAGCAGGACAGTGACGGGCCTTCTCTCGCAGAGTTGTATCCTGAACACTTCCAGGATGAAGCGCCTTCTTCCGGTACTGAGAACCTTTTCAATAAAGATGAGAAACAGGAAAGGGAGCTGGTGAAGATACTTTTGCGTTTTGGTGATAAACCTTATCTCACCCTCAGTGAGGAGGAAGAAGAAAACCCCGATAACCTGGAAGGAAAACAAACAGTGGCAGATTACATCTTTCACCTCCCTTATGATTTTGAATCACTGGCGGATAGTGAAGTGGTGAAGAAGATCCTCCGTGAATACAAATCACAATACGATCAGGGTTCTCCGCTGGATAAAAAATGGTTCCTCTATCACCAGGATGCGGAGATAGCGCAGAACGTTGCGCAGATACTCGAAGATAAAGAAGCGGACCTCAGTGCCAACTGGAAGGACCGTTTTGAGATAAAGACGGTGTATGGTGATAATGCTTATCTTAAAGACACCCGTTCAACAACAAGTTATCTCATTCTCCGTAAGATCAAAAAACTGATCATTGAGAATCAGCAGGAAGGTGAAAGGGCGGAGAATTTTGCGGATCAGATGGCTTGCCTGGAAATGGCGGTGCATTTGAAGCAGATAGAGCGGGACCTTACATTGCAGTTGGGGATGGTGATCTTTAAGTAGAGCGTGCAATTTGAAAGTTAAACTTTCAAATTGTCACTTCCTCTCCCATACCTCAAAGGTATAAGGCATATTATTCTTCTCATCCGCTTCGTGTGGTTCACTTTGTTTTAGTTCCCACTCATCTTTATTTATCTCAGGGAAATATGCATCACCTTCTACCTGTGCATGTATGCGGGTGATATAGATGCGGTTTACTTTTGGAAAAGCCTGCAGGAAAATTTCTGTACCGCCTGTGATGAAGATCTCATTCACCTCCTGTTTCTCCGCTTCGGCAATAGCTTCATCAATAGAAGAAACTACAGTGATGCCCGGCTGGGTATAATCCTTCTGGCGCGTGATCACAATATTCTGTCTTCCTTTCAGGGGTTGGCCCATGGATTCAAAGGTCTTCCGGCCCATGATGATAGGCATCGCCCAGGTGGTGTTCTTGAAATATTGAAGGTCTGCGGGAAGATTCCAGGGTAAACGGTTTTGAATGCCGATCACATTGTTCTCTGAGGCCGCAACTATGATAGAAATAATGGGGCTTGCACTCATACTGCTACCGGGGCTTTGATATGTGGATGGAAGGTGTAGTTCTCGAGTTCGAAATCTTCAAACCTAAAACCATAAATGTCCTTCACTGCGGGGTTGATCTTCATCGTTGGTAAGGGATAGGGCTGGCGGGTAAGTTGCAGCGCGGCCTGTTCCATATGATTATTGTAAAGATGTACATCCCCGAAGCTGTGAACGAAATCACCAGGCTGCAGATCGCAGACCTGGGCCAGCATCATGGTGAGCAATGCGTAAGAGGCAATATTAAAAGGCACGCCTAAGAATACATCTGCACTGCGCTGGTATAACTGGCAGCTCAGCTTTCCGTCTGCTACGTAGAACTGGAAGAGGCAGTGGCATGGGCTGAGGGCCATATCAGGCAGATCTGCTACGTTCCAGGCGTTCACGATCAGGCGGCGGGAATCGGGGTTCTTTTTGATCTGGTTCACCACATCTGTGATCTGGTCGAAGGTTTTGCCATTGGCACCTTCCCAGCTGCGCCATTGTTTGCCGTATACAGGTCCCAGCTCTCCTTCTGCATTCGCCCATTCATCCCAGATCTTCACACCATGCTCCTGCAGGTACTTCACATTCGTGTCCCCTTTCAGGAACCATAACAGTTCGTATATGATAGATTTAAGGTGCAGCTTTTTAGTGGTGACCATCGGAAAACCTTCCTGAAGGTTGAAACGCATCTGGTAACCGAACAAACTGCGGGTACCGGTGCCTGTACGGTCTGTTTTATCGTTTCCTTTATCCAGGATATCTTGTAATAAGTTCAGGTATTGTTGCATGACCCTGCAAATTACTTTTTTTAGCTGAACAAAGCGTTCAGATTACACGAAGTAATAATATAAAATAAATCGATAAAAGAAACAAATCTACTTTACAGCAAATTTCAGTAATCTGCATAAATTGAGGAGACCATATCAGTGTTAAAGCAGACAATCATAAACCGCAAAACTAAATCAGAAAAACTAGATCAAAACAGCTTATAGAAAAAAGACCAAAACCCGGTTATCATCAGCCAAAATTATTTTGTGAGGTCAGCGAATTCAACAGCATGAATGGAGCACAGATTTATTAATTAACCCGGTCCAGTTACAACAAAACGGAGCACACAGTTTAGTATGGAAGAACCCAATCTTTCCGGAGAAAGAAATCCTGTTTTCAGTTAGTTCATAAACCTGACAGTTTATTTACAGCAGCTATTCGGCATCGTTACGTAGTTGACCCTGCTCATTATAACCATTTATCAACCTCTAAAATGCTTCACTATGCAACTTAATGCACTTCATTAAGGGGCCTGGCCTATATGGCCCCGCTCTCCTATCCATTTCATTTCTTATCAACCTTATCATTCTTAAACCTCTAAAATCGCCAGAACATGTTTCGAATCAAACATTTGATGCTGCTGCTCATGATGTTATGCAGCACCCTCATTGCTGCCGCTCAGCAAAAAGTGACCGGAAGGGTCACAGATGCGGCAGGAAATGGTATTCCCGGAGTAACCATCCGGATACTGCAATCCAATCGCGGTACCATTGCTGATGTAAATGGCCGTTATTCGCTGGACGCAGCAAACGGCAACACCCTTTCCTTTTCATTTACCGGATACAAAACATACCAGGTAGTGGTAAACGGCACTACGGTAAATGTTACCCTCCAGGAAGACTATGCCAACCTGGATGAGGTAGTGATCACCGGCCTCGCTACTTCTGTAAAGAGAAGTAATCTCGCGAATGCGGTAGCTACTATCTCTGCCAAAGAACTATATGGTGTGGCACCTGCACAAACTTTCGATGCAGCGCTGAGTGGTAAGATCCCCGGTGCATTGATCACTGCCAACTCCGGCGCACCCGGTGGCGGGATCTCTGTAAAAATGAGAGGGGTTACTTCCATCTTCGGTAACTCCCAACCCCTGTATGTAGTGGATGGTGTGTTTATCAGCAACGTGAGCGTTCCTGCCGGTCTGAACCTGATCACTGCTGCAGCCAGTGCCGGTAACCCGCAGAACCAGGATAACCCTTCCAGTCGTGTTGCAGACCTGAACCCGGACGACATTGAGAACATCGAGATCCTGAAAGGAGCTTCTGCAGCAGCTATCTATGGTTCCAAAGCAGCGGCGGGCGTAATACTGATCACTACTAAAAAAGGTTCCTCTTTGGGAAGAACGACCGTGCGTTTCCGGCAGGAAGTGGGTGTGAATGTGGCACGCAAACTACTGGGCGTAAGGCAGTTCACAGAGCAGACTGCATTTGACCTTGGTGGTGCTACTGCCAGGGCCAATTTCATTGCAGCCCGGGATGCCGGTAAATTATACGATTACGAAAAAGAGATGTATGGGGAAAAAGGATTGATATTGAATACCGGCGTGAGTGTGAGTGGCGGAGATGAAAGAACGGGATTCTATTTTTCTGCCAACCGTAAATCAGAAGAAGGGATCATTAAGAACTCCGGTTACCTCAACAATGCGCTGCGCCTGAATGTGGATCATAAACTCACAGACCGCATCAGCGTAGGTTTGCGGTTCGCCTACATGAACACTTCGGCAGATCGTGGTTTAACCAATAACGACAATAACAGTGTGACCTATGGTGTTTCGCTTGCTACCGTTCCCCAGTTCCTGGAATTACATCCGGACGCGCAGGGGAATTATCCCGTGAACCCTAACGCTGCCAATCCCCTGGAAACAAGGGACAAGATGCGGAATAACGAAACCACCAATCGCTTCATCACAGGTGGTGAGATCAGGGCCATGTTACATCAGAATGATAAGACCAATACCAAACTGATCGTACGGGGTGGTATAGACTTCTTCAACCTGAAAACAGAGGCGCTTTTTCCACGCTCCCTTCAATTCATGAAAGGCGGATTGGAAGGTGCTTCCATACAGGGTAATACCAATAACCTGAACACTAACCTGGCTGGCATACTGGTGAATCAATTCATGGCAACACCAGACCTGAACTTCACCACTTCCGTAGGTGCCACATTGGAAACCAGTTACCTGGATAATATCATTTCAACAGCTACCAATCTTATTCCTTCGCAAAGTAACCTGGACCAGGCTTCCAATTCCAACCTGCAGCAGTTCCGTTTAAAGTACCGCGATAACGGTATTTTCGTACAGGAGGAAGTATTGATCATGGATGCGATCACAGCCTCTGCGGGCATACGTTTCGACCGTTCCACCAACAACGGGGATTATAAAAAATACTTCATACTTCCCAAAGCATCCCTATCATGGAACCTTGCCAAGATGCCTTTCTGGAATATTCAGTCCATCAATAGTTTCAAATTGCGGGCAGCGTATGGTGCCGCAGGTAACGTAGCTCCGTATGGCGCACGCTTCCTGGCAGTAACGGCCAGCAATACAGGTCAGCAGCCGGGATCACTCGTGGATACCCAATATGGCAACGAGAATATTGAGCAGGAAAGGCAAAATGAATTTGAAGCTGGATTGGATGTAAGCTTCTTCAACGGACGGCTGAGCCTGGAAGCTACTTACTATAACAAAAAGATCATTGATCTGCTGTTGCGTAGGAACCTGCAGCCTTCCAGCGGATTTGCCCAGCAGTGGGTGAACGGGGGCGACCTGCAGAATAAAGGTATAGAAATAGGTATCAATGCCCTTCCTGTCAACAGGAAAAATGTGCGCTGGAGTACTACCGTTAACTTCTGGAAGAACACTTCAGAAATTACACGCCTTACTATCCCTGCTTTCCCGCTGGGTGCTTTTGGTAATACGCTGGGTAACTTCTTCATTGAGCAGGGAAAATCTGCCACACAGATCATAGGTACACTGGGTACCGGTAAAGGTGTAGGTGTGCTGGGAAATGCAGAGCCTGACTTCCAGATGAGCTTCCTGAACGATCTCACCCTGTTCCGTGATCTGAGCCTGCGTTTCATGATCCACTGGAAACAAGGCGGCGAGAACATCAACCTAACAGAATACCTTTCAGATATCTTCGGCACCTCACACGATTATGATGCAGATGCCAATGGCAATGGTATAAAAGACGGGGTGGACCGTATGACTGCAGCGGGTAAGAACGAAGCAGCCATCCGTGTACAGAACTCATCGTATGTACGGCTCCGTGAGATAGGTTTGTATTACAATATTCCTATCCGGAAGAACAGGTACATACAGGCTGTGAACATTGGTGCTTCTGCCAATAACTGGTTCACTATTACAGACTACAAGAGTTATGATCCGGAGTCTTCCAACTTTGGCAGCAACACACTGTCTACCGCTACAACCCGCGGCAGTACAGGTGTTTCCACCGGTGTGGAAGTAACACCATATCCTGCTTCCAAACGTGCATCACTGCATTTGTCTGTAACCTTCTGATCAACGTGTAACATTAAATCATTGAACCATGAAACATCGTATCAAACTGCTCATTATATGTATCGCTCTGCTGGGGCCACTGGCCTGCCAGAAGGGAGAGATCCCCAACCTGAACACACCTGTTGTGGGCGACCTTGTGAGAAAAGCTACAAAGGAACAACTTGCCACATTGGTAGTAGGGCTCGAATCCGGCACACGGCTAAGTATTGCCACTTATTATGATGGTGTAAGCATCCTGGGCCGTGAGGTCTACCGCTTCTCGGGATCTGAGCCCCGCTGGACAACTGAAATGATGGGTACCGGCGAACTGGATAACAACACCTTCTATACCACCAACCCCTGGACATCCCGCTACCGCGTAGTGCGCCAGGGAAATATCCTCATTGATGCCGCTACTAATTCTGTGGTACTCACTGCAGAAGAAAAGAAAGGATATATTGGTTTTGCCAAAACCATTATGGCTTACCAATTGCTGATGAACCTGAACATGACCTACAGCAATGGTATCCGCACTGATGTAAAAGATCCTGAAAAGCTGGGGCCATTCAAACCTAACCCGGAAGCCTTAGCAGACATTGCGGCTTTGCTGGATGAAGCAAAAGCTGATCTCACCGGCAGTGCAATTATATTTCCGCTATCTTCCGGTTTTACAGGATTCAAAACTGCAGCAGGGCTGATCCAGTTCAACCGTGCACTGGCGGCAAGGGTAGCCGTTTACCGCTCATTGTGGCCCGCCGCATTAACTGCGCTGAATGAATCTTTCTTTGACTTAAATGGTTCCTTTACAAGAGGTATTTCGCATGAATTCTCCGGATCAAGCGGAGACCTGCTGAACCCCCTCTTCCTTCCCCAGAACAGCCCGGGCGAAAAGAGACTGGCGCATCCCTCTTATGCAACAGACATCACACCGGGAGATGACCGCATTTCAAAAGCAACGCTGCGTGCTGATGCACCAACATTGGATAACCTTACTTCCAACAGGGATGTGTGGATTGTTACAACCAATACCTCCTTCTTCCCTATTATCAGGAACGAAGAGCTGATCCTCATTTATGCAGAAGCCAAGATCCAGTCAAATGCAATACCCGATGGTATTGTGGCACTCAACAGGATCCGCATAGGTCATAACCTGCCACCTTATGCAGGCGCCGTTACCCCGGCAGCACTGATCACAGAAATGCTGCGGCAAAGAAGGTTCTCTCTCTTTGCCGAAGGGCACAGATGGGTAGATATGCGCAGGTACAACAGGCTGGCGGAATTGCCGAACACAAGGCCTGGAGATAAAGTGTGGGACAAATACCCGATACCTTTAACAGAGGCGAATTAGAGGTTGTATAGAAAGAAAAAAGCCGCTCCTGTAACGGGGGCGGCTTTTTCAATGCGTTATATCTTTCTTCGTTTCATTTCCGAACGGATCAATCCTAATTCCCGGCCCATCGCTCCGGCGATGGAAGTATTTTCCTGCGCACGGCGGATCAGGTAAGGCACCACATCTTTTACAGGGCCATAAGGCAGGTATTTGGAAACATTGTAACCGGCATGTGCCAGGTTAAAAGTGATGTTATCACTCATACCATATAACTGGGAAAAGCTTACTCCCGGATGATTGTGCGCGATACCTTTTTCATGGAGCAATTGTGCAGCCAACATGCAGCTGTCTTCGTTGTGCGTTCCGATAAAAAGGCCCAGATCGTTCAGGCGGTCCAGGCAGAAACGGATGGCCGTATCATAATCCTGGTCAGCTGCTGCTTTATTGGGTTGAATTGGTGAAGGGTATGCTTCCTCCTCTGCGCGTTTGCGTTCTTTTTCCATGTAAGCGCCGCGTACCAGTTTGGCACCCAGCAGGTAGCCTGCCGCTTTGGCCTTATCATAGGAAGCCTGCAGGAATTCTAATCTGTCATGGCGATAGAGTTGAAAGGTGTTGTACACGATCACCTGTTCTTTGTTGAACAGGCTCATCATTTCATCTGCGAGATCATCTACCGGTTGTTGTACCCAGGATTCTTCCGCATCTATCAGCAAACCTACTTTTCCTTTGGCGGCAGCGGCAGAGATGGTATGGATACGATCATGCACCCGTTTGAACTCTGCCTGCTCTTCTGCAGTTAGTGTTCCTCCTGCATGGATCTTTTCCAGCAGGCCGAAACGTGCAAAACCCGTTACTTTTATGGCTATAAATGGAATATGCTTTTTACCGGTTGCATACTGGATGGCCCTTAAGAACTCCGGAACGGCATTATCGTAATTCTCCTCTCCTTCCACAGCTTCTACACTGTAATCCAACACTACACCTACGCCAAATTTCCCCAATTCTTCTGCTGCCCGTACGGCTTCATCCAGTGTTTCCCCACCGCAAAACTGGTTAAAGATGGTGCTTTTGATGATGCCTTTAATGGGCAGTCGCAGTTTGAAAGCAATAGGCGTGGCAAAAGCGCCCAGCTTTACCAGCCAGGGTTTACCGATATTACTGAACAGGAAATTGGCCCTTTTCAATGCACCGTTTGACATATGCTCAAAGGCAATGGCTGTATTCTCGAATGATAACGATAGCTGCTTTTCCATGGCGGGCAAAGTTAAGGGGATGGGATTGTTCTAACAAAAAAGCCCCTTAACTCATGATAGTTTTCTGACATACCTCCCTATAAATAATAGGGCTAACTAAAAAGTATTGTTACTTTTTAGTTAGCCCTGAAAAAATGAAGGGAAAAATTAGAATATAATTACTTTCCGCCGCAAAAACTTAATCTATTCCCAACCGAAGATCTGCTTCAGGTTCTTATTCAGAATGATCTGATCCTGCGGGATGGGGCGGTAGTAATATTTAGGTTCCACAAAACTGCGTGGCTGGTCTCTGTCGCGGATGAACAGGATGTTGCCGGATGTGCCGTTCTTCAGGTAGAAGTTGTTATCCTTTCCGCTGGCATCTTTCAGGTAGAATTTGGAAAGGGATGCTTTTACACTTTCAGGTAAACCGGCAATAGGTGATTCATCGTTAGGGGATGCGAGGATAGCGATATCAGGTGCTGCATCGCCTGTGATATCCAATGCACCCAGTGCGGGTACGTACATACCACCTTGCTGATCTTCCAAACGTTTACCTGCTTTCCAACGCATCAGGTCTGCGAACCGTTGTCCTTCGCAGGCCATTTCCACTCTGCGTTCCCTGCGGATCTCCAGGATCAGGCCTTTGTTGGCACCGGTTACATCAGGGAACTGAAGCGCCAGGGCATTATCCGGTTGCGCATTGGCTGCTGCCATACTCATAGCAGGCATCTGCACACGGGTGCGGAGCAGGTTGATGGTTTTATCCAGGTCAGCCTGTGTAATGGTTTCCAGCTCTGCTTTTGCTTCTGCATAGATCAGTAATGTTTCTCCAAAACGGAAGGCCGGAAGCCCGGAGTAGTTCAGTACCCATCCCTGCCTTTGTGAAGGATTACGGGGATAGAACTTCACCTGGTCGTAGCCACCCAGGTTGGGTTTGGCGATATAAGGTTTACCATCCAGGTTAGGAGAAAAACCGGGAGGCGCAATGGTTTCAGCCATGCGTGGATCACGGTTGGTAAAGATATCTACGAAGTTCTTTGTATTGTATCCGGGTTGTGCGGTGAAAGGCGTACCATCTTTCATGAGGTAGGTCAATGCAAGGCTGTGGCTCAGCGACCATGTCCATCCTAACGTTACGTGGGTATTGTTCCCTACTCCGAGCGACTGCTGATAATCTACCCACTGGATCATTTCTTTATTACCGCTGAGCGTGAGGCTGCAAAAAAGTGCGCGATAATCCTCTGCTCCCTTTCCTGTATTATGCACCACAAAACGTCCGCTGGTCATCAGCTGATCTGCTGCCCATACCGCCTTTTCAAGGAAACGTTTATGATCGTTGGTGAGGTTCAGTTCAGGATGGTATTTACGCCAGGTACCTTCTGATAGTCCAAAACGTGCCATCAGCGCAAGTGCGGTCCATTTGCTTACCCTGGTGCGGTTGCCTTCGTCCGGTTTAATGTTCTCTACAGCATAGCTAAGATCGTTCAGGATGGAATCTGCGATCAATGCGCGGGGATCCCTTGCTTTATACATGGTTTCATCTGTAGTGGCCAGTGCAGTATTATACCAGGGCACATCAGAATAACGGGCCATCCTATCCATATAGAACCAGGCACGGAAAAAACGGGCGATGCCGATGTAATGTTTGATGGCTGCGGGGTCTCCCTGAGTTTTGCCCACATTGTCCAGCATGAAGTTTATCTTCCGGAGAGTGCCCCAGGTACTCTTATCCCAGCCACCCCATCCGGATACATTCGTTTGATCGATCGTACCACGTACCAGTACATCCACCTCACCGCTGCCGCTGTAGCTGCTGATGTTATCAGAGTTAATATCATCCCAGCCAGCCGATACCTGTCCATAAAAACCGTTGCTGTATGTTTCCAGGTCCTGCGGATTATTAAAGAACACTTCTTTGGTAACATCCGTTTGCGGGAACCTGTCCAGGAAATCCTTTTTACAGGATACTGTTGCTGCTGCGAGCATGCCGAAGTATATACAGAGTTTGATCTTTTTCATAATAATGTTTTTCTTTCCCGATTAAAAATTCAGATTCAGACCGCCGGAGTAAGTTTTCTGGAATGGGTATACACTGCCATCCAATCCTTCCGGATCAAGATTCCCCTTCAGTTTGGTCTTTGTGAAAACGTTCTCTGCGCTGAAATAGAAACGTACCCGTTCAATATGCGCTCTCCTGGTGAGTGATGCAGGTAATGTGTAACCAACAGTGATATTCTTCAGGCGCAGGTAGGCGGCATTCTGCAGGTAAGCAGTTTGTGGCGCACCTAATTCTGAAGCATCTTCTGCGATGTAAGATTTTACACGGGGGAAGTAAGCATTCGGATTTTCAGGGCTCCAGCTATCCAGGTTGAACTTCTGCACATTCGTCCATGGTTGTGCAAATACACCCCAGAAATAGTGATTGCCGGGGTTAGGATACCATTTGCGTTTGCCGATACCCTGGAAGAACACACGAAGGTCAAAGCCTTTCCAGTCACCGCTCAGATCAATGCTGTAAGGCAAGCGGGGACGGTTATTACCAATCACCCTGCGGTCTCCCGGATCATCTACGGTATTCTTTCCGTAATTCACTTTCTTATCACCGTTCAGATCTTTGAACTTCAGATCTCCAACATAAAATTTATATCCCTGGTCATCAGAACCTACAGCTGACTGATCTGCATGGTTCTTCAGTTCGTCTTCATTCTGGAAGAAACCTTCATTCGTTAATCCCCATACTTCCCCAATCTCCTGACCTACATAATAATCGCTCAGCAAACGGGCGGGGTTATCAAACCTGGTGATATAAGCGCGGCTGTCTGCCAGGATAAACCGCAGGGAATAATTCAAAGGTGAATGTGCAACGTTGAACTTATCGCTCCAACGGAGGCTGAGTTCCCAACCTTTTGTTTCAAGATCAGCTGCATTTTGCCTGGGTTCTGTTGTACCGAAAACATTGGGAAGCGTTTTGCCTTTTACCAGCATACCCTTTGTGCGCCTGGTATACATATCAGCATCCGCGCTTAAACGGTTATTGAAGAATACGAGGTTCAGACCATAGTTCATGGTCTGTACTTCTTCCCATGTTAAGGATGCAGAAACTGCACCGGGTTGGCCTACTGCCTGTGGCCTGGCGCCGTCCAGGATCTGACCGATCTGGCCGGAACCCATGGTTGGAATATAGGGATAGTAGATCTCCCTGACACCATCCGTAACAACCTGATTACCTAATGTGCCATAAGAAGCACGGAATTTCAGGAGGTCCATTTTTGCAGCCTGCGCAATGGGTTTAAAGAATTCCTCATTACTCAGCACCCATGCAGCAGAAGCGGATGGGAAGAAGCCCCAGCGGTCTTCTTTAGGGAAACGGGAAGTACCATCGTAACGGCCATTCAGCTCAACGATATACTTATCATTGTAGATATAATTCAGGCGATAGAACAAACCACGCACAGCCCAGTCGTTAATACTGGCAGACTGTGTGATAGTTCCGGTAGCCAGCTGCGGATTAGGTAAAGAAGTGCTGATCAGCCCCTGGCGGGTGGTAGAGAAACTGTTGAGATAACGGTACTCCTGGTTAAACCCTGCCAGCGCCTGTACAAAATGTTTTTTAGCGAAGGTCTTGTGAAAATCCGTATACACGTTGAAAACGTTGTAACGTATAGCATCAGCCCCGTTACGTGCATAGGAAGGATTTGCGCCGGTATATTTCAAAGGCTGGTTAGGACCGTTGTTGTATGGGATGGAAATATCGTATGCATTCACTGTATTATTGGAACGGCGGAAAGTAGCATCTCCTTTAAGGCTCCAGGTATCTTTTATGATGGCGTATTCTCCATTCAGGGTAGCTGTAAATTCATTCAGGTAATTCTTTGAACGTCCGCCATCCTGCAGGCGGCCAAACAAGCTGGCACCATCCTGCGTCCATGATCCGTCAGGGTTGCGGATAACAGAGAGAGAAGGTGTACGGTTCACGTTATGAAAGAAGTCACCATCAATAAATACCGGTGCATTGTAATCACTACTGGAAAATACTGTATTAGCGCCCACTTTTAACCTGTCTGTCAGGTCATAGGTTGCTTTTGCACGGAGGCTGTAACGGTTATAGATATCGTTACCATACTTCAGCTGCCCGTCATAACGATAATATTCACCGGATAAATAGAAAGCGAGCTTATCGTCTTTTTTGGAAATAGAAAAGCTGGTATTGGAAGCCGGTGCGGTTTTGTAATAGGTTTCATCCAGCCAGTTAGTGCTACCGTAATAAGCGTATGCATTAGGGTTATTGGGATCAACGATCACAGCAGGGAGTGAAGGATCTGCGGACCGTTTCTTTGCATACTCTCTTACCGCGTCAGGATATAAATTATACAAAGGTGTACCGGCCTTGTGTTTGTAATCCATTACAATGTATGGGTCCAGTTCCACTTCCGGTACTTTACCCAATGTGCGTATAGCATAGTTCGTATTTACAGCAACGGACAACTTTTTGGAAGCACCGGATTTTGTAGTGATCAATATTACGCCGAATGCAGCCCTGGCGCCATAGATAGCAGCAGAGGCAGCATCTTTCAGCACTGTAACGCTTTCTACATCACTGGGATTGAGGCGGGAAAGTTCTTCTGCGGTAGAAGGGATATTATCCACCAGGATGAAAGGGCCTCCTCCCGTTAAGGAAGTATAACCACGGATATTGAAAGAAGGTTGTGAGGAGATGCGGCCGCTGGTGAACCCGATATTCAGGTTGGGTATCAGCCCCTGCAAACCAGCACCCATATTGGTGATAGGGCGGCTCTCCAAAGCTTTGCCGGAAACCATGTCTACCGCACCGCTGAGGTTGATCCTTTTTTGTGCGCCATATCCAACCACCACTACTTCTGTAAGGCCGCTGGCGCCGGCTTTCAGGGTAGTGTTGTATTCCTGCTGGCCGGCTTTCAGCATTACTTCCTGTGTTTCATGCCCTATATAGGAGAAAACCAGTACCGCATTCTCTGGTACTTCCAGGGTGTATTCGCCATTCGCATTTGTTTGTGTTCCTCTCTGAGAACCTTTTACCATCACAGTAACGCCAGGAAGTACCTGGCCATCGTTATCTGTAACGCGGCCTTTCACAGGGCGTTCTTCCACTGTTTCACCGGCAGGCATGATCACCACCAGTTTGCCCGACAGTACTTTATAAGAAAGGGAAGTGCCGGCCAGTGTTTCTTCCAGCACTTTCAGTACATGCGCATCCTTTACACGGATAGTGATGTTCTTATCCGGTATGGTGACGTTCCTGTACAGAAAGGTGTAATCACTCTTTTTACTCACCAGGTTCAGCAACTTTTTAATGTTGATGTTGCTGTAGTCCAGACTTAATCTTTCCTGCGAATATCCATTTGCGCTCACCTGCATAATAGCAGCCAGCAGCAGGAAGGAAATCATTTTCATACGCAGTAGTATTTTTTTTATTAACTCATCAGGTATGGGTCGTAAAATGCACGAATGATTTTTTTTCATATTTTTGAATTGTCGGTTGAATAAATGAGCCATCCCATGTTTGCGAGACAGGCGGCGAAGTTTTTTTGACCATCAACATTAGGGGGGTGTTAGCGCACTTCCCTTTTTTTATGGCTATCCGTAATGGCGTTTAATTGTTTACATAGGCGTTATTTTAACCAGTTGAATAATGTTACCAGAGCTCTACCGAGCCTGAATCCTTGCTGATCTTATATTTGAACTGCAGCGTGTATTGTAATGCCTCTAATACTTCCGGTAATGGCTTATCATTAAATGCACCGGAGAATACTTCTCCTTTCAGCTTATCATTTTTAATATCTATCCGTACGTTGTACCATCTTTCCAGTTCGTTGGTGAGCTGTTCAAAAGTTACATTCTCAAACTCCAGGCGGCTTTGCATCCAGGCTGGTTCTACAACAGCATCTTCCGGTGCTTCCTGCTCTTTTGGCTTCAGGAGCTGGGTGGCGGCGGCAGGTTGTTTTTCTGTTGCAGACAGGTTGATCACAAAACGTTCCCTGGGTTTCAATTGCGTGCGGTTCTTATTGTAGGCTACTTCCACTTTCCCGCTGATCAGGTATGTTTCCACCCGGTTATCTTCCGGATAGGCTTTCAGGTTGAAAACAGTTCCCAGCACCCGCACCTCCACTTTACCTGTTTTGATCATAAAGGGATGATTTTCATCGGCCTTTACTTTAAAGAACCCTTCTCCGTACAGGGTTACAACCCTATTACCTTTCCGTAATGCCTCCCCGTCGTATTGCAGGCGGCTGCCTGCATTCAGGATCACGGTTGTGCCATCCGGCAGTTGTATTTCCTTCTTTGTTTTGCCATGGGCGGTTTCCACCAGGCTATCCTGGCTCCGGGGCTTTTTGTTTATATATAATAAAACAGACAGGCCTGCAAACAGCACTATGCTCGCCGCAGCCAACCATTTGTACCAGTCCCCCCCTATTTTCCTAACGGGTGGGGCTTCCCCCTCGTCCATCATGGATCCCAGCCTATTCAGGCCCTTTTGTTTGCGCTCCAGCTCATCTGCATCTGGTTTTTCTTCAAATTTGGAAGGAAAGGAAAGTTCTTCTACGATATTAAAAGCATATTGCAGTTCCGGGTTGGCAGACAACAGATCGTCCAGCTCCTTTAGTTCGGCTGCAGTAGCCTCTCCGGCTACCTTCCTGGACATTAGTGTGTAAATTTTTTCGTGCATCTCGTTCATCAGTATTGTTCCTTTTACACCAGAAGGACGGGGGCCTGGTCAAAAATCCCCCAAAGCTTTCAGATTATTTTTTTGCTGTTTAGAATTTGTTAACTTTAGCGTAATGTATGTATGATAAATTGCAGCCGGTATGATTGACACTGCAACCTTATTCAGGAAAATGACGGTAGAAAATGACCAACTTGCTTTCCGGCAGTTTTATGATCATTTTTTTGTGACGTTATTCCGGTTCACCTGCTCTTTAACCAAAGAGCGGGAAATAGCCGAAGAGATTACGCATGATGTATTTGTTCAATGCTGGCAGAAACGCCGGGAATTGACGCATGTACGTAATCCGGCGGTATATCTTTTTGTAGCTGCCCGTCATCGCGTGGTAGATCATATGCGCAAACAATCTTCCAACCGGAATGTGCAACTCTCTGAAGAAGAGGACTATGAGGTACATCTTACACCGGACCCGGAGCAGTTGCTGATCACCAATGAAATGATGGGGAGAATGGAAGAGGCTATATCAGCCTTACCACCTAAATGCAGAGAGGTATTCATCTTAGTGAAACAATATGGATTGCGTTATAAAGAAGTAGCCAGCATCTTAGATCTGTCCGCCAAAACTGTAGAGAACCAATTAGCGATCGCCTTACGCAAACTTACCAAGGCTATCAGTTTCACGCTGGAAATGGAGGTATCCAGGAGAGTAAAGATATAGATTTCCCGATTTTTACTATATTGTAAGCTGGACGGACAGTTACACCAAAATCCTTTACTCCACATTAATGAATGCAGCGAATAAGCAATTCCGGCGGCCGAGGCTTCCACTGTATATGAAAAAACGACGCAACTGGCAACCTGTTGCCCTGGCGTTGATCATGGTGATGCTTATAGCGTCCGGTGTGCTGTATTACACAGCCAGCCGTCATCACACCAGTTCTTCCATATTGGAAACAGGCCGGCAATATACTGTTTATCAATGCCCTTACGGCGAAAGGAAAACAATTACGCTGGCAGATAGTACCACGGTATTACTCAACTCACGTTCAAGCCTTTATGTACCTGCTGATTATCCGAAATCAGGGCGTAACGTGATCCTGGATGGAGAAGCGTTCTTCCGTGTACACAACATGGGCAATGAAGCATTTGTACTCACTACAGATAAACTGAAAACCGTTTCTGCTGAAGGTACCTTCCGGATGCGCTCCCTGGAAAAGCAGTCCGGCGCTACCTTTTACCTGTTAAGCGGCGCAGCATTGGTAACAAAATCCTACCACTCCACTACAGATAATCAACCGGAAAACCTGCTGGGAGGGGAAATGATCCTGGCTAACAAGGATATAGACCTGATGGAAAAAGAAACTTTTCCACTGGCAGAACAGCAGGACTGCCTGGAAGGCAAACTCGTATTCAATAACACACCGGTGCATACGGTGTTCAAAAAGATAGAAGACTGGTTTGGGGTGGAAATGGTGGTGCAGGGCCGGGACACCCCACCACAGGGCATTTCAGGTGTGTTCCACAGTGATTCTCTTCAGGATATGCTGAAGGCGCTGGGAGATAGTGTGGATTTCAGTTACCGCATCACACGGGAGAAAGTGGTGATCAGGTTTTAAAAAGACATTGCTTTATAGAAAAAGCCGCCTCGCAATGAGGCGGCTTTTTCTTTTATTCAAACTCCCGTTCTTCCACGGGCAGCTTTCGTATGAAGTTATCAAAACCATCTCCTTCAAAATCACTGTACATGCCGTATGCATTAATAATATAGCCGATGAGGCCATATTGATTTTCCAGGAGGTACAGCACCGCGGAGTCAGAAGGATTGGAATCTCCTTCAAAACGGTAGGTTCGGATGATCTTCAGGCCTTCCTGGTCATACAACTGGCCGTTGTTCACATATTCCAGCCGTCCGTCTTCCATGAACCTGAATTCGTTATCGTAACCACGTTCTGCGAGTACTTCCAGTACACGGCTCAGTGTGGTCATTCCTTCCGGTTTTGTTTCCATATGGGTAACATTTAACTGAGTGATGCACCTGCTTTTTTCAAGAGTGCCAGTGTTTTACGGATACCTTCGTCTTCAGAATCTTTTGCACCTTCATACTCAATCCCGATGTATCCGGTGTAACCGGCATCTTTTACGATCTTCAGCATTTTATTATAATCTGTTTCTATGCAATTGCCTTCTGCATCAAAATCGTGTGTTTTGGCACTTACCCCTTTTGCGAAAGGCATCAGTTCCAATACACCTTTGTAACGATCATATTCTTCGAGGCAGGTGGTTTTAGCCCATGCTTCAGGACTGGCATCCACAGGTTTGCTGCGGTTGATGCAGAAGTTCCCGAAGTCAGGCAATGTACCAAGGTTAGGATTATTCACGGCTTTCATTACATCACTCAGCCAGATACCATTGGAGGAATAACCACCATGGTTCTCTACGATCACGCCGATGTTAAAGTCTTTGGCAAAAGCAGCGAGTTTGCCAAGGCCATCTGCTGCATGTTTAGCTACTTCTTCTGCTTTACCGGTACCGGCAGCATTCACACGAATGGAATGGCAACCCAGGAACTGTGCTGCTTCCACCCATTTGTAGTGATTCTCTACTGCCTGTTTGCGGAGCTTTTCATCACTGTCTCCCAGCTCACCTTCTCCATCGCACATAATGAGTACGCTGCGTACGCCATTATCATCTGCGCGTTGTTTGAGATCAGCCAGGTAGGTTTTATCTTTTGCTTTGTCTTTAAAGAACTGGTTCACGTATTCAACACCGGTAATTCCGAAATCGTTCTTTGCTTTTGCGGCAAAGTCCAGGTTGGTCATTTTGCCGCTGAAGATGGCGTTGTGGTAAGACCATTCTGCGAGAGAGATCTTGAAGAACAGGTCTTTTGCAGTACCGGCGCCGGCTGCGCTGTCTGCTTTTGCAGAATCTGCGCCGGAGTTGGTGCCTGCGCTGTTACAAGCTGTCAGAAAAGCGGGTCCTAAAGTTGCGCCAGCGGTAAAAAGTCCCAGCTGCCGTAAAAAATGTCTGCGGTTCGTGGATGATGACATGGATCAATAGTTTGGATTAGGTAATGATTTCATAACAGTGATGAATAAACGCTTAACGCTTAAAACGTGGAAGCATATAACAAAGTACTGAAAAAACTTAAAACTTCCGCCTCAGGATTGTTCCTGCAACCAGAAATAATAATTCATCACCATCCTGATCTCTCCGTAGCTAAAGTTTTCACCCAACCATTCTTTAATAGGGCCTACGGCATATCCGCCTGCTTTTTCCACGGCCTGGAGAATGGTTTGCACCCGTTGCCCGTCCGGCACCACTTCCCGGATATCCAGTTCCCCTTTGCGTACAAATTCAGCCAGGTGGCTTTCTATGGTACTTTGGGCCAGGTTACGCCTGGCGGCTATCTCTTCTACAGCGTTGCCCTCCAGGAATAGTTCAAGGCTCTGGCGCTGACTGCTCCCTGCATCTGACTTAACGGATTTACGGGCTTTTTGTTTGGGTGCTTTCAGCTGCATCTGCGTTTTTAATCCATGACGGATGCAATAGGTTTGCACCGCATCCAGGAAGGCCTCCCCGTATTTGGCCAGTTTCGCATCCCCGAAGCCGGAGATCTTTGCAATATCTGTGGGTGTTAACGGCAAATAGGTAACCAGCTCTGCGAGCGTGGCATCAGAGAATACGATATAAGGGGGTACATTATCCCTGTCCGCAAACTGGCGGCGGAGCTGTTTCAGTTCCTGGAATAATACCGGGTTATCTGTTTCTGCGGATTGTTTGGTGGGAGCCGGGGCTGCCGTTTGTGTGGCTTTGGCAGGTACGGTGAGCATCACGTTCTCTTCTCCTTTTAATATCCGCCAGCTGATATCTGTTAATTGCAGGATAGGGTATTCTCCTGCAGATTGCCGGAGGTAGCCCATTTGCATGAGTTCCCTTCCGTATTGTTTCCATTGTTCTTTGGTGATATCCTTCCCTATGCCGTAGGTTTTGATCTCCTTGTGCACTTCTTTGATGGTGGCGCTGCCCCGAAGGAAATCCACCACGTAGTTCATGCCAAACCGCTCCTGCAAACGGTAAACGGCACTGAGGAACTTCTGGGCAATAATGGTACCATCGGCACGTTCAAACTGGCCCAGGCAGATATCGCAATTGCCACAATGGTCCGGCGCTTCTTCTCCAAAATACTGCAGGAGATACTGCCGGCGGCATTGGCGGGTTTCTGCAAGGCCGGCCATCTGGTCCAGCTTTTTCAGCATCACGGCTGTTTGAGCCTCATTACCTTCTACGCTGGCGAACTTTTTCATTTTGAACACATCCCCCGAGCTGTAATACAGGATGGCTTCACTGGCCAGTCCGTCCCTTCCGGCACGGCCTGTTTCCTGGTAATAGCCTTCTATGTTCTTGGGTAGGTCTGCATGCACCACAAAACGCACATTGCTTTTGTTGATACCCATGCCAAAGGCAATGGTGGCTACCATGATGCGTACTTCATCCCTCAGGAACTGTTCCTGCCTTTCTTCCCGCACATGACGGTCCAGCCCGGCATGATAGGCAGCAGCAGCATACCCGTCTCCCTGCAGGTTAGATGCCAGGGTTTCTGTGGAAGCACGGGAAAGACAGTATATGATACCACTGTCTTCTTTATGCGCTTCCAGGTAAGCAGTCAGTTCATCGTAATGATTCTTTTTAGGGCGGATGCTATAGAAGATGTTCGGCCTGTTGAAAGAGTTTTCGTAGACCGTATAGTTCTTCAGGTTAAGTTTTTCGATAATATCCTGTTTGGTTACCCCGTCTGCTGTGGCCGTAAGGGCAATCACCGGGATGTTCGGGAACCTGTCTTTCAGCTGGCCCAGCGTCAGGTATTCCTGCCGGAAGTCATGGCCCCAATGGCTGATGCAGTGAGCTTCATCCACCGCAAAAAGGGATACGTCCAGCTCTTCCAGGAACTGCATGAAATTGCCCTCCCCTACCAGGCGTTCCGGCGCCAGGTACAGGAGTTTCAGCCGTTTTTCCCGTAGCAGGCGGATAATGATCTGCTGCTGGGCAACGGATTGTGTGGAATTGAGGAAGGCAGCCGGGATACCGTTCTGCGTAAGGGCATCCACCTGGTCCTTCATCAAAGCGATCAGGGGGGAAACTACGATGGTGACTCCGCCCAAAGCAAGCGCAGGAAGCTGATAGCAGATGGATTTACCACCGCCGGTAGGCATTAATACCATGGTATCTTTGCCCTGAAGCACATTTTCGATGATAGCCTGTTGGTTATGACGGAAATGTGTATAGCCGAAATGATGCTTTAACAGAGTTAACAATGATTGTTGCATAGATATTACCTCGAAGCGGTAAAGATAGAATAAATCAGGCTTTTGAGGAGATGGGAAAAATGTTAATAAAATAAATGCCAACAGCCATTGGCAGGTAAATTATTTTATTAAATTTATAAGAGAGTCATTCTAAATTAATACACAACTGTTATTCACCTTTTGGCCCAAACAATTTTACACGTATGAAACTACTCGAGCCCATTCCGGCATTGACCGCCCCATCGTTACAGGATACAGTGAACTTTTACGTTTCCGTACTGGATTTCACCTGCAAAACCATGGATGATCAATCGAAGTTCGCTTCTATTAACAAAGACAATGTAACGATGCAGCTGGTGCATCCACAGGCAACATTTCCTTTCAGCAGCAGTCCCGGCCCTTTTGATGAACCTGTGTTCACCGGCGCTATCTATATTCATATAGATGGCATAGACGAATTATGGGAGAAGGTAAAAGACAAAGCCGAAGTATGTTTTCCTGTGCAGGATTTCGACTATGGCATGCGTGAATTCGGCATCTACGATAACAACGGCTACCTGCTGCAATTCGGCCAGCAGATCTCTGCCTGATACGATACAAAAAAAACCGCAGCACTTTGTGCTGCGGCTATTATCCATTTTTACTCACTTTCCTGCTGCGACAACTGGGTTTTCGAGGACAATTTTGTTTAGACGATAATAAGTTTATAGAAAATAAGATTCGGCGTAGTCTTGTTAGAAGCAAAGGTTCAGAGTCTAAATATAAACTAAATTCGCTAATATTTTTCGATCTTTTATACCCCATTAAAAAAATGAAACCGACCTTACTTCTCTTGCACGGTGCCCTGGGAGCATCACAGCAGTTTGATACCATAACACCCGCACTAAGTGAGCAGTACAGCATTCACCAATTCAATTTTTACGGTCACGGACGTACTGAATACCCTGCAGAAGGTATTAGTATCGCCGCTTTTGCACAACAGCTGCTGGATTACATCCATTCAAACAAGTTAGCGCCTGTTGCCGTATTCGGGTATAGTATGGGTGGCTATGTAGCATTAGCTGCGGCATTGCGGCAGCCGGATGCTTTCCTGAAAGTGGGCACACTGGCCACCAAATTCAACTGGACGCCGGAAACAGCCGCAAAAGAAACCCGCATGCTGGATGCAAAAATATTACAGGAAAAGGTGCCTGCTTTTGCAGAACAATTGAAAACATTACACGGTGAACCGGGCTGGGAACTGCTTTTGGCGGGTACAGCTTCCCTGATGCAGCAGTTGGGAGACGATCCTCCATTAACAAATAAGACCTTAAAAAACATAACCATACCCGTGAGGGTAATGGTGGGAGAGCTGGATACAATGGTCAGCATAGAAGAAACCAATGCTGCTTTTAAAAGTCTGCCCCGTGGGTCTATGACCATATTGCCGGGGGTGAAACATCCACTGGAAAAGGTAGATTGCGGGGTATTGGTACAGGCTATCCGGTCCGCCATTAACTTATAAAGTAAAGGGCCTGCCCGTTTACCAGGCAGGCCCTTTATAAAAGAACGCTTCCTATAGTTATTTTACAACTACCACACCATCTGCCACAATCACGATATCTTTCTTGGGTGCGGTGATCTTTGCAATTTCTGCTTTGCTTTTACCGGCATCTTCCGCAAAGTGTTTTAAACGCTCTACGGAGGTTTCATTCACTTTGGCAACACCTTCTACCACCACTGTTTTTCCTACAATGTTCTGTGGCATAAAGAAGGCATAATCCGTGAACTTTACCATCACAGGCTCGCCTGAAGCTCTTTCCAATTTCATGAAACAGCCTTTCTTTTTGCATACTTCCACTACTTTTCCTTCTACTTTACCGGTATAAATAGTGTCTGACTGTAATTTCTGATGAAGGTCTGCCATTTCAATAGCCTGTTCTGCATTGATGGCTTTTCCGTAAGTAACACCCGCCTGGGCAGGGGTGATGTTTGTCTGGGCAATGGAGGCTGTGGCAGCAAATAAACCAGCCAGCAACAGCAAATACGTTTTTCTCATAATTAGATTTTATTGCCTCAAATATAAGCAATTACGGCTATCGCGGGCCTCTCTGACCACACACATTAATATTATTTTAATTTGTATTATATTTTAATGTATATTTACCGTAGAAATTACCCTTCCTATGAAAATCACCAAACTGCTGGCTGGCGCCTTATGCCTGGCGCTGTTTGCTACTGCCTGTAAAAAAGAAGACCAGGGAACCCTTGGCCCTATTGCGGGTCAATGGAAAGCCACTTACCAGGTCACTACAGCCACTTTTCAAGGTCAGATCATCAGAGATACCACTAACATCCTTGTGGAAGGCGATTACGTTGCTTTCCGGGAAAGTGATACCGTCTATGTTGTAGATCATGGCCAGGCGGCGGAGGTGAATTTTTACAGGATCAATGGGCGTTCCATTGTGATTTCACCTAATCCCAGCTGTACCGGTGCAGGAAGCGATGATTTCAGGATAGATTATATCCATGCGGGAGAAATGAGTTTTTCTGAGCCGCAGATCATTGTGGTGCATGGGGTTACTACCAGGGCAACGGTGGCGACCATCTTTAAGAAGTAGTGTTAACGAATACACATACAGGACACGGGTGCTGCATTTGCGGCGCCTGTTTTTTTATTCCTCTTCCCCTCCACCGGAGATCCTGTTCACAGCTTCCCCAAATGCGGCGCCGATAGGGATCACGACTTGCCTGATATAAATGCAGCTGCGGTCTATCCGGTCTATTTTATGATTGGCTACAATGAAGGAACGGTGTACGCGGGTGAAATTAGCTATGGGTAATAATGCCATGGCTTCCTGCATGGACAGGCGGGACATTACTTTTTTATCCTGCAGTACAAAATTTACGTAGTTACCGGCGCTTTCCAGGTAGAGTACTTCATCCAGCTGCACTTTAAACTGTTCATAACCGGATTTGATGAAGATGTATCCGGGGTTCTGCGGGCGTTCCTGTTTCAGCTGTAATAAGCTGTGTGCTTTATTGCATGCTTTGAGGAAACGGGCCAGTGAGAAAGGTTTGAGTAAATAATCGATTGCGTCCAGTTCAAAGCTTTGTACGGCGTGTTCTGAATAGGCAGTGGTGAAAATGGTCATGGGTGGTTCGTGCAGGCTGGAAAGGAAATCCAGTCCGGAGATATCGGGCATTTTAATATCCAGGAAGAGGAGGTCTATTTTTTCTTTACGTAATAGTTCCATGGCGTCAAAGGCATTGGTGAATGTGCCTTTTAATTCCATAAAAGGAACTTTGGCTGCGTGTGCCTTTATTACGGAAAGGGCTACAGGCTCATCATCGATCGCTATGGCGGTCATCTTCATATAAACAAGATACGTCAATTACGGTTTATCAGTATAAAGCTTCCGGTGCCGGAGGGGTGTTTTTTTATTGGAACTGATCACACCTTATGCAGCAACAACAATCTCCTTGCACTAGCCCATAAATTCTTAAAACTACGGCCATCTGCAGCCTCCCAGTCCTTCACTACTTTCTCTGCTTCTTTCCTGCGCTGGACTTCTGTCAGATTGAACAGATGATCTATTACCTGCCCATCTGCTACAGCAGCACCGGCCTGGTAATGTTCCTGTAACCCCTGCTGCACTTTGGATTCATTGGTACTGCCTGCTGTGATCGCTGCCAGTTTTTCTTCATATTCTCCTTTGGGCATCATCAGTTTGGTAAGCAGGGGCATGATCTCTATCAATGTAATAATGAATACGATCAGGCGGTAACGTTGTTTTAACGGTGGATGCTCTTCTGTTAAGGTGTTGAGGGCCTCTGTCTGTGAAAGGAAACCATCTGTTAAGGTAGCCATATAGGCCTGTTCTTTCAGGCTATCTTCAGAGAACATGGTGGCCAGCTGTGCTTCTTTTTCAAGGCGCGCAGGCTCCAGTTCTTTTTTAAGTTTGCGCAACTCTTCTTCCGATTTCAGGTACTCCCCTTTCTTTACTTTCGCGATGGCAGATTCCCCGATCTTGCCGGAACCGCCGGTACCATCTGTTTCCCGGATATATCCGTCTTTATACTCTTTTACCTGTTCTTCTTTTTGCGTTTGCTGGCTGTTGAGGGTATTGAGCTGTTGCCTGAGCTCTTTGGTACGTACAAGGTTCAGATCAGCCTGTTCCTTCCGGAAATGGTCCAGTTTACTTTGCCTGTCCAGCACCATCTGTGCATCGATGTCTTTTTTAAACAACATCAATACCACAGGTTGTGAAATGAAGAGGCCAATGGTAATAGCCAGCAGCAGGCGAAAGGCCACCGGCAGGAACTGCGGTTTGCTGCCATTACGGCTCATAGCAGCGATCAGGCTTCTGTCTATAGACAATATGGCGAAGCCGAAGAACAGCGCCAGGCCCGCTATCACCAGGTCGTCTTTCACTACGGTGGAGAAGAAATATCCCCAGGCAAGTGTGGCAAACAACCAGGTAACGAGCACGGCTATACCTATTATGCGATACCTTTCCTTATCTACTTTACAATCCTTTAAGATCTCTGCGTCTGCGGTAGCCAGCCACCACAGGAATTTACTGAAACCATCCGGTTCCTTTTGCTGTTGACTCATTTATTGATCTCTATTGTGAGGTGTACAAAAAACTCGGTGGCGGTTTGGCGGATGCTCAGATCATGCTTACGCGGGTAGAGCAAGGCCAGTCTGTTCTTCACATTATTCAACCCAATACCCAGGCTTGTTTTTTCCGGATCATTCTCTGGTTTCACATGCACGCTGTTGTAAGCATCAAAGTAAATATGATTGGCATCGCAGGAAAGGGATACCACTATCCAGGAACGGTTACGGAGGCTGATACCATGTTTGAAAGCATTCTCTACAAAAGGGATCAGCAGCATCGGCGCAATGGGGTGATCACATTCATCCTCAGTAATGTTCACGGCGATCTTAATATCATTGGATTCCTGGATCCGCAGGCGCTGCAGGGCAATATAGTTTTGCAGGTAACCTACTTCTTTGCTAAGTTCTATTTTTTCCTGGTGATTCTCATGCAGCATAAAGCGCATCATATCACCCAGTTTCTGTACACCTTCACTGGTACGGGGAGCATTCTCCTGCAAGGCAGTACCATACAGGGTATTGAGTGCATTAAAAAGAAAATGAGGGTTAATCTGGGAGCGCAGAAAGTCCAGATTGGCGGAAGAACGACCCAATGCTTTCTCCAAAACTAACACCTCATCTTTTTGCTTTGAACGTAATTTCGACAGCCACCATGCAATAGGAAATACAAACATCACCTCTCCCAGCAGGATCATGAAGGCAAGCGCCTCCATTGATCTCGAGCTGGCACTAATCCCCACCATGAAGATGGTAAGGCCGCATGATAACATTATTGTGATGAGTAAATTTCTCCAAAGTATGCCCCATCCATGGCGTTTATTATGGAAGGGAGGGAAAACAAAGTAGTAAGCAACAATATAGGTGAGCTGATAGAAAAATCCTGTAAAGAGGATGAACACGAACATCGTACCATTATTATCCTGCGACACCATCACCAGTGATACGATCCAGACCAGGAAGAACAACACGATCTCTACTGTTATTTTACGCCATATATTATTCTTCTGGAACCATCCGTGCAAATAAGTGAAATAAAGATATTTGAGCGCATAATAAAAGGCGTAGGCGATAGCACAAACCAGCGTAGCACCCAAAGCCCTCCTGGCACAAGCAACATGGAATGCATGCATCTCTTTATAACCCAGCTGATAGCCGTAACGATAAGTAAAAGCAATCATCGTAAACAGGAACAATAGTCCAAATGCCGCGATAACTAAAGGTACCCCCGCATAGTAATGTTTCTTTTCCAGGAAGGAAGGCACTACCCAGTTATTGACTATCAGGAATGCAAAGTAACTGAAGGTAGCGATGGTGAGCTTAGGCAGCAGCACGTGTATGAATACATCGAAATGCATGTTGTTATTCTCAAAAGTCCTTGCTATCCAGTAAGTTCCGGATTCTTCGCCGCTTAATAAAAAGGGAAAGAGTACTGCCACCACTACCAGGAGATAAAACCCCGTAGCGATCCAAAACTCTGCCTTCCTGAATTTTTCCATGAATACTATTATTTGATGCAATATTAATAAACAACCGGGGCCAGTGGGGCTAAATGGTACGAAAATGCAGGAATATGGGATGAAGGTTGGTTTTTTATACCTTTGTACCCGTTTAATAATGGGTATCATGGCAAAAGTAAAAACAGGAATCGTACAGATGAGCTGTTCTGCAGACAAAGCGCAGAACCTGGCAAAAGCCATCGAAAAAGTAAGAGAGGCCGCCGCCAAAGGCGCACAGATCATTTGCCTGCAGGAGTTGTTCACTTCTCTTTACTTCTGCGATGTAGAAGATTACGAGAACTTCAAACTGGCAGAACCTGTTCCAGGCCCTTCCACAGAGGCCCTGGGTAAGGTAGCTGCTGAACTGGGGGTAGTGATCATTGCTTCCCTGTTCGAAAAGAGAGCAGAAGGCTTATATCATAATACTACTGCCGTGCTGGATGCGGATGGAAAGTATCTCGGCAAATACCGCAAGATGCACATCCCGGACGATCCGGCCTATTACGAAAAATTCTATTTCACACCGGGCGACCTGGGTTACAAGGTATTCCAGACGAAGTTCGCGAAGATAGGTGTACTGATCTGCTGGGACCAATGGTACCCTGAAGCAGCCCGTATCACGGCCCTGATGGGTGCAGAGATCCTCTTCTACCCTACCGCCATCGGTTGGGCTACCAGCCAGGATGAAGCCACCAATGTGGAACAATACAATGCCTGGCAGACCATCCAGCGGAGCCATGCTGTAGCCAACGGCATTCACGTAGTGAGCGTGAACCGCGTAGGTCTGGAACAGGATGGACTGATGAAGTTCTGGGGGGGCTCTTTCATTGCCAATCCTTTTGGCTCCCTGCTGCACCTCAGCCCGCACGACCAGGAAGAAACCGTGGTGCTGGAACTGGACCTTTCCAAAACAGACAGGTACCGCACGCACTGGCCATTCCTGCGCGACAGAAGGATCGATTCCTACCAACCTATTACCAAAAGATATATTGACGACGAAGCATGACGCAACCTACTCCCAAGCAACTTGGCTATTATTTCCCCGCAGAATTTCATCCACATATTGCCACATGGTTAAGCTGGCCGCATAAAGAAGCCAGCTGGCCGGGAAAGATCCATACCATCTTCCCTTACTACAGCCGTTTTGTAAAATACCTGGCGGATAGTGAGAAAGTACGGATCAATGTACTGGATGAAGCGATGAAAGCATTTGCCACCGGGCATTTGCAGGCGGAAGGCGTGAACCTCGCCAATGTGGAATTCTTTCTGCACCCTACCAACGACGCCTGGTGCCGGGACCATGGCCCTGCATTCCTGATCAATCCCGCTGCGGCTGAAAAGAAGGTAGTGGTAGACTGGAATTACAACGCCTGGGGCGGTAAATACCCTCCTTTTGAGCAGGACGATGTGATCCCTACCCTCATTGCCAATCATTATAAACTGCCGGTATTTCACCCCGGAATTATTATGGAAGGCGGTTCCGTGGAGTTCAACGGAAAAGGTACCATTCTCACCTCTACCTGCTGCCTCCTGAATGAGAACCGTAACCCGCATCTGAACCGGGACCAGGTGGAAGAATACCTGCACCAGTATTACGGAGCAGACCAGGTATTATGGGTAGAAGACGGTATTGTAGGAGATGATACAGACGGCCATATAGACGATACCATCCGTTTTGTGAATGAAGATACCGTACTCACGGTGGTGGAAACGGATAAGCAGGACGACAATTACGAACTGCTGCAACAGAACCTGCGCCAGCTGAAGCAAATGCGCCTTCTCAATGACAAACAGCTGAATATCATTGAGCTGCCCATGCCAGATGCGGTTATTTACGATGAGCAGCGTTTACCCGCTTCTTATGCAAATTTCTATATCAGCAATAAATATGTGATTGTGCCCACCTTCCAGTGCAAAAAGGACGATGAAGCACTGCAGATCATTTCCGGTTGTTTTAAAGACAGGGAGGTGATCGGCATCGACTCTACGGAGATCATCTGGGGATTGGGGAGTTTTCATTGCCTGAGCCAGCAGGAACCGGCTGTTTAACAAAATATTAAAAAAAGTAAAAGGCTGTCTCTCAAGGGGCGGCCTTTTTTGGCACGACCATTGTTTTACTATACATGAACCAAATCAAAGAGTCATGAAGAAGATAATCATCGCAGCTTCCATAGTAGGAACAGCCGTAGCAGGTGCATTCTGGTTAATGAAGAATCGCAGCCGTGCAGAGTCCGCACTCAATGATATTAAGGATGCGGCAAGGAACGCATACCGTAAAATGGATAAGCAGGCAAGAAAGGCTGGCAGAAGAGCTAATCATATGGTGCAGGAGCAACTGGCTTAAAAAATTTCGCATCAGTCAACATATAAGAAAGGGGCTGTATCATTTTGATACAGCCCCTTTCTTTTTTCTATTGTAACAGCGTTGCCAGTTTTTCTTCTAATTCCTTCCCTCTCAGGTTCCGCGCCAGGATCTTCCCATCCGGGCCGATCAATACGTTGGAAGGAATAGCCCTTACACCGTATAACCTGGCGGGCGCACTGTCCCAGAATTTGAGATCTGAAACATGCGTCCAGGTGAGCTTATCATCTGCTATCGCTTTTACCCATTGTTCCTTCTGCTTGTCCAGCGACACTGCAAAAATATCAAAGCCTTTTCCTTTGTACTTTTCGTATACTCTTACCAGGTTGGGATTCTCCCTTCTGCAAGGGCCGCACCATCCTGCCCAGAAATCCAGCAGCAGGTATTTACCTGAATGGCCGGAAAACTTCACCGGTTTGCCATCTGTATCTGCCAATGTAAATTCTGGTGCTACTTCACCGATGCCTACTTTACGCAAAGTGGGGGAAAGTTCCCTCAGCACGTTCACATATTGTGTCTTTTGCAATGAAGGGCTTAACAGTTTTACATTATTATCAATCTCATCCGGTGTTAAACGGTAAGAGTAATCTCGGTACAGTACATAAGCGGCTACAATGGAAGATGGATTCGCTTTAATGAATTCATCCACTTTTACATTCCGGCTGTTCCTGTATGTGGTGAACAGGTCCTGCGCATCAGAGCCCTTTACCACAGACTTGCTGTAGTAGACCGCTGAATCCAGTTCTACCTCTATCTTTTTATCTTCTAAAAAGATAAATAAGGGGCTGGCTGAAGGATTCAGCGTGATGCCGTACAGTTCAGGCAGTTTGGGCTTCTTTGCAAAATGGAACTTACCATCCGTGATATTACTGGAATCTATGGTAAAGAACATTTTATTCGTAAAGCGCTGCAGATAAACCTTTCCTGAACTCACACCTTTTACGGTACCCGTGATGGCAAAGTTCTGCGCGTTGGCAGATAAAGTGCCGGAGAGCAATACGATGCTTAAAAGAGAACGTATCATAGATTTGGATTAGCGTTTATTTCATTAATGGGAATGGAGAAGAGATAATACTGACTGTTCGGAACAAAGTCTGTTTTATCCGGGAACTTCAGCTGATGATGCCCTTTTAAAGGAACATCCCTGAACGTGCCGTCTGCCCTTGGCACCCTGAGTATTTCTGTAGAAGGTATACGCACCAGCGTACGTTGCAAACGCAGGATATCAGGCAGTGCAAATCCTTCACCCCACAATTCCCTTCTTCTTTCTTTCAGGACCTCTTCTATTAATTGTGGTTGTGTAAGTGAGCCATTCAGCAGGGCGGGCAAACTTCTTTTCACCCTTAATTCATTGAGTGCATCAAAAGCACCGCCAATGTTATTGAGCCGGGCTTTACTTTCCGCTTCTATCAATACCATTTCAGCGGAACGCATTAATACAATGTGCCCGGACTGATCTGTTTTGTTCACGAACTTGGTATACTTCAGCCATCCTAACAGCGGGTCCGTAGTATCAGCTACGGGTTTGAACAATGTTTTACGGATATCACCATCTGTGAAGAGTTCTCTGAAGTGAGGGTCTGCCATTACACTTCTGTAACCCGTTGGCGGCGTTACATCAATATAACCGAAATAAGATGCGCCCCCCAGGTTCTGATCGGTAGCCTGCGGATGGCCCCAGATCCATTCCACATTACTTACATCACTAAACCCTTTGAGGTATTCTATCGGCTCCATGACAGGGAAACCTGTTCTGGCTTGTTTTGCACGTACCGCAGCAGAATCCCAGTTCTCCTGTGTGAGGAAGGCACGTGCCAGCAAACCTCTTACCACCTGTTGATTAGGGCGGTTCTTTACGGTGCGGTTAAAGCCCTGCAGCAATCCATCTGCTTCTCTCAGGTCTGCGATCACCTGGTCGTAGATGGCACCTACCGTAGCTCTTGGCTGTGGTTTGGAATCAGGATTGGTAGGAGTGGTGTATAAAGGCACACCTTTCGCATTTTTGTCTTTCGCATAAGTGAACTGGTATTGACGTACCAGGTTCAGATAAGTGAAAGCACGCAGTGCAAGCGCCTGGCCTTTGAGGAACTTTTTCTCACTGTCTGTACCGGAAGCCGCATCCACATTAGCAATGATGTTATTGCAGTTGTCGATCACTTTATACTGGAAGGTCCAGAAGAAAAGCGCACGGCGGGTAGTATTATCAGAAGGATCCAGGAAACCGTAGGTGGCCAGGAAACCATATACACCATCGCGTAATACGGCATCTCCGCCCATTGCTTCCTGTGAAAGGATGATAGCAGAATAACCGGGGTTATCCTGAGAGGTGGAACTCTCCATGATGTAACGGATGGTGCCGTTCACCAATGCGTCTATGTTCTTGGTAGATGCATACAACTCTTTACCGGTTAAACTGCCGGAAGGAGAAGTTTCGAAGAATGATTTACCACAAGCGGCCAGTAATATCACAGCTCCTGTAAGTAATATATAAACTCTTTTCATCGTACTGTCTTTTAGAATGAAACATCAAAACCGAAGGAGATAGTTTTCTGTGCAGGGTAGCGGTAGAAGGTTACACCATCCAAGGCCTGCTCAGGGTCCAGCCCTTTGTGTTTATAAAAAGTAACCAGGTTCTCTCCGCGTGTATATACCCTGATCTGCTGCAAACGTAAACGGGAGGTCCAGTTAGCGGGTAAAGCATAACTTAATCCAATGTTCCGGAGCCTTGCATAGGTAGCATCGTACAGGAAACGGGTGGAAGCACTGTTCCAGCTGGTTGCATCCGTAGTGAGGCGGGGAACATTGGTGTTCTTATTATCAGGCGTCCAGCGGTCCAGTATTTCTTTGCTCCAGGTACGGCCTGCGCTGTTACCATTATGAGATAACATCACCTCGTCGTAATCCAGTATTTTACCACCGATGCTGAAGGCCAGCAGTGCGCTCAGTTCAATGCCCCTGTAGTTCAGCACGGTGTTCACTCCTCCGGTGAGGTCAGGTAAGGAAGTACCAACAATATACTGGTCTGCCTGTGCATATACACTGGTAGTAGTGCGGCCCGTAACTCTCTTTTCTCCGTTAGGCAATGTTTCGTAAGTGTTCTTATACCATAAAGGCAAACCTGTTGCCTGATCAACACCCGCCCATTCGCGGATAAAGAAGTCGTATACAGAACCGCCTACGGTAAGTTTTTTGGTGGGGCCTATTACAGAAGTATTAGCCGGTACAATTTCCTTTGCAGGCAGGGAAGTGATCTCATTGTTGAAATGACTGAGGTTCACACCCACATCCCATTTGAAATCCTTCGTTAACACAGGTGTGGTTTGCAATTGCAGGTCCCATCCTTTATTGGTAAGTGAACCGATGTTATCGTCAATGGCCGGGAAACCCAGTGATGGTGCAAGCGGCCTTTGATATAACAGGTCCTTTGAACTACGATCAAAATATTCGGCAGAGAGAATGATCCTGTTCTTCAGGAATGCCACATCCACGCCGGCATTAAAGTTCAGGTTGGTTTCCCATTTAAGGCCCGGTGTTGGAAGGCGGGAAGTGATCACACCTGCTTCACCCAGACTGTTATAAATGGAATACAGGTCCTGGTACTGATAATAACCTCCTAAGTTATCATTACCCTGCGCACCGTAACTGGCACGGAGTTTCAGTACATCCAGCCAGGAAGGTGCATGGAAGAATTCTTCCTTTGTTACATTCCAGGATGCACCTACAGACCAGAAGTTACCCCAGCGGGAATCCGGGTGGAAACGGGAAGAACCATCCCGGCGGAAACTACCGGAGAGGAAATATTTATCTGCGAAATCATAATCTACTTTGGCGAGGTAGCTGGCCAGCTTGTAGTTATCGGAACTACCGCTGAAACCAGTCAGCAAAGAAGCTGCGTTAGGTTCATCTTTACCCAGGAAGCCGAAATTACTTTTGCTGCCTGAGAGAGAAGATGTATTCAGGATGTATACCTCCTGCCCTGCCAGTACATTAAAATGATGTTGCCGGAAAGCAAAAGTATAATCCAGGATATTGTTCACCGTGTAAGCCAGAAAACGTGTCTCTCCTTTGCTGACAGAACCGCGGGTACTTATACCTCCACCGAATACAGGATTGGTGTAGTTATGCGTAAGCGTATTGTTGTAATCAGCATTGATGCTGCTCTTCAGTTTCAGGTCCCTGAGCACATTGATCTGGATATAACCACGGAAAGTAAGGTTATCCAAACGGCTCAGGTATTTGTTCAACAAAGAAGAACCGAGCAGGTTGTTACCGGTAGCTGCAGCACTGGGGCGGTAGTTACCGAAATCATATACTTTATTGCCGTTCTGGTCCAGCTTCAACGTACCATCAGGGTTCCTTTCGTAGATAGGATAGATATTAGCTACGATCCTGCCGAAGTTAGCAAGGTTGCCCTGGTCGCTGTCGCTTTGTGGTGGTGCATCCTGTTTGGCCGAACTGATAGCAACATTCACACCGGTTTCAAACCAGCTGTTCACTTTGGTTGTGTAATTCACACGGCCATTGTAACGCGTATAACCTGATCCGATGATAAACCCATCATCATTCAGGTAACCTGCAGATACAAAATATTTACTTTGCTCACTGCCGCCGCTTACATTCAGATCTATCTGTTGGCGGATCCCGGTACGCTGGGTAGATTCTCCCCAATCGTCTGTCCAGAAAGGTTTTGCACCGGCTACTAATTTACCGTCTGTACCAATGGGATTAGGATATTGAGAGCCGAAAGGGTTAATCTTTAAGCTGCTCACTACGTTATCTGTAGCATACTGTGCCGCTACTGCAGCAGTTCTGCCAAGGTCCAGTTGTTTATTACGCAATGCCTCCCACTGTAATTCGAAATATTCTTTCGCATCCAGTTTTTCATAGTCTTTCACCGCACGTTTGGAATATCCTGTGCTGGCACTCAGCGTTACTACGGGTTTGGAATTGAGGCGGCCCTGTTTGGTAGCTATGATGA
This sequence comes from Chitinophaga niabensis, assembly GCF_900129465.1. Lineage (NCBI taxonomy): Bacteria > Pseudomonadati > Bacteroidota > Chitinophagia > Chitinophagales > Chitinophagaceae > Chitinophaga > Chitinophaga niabensis. The sequence goes on along the minus strand of NZ_FSRA01000001.1, from coordinate 83,486 downwards.
TCACACCGTTTGCACCACGTGAACCATACAATGCACTGGCGGCTGCATCTTTCAACACACTGATAGATTGAATATCGGCCGGGTTAATAGAATTGATATTTCCGGAGAAAGGCACGCCATCCACCACATATAAAGGGTCGCTCGATGCATTGATAGAACCGATCCCCCGGATGCGGATTGTGGCATTACTGCCAGGCTGCCCTGCGGAAGAAACAGATTGCACACCGGGTACCGTACCCTGCAAAGCCCTGCTGATACTGGATACCTGCTGCCGTTCCAGGTCTTTCGCGCTCACCGTAGAAGCGGATCCTGTATAAGATATTTTATTAGCGGTACCATATGCTACCACTAACACTTCGTTGAGTGTAGCTGCACCGGACAGTGTGATATTTACTGAGGTATCAGATACCGGGGCTTCCTGGGTCTGGAAACCGGTGTAGCTGAATATTAATACAGCTCCTTTACCGGGTACCTGTATGGAAAAACGGCCGGAAGCATCCGTTACAGTTCCGGTTTGTGTGCCTTTCAGGCGAACGCTGGCGCCGGGGAGTGCAACATTGTCGCCGGAGCGGACAGTTCCCTGAACACGTCTATCCTGCGCATGTGCCCATTGCAATGCAAACAGCAATGTCATTAAGCATGTAAATGTTCTCATTTTAGATTCTTTTTAGGCAATAGATTTCCTGGCGGTTTGCTGACCGCAAATTTTTCCTGTATGTATTATGAAAGAAAGAAGAGGAAGAGTGGTTGGCTCATTCCGGTACAGCATAGTTGATGCACATCCCCCTATGCCGGGGAATACACCTTGTTTACGATGCAAATGTATAGACGTTTAACAATATAACCAAGTTAGTCTATGAATTTTGTAGACTTATGTTTTAAAGTGCGTTTAAAAGTGATAAACGGACTTTATCCTGTGCTGCAATCGTTAACTTAATGTTAAAAAACGCCTAATTCGTTCTCCAGCAAGAACTTTAGCAGCTTTTACATTGACTTAAATCATTGGTCAATTAAAAATAGGGTTATACTTTTGGGTTATGACTACTAACCTGGCAAAAAGAGAAAGAATAAACTGGCTGCACGAAATGGATTTCATTGGTATTCACCTCGTTCCCCTGCTGGCCTTTTTTACGCATGTAACGGCATTCGACTGGATCCTATGTGCTGTATTGTATGTGGTACGCATGTTTTTTGTAACGGGTGGTTATCACCGGTATTTTTCTCACCGATCGTATAAGACTTCGCGATTCTTCCAGTTCATCCTGGCATTTGGCGCACAATCGAGCTTTCAGAAGGGTGCTATCTGGTGGGCAGCCAATCACCGCATTCACCATAAGCACAGTGATACGCCTGAAGATCCGCATTCTGCTAAGATCTATGGATTCTGGTATGCGCACATCGGCTGGATCATGGGACCTGAACATAAACCTACCCGTTTCGACCTCATCAAGGATGTAAAGGAAAAAGAATTGTTCTGGCTGAATAAATACCATTGGGTACCGCCGGTGATCCTGGCTGCCCTGGTATATTTTGTTGGTAATAAAGTAAATGGCGCAGGTTGGTTCGACTGGCAGGCTGGTCTCTCTACTTTGTTCATCGGTTTCTTCCTGAGTACCATCTTATTATTCCATGGTACTTTTACCATTAACTCCCTGATGCATAAGATCGGCAAACCGCGCTACAAAACGGGCGATGAATCCAAAAACAACCTGATCCTGGCCCTGATAACACTTGGCGAAGGATGGCATAATAACCACCACTATTACCAGAGCGCAACGCGGCAGGGCTTCTATTGGTGGGAGATCGACATCACTTATTACATTCTCCGTATGCTGGGATTATTTGGTATAGTTTGGGACATTCGGGGTGTACCACAGAAAGTAAAAGACAACAATAAAGTAGCATAGGGTTTTCTATCTTCATGTGGAATAATTTATCCCTTGCAGTTCTCTAAACTTACCAGACACAAATTGATATTGTAAATATTGCTTTTAAATATTCCTGGTCCCAGCCGTAAGTTTCCTTGCAAACACGGGCTGGGACTTTTCTTTTTATATCTTCTTCTCAAGAAATAACACATAAGTAGCATTCTTAATATATTATATTTTTCTATATTTGTATTCTGTAAGAGATCACTTGGTTCTTAAGCATTTAGGAGGTTGGCAGCCTTCCCGCATGGGTGAACAATTCAGTTAAGACATACATTTTCGTTTCTTTATTTATCCTATTTATCCCTTATTCTGTTCCTATGAATAGTTTTCTACGTATTGCCGCGCGCGTAACTTTCGCGGCCGGCCTTTTCATTGTGGCATCTAAAGCTAATGCACAAATGAAAGTGGGTGACAAACCCTACTCAATCAACAAAGCATCTGTATTGGAATTGGAAAGTGACCGTCAGGGTCTCTTACTTCCGCGCGTACAACCTGCCATGCTAACGGCCGTTCCGTTGAATACGGCGCCTGATGGTATGGTGGTGGTAGTGGAAGATGCCGCCAAACAGAACCAGGTATTATACCTGCGTAAAAACGGCACCTGGGTAAAGCTCGCTACCCTGGATGAATCTGCCCTGAACTGGAATCGCGCTGGTAACGCAGTGAACGAAGCTACTGATTTCATCGGGTCCACCAACTCCGCTGCCGTTATTGTGAAAACAAATAACGTAGAGGCTATGCGTGTAGCTGCAGACGGCAGGGTAGGTATTGGTAATACAGCGCCTACTGAAAAACTGGATGTAACCGGTAATACCAAAGTAAGCGGTTCCGTTACAGCTAACAGCCTGGATATTGCCAACAATGTGAACCTTCACAACGTAGCTGCCAGCACCACATTGGTAGAAGTACTGGTGATAGATCAGGCAACCGGTGCAGTGAACCGCAGAACCATGTCTGCCGCAGCCTTTAACACTGTTGTATCCAGCTTTAACGGATCTTCCATAGCTGCGCAAACATTGGTAGCAGGCTCCGGTGGTACTGACCTCAATATTGCCACTAATGCCGCTACCGGTGAGCATACCGTCAATATCCCGACAGCAGGTACGGGTATCACCCGCGGTTTGCTCTCCCTGGCTGACTGGGAAAAACTGCAGGATGCACAGAAACAAATGGTAGCAGGTGTATTCTCTACCACTGCTGATGCAAAAGGTTTAAGTATTGGTGGAACAGACAATAACGAGATCATCCTGCATGCTGCAGATGCCACCAACCCGGGAGGTGTATCTACTGCCACCCAGGCTTTTGGCGGTGATAAGAACTTTGCCGCGAATGTAACTGTAGGTAATACAACTACCGGTAACTCTACCCTGAACGTAGACGGTTCTGTTGCCATGGCCATTAAAACTGTTGCCACTTCAGGTTATACCCTGAATGATAAAGACAATACCATCCTGGCAAATGCTACGGCTTCTTCCCTGGTCATCAATTTACCAGCGGCAGCCGTTGGCCGGATGTACACGATCAAAAAAATAGGCACCGGTGGTATCGATCATGATGTAACGGTAACACCTGCCGGCACTGCTTTGATCGAAGGCGGCGCTAACTTTGTTATCTACAACGACTGGACATTTATTACTATTCAATCAGACGGAACTAACTGGTATATCATCAGAAAATAATTAACAGGGGTTGGCCAAACTCCTTTGGCCAACCCCCTTGTTTATTTATTCCTTTTGATCTAACATTCTCACTATGAAATTCCTTACAGCCCTGAGTTGTGGCCTGTTATTACTATCCCTTCCCGCTGCTGCCCAGCAATTGAAATTAGGTGACAATCCCTCTGTTGTGAAAAAAGACGCGGTGCTGGAACTGAATAGCACCAACCAGGGATTACTCTTACCACGTGTATTGAAATCACAGATCTTATCTGGCGGTAAATTATTTAATGCTGATAATGGCATGCTGGTTTACGTTACAGACGCCGGGGAACAGATCATGTATAATAAACGCAACGGCGTATGGGAAAAGGTAGGTGATTACACCAACAATATCTGGAATGCCAATAAGATCCAGAACCGCAATATCGCAAATACAGCACCTGCTACGGGAGATGTATTAAAATGGAACGGTGTTACCAATCTCTGGGAACCTACCATGGATAATGGTCTCGGGGTTACCTATGCTACATTGCCTGATAATAATGCCTATAATGCTGATACCCCTGATGATGACGCCAGGATGAAGATCTGGGCCAGTCCGGGTACAGGCACTGTTCTGAGCGGGCCGCTGGGTACAGATGCATACTCCTGGAACGTGCTGGCATTCAGAGGAGCAGGATATACTACGCAGCTTTATTTTGATAAGAGTACTCTGGCTGTTAAAGAATGGGTGGGCAACAACGCTCCCGTAACACACAAAGACGGTAATATCTGGTACAAAGTAGTGACGATGAACGGGGACCTTAATTTCGTCCAGGGCGGGTTGCTATTTGCAGAAAAATCATTCGACTCCAATACAGAAGTAAAACAGCAGGCAGATAAATTATTCTGGGATAATCCCAATGACCGCTTAGGAGTGGGTACCAATGCTCCTACCAGCACGTTACATGCAGGCGGTTCGTTTGCCACCAACGTAACCGTTCTTACCCCTGGTAATGTTACATTGAACGAAACACACAATGTGGTGGTTTTCCGCCGGGCCAGCGGTAGCGGAAATATGACTGTCACACTTCCTTTAGCTTCTACCTGCATAGGCAGAGAATACACTATTGTAAGAGAATATACAGGTGGCAGTGGCAACGTTGTAGTAGCCATAGGTAGTGGTGATGCTTTGAGAGGCAGCCCCATCACCTATAACGCCAATGCCGTATTAAAAGTACAATCAATCGGCACCCGCTGGATCATCCTTGTAAACTCCACGACTGCTTTATGAGGTACATTCTGTCTGTTATGTTTTTTATCTGCTGCTGCCTGCAAAGCAGCCTCGCCCAGCAGGGGATCTATATCCCCGCCGGAGGCAAGGTGGCTATATCAGGTGTGCTGCCGGTAACGTTCTGGCAGAATACACGCAATGATGGATTGCTGGGATCCATTCCCGGTTCCAATCTTTATTTCCTGGGAAAGCAATGGACGAATGGTGCAGGGGCCGTGTTAACAGATGAAAGCGCAGGCGGCTTTACCGGTACAGGCGGTATGTTCCGCTTTGCAGCAAATACCGGCCGGCAAACATTGTATGGAGGTTATAATGTTGCGGGCAATACAGGCAGCAGCTTTCCTAACCTGGTGATAGATAACGCAGCAGGTGTTGAACTGGGAGACCTGGAAGATGCCAGCATACGCAATACACTTCATTTTCAGAATGGACATTTCTTTTTAAATGGCTGGAACCTTTCAGCCGGAAATATTACCGGTTACAGCGACCGGCGGTTTGTGGTAACCGGAACAGACATTGCAGGCGGATATCTTTACCTCCGCGGCGATACGCTTACTTTCCCGATAGGTACGGATGAAAACAATTATGCGCCTGCCGCCCTGCAAAACCAGGGGGTAGAAACCTTCCGCGCAAGGGTGTTTGATAATGTATATCAATACGCCGTTTCCGGTAATGCCATGCCGGATACCTTTATTTATAAAACATGGAATATAGGCAGGATCAGCGGGAGGAACAGTAGTCCTCTTTCCCTATCCTTTCAACATATGAATGCCACAGAATCTGCCATATATATGGCTAACCGTGCAAACAGTTTCGTGAACCATTTTGTTAACAATGCATGGGAACAACAGCTCACCACTACTTCCACCGGTGATCTCAGTACCGCCACTATGCAGCAGGCAGCTACAAAACATGCAGTGCAATTAAATGCCGGTGCCAGCGAATTCTTTGCCAAGGCTACACGCAAAAACCTGGAAGGAACAAAATTAATGTTCCTCCGTTTTGCGGCAGACCGGCTCAATCCTTCTTCTGTAGGCTTGTTATGGACTACCTGGTATGAAGTGAACAACCTTCGTTTTGAAATTGAAAGAAGACTGGAGAATGAAACCACTTTCAAAAAGGTGGGCGAAATGCCATCCAAAGGTATTGGCAATATTGAATTACGGGCATTGGACTACAACACGATCGATCTCAATGATTTCCGGGGATGGAGCTATTACCGTATTAAAGCAATGCTGAGAGATGGGTCCATTGTGTACTCAGAGATCAGGCCGGTGCCACCGCAACGCGATGTGCAGGTTTTCCCCAATCCAAACCATGGCAGGTTCAAGGTAAGGGTGAATGGATATCTCAGCAAACAGGGCATGCAGCTCACCAATACCTGGGGGCAGGTACTATATCAATATGATATAGACCAGGAGCTGAATGTAGATGTTACCGGATTACCCGCTGCTACCTATTACCTGGTGATCTTCCATAAGGAAACGGGAATGATCATCCACAAGAGCAAGGTGGTGATATTGAAATAATTTGCCTGTTCATCTAATATTTACTAACATGAACCTGAGTCGGTTTGCCACTGCGTTCCCTACTCCTGAAAATGGTTACAGCCAATTCCTGTAAACCAACTACCCAAACGGGTACCTCTTCCCTGGAAGGATCAACAGGACTGCGGGAATTGAAGGCTTTTAAAATTTACTGATAATCGGCTGGTATTTTCTTAATTTAGTACCAATCATTATCTAAATTGACATGTACCGCTGCTTCCTGCTTATCCTGGTTCTTTTACCTGCTTTTTTAGCCAGTAATGCCCAACAGACGCAAACCCAAACCCAGAAACCACCATTACACGGTAAACACTGGATGGCCGTTACCGGCAAACCACTTGCTGCCACGGCTGGTGCTATGATCTTTCAGAAAGGAGGCAATGCAGTAGATGCTGCATGCGCCATGCTGGCTGCAACCTGTACCATGTGGGATGTACTGAGCTGGGGAGGGGAAACACAGGCGCTCATCTATCATCCTAAAACCGGGAAGGTAATTGCGATCAATGCCATGGGTGTTGCACCAACAGGCGCTACCGTTGAATTCTTTAAAAAGAAAGGATATAGTTTTCCTCCGGAATATGGCCCCTTGGCAGCTACCACACCAGGTACACCCGGCGGGCTTTGTTATATGCTGGCGCAGTATGGAACACTGAGCCTGAAAGAAGTACTGGCACCTGCCATGGAACTGGCAGCAGGTTATCCCATAGAAGCACAAACAGCCAACAGTATACAACGTGAAAGGAAATATATCCAGGAATGGCCTTACAGTAAAAAAGTTTTCTTTACGCATCCGGAAAGGGAAAGGTTAGCCCCTGATGCAGGAGAGATCTTTGTGCAAAAGGACCTCTTGGCCACACTCACTAAAATGGTGGAGGCAGAACAAAATGCACTGAAGCAAAAAAAGAGCCGTAAAGAAGCGATCATGGCTGCTTACGATCGTTTCTACAAAGGAGATATCGCCATTGAATTTGTAAGAGGCAGTAAAGAACAGGGAGGGCTGATCACCATGGAAGACCTCGCTAAATGGAAACCCATTGAAGAGGAACCACTGCATGTAAATTACAAAGGCATTGAAGTATATAAGTTACAGGAGTGGACGCAGGGCCCCATGTTACTGCAAAGCCTGAATATCCTGGAGAACTTTGATCTGAAAGGCATGGGCTATAATTCACCGGCCTATATTCATACCCTTTACCAAACCATGAACCTGACCTTCGCGGACAGGGATTTCTATTATGGTGATCCTAATTTTTCACTGAAGAAGCCGCCTATCAAAGGATTACTGAGTAAAGCCTATGCAAAAGAAAGGGCTAAGCTCATCGACCCTGCTAAAAACAATCCGGATGCGCAACCAGGGGATCCCTATCCTTTTGAGGGCAAAAAGAATCCTGTGTTGTACCTGCTGCCGGAAAGAGCTTCCTTCACTGATTCTACAGGGAATAAAAAGCCGGATGGTTTTGTACCAAAACATGATGCTGTAGCAGAACATTTGCATCGCAGCAGTGCCAATGATGAAATGGCCTATCAGCAACAGGCAGACAGTCTCTACATGGACCGTTTGTGGCGCGGCACTACCAGTGTGGAAGCAGCAGACGAAGAGGGATGGGTAGTATCCATTACACCCAGCGGCGGATGGATGCCGGCCTGCATTGCAGGACGCACAGGTGTTGGCATGAGCCAGCGTTTGCAGAGCTTTGTTCTGGATTCTGCCTTAAGCCCTTTTAACGTATTGGCACCAGGCAAAAGACCCCGTGTTACCCTAACGCCTTCCATGGCATTGAAGGATGGAAAACCTTTCCTCTCCTTCGCGGTACAAGGCGGCGATACACAGGACCAAAATCTTTTACAGTTCTTCCTGAACATGGTAGAGTTTGGTATGACGGTTCAGCAGGCTACGGAAGCAGCAAATATCAACAGCAATCAGTTATGGCTCTCCCTGGGTGGTATGACCATCAAAGAACGACAGCCAAAACCGGGCAGCATTCTGCTCAATACCAATACGCCGGAAACAACAAGAACAGCTTTACAGAACATGGGGTATAAGCTCAATTTTGTAGCACGGAGCAGCGGCCCCATCAATGCCATCTTCTTCGACAGGGTACATGGCAGTCTCTGGGGAGGCAGCAGTAATCATGGGGAAGATTATGGCATAGGCTGGTAGTTATGCCGCTTTCTTATTATAATGAAAGAACTTCTTCTTATAATCATATAAGACCCGTATGATCTTGCGGGGGCTTTTCCATTCAAAGAGGAAAATGATAAAGGTGGTGATCTTCACAAAACCTTTAGGGCTTTTCAGGGCATCAGCCAACTTTGTGATGCTCTGGTCCCTGGCGGCCAAACATGCTGCTCTCTCCTCTCCTGTTTTACCAGCCAACTCCTCTGCAAAACTCCATGCCCCATCCCGTGCATTGGAAATACTGAACTGAATAAGGATGGATTCTCCGTTATTGGCATGCATACCCACCAGCGATAACAAAGGAGAGATCCGGCTGATGGCATTCGTTACCTCAAAGGTGAGAGAGCCGATGATGGTATTGATACTGATGAAGTCTTTATGCAAAGACTGTATATCCTGCCCTGCTGCTGCATCCACGGCCGCTATGCCCAGATCATAATTGATATGTGCGTTCATGCCCAGCAGCAATTGCTGCAGGAGTATCACGGTGGGTTTCTTTGTACCACTGAATGCAGATGCCCATGGGCCGGAGGTAGGCTTTTTTGCCTTCCATTGCTGTACTGCTTCCAGGTAGCGGTTGGCAAAAAAAACATCCAGTCTTTCCATACGCGCGCCATCCTCAAATTCATTATTGAGGATCCCTTCCTTCACTCTTACCGTTACTTTGTAATAAAGGGAAGCGAAAAAACCGATGCGGCTGTTCGTATCAATGCATTCTTCAATTAACTGTTCCAGTTGAAGGATGACTTCATCAATAGTATTAGCTGCCATTTAATTGGTGCTTTTGGGGTGAATGAAAACTATACTTTAACCAGGCGCTCTACAGCCATTTCCAATGTTTCCTCCTTCTTCGCAAAACAGAACCTGATCACTTTATGATCCCTGCCTGATTGATAGAATGCAGATACAGGCACCGTGGCTACACCAAATTCTTTTGTGATGCGCACTGCGAAATCCGCATCCCCTTCTTCACTGATCCTGTCATATTGGTAACACTGGAAATAACTGCCGTAACTCGGCATTGGAGAAAAACGGGTGCCGGACATCAGCCGGTGAAAATAATCACGTTTGGCCTGCATAAAACCGCTTAACTGCAAATAGGAGTCTTTGTCTTTCAGAAACCCTGCCAGTGCCACCTGCGAAGGGGTATGACAGGAGAAACAGTTATACTGATGCACTTTTCTGAACTCCTGCATTAAGGCAGGTGAACTGATGCAATAGCCCATCTTCCAGCCGGTGCAATGATATAACTTCCCGAAAGAGAAAGTCACAAAACTACGCTCCAGCAGGTCCGGATAGCGGAGTATGCTTTGGTGGGGGATATTATCGTAGATGAGGTGTTCATATACCTCATCGCTGAGTATAAATATATTCGTGCCTTCCACAATGGACCTTAACTGCCGAACATCACTTTCACCCAATACAGCGCCTGTAGGGTTATGCGGGGTGTTCAGCATAATGAACTTTGTGCGGGGCGTTATCTTTCTGCGTACCTCTTCCCAATCTATTTTATAATCAGGGAATTTCAGTTCTATCAGTATGGGTATGGCACCATTCACCAGTACATTGGGCACATAGCTGTCATATGCCGGTTCAAAGATGATCACTTCATCACCGGGTTGCAATACGGTGGTAAGTGAAGTATAGATGCCATAAGTACCGCCGGGGGTAATGGTGATCTGGGTATCCGGGTTAATAGTGGTGCCGTAGAGGAAATGTACCTTTTCTGCCAATACTTCACGCAAAGGAAGATAGCCCTGCATGGGGGCGTACTGGTTAAACCCTGCCTGCATGGCTTCATTCACTTTTGCCACCAGGGCTTCATTCATGGGATAGTCCGGGAACCCCTGACCCAGGTTGACTGCTTTATACTCGTTTGCCAGGGCACTCATTACACTGAAGATGGTGGTGCCGGTATTTGGAAGTTTTGAAGAAATCTGCAAGGTATATTGTTTATTTTAGTCAAAATCTTCTGCTAAAATAACAATAAAAATAAAGGGCCATCCCAAAAATGAGACGGCCTTTATTGAAAGTGTACAGTATATTATTTCATAGTCAAAGTCTCTTCTACTTTTCTTGCATCACCAGTGGTATTGGTATAAACGGTCTTAACATCTATAATACCTGTAGCCCTATTAAATGTAAGGCCCTGTATGATGAAAGAACCGGGAGCAATGCCTGCCATCATGGTGGCATTAGGCGCTACTGAGATAGTGGTACCATCGTAAGTGAACACATATTTCCAGCCACTGCCGCCCAGGTTCGCATAATCTACCTCTATTTTATCTGCACTGAGTTCTGTACTGGTCTTATCACCGGAAAGCACAGTAGTACCTGCTACTACGTTATTAGCCACGGCGCCTGTATAGTTTGTTCTAAGCCCCCCGCTCACATATACACCGGCCAGAGCGTTCTCTTTTTTAAGTGTATCTGGTTTTGTGGCAAAAAATGTGTCAATGGCAGTGGGTTCCGGGAGATACCCGGAATGCACCAGTATTTTTGTACCATACCTGTAATCTGCCACGAGCGTATTCACATTTGCTCCGGGCACCCTGATCATTTTTGTGCTTCCATCAGTACTGGCATAGGTGAGCCTGGTGAAAGGACTGTTGGTCGCAATCGCTGCCCAGGTAATATTCAATCCTGCTTTTGTGACCGTCATGGCAGTAGCACTGCGGTTATTAATAGCGGATTCATATTGTACGCCATATGCATTGCCGACAGTGAACACAGGAATAGACCTGTTACCTTTAGCATCGTAAGTTCTGATCTCCACTGTCACGGCTCCTTCTACCAGGTTGCTGAGGATTGTTCTCGTAGTGTCCACATCCCCCTTTCTGACAACAGGTACTTCTATGGAATCCTGCCTGCTGTTCCAGAACATGCGGTACATAGTGATCTTGGGATCAGAAGTAAAAAGCCCTGTTACGAGTACCCTGTTCTTTCCGGCCATTACTTTTACAGAGTCCATAATACCGGGGTAAGAGATTTCCCCGTTCACCTGGTATTTTTTGTAATCATCCCGTTTTGTACAGGCAGCAGCCAGTATAACTACTAAGATGAACAATGAGCGCCTTATATATTTTTGTTTCATGTACATTCTTTTTAATTAAGCATTACAATGGTGCACCCCAGATCTGCAATTGGGAAATACAGAAGCCGAACTGCCCCTGCCAGGTGCGCAATACCCTGATGCGGAGATATTTGTAGGCGGGTGTTCCGGGAGGAAAATCAAACTCCCAACCGATCCTGGCCTTTTCCTGGTCTGCCGTTGTTTCTGTACCATAGGGCTGACCTGAAGGTTTTATTACTTCACAATCCAGCAGTTTTGTCCAGCTGGCCCAATCGCCGTTCAGGTTAGGATTGTTGGAACCCCAGATCTCAAAATAGCGTGGGTTACCCCTGATATAAAAGTTGTTGCCAATTTCAAGGTAGGGCCGGATCCGCAGGCGGCTCAGCACACTTGCTTTTCCCAGGTTCATGGTGATGGACTGAGGAGAACCGGCTGCCTCATCTGTGAATGCGCTGGGCCATCCGTTACCGGCGCGGCCATCCCACATCATTTCCTGGTTGGTGCCATATACGTACACAGCATCATTGGGCAATTTAACGGCTGAAAAATCCAGGCGGTTCAGCATTTGCTCAAAGATCGGTTTGAGCGTTGCATACAGGGTATCTGTATAGTTCAGGAAACGATCCCGGATAGCGAATGCAAATTTAGTAGCAACAGTATCGAGCCCGCGGATGCTGCGGTTGATAATGGAATCTTCCGTGTATATGTTATCCAGATTGGCAAAGGCTCCATTTCCTGTTGTATCTCTCATAGGCATGATCACCAGCGGATAACGGAATTTATTAAGCGCCTGGATATTGATACCGCCAAAAGTTGCCACTACACGCAGGTCCCGGAATGCCAGCGTCATAGGAGACACCAATGGTTTCACTGTAACAACAACAGGCTTGGATACCTGTTCTCCCCTGTTCACTGCATAGAGCTCCACCTTGTGTTCAAGCGTATCACCAAAGCCATCCAACACCATACGATTGGTATAATAAGAGGCTTTGATCTCCCGTTTGGTACCTTTACCAACTTCATATACTGCTTTCACATAAGACAGGTCCGGGTTGGATGGCAAAGTATAAGTGATCTCAGCCACCCCATTCTTATTCAGCACCTCTACTTTAGAAACCTCTCCGGGTGCGCCCTGCCCTTTTTCTACCGGCTCATGCAACACTTCCTGTTTACAGGATATGGCCAGCAGGAACATTAGTACTAAGATATATTTGGTCATGTGATTAAAGTTTTTGAGAAAGAATAATTACCAGCCAGGGTTCTGTACCAGGTTTTGATTCACACGCATATCCGCTTCTCCGATGGGCCAGAAGTAATCACGTGGTACTACAAACTTTTGTGTAAAGAATGTTTGTGTTTTATAATAGAGGTTGATGTCTGACTGGTTCACATCCCAGCCCTGTATATTCCCGTTCAGCTGCTGCCCTGCTTCTTTCCACCTTCTCAGGTCCCAGAACCTGTTGGCTTCAAATGCCAGTTCAATTGTACGTTCCTGGCGGATGATAGCCCGCATGCCTTCTTTTGAGGAATACTTGGAGGGGTTGGATGAAAAGTTACTCCAGGATTCTGCTACCGATCTGAGGCCTGCTCTTGTTCTCACCCTGTTGATATATTCATGCACATCTGCTACAGGCCCCTGCGCTTCGTTCAGCGCTTCCGCATACATCAGGTACATATCTGCCAGGCGAATTGCCGGCCATGCGTAGTTCTCCACAAATATGGCATTGTTCGCCTGCCAGATGAATTTCCTGTTCACCAGTTTCTTGGGATAATACCCTGTAATAGGAGTTGCCAGGCCGCTACCAAACTGTCCCTTTTTGGATTGCACCGTCCATGTGTTATCATCTGAGTTGGAGGTACTGTTAGACATGTACCAAACGCCACCGTCAAACCCAAGGGAGCTATAAAAGCGGGGTTCCCTGTCGAAATTGATCCGGGCAGTTCTATAGTTTTCGATGATATTATATTTCTCCGCCCTTACGGCCGTTCTCAATTCGGTTGGATTAACAAAGCTGAGTGTTTTATCCTCTGCGATAGGTACACCGTTCTTTGTATAGAATAAGGACACCATTTTCATTGTAGGTGCCATTACGGCAATAGAGCCTGTGTTAGAAGACTGTGCAGGGTCTGTATGTGCCATTGAGAATGCCTGTAAGTTGAATGTGGTGGAATTGGTGAGCGGCCAGATCACTTCTTTGTTGAGGGGTTCTGAAACAGCTCCCCGCAGGCTCATTTGTATCCTGGTAGTATCTTTAATATTAAACTCAGGAGATGGTGGGAACACATATAAGGCACTGCCTGTTGCTTCCGCAGCTGTGATAGCAGCCTTGCAGGCATCCGCAGCACGCTGCCATTTAGCGATATCAAAAGTGGGGTTAAATAATAAAGACCCGTCTTTATTTTTGAAGGTGGCAAAATCCGGGTTGCCATTGTATAAAGGGCTGGCCACCATGAGTAATAACTTAGCCTTTACCGCGGCTGCAATTACTTTGGTGATACGCCCCATTTCAGTAGCATTATTCTGGATACGCTCCGGTAATCTTGTGGATGCTGTATCCAGGAGTGCGCTGATATAATTTACTGCGGAATCAACCGGCATGCGTTTTACACGCATTTCAGCAATGGGTGCATCGATAGGAAGGTTCTTATCTACGATCACAATAGGCCCATAGTTCCTTAATAAGATATAGTGGTAATATGCTTTCAGGAATTGCGCTTCACCTATCCATCGCGTACGCATATCTATCCCAAGATCAGGTACTTTACTGAGGTCCTGCACATTTTCCAGGAAAACATTACAATCCCTGATAGCCCTGTAAAGCGAAGTGTTGCTTCCCCAGTAATCTACAAATGGGGCAGCCTTGTTCTGATTACCTCTCCCGATGTTCCAGACATAGCTGCTGATCCTTACTGTAGGAAATTCCATCCACATTTCATCTGCGCCCATAAATGCAGGATTCTCCTGCACTTCTCCGTCATTAGGTAAATAGGAGTAACAGGTGAACAGGTATTTTTCCGCTTCGCTCTGTGAATTAAATGCAAGTTCTACCGTGGCTATATTATCCGGTGTTACATCCAGGAATGCTTTTTTACATCCGGGGATCCAAAGTGTTACAAAACACAACCCGGCCAATCCGTATATAAAGTGTTTATATTTCTTCTTTATCATGTCAATAACTTTTTGGAATAATTAAAACCCGATCAGGGCACCTACGTTGAATACACGCTGGATAGGATACCCCAGCCCATTGCCACCCATTTCTGGATCCCATAATTTGAATTTGCTGAAAGAAAGCAGGTTTAATCCGTTCATGTATAACCTGCCGCTGTTCAATCCTATACGGCGGGTGAGGTTCTTAGGGAAATTATAGCCCAGCTCTGCTGTTTTCAGGCGAAGGAATGCGCCATCCTGCATCCACCATGTGGATGCGGGCAGGTTATTCTGAACATAAGTATTGCTGAGCCTTGGCCAGAAAGCATATGAATTACGATTATCTTCAGACCAGTGATCTTTTGCGATCACATCCAGCAAGCCGCTCTGATAACCTGTACCTAATGTTTGGTTAGAGTTAAGCGGGTTAACAGGATTCAGCACAAAGGGAGAAATAGCAGAAGGATTGACGAAGAATGAACTACGGGCAGAACCCTGAAAGAACATGCTCAGATCAAAGTTTTTGAACCCGAGTGAAAAACCAAATCCATAAAGGATCTCCGGATAATCAGGTAAACCTATCGGCACAAGGTCGTCGTTGGTGATCTGGCCATCTCCGCTAATATCACGGTATTTGATATCGCCGGCCATATAGTCACCAAATTGCCTGGGCGAATTCGCTACATCTTTCTCGTCAATAAACAAACGTTCTGCGATGAAACCAAACTGTTGCCTCAGCGACCAGCCAACTCGGGAGAGATATCTTTGGTCAGGGCCAAATGCTGGCTCTTCGTTCACCAGCAATTTGCTGGTGGCGTAGGTAAAGGTGCCCCGGGCAGTAAGCCAGAAATCACTGCCGCGTGCGATCTTATAATCCAGTGCAAGGTCTATCCCATTACTTTCTGCTTCGCCGGTATTGGCTTGTGGAATTGTTTGCAGGCCTACTGTGGAAGGTATATCTGCCCGTGTCATGAGAATGTTCCTTCTTTTATTCCTGTAACCATCCACTATCAGCGTCAATGATTTAAACACAGTAAGGTCCATTCCATAGTTCAGTTGTTTGGACCTTTCCCAAGTAACATTGTTATTCCCATAACGGGAAGTGGAAACACCGGGGCGGATGTAGCCAAATCGTTCTCCGAAGATCGCTGCCCTGCTGGCATCATTAAGGTTCACCTGCGACAGGAAAAAGAAACGATCCGCGTCTCTGCCGATCTGGTCGTTCCCTACGAGACCGTAGGTAGCTCTGAATTTAAGATTGCTGATCTGATCTTTCAGGCCGCTAAAGAACTGTTCATTGGAAACTACCCAACCGATACCTACAGAAGGGAAAAAGCCGTAACGATTATTAGTAGCAAATCTTTCAGAGCCATTATATCCGAAGTTAAATTCAAACAGGTAACGGTCATCGAAGCCGTAGGTGAACCTGCCGCTTACGCCAAGGTTCCTTTTAGGCAATGATAACTGAAGATCGGTAGCCCCGCCTGTGAGATAATTGAACATCCGCCCGATCAGCATGCCGGTTACATTATGCTGGCCTATGGTGCGGCCATAGTTCAATTGCAGCTCCGTATAAGTAGTTGTGTTCTGCTTGCGTTCCCCCGGGCGATAATCCAGGTACTCAGTAGGCGCCTGACCTCCAATCTGTCCAATACCTGGAATATTATTATTCAGGTGAGAAATGCCCGCTGGTGTTTTTCCATCCTCCGTAAATACCTGGTAATAGAAGGGATTGTATTGCCGAGCCACATCAAAGCTGGAATAGCGGGTGGTATAACCCATCAGCCTTGCATTCAGGCCGGGTGTGATGCCGCTCATATCCTGCGTTAACTGCAACTGTGCTGTGAGTGTACTTGTATTACTTTGCTGATAACCACGCACTGCTTCCGCATAAGGATTGATAAACAGGTCCCTGGTAGTTCCGGGAATAAGCGCATTGCCAAAAAGCGGATGTTTGGCATAAGGGAGATAAGATTGCGGATAAATGGCTGGAAAAGAAACAGGGTTAGCCGTCAATACGCTGGATATTATACGTGCACCGCCACCCACCGGTCCATTATAGTCATCGAACTGCCCCTTCAGGCTTACCAGTGCTTTTGTTGTTTTGGTAAGATTGAGTGTTACGTTTGACAGTACGGAATAATTGCGCAATTTAATGTTGCTGTTAAAATCATTGAGGGGTGCAATTTTCAGCACTCCATTGTCCACATTATACGTCATGGCAAGATAGTACTGCAGTTTATCACCCCCGCCGCTTACATTCATATTGTAACGCTGGTTATTGGTGTAATCCTTGATCATCTGTTTAACCCAGTTGTTATTTGGATACAGCAAAGGATCATCGCCTGCAGCCGTATGATCTATTTTATTCTGGGAATAAGGTGCTGCACCTAATGCGTTCCTTGTTAACGATGCTTCGTTGGCCAGGCGCATGTATGTAATATTATCTGCCAGTTGAAAATTCTTTGTATTGGAAGAAGTGGAATTTTCTACCCGTACATTAAAGCGGGTTTTACCGGATTCCCCTTGTTTGGTGGTCACCAATATCACTCCATTCGCCCCACGTGCACCATATATGGAGGAGGCTGTGGCATCTTTCAGAATGGAGAATCCGGAAATATCATCCGCCTGCAATCTTGCCAATGAAGTATTATCACTTTCAATACCGTCGATCATGATCAACGGATCTACTTTACCGGTACCGAAAGTACCTACACCGCGAATAAAGAACTGAGCATTATCAGCACCCGGCTCACCAGAACGCTGAAAGGATATAACACCGGCCAGGCGGCCGGCCAGCATGGTAGTCAGGTTACTGGTGGGCCCTTTCAGCTCTTTAGGATTGATGCTGGTAACAGAGCTCACGAGGCTTGTTTTCTTTTGTGTACCAAACCCCACGATCACCACATCACTCAGGGTGGAAGCAGCGGGTTCCAGTTGCATATTAATGGTGCTGCGGTTGCCGATAGCTGCATCTTTAGCTACGTAACCAATAAAGGTAAAGCTGAGTGTATCTTTCCCTGCCGGCACCTGTATTATGTAATGCCCTTTTTCATCTGAGCTGGTACCGGTTTTGGTTCCCTTGATCAGAACTGTTACCCCTGGAATACCTGTGCCATTTTCATCGGTCACATTACCCTGGATGCTCCGGGCGGATTGAGCATGCAGTCCGGAACTGAATAACAGAAAGAATGGGATTAGCAGGGCCTGATAAAAATTGTGTTTGCGCAAATGCCACTTGCATAGGTAATTAGTAGCCATTTTCTTCATACATGTGTTGTTTACGATGGAATTATTTTAGCTGGTAGTAGTGGAAACAATAAAGAGTAGGTCTGGCATATTTATACCAGAACATTCACCTCATACAGGTGTACAGCAATAGCCTTGAATTAATTTGGTTGAATATATTTGTTGATCAGTAATTGCCAGTTATACCAGCTCAACAAAAGTAAGAGAAGCGGCAGCTTAGATATAAACGATCTTAGCAAGTTTCATAATAATCCTAGCATTTTCCAGCAATTCTCAACTATCCTGCATCAATGCAGAACGGCCGCCGTCTATCACATAGGTAGTACCTGTACTAAAGGATGCGAAAGGGCTGGCAAGAAACACACACCATGCACCTATCTCTTCCGGCGTGCCCAGCTTTTTTACGGGGTGAAGGTTTACGGTACGGGCTTTTTCTTCATCGGGCGTAACGTGTGCATTGAACCATTCCTGGTTGCCGGGCGTATCAATAAAACCAGGAGCAATACCCACAGTACGAATGGCAGGAGCCCATTCTATGGCCAGGCTGCGAACGAGGCCTGTTAATGCTGTTTTAGCTACATTATAGGGAAAACAACCGGGTATGGTTGAATATGCATGATTGGAGGTGATAATGATGATCACACCGTTGCCGTTTTGCTCCAGGTAAGGTTTACATAACTTTGCTACCTGCCAGTGGGAACTGAGGTTCAATTGTATATTGTTATCCCATTGTGCGGTGGTACATTGCGCAACTCCTTCAAAAACATTGGCTCCGGCACAGGAAACCAATATATCTATCCGCTGCCGTCTTTTTATCACATCTGCAACAAATGTTTCCAGGGCATTCAAATCCGTTACATCCACTGATCGGGGAGCATTGATATCGCAGCCTTCCACCACAGCACCAGCCTGTTCCATCATAGCTGCAATACCGGCACCAATCCCGGATGCAGATCCGGTAACGATCACAATTTTATCTTTTAAATCAATTGCAAGTGCCATATGGATGTTATTCTTTTTCGTTCTTTGACAACATTGTCATAAGCAGCCCGAACAATACAAACAGCCCGCCACACCATAGATTGACGTCCGGCTGTTCCGGGTGAAATACTTTATGCAGCAGCAGGATGGTACCTGTCAGCAAAAAGAAAAGCCCTATTACAAAACGCAGATCCAGGAACCTGTTCATAGATGCAATTAAAAGAAAATTATGTTGAAAACAATTGTTATCACCAATACGATCACTCCTAACCACAAGGGATTCTTATACCAGCGCTTCTCTGTATCCTTTATCCTTTCCGTAAGGCTGTACACCAGGCCTTCCAGCTCTTTCTCTTCCCTTGGGGCAGTAAACAGGCTGATAAGGATGGTAACTGCCAAACATACCAGGAAGGCGATCCACGCAATGGTGAACGCCTGGCTGGTACCGGAATAAAAACCGGTAAGCGGCACTATCCATCCCCCTTTCCCTTCCGCTACGGAAATACCGTGAACAAAAGCAGCAGTAAGTGTACCCGCTATCAATCCCCAGAAAGCCCCATGCCCGGTGGTTCGTTTCCAAAACATACCCAGGAAAAAGGTAGCAAAGAGCGGTGCGTTCACAAAGCTGAACACCAGTTGCAGCAGGTCCATAATGCTATTGTAACCACGCGCCACATAAGCAGTGGCCACAGATGCTGCAATACCTGCAACCGTAGTGATCTTGCCTACATACAGGTAATGTTTCTCTGAAGCATCCTTACGGATGTGGGACTGATAGATATCAAAGGTCCAAACAGTATTGAAGGCGGTCACATTTCCGGCCATGCCACTCATAAAAGAAGCGATGAGAGCAGTAATACCTACCCCCAGCATACCGCTGGGATATAATTGTTTCAACATCACCGGTAATGCCATATTATAATCCGTTTCGCCTGCCGCATTCACCGGCAGCTGAAATCCTGCGAACTGTTGTTGCAATGCCAGCAGTACGATACCGGGCAGGATAACAATCAATGGCATCAGTACTTTGGGAATAGCCGCTATTACAGGTGTTCTCCTGGCATCATTCAGATTACGACTGATCATTGCGCGCTGCACTACAAGGAAATCTGTACACCAATAACCAAAGGCCAGTACAAACCCAAGGCCGAACACCATACCTATTGCATCCACGCCCATGGGATTATTCTCCGGCGATGAGAGCCCTTTCCATACGTGTAATTTTGCATCATCCACATGTTGTACAATACCTTCCCAGCCACCGGCTTTTTGCAGGCCTATGAATACAAGCGGAGCAATGCCTAATACAATGAGGAAGAATTGTAACACTTCATTGTACACCGCGCTGGTGAGCCCTCCCAGGAAGATATAGACCAGTACAATGCCTGCAGCCAGCCAGACAGACATATCAAAATCCCACCCCAGCGTTACCTGCATCAGCATGGCCAATGCATAAAGGGAAACACCGGATGAAAATACCGTCATACCTGCAAAAGTGAGTGCATTAAAAGTTCTTGTTTTTTCATCGAAGCGGAGCTTCAGGTATTCAGGGACGCTTCTCGCCTTGCTGCCATAGTAGAAAGGCATCATGTAAACGCCCAGGAAGATCATGGCAAGGGCAGCACCCAGCCAGTAAAAGTGAACAGTGTACAAACCGTATTTGGCTCCATTGGCTGCCATCCCCAATACTTCCTGCGCTCCCAGGTTGGCAGAGATAAAAGCAAGGCTGGTGATCCAGAGCGGGATGCTCCGGTTGCTCATGAGAAAATCGTTGCCTGTTCTCACCTTCTTTTTCAGCATCAACCCAATGGACACTACAAAAACAAAGTAAAGGGCAATGATCGCGTAATCTATCAGTTCTAAATGCATAACGTAGTACTGGAGAATGAATGGGCAGGTATTCCCTTTACAGGCAATTCCGCCACAAATAAAGATCCGCTGTCCGGGAACTGTGCCAGTTGACTTTGGGTAAGCCCGCTTCTTGCGGTGGTGATAAATAAGCGGTTCATATCAGGGCCTCCAAATGCGCAGGAGGTTACATGCGGAGCATCTACCAGTATTTTGCCTATGATCTCTCCGCTCTCCGGATGATACCTGTGTACACACCCGCCTCCCCACATGGCTACCCACAACATACCTTCCTCGTCTGTACACATCCCGTCTGGTATAAATCCGGTTTGGGCGATGATACTTTCATTGCTGATCTCTCCATTTGCCAGATCAAAATCAAAAGCTTTGATATTATAGTCCATGGAATCGATATAATACATTTTACTGTTGTTTGCAGACCAACAGATACCGTTAGACACGCTGATATTATCAAGCATTTTCCGAAGTGTTCCATCATAGCGGTACAATGCACCCTGATGAAGTTCTCCATCCATATGCATGGTACCTATCCATAACCGGCCGGCTGCATCACATTTACCATCATTACAACGATTCCTTGGTTTATCCCATTCTACAGGAGCAACCATCCACTGTTCACCCGATGCTGTATCCAATAGATCAATTGAGCCTTGCAAACCCATTAGTAGTTTATTTCGCCCGGCGGGTATGATCATCCCAATCCTGCGGTTCACTTTCATCTCACCATAAGCCGCTGTTTCGGTACGTAAAGCGCAGATCTTTTCTCCTTCAATATCTACATACATGACCGTTTTCTTTCCGCTATCCCAGAAAGGCCCTTCTCCGAGCATAGTATTGCTTCTGTGCAGCACTGCTGCCTGCCATTCCCTATACATAAAATCCGGAACGTGGTTGAAGGATGCCGGGATGTTTTTCCATTTCCGCTTCCACCAGGTCCACGCCTAATCCCGGGCGGTTATTCAAATGAAGATGACCATCTTTAACCATTTCAGCAATGGGATGATCTATCACTGTATCTCTCCAGGGAACATCATTGAACATAAATTCCTGCCGGAAGAAATTAGGCACGGATGCACAGACATGGGCGGATGCCAGCGTTGACAAAGGTCCGTTGGGATTATGCGGGGCTAGCAACACGTTATAGGCTTCCATCATAGTGGCCATTCTTTTCATTTCAGATGGTCCCCCGCAACGTGTAATGTCAGGCATCATGATATCGCAGACATTCTTTTCCAGCAATGGCCGGATACCATGACGTGTATAATGCCGCTCGCCTACACAGATAGAAACACTGGACGGGATACGCTCTCTCATGGCCCGCAATGTATCGGCACTTTCAGGGCCTGCTGGTTCTTCATACCAGGTGATATCCAATGTTGCCAGGCGCTGCGCCATTTTTACCGCCACTCTGAAATTAAGCATGGCATGTGTTTCTATCATGATATCAAAGTCTGGCCCAACAGCATCCCGCACAGCTTTACTCACATCAAATGCAAGGTCCTGCTGCGCAGGTGTTAAGGTAAGATTGGAAGAGAGGTCTTCTCCGTACAAATAGTTTGTATGCGCAAAGGGATCAAACTTCAGTCCTGTAAAACCAGCCTCTTTCACTTTCTTTGCCTGTGTGGCATAGTCTGCCGCATTATGACCGCCACCGGTGAACCAGTAGTTGGCGTATAATTGTATCTCTTTACGAAAAGCGCCTCCCAGTAATTCATAACAAGGTGTTCCCAGCACTTTCCCCTTAAGGTCCAGCAGGGCCATGTCTATTCCACTGATCGCGCAAAGGCTGGCACCATAGGGGCCCATCCAATTGAGGTCCCGATATAATTTCGTCCAGATGAAATCTGTTTTCATAGGATCCAGGCCAATGATCCTTTCTCCCACGTGTTTTGCTGCATGATATACAATGGGGCTACCGGGCCAGTTGGTGGCTTCCCCTATTCCTGTATGGCCTGTATCTGTATAGATCTTCAGTAAGGTCCAGTTATACTTTACACCTTCTACCAGCCATACTTTTACATCTGTGATCTTCATTGTTTGTTTTGGTTTTATTCTTCAATGATGAACCGCACGGTGCCGCTCACCTTTTTTGATCTGTTCACGGTGCCCTGGTAATTGCCCCAGGAAAGGCTCCAATAGTCCCATTTATCACTGATCACAAGCCATTGCTTTCCATCAGCATCTATATTCATTTTTGCTGCCTGATCTCCTGCTGAGATCACACGGATGCGGCCTTTCTTTTGAGTATTGCCCAGGATAAAGGAATAGATGTTCTCCTTTTTTGCTCTGTATGCTTCGGTACCATCTACTGATGCTTTGCTGTCGTCTGTGGTGCCTGCGAGGTAATAGTCTGTTGTGGATTGCGCAATGTTATAGGAAGGTTTTTCCCGATAGTGCGCCACAGCTCCTGATTTCCTGTCTGCTTTTCCCTGGGTGGCGGAAAGATGCCCCTCCGGATAGGTTGTCCAGTAACCTTCTCTATCCCATTCAATCCTGTTCAGTTCAGCAGATACGGGGATCTTAATCCCTATTTCCCAGGTGTGCCGGGGGATGCTGTCTGCTTCATATTTCACTTCCACCAGGCCGGTTGGAAATAAAGTAACACTTAAGGACACCGGATAGTTGCCTGTTTGCCCTTTTAGATGATAGATGGTCTTATCGCCGGAACGTGTAACGTTTACACCGGAGATCTTCATGTTCTCTGAAAAGTTGCCTGCTGTGTTCTTAAAGGCATTACCTTGTTCAGGTCTGTTGATCGCTACCTCCGGCATGCCAGTCATTACAGGCACTCCATTTATAATGGCCGCAGATAAAGTACCCTGTTCCCCATTCTCATCAATGGTTAGCCTGGCTTTCTGCATTTTTTCCTGCGGGGTATGCCGCGTTCCCCAGGTGATCTTTTCTTCATCTATGAGGTTATTTCTTTCATCAAAGAATTGCAATAGCAGGGATGATTCCCGGTATTGTTTAACGTTGAGACTGATCATACCTTCCTCATGCGGAGCTATGGCAGGAAGCTTTAATGTGGTAGTTTTACCCTCAGCCGTTAATTTACAGCTCACAGCAGAAAGGGATGTGTGATCAAACCTGTTCTTTACGGGTATCTTCAGTACTTCCGCAGTACTAAAATGTGTTTGCAGGATGCGGACAGGAGAATAGGCTTTTTTAGTATTCCAGAATTCTGCTTTTTTCCTGCGCCAGACATCTATAAAACCCCAGGGGCCATATCCGGTTACTTTCGCAGGCGTATGGAAGGTTTCATCGATCATTCCCCAGATGGCGCCACCAATATTTCCACGCACATCGAAACGGTTCAGCCACATGGTGTCCAAACTACGGCCCCAGTAGTCCTTTACGTTCGGATCGTATTTAAGGAGATCTGTATTATAACATGCCACATGTGCCCATTCATCGCCAAGCACGGGATAATCGGGATGAACCATATCTCTCTCTGTGCCGCCCATATCACTCCCCTTTCCGCTGTATACCGGGTAATGCGATACTGCGATATCAAAACAACGTTTACCGTCTTTTAATGCAGTGCCGGGCCATGACCATGATACGGGCCTGCTGGCATCTGTTCTTTTCACAAAATCATACTCCTGCTGGAAATTAGCACCATAGTTACTTTCATTTCCGATGGACCACATGATGATGGCGGCATGATTACGATCCCTGTCTATCATTTCGCTGAGCTGGCCCAGGTAACGGCTGGTATATGCTGTATCGTTCTGGGTGGAGGTATGTTTATTATATTCTCCACCACGATCCTGCCCAACAAAACAGATGGCTGTTTCTTCCTGTACATAAATGCCATAGCGGTCGCAGAATTCAAGAAAATCCTGTGAAGGCGGGTAGTGGGATGTACGGATAAAGTTCAGGTTGGCTTCTTTCGCAAGGATAACATCGAGGCTATCCTGCTGCCTGTTGGTGCTGCGGCCCAGCAATGGATGCATATCATGGCGGCAGGCACCTCTGAGCTTCACAGGTTTCCCATTCACCAGTAATTGTTTATCGTTGCTTATTTCTACCTTTCTAAAACCTATTTGCTGCGTGATCTTTTCAGTGATCTTACCATTCTCTGTAACAGCAACATCCAGCCGGTAAAGCCGGGGTCGTTCTGCCGTCCAGGGTTCCGGGTTGATCAGTTTTGTCCTGGTTCCTCCCTGCGGGAAAGTGATCTTTTTACCATCGGGTGATGTGAGTGTACAGGCTACGGTCACATTTTCTTTCGGCGTGTTCAACAGAATATCCAATGCCAGCTCTCCGTTTTTCAGGTCATCCACCAATGTGGCATGTGCATACAATCTTTGTATATGCACAGATGGGCGCGCAATTAGCTGTACCTCCCGGAGAATGCCTCCGATAGGGTGATGGGCGTATCCGGAGGCAAATGAAATATCATCCAGCCGATCTGTTACTTCCACTTTAAGTTCCGCTTCCTTTCCGGGTTGCACATAAGGTGTGATATCACATTCCCAGGCAGTAAAACCGCCATAATGTTCCCTGATGAAATGGCCATTTACCCATACACGGGCATAACTGTATACGCCATTGAAACGGATAGCCAGTGTTTTACCAGCGGCGTCTGCCGGGATAGTAAGTTTACGGCGGTAATTAAATGGTTGGTCATGTTTTAGTTCTACACCCTGCATAACAGGCTCTCCCGGCACCAGAACCTGTTTCCAGTTATTGGCATCCAGGCTGATCTCCCAGGTACCATTAAGGCTGATCACCGGTTGTTTCATACCACTTACCGCTACAGGCACCGGCGCCAGTGCTTTTCTGCCACCAGCCATATAATCCTGTGCGGGCAGCATGGCGGGAAGACTCAATAAACTTATGATAAACTTCATTTTTTTTATCATGGCATCTTTACAGTTACGGTTCCTTTAATACTTTTTCTTCTGATGTTGATCTTACCATCTGCATGTGGTGTTCCATAAAATGGTTCTGATCCGTTATTACTATAATCTGCTATCAGCCATTGCACTCCTTCGTCCTGCAGCCAGCTGCGGGAAGCCTGTTTACCATCTGAGATCACTTCAAGGCCGTTGCCCTTTGCATCTGTGAGTGTTACCTGCCGTATAAAGTGTTTAGTGGAACGAAAATCATTTGATCCCAGTTCATTGGCATCATCCTTCCATGGCCATACGGGCACAACACCATGTTCTTCCACTGCGTTCAGTTGTTTCGCATTCAGCCTGGCTGCTCCTTTATTACGCGCAATGTCTGATGCGGCGTAAACAGAGAATTCCCCCTTTCGTTCCCATTGCAGGCGATCGAACCTGCGTGGCAATTGCATAAGCAGGCCGTACTGATAAGGAATGGAATCATTACCCCTGTAATTCACTTCGTATGTTGTTACAAGTTCTCCTGATGTGTTAAACAGGTATGACTGTTGTGCCCTGCCGGTAGTATAGGTTACATTCATGCTGATCTTTACCCCCGCTGCATCTTTGCTTATTTTGAGGTCCTTTGAAAAAAGCGTGTACTGGGGATATGTTTTCAGCGGATAAATATTGTTCTGGTATGTTTCGCCAGCTACATTCGGTTTACCACCATCTTCACTGTTCATTGGCACTACGCAGAACACAGGGCCTTACGTCATTAATGTATCTGTGCCTTTTCGCACACTTTCAATTACACCCCTGATCTTATTGATCGTGTAGGTGATTGGCCCTTGTTTTACAAAGATAGCTCCGTCGTTCTCAGACCAGGAAACCTCCCAGTTACGTTGTTCCTTTTCCTTTGCCTCAGGCTCTCCGAACACTTCTTCATTCGCCACAAAACCACGGGGGTCATTGAAAACAAGATGTGCTTTTTTAGGTACACGTAAAATTCCATTCTCCGCCGTCAATGGTTTACCATTTGCCGTGATCTTTATATCCTTTAACGAAATAAAGTCGTATCTGTTCACTATACCTACTTCCAGGTGATCTCCTGCCTCTTTTACGGAGGTGATCTTCACCGGGGCATATGCTTTTTTCATACCTGCATATTCCGGCTTGGGCCTTCTCCACCCATCTATTGGCCCCCAGGGACCATATCCCACAATACGTCCGTCCGGCAGATGAAATATATCATCTATGCCACTCCAGATGGCACCTCCAAGACAACCTTTATAGTGGTGGATGGAATCATAAAAAGTGACCAGCGGTGCGTTATATGCGCTGCGTACGCCGGGATCTGTGATCAACTCTCTGCGATTGTAACAGGAAAGATGCGCGTATTCGCCAAACAGCACAGGCCGTTCAGATGCTGCGGCCGCTGCAGGCCCATTGATATCAGGATAATGGTACACGGCAATATCTGCTTTACTGCCGGCATTATTAAAACCTCCCCAGCATTGATCATGAAAGGTAGTGGGCCTTCCCGGATCTGTTTTCTTTACAAACGTATTCACCTTTTCCCATAAAGGGCTCCAGCGCGATTCGTTGCCCAGTGACCAGATAATAACAGAGGGATGGTTCTTCCCCATCATGATATTATCTGCATTGGCTTGTATCATCAGGGGCAGGAATTTTTCATCCTGGTAATTCCATAATCTCCAGATGGGAGAAGCCCCGTGTTCTATCCAGGTGAGGGCGGCTTCACTTTCTACAAAAAGCCCCAGCTCATCTGCTGCCTGCAGGAATTCTTCCGAGGGTGGATAGTGAGAGGTACGGATATAGTTGCAATTAGCATCACGGAATAAGATGGCATCCTGCCTATGCAGTTCGGGCGCAATACTTCTGCCGCTAAGTGGATGTACTTCGTGCCTGTTCACCCCACGGAGTTTAACAGGCCTTCCATTCACCAGTAATTCATTTCCTTTAATGGTCACCTGCCGGAAACCTGTTTGCTGTTTTGCGGACTGAACAGGTTGCCCGTTCCGCAATAGTTCCACCTGCAATTCATACAGGTAAGGCTGTTCCGGATTCCATTGGTGTGGTGCACGTATGGGCAGCGGCTGTTCATGGTTCACTGTACTTTGCGCTGCTACTGTGTATTGAGAGGTCTTTTGCTGCAGCACGATCTTCCCTTCCCGGTCTTTCAGGATGAACCGGTAAGCCACGGCAGCATTACCTGCAGATTCATTGGCAATGACTGTACGCACCTGTAATGATGCATTCCTGTATTGTTTGTCAAACACGGTATTGACAGTGATATCTGCAAGGTTCACCGGCGGCAGGGCAAACATGCTCACTTTGCGTAAGATCCCCCCAACAGTGTGTGCAGCGTATTGTGAAGTGCAGGCGAGGCGGTCACTGATCGTTCCAGCCTGTACAGCCACTTCCAGTATGTTGTTATTTTCCTTGAGCGCATTGGTGATATCCATTTCAAAAGGCACAAAGCCGCCTTCATGTTCACCTACTTTTACGTTGTTCACTTTTACAATGGCATGGGAGCTTACTGCATCAAAGCGTAACTTCACCTGCTGTCCCTTCCATTCCACCGGTATTTCCAGTGAACGTTTATATACAGCTGTTTCTCCTTCATTTATTGTAAAACCCTGCATTACCCATTCTCCCGGTACATTGATCTGGTATTGTTCCTGGAAATTCCATTTGCCGTTCAGCGATACTACATGATCCGGCCGGGGAGATAAACGTTGGGTTTGTGCATGGGCGGACAGGTATAGCAAAGCAAACAGTATGATCATTGCTTGTTTACGCATAATTACATAATTCCATATTTTTCAAATGCATCCCCTGCGCTCATACCTTCCAGTATTTTCTGCTGCACCATCTTTTCTCCTCTTGCTTTCTCGACAGCTCTTGTGAACACTTCTTTTTCTGCTGCACGCGGGATAATACAAACACCATCCATATCCCCCAGTACAATATCTCCCGGCATGATGCGCACACCCCTGATCTCCAGCGGCACCCTGAAATCTATTACTTTTCCCCGTGGTGCCTGGTCCTGCGCATAGCGGCCATAGGAGAAAGTAGGGAAGTCCAGTTGCAAAATGCCTTTTGTATCTCTTGAATAACCATCTACTACGGCCCCTGCTGCTCCCAGCTTCATTGCCCGGGTGCTCATGAGCTCTCCCCATAATGCGTAGGAAGGGGAAGCTCCTGTGCAAATGTAGACCTCATTATTCTTCAGATCGTCCAGCGCTTCCAGCATAAGGCCAAATGGCTTCTTTAAAATTGGGTTCTGACCTTCTTCTGCATGTTCTGTGAATACATCTGCTTCCAATACGGTCATGGCACGCCCCACTACAAACATATCCGTATGGAGTGGCTGTATTTCAGGAGGGAGGAACTGGCAGAGCAACCCCATCTTGTCCATAATATCCCCTACTACGGCTGTATACAATTCATTCCTGGCTATGAAAAACAACTCATCGTCATTTTTCCATAAAGGGCCTGCTACCTTGCCTTCGCTTACTTTTTCCATATATCTTTTCTAGCTTAAAGTAGCGGCAAATTAGATCACTTTAACCCCGGGTTTTATAACGATCCTAACAAAAACATAAGATATATTAACATAAATAGGACATCAAGCACCAACAAATGGCAATAATATTTACCTTGTAGATATGAAAGCAAGATTACTGGATACCGGTTTGCATGCAGACAGGCCATTCCGGGTAAAACTCGTGGATGAGTATTACCTGAACTCCCCCTTTCATTTTCATGATACCTGTGAGATGGTGCTCATAGAGGAAGGATATGGAAAACGGATCGTGGGAGATCATATCGATGACTTTGATAAAGGAGACCTTGTGCTGATGGGGCCTAACCTTCCCCACATCTGGCAGAACGACAATATGTTCTTCCAGAAAAAGAAAGATCACCGGGTAAAGGCAACAGTATTATACTTTGCACCCTCTATGGTACTTAACCTCGTTGCGGGTACAGAAGCCGCCCGGGAGGTGGATATGCTGTTCACCAAAGCCTGCAGGGGGCTTTTGATCAAAAACGATACACACCGGGTATTGTTGAGCAGGCTCCGGGAGATCTCCATAGCGGAGGGATTGAAAAAGGTATCTATACTGCTGGATATCATTGACCTGCTTTGCCATTCCGCAGATTATGACTACCTGGCCAGCGATGGTTATAAAAATGCACTGACAACAAAAGATGCCGGACGCTTTAATGATGTGTACCAGTTCCTGATCACAAACTTTCACCGGGAGATTGCGTTGGATGAAATTGCAGGCGTGGCAAAAATGTCTCCCACGGCTTTTTGCCGGTATTTTAAGGACAGAACGCAAAAGTCTTTTGTAGGGTTCCTGCATGAAATACGTATTTCCCATGCCTGCAAGCTGTTGCGGCAGGACGACCTGTCTATTATGAATATCGCTTTGGAAAGTGGTTATAACAACCTGGTGAACTTCAACAAATGTTTTAAGGGTATCACAAGCCTGAGCCCTTCAGAATACAGAAAGAACCTCCGGAATAAATAAGGTTTATTGCTTATTTTAGTCAAAATCGTCCTCTAAAATAGTAATAAGCTATGAAAATTATCATTACACTGCTCCTTTCCACGTTAGCAGCTTATACTTACGGGCAGCAAAACCCTGATCTTGTTGCTGATAATGCCAAACCCGTGCTGGTATCGAAACAGTTCTCCTTTACAGAAGGGCCTACCCCTGATAAAAAAGGGAATATCTACTTTACAGACCAGCCTAATAACCAGATCTGGAAATACGATACGGATGGCAAGCTCTCTCTCTTCCTGGACAGTGCCGGCCGCTCCAATGGTTTGTACTTCGATAAAAAGGGGAACCTGATTGCCTGTGCGGATGATCACAATGAGCTCTGGTCTATCACTCCTTCCGGTAAAGTAACGGTGATCATGAAAGATTACCAGGGAAAGAAAATGAATGGCCCTAATGACCTCTGGATCACTGCTAAAAATGGCATCTATTTCACCGACCCCTATTACCAGCGTAAATACTGGGAGCGTAAGAAACCGGAGATAGATTCCCAAAGGGTTTACTTCCTGGCACCGGGTAAAAACCAGGCGGTGATGGTGGCTGATAACATTAAAAAGCCTAATGGCATTGTGGGTTCTAAAGATGGCAAAACATTGTATGTGGCAGATATCGGTGATAATAAGGTATATAAATACAAGATCAATAAAGATGGCAGCCTCTCTGATCCGGCGCTCTTCTGCAACAAGGGCGGAGATGGCATCACGCTGGATGAAAAAGGCAATTTGTATATTGCAGGTAATGGTATTTTTGTATTTAATCCAAAAGGAGAACAGATCCTGCATATTGATGTACCAGAAAAATGGACTGCCAATCTTTGCTTCGGCGGAAAGGACAGGAAAACACTTTTTATAACAGCATCTGAAACGGTGTATACCTTACAAATGAAGGTGAAAGGAGTAGAATAATGACGATAGAGAACTTTGAACAACATGTAGAACTTCAGCAACTGCAAAAAGGATTAGCTTTTTACAGCAAAGGATCCGTGCATCACCTGGAAGAAAAACAACCCGGCAATTGGCAGGCAACCATTGCGGGGTCTGAAGTATATCGTGTGAACATTACACTGAAAGAAAAGGAGGTACTGGCAGTTTCCTGTACCTGCCCACATGAGGCATTACATTGCAAACATGTGGTAGGTGTTCTATATGCTATCAAAGGAAGGTCCGGCAAAGTAAATTTTATTGAACTGGTGAACAGTATTCCGGAAGCGGAATTAAGGCAATTCGTTATTGCACATGGCAGTAACTATGAAGGGTTTAAGAACATCCTGCTGGCGCATTTTGCATCCGGCCCTTTATCCGGCAAGGATGCCCTCTAATGCCAGGATACGTTCATATGCTGGTTTGGTAACAAAGATGCCGGTATCCCCTTCTTTCCTTACACCTCTTACAAAGAGATAGATCACACCGCCAAACTGTGTATCATAATCAAATGCCTGGAGACGCGTTTCCAGGTATTTTTTTGCCGCCACCGTATAAAGGAGGTATTGCAGGTGATAATTGTTCT
The DNA here is from genome assembly GCF_900129465.1 of Chitinophaga niabensis. Taxonomy (NCBI): domain Bacteria; kingdom Pseudomonadati; phylum Bacteroidota; class Chitinophagia; order Chitinophagales; family Chitinophagaceae; genus Chitinophaga; species Chitinophaga niabensis. The sequence goes on along the minus strand of NZ_FSRA01000001.1, from coordinate 51,639 downwards.
CGTTCAACGCAGCAACCAGGGCTTCCGGTGAATAATCCGGCATAGAGAAACCCAGGTAGTTGGATTTCCAGTCCAGGATATAATACCTTCCGTTATGTTCAAAGAATAAGTCCATTTTCCCATTCATGATCCCTTCCAGTTCTCCGTTATTCAGCTTCACCGCTACGGTGGCAGCTGTATCAGAGAGGTTGTTCAGTTGCGCTGTTTCAAATGCGGCTACAGGGAAATCAAATTCAAACTCAGTGATCCGCCTTCTGGGGGCAACGGAGGATAAAGAGAAAGTTTCTCCTTCGATATTGATCACAGCATTCAATACATGGTCCAGCAGCTGGCGGAGCATGGGCAGATACAATTCCTGCTGGCCTGGTGCAAAACGGCGCACAGCTTCTTCCAGCCATTTACCCCAGCGGGTATCATCTGTAAAATCTACTTTCTCAAATATAAAGTGAAGCAGGTTACCGGTTTTGGCGCCTCTTCTCAGGGTATTGAAAATAAATGTATCGTATTCATTCTCCTGTGGCAGTGCACGTTCTCTCGGAACAATCTCATGTTTTGCCGCCAGCATGGTGTAACTCATTTTCCGCCAGTACTGTTCCTTCAGGCTGAAATGTACCGGAACAGGATTGACACGTGCAGGTGCCGGGATGTTTTCCCTGTAACGGTATCCCGGGGCTGCAGGCGTTTCTGTTTCTGCTTTTATTAAAACATCATCCGGTGTGATGGCTTTCAGGAATTCCAGTAAGGTAGAAACATAATAATGGCTGTTACGGAAGATGTAACATTTATACACTGCGCGGGTGATAGCAACATAGAGCAAACGGCGGTTTTCCTGTTCAGCCTGTTGTTTGTACCACTTCTCCTGATCTTCTGTGAGTTTGCTCTTTTCTGCAGCTACATACTCCCCCGTTTCAGGATCGCGGTAACTCACCAGTTCAATGTTCCTGCTTTCTGCAAAATCCAGGAAGGGAGCCAGTACGATCTTATACTCCAGCCCTTTGCTTTTATGGATGGTAACGATCTTCACGGCTTCTTCATCGCTTTCCACCCGCAGCATGTATTCATCCCCATCTGTAGCCATACCGTCAATGCCGCGCTTTAACCAGGAGATCAGTTCAGCCATGGACAGGTTCTTACGGCTCTGAGCCTGATGCACCAGTTCTATCAGCTGAAAGAGATTGGTCATGATGCGTTCTCCGTTCTCTGATTGTAACAGGATACTCCGTACATCAAAGTCTGCCACAAAATCCATAAGGGCTGTGTAGATACCATCCTGCGTCCAGCGGTTCTTGTAGTTGCTGAACAGGCCTAATGTTGCTTCATCGTCCAGGATCAGGATCTCTGCTACTGCAAGACCGGTGAAAGGAGATAATAATGCACGATTGATAGAAGAACGGTCCGGGTCCGTCATCGCCTCCATCAGGTAGAGCAGGTAAGTAGCTTCTTCTGTTTGTAATACTTTGGCATCGTCTATTGTAACAGCAGGGATGCCTAACCTGGCCAATGCTGCTTTTACGTCCATACCCTGCCTGCGGCTCCTTACGAGGATACCTATATCAGAGGGGCGGATGGGTTCATCTTCTATGCGGTATGATCCTGGCTGCAACAACAGGGCTACCTGTGCGCCTACGGCTTCTACCAGTTGTTCTGTATTGGGTAATTTATAGATAGAAATGGGGGCATCTGCCACATTGTTCTTGTAGAAAAGCCCTTTGGTATTTTGTGCGGGGCTCTCCACTTCCTGGTAATCTATCACATCTTCTTCCCCCTTAAAATAAAAAGTATCGAAGTCTGGTGCAGGGAGAAAGAAGTTGTTCATAGCACTGATGAGCGGAGCGGAAGAACGGTAGTTCCTGTTCATGCTGTACAGGTTGCTTACACCATCCCTGGCTTTGAAATACGTGAAGATGTCTGCCTTGCGCCATGCATAAATGCTTTGTTTGGGATCACCGATATAGAAAAGGATGGTGCCTGCACCATATGCTTTATCAAAGATCTCGAACTGCTGGCGGTCTGTATCCTGGAATTCATCTACGAAAACAGCTTTGTATTTATGCTGCATGGCAGCCATCAATGCAGGGTTATCCCTTTCCACCAATGCGCTGTGCAGGTTACTGATCATATCATCATATCCCAGCAGGTTGTTCCGTTGCTTAAACTCCTGCACTCCGGCAGCCACCTCACTGATCGCAAAACATTGCAGGCGGATGTGAATGGCGTTGCTGATCGCTTTATGGGCTTCTTCTGCCATTTGTGCCTGGTCTGCGAGGTCCAGTACATCCTGGTATAGTTTGGGGATATAGGCGGAAGTTCTCTTCTTCAGCATCTCGCTTAAGAAAGCAGCAGGTGTATCTATTAAGAGCAGCAATGACTTTTTAGCGTAGCCATTGCTTTCACTGAGCGTTTTTAACCGGGCCGCGTGCGTGATAATGTATTCCAGTACTGCAGTGGCCGCTTCTTCTTTCCTCTGAGTGGTTGCCGTTAATTCCGTTATCCATTCATCCTGATCTGCTTCCGTGATGGAATAGTCTTTCGCATCGTCATAACTGAGGTATTTCTTACCGCTCAGGTGTTCTATGGATGCTTTGACGATATTATCCATCAGGTCTTTGCTCCATATATGCTGCAGCAGCTCTACTTTGAGGGTGGTCACATATTTGCGCCAGAACCGCTGTACTTCATCCTCTACGAGTTGCTGCGGATCTTCCAGCATTTCCGCGCCAAAGAGCTGATCTGTTTCAAAGGCGAATTCATTCAGGGTCTGCTGGCAGAAACTGTGGATGGTTAACACAGAGGTCTCATCCAGGAATAGTACTGCTTCTTTCAGCCGCTGTTCTACCTGTTTTGCATCAGAAGCAGCAATTGCCTTTTGCACAAGGCTGGTGATGTTATCATCTTTGATGGCTTTGCCCGTGCTTACTTTATACGCGCTGCGGATAAACAAACGGATCCTTTCTTCCAGTTCTGCTACGGCTGCTTTCGTGAAAGTTACCATCAATACTTCTTTCACAGAAAGCTGCTGCTCCAGTACCAGGCGTAATACCAGTATAGCAATAGAGTATGTTTTGCCCGTTCCGGCGCTGGCCTCTATGAGGTTACTTCCCTCAAGCGTTACCGTGGCCGCATCAAATTCCTTGTATGTATTCTTACTATTCATGATAGCCGGGGAATAATTCTACTAATGGTACGATCAAATGGGTGCAAATGAATTTATAGGATTCCAGCACTGTGGGATCGGCAAATAAACCATCGTTGTATGCTCTTAGGATATAGGGTTCGCTGAATGAGGCAAATCCGCTCAGCTTCCTGTCCACTATCTTTGTAAAGGTCTGGAAATCCAGTTCCTCCACCATCTCTGGTTTGATATCAAAATCAGGAGAGAAGGGTGCGATCAGGTTGAAGCCATCTTTGTAGATACTGATCAGGGTGCTCAGGCGTTGCAGCGCTTCCCGCTGCGTTAAACGTTCTCCTTCATACACGGCTTTTCTTTTAGCACCGGAGATCAGGCATACGCCATTCAATACGCCGGCCGCTGCTCCTGCGAGATAACGGATATATGCTTCCACCAGGTATTTTGCTTCATTCTTTGACCAGGATACCTGTACATACCGGCCATCGTATACCTGCTGAATATTTCCTCTTATAATGCTGTCTCCAATATTCAGCTCCACCGGTACTATCACGGGCTCCTTGCCACGGGTAACATCTTCGAACATGATCCTTACCGGCGCAGCTTTCTCTTCGGCCTGCTGAAGGGCTACTTCTGCCATGTTCTTCAAAGGTAAACCGCCTGTTTTCACCAGGTGCATCCTGAGCATGGGCTTATCTTCTTCCCGTAAAGGCAATAGTTCATTCTTCAATACCCATTCCTGCAAACTGTCCAGGTTGAAGATCTCTGTTTCGTTGAGCAGGATCTGTTCATCGCTGTAATAAATACCCAGTACTTTATTGTAGTATGCTTTAAAAGGGTTCTTGAAGAAACGTACAAGGTCTTCCAGGTCTATCTCTTCAAAGCCGAAGGAACTTATCTCTTTTGTATCATTCGTGATCTTCTTCCGGCCGGCAGACCTGTTATTGAGGTAATTGTACAAACGTTTGTCAGTGCTGTACTTCCGGCTGAAGCTTTGCAGGGGATGTAAAGTAACCAGCTCTTCTCTTACCTCTTCCGGTTCTGTAGTACCGGATGCAATATAATCGATCAGTTCATCTACGAGTGCTGAAGGTGGCATACGTGTATTGTCCTTCACGCTCTGGCCTACATAGCTGATATATAGATACTCTCTTGCAGAGAGGATCGTTTCAAGGAAGAGGTGTTTATCATTCTCTTTCACATTCCGGTCCCCTCGCTGCCGGTCCTTTTCCATGAGGTTGAAGCCTGCGGGTTGTTCCTTCCTGGGAAACTTATCATAGTTAAGGCCCAGTAAAGCCACTACTTTAAAAGGAATACTTCGCATAGGGATCAGCGAACAGAAAGTGATACCACCATTCACAAACAAACCGGAACGGGTATTGCCGGTAAGTGTTTGCAGGAAACTATGGCCAAATACATCAAAGGCAACAGCGTCGCTCATATACTCATTCAGCAGGTTATAATCTGTAAGCTGCTGCATGAGGGCGTTGTAATCCTCATCAATATCTTCCTGCGGTTCGTATACCAGGTTGTGTAATATACTTTCCACATACAATACCCATTCATTGATCGTACGGGCACGTTTTCTTTCTTTCACCGCATCCATCAATACTTCCACAAAATGGCAGAAACGCACCACTTCCTGTGTGGCACTGCCTTCCAGTACATCGATGGGGTAAAAGCTGCCCGCACCTTCCCCATACTCTTCTCCCCCGCTCATGCAAATACCATACATGATCCTTTTAAGACCATACTTCCAGCTGATCAGGTAGGTTTCATCTTCCAGCTCTCCCTCCATCCCAAAACGGATATTAGCAGCATCCACCACTCTCCTGATCAGGGATATATCTTCTATCTGAAACCTGTTGCGGATATAAGAGGAATCCAGCAGCTGCAATACCTCTTCGGCTTTAAAATTTTCTTCTGTCACCTGCAGGATGGCATGAATAGCATTGAAGATGTTATCACTGTCTGCATAACTTTCATCCGCTATCGTATAACGAAACTTATAAGGTGCATTGTTGAATACTGCTTTGATGTAAGGTGCATAACTGTCTATATCGCTTACCATCACTACAATATCCCGTGGTGACAGTGATTCCTTTCTTTTATCTACCAGGTATACCAGGTAATTGTAAAGCACCTCTACTTCTCTTGCTACTGTGTAACAGGTATTGATGGTAACGGAACCATCATGGATATCTTCTGCCGTGACCGGATGCCTGTCTGCCGTAGCACTTACAAATACATCGTGCTGGATCTTATGCAATAAACTATCCGGCACCGGCTCTACGATCTCCTGGTCATCATAGGCATTGATAAAGGCATCGTATTTAAAGAACAGGCCGAAAGTATCCTGCACTACTCTTCCCCAACCAGTGATCAATGGGTTACCTGCTGCTTCGTCTATTAGTTTATCCTTCCAGCGGGCCAGTTGTTTTTCGCTCTTGTCTTCAAACCAATAAACAGCGGGCGCAGGGTTGATGATATGAAAATGTATATCGATGAAAGAAGATACCTCATGCAGGATCTGTACGTGATAGGCAGTGATGATGGATAACCCGAAGAGGTGAACAGTTTTCATCCGTTCACGCAGGGCTTCTCTTTTATGAGGGTCTTTTAAGGCATCCAGGATGTAATGACCTATGACCGTTTTATCCGGCAGGCTATTTTTGGAGGCGATCTTTGCTTTAGCCCAGAGATACTCCTGCCATTCCTTTGTTTGCAAATTCTCATTGTTCCATTCCCGGATCATTTCCGGGCGGTATACCTGGTACTGGTCGAACAGGTCAGCCGCTTTCTCTGCCAGCGCCATGCGTTTCAGGTCTTTATCGGGCCCACTTTTCTCATAATAGGCAGATACTGAAGGGAAACGTTTAATGAATTCTTTTTCTCCCAGCAGCTTAAACAACAGCCAGGTTAGGTTCTGCGCGGAGAGCAATTCTGTAAAAGGCCCTCCCAGCAGGAAATATAACTGATGAATAAGATCGTTGGGTTTCAGAAAGCGACAGTTGGCAGCAATCCCGTGGTGTTCTGCGATCTGCATCTTGAGCCAGTTGTTCATCCCCTCCGTTTGTGTAACAATCAGGTGTGGCTCAAACACACTGTTGCCAGACCTTTGCAGGTCCTGCGAAAGCACTTGTGCCAGGCTTTCCAGCGAATTTGAAACTTTGAGATATAATGCCATCAGCTTTCAATAAATCTTGTTGCGATACCGGATGCTCTTTCTACAAAACGTTGTGCGGCCAGGAGCAATACAGCTTCCGAAGCCTGTACATATACTTTTGACCTGGCCCTTGTAACTGCGGTGTATAATAACTCCCGTGTTAAGATAGCTACTTCCGTTGTTTGCGGAAGTACTACCAGCACTTCGTTAAACTCAGAACCCTGGCTTTTATGAATGGTCATGGCAAATACGGTTTCTGCATCGGTAAGGTATCCGGGCAGTACAGCTTTTAATTCGCCCTGCCCGTCTTCAAACCAGGCCATCAATACCCCGTTTGCATCCGAACGAATAATCCCCGTATCGCCATTGAACAAATTATGCTCGTAATAATTCCTCGTAAGAATAATAGGGCGGTTCTCATAGAACTCCACATTCGCCCTGATCAGTTTTTTATCGTGTAAGTATTTCTCAATAGCTTTATTGACAGCATACAGTCCCTGTTCTCCCTGCCTTACAGCACATAATACGCGCAGGGCATTCATTTTTTTCAGCGCAGGGAGGATGTTCGGTTCAGTGATGAATGCTTCATATCCTGCAATGAACTGTTCGAATAATTCTTTTGAATATACCTGATCTATTACCACCTGTTCGTCAGCGCCGGGTTGCAGGAATTCCAGGATGGCTGCTTTGTCGTTCTTAATAATGGCTTTACTGAATTTCCCGATGCCTTTGTCATCTGAGAAACGGTGGCTTGTTCTTAATTCCACCAGGTGCTGGAAAAGCGGATGTTTGTCATGTTGGCTTTCCTGCTCCGGGGGAAGGTTTGCACCGAACATATTCATTACTTTAATGCGCTGAGGCGTGAACAGGTTAATAGCACCCTGCGCCTGGCAAAGATCTCCAAAGAAACTGCCCGCTTCCACAGAGGCCAGCTGATCCTTATCTCCCAGTAAGATCAGGCGCGTTTTAGGGCCGATGGCATCCAGTAGTTTGGCAAACAGCGCTACGTCTATCATCGAACATTCATCCACGATCACTACGTCGTAGTTGAGTGGGTTGGATGCATTGTGATGAAAATAAGGGCTATCCCGTTTTGATTTCAACAAACGGTGAATAGTACCGGGACTGAGTGATTGAAACTTTTCATTCTTAAAGTTACGGAGGCTTTCCGCCAGCCTGGCAGCGGCTTTACCTGTGGGGGCTGCCAGCACCACTTTCAGAGCAGGATCTATGCCATATAATATGTTCAGGACCTTTGCCACCGTAGTAGTTTTCCCTGTACCGGGGCCGCCGGTAATAATGGTAAAATTATTCAGTACGCCTGTGATAGCTGCGGCGAGTTGCCAATCCGGCGTTATGTTGCCGGATGATGGGAATTGTGTTTTTATAAGGTCTGCATGTTCTTCCAGTTGCGCCAGCCTTTCTTCTTCCAACACTTTCTCCGTTTCCAGGAACTGGTAAATGCGGCGGAGGAAGGTGGTTTCGTAACGAAAGTATCTTTGCAGGTACAGCCTGTCCTGAAACAGCACAAAAGGCTGATCATCCTTCCCATCTTTTGCTACCAGCCTGACTGTATCCAATGCCGCTGCACCCGGTACCATATTTGCGCAGTAGGCAGGTAATTCTTCCGACTGGCCCTGCAGATCATCCAGGTGCAAACAGATATGTCCCTCGCTGATCTTTTTGGATAAGAGATAAGCATAAGGCTTTAAGACGGGGATATCAAAATATTCTGCGAACTGTTGATGAACGTCGTTTATGGTGAACATATTCTAATATAAGAACTTTTTACAGGAACCAGGCACCTTCCTGTGGTACGGCTATATAGAGCGTATCTCCTTTGACTATGCCATTTTGATTTGTTTGCACAGTGATGCGCTGTTCCCTTAATTGTACCGTTAGTTCCCAGGCGCTTCCCAGGAAGGCCACTTTTTCTACGGTACCTTCCAGCGCCAGGCTGCCGCCTTTTACGATCTTGAAGTTCTCCGGGCGTACAAATAAACGTTTGGGGCCTACCAGGTTATATTTTCCAAACAACCCCGCCACATATTCGTTTGCCGGCCTTTGGTAGATCTCTTCCGGTTTTCCCTGTTGTACTACAGCGCCATCTTTCATCACAATGATCTCATCGGCCCAGGAAAGTGTATCCAGTGGGTCGTGGGACACCAGGAGGCAGGAGATCCTGAGCTTTTCTCCGATATCGTGGATCACGGATTTAAGGGTGTTCTTATGAATGAGGTCCAGGTTGGAGAATGGTTCATCCAGGATTAACAATCGTGGTGCAGTGACCAAAAGGCGCGCCAGTGCTATCCGTTGTTTTTCTCCGCCGGATAACTGGTCATTTTTCCTTTTCAGGAAATGATCGATCTGGGTTATTTTATAGAGGGATTGGGCGTCTTCGTCTGATAATTTGTTGGCGTAAGAGAGGAGTTCTTCTATCCTGTAATTGTTCCTTAGTTCAAAGTGCTGTGACAGGTAGGCGATGCCCGGATGGCCGGGTATCAGTTTATCATTGGGGCCTTTTACTTTCTGACCTTCGAAATACACTTCGCCGGCATCAGGTTGCGCCAACCCTGCAATGATCTTCATTAAAGTGCTTTTGCCGGAGCCGGATTCGCCGGTGATAGCGATGTTGTAGAACGGCTGTTGCGTAAAGCTGATCCCTTTCAGTGCAAAATCCTCTCCTTCCTTCTTTTGTATGTCTGATACTGTTAGTAAGTTCATTTCGGTGATAAAAATACTACTTTTTAGGCTGAGTATACCCTACCCTGCGCTTCAGGGCCTCCAAAGCATTGGCCAGGTAAACAATGGGGGCATTCCAGTTGATCGCAATCTCGTTTGAGGCGTAAGAGCATTCAATATCTGCATAAGCTAATTCGGGGGCTGTGAATTCGTATTTACATTTATCCTGCATGCCGGGGTTGGGGCCTGCTGCCAGTAAACCGGGTACAGGTTCTTTAATACCATCTGCTACCGATGGGCGGTGATGCGGATGCATGGTAGATTTACTGCCGATGCCTGTAACGAAACAATAGCCCGTGGCATTCCTGCCCAACAGGTAATCGAGGTTGGACAAGGCAAGGTCTATGTACTTTTTATCTCCTGTTAATTTGTAGGCGTTGATCAGCAAAATGCCCTGGTTAGCTGCATTCGAATTAGATCCCCAGTTAAAATCTCTCACAGATTGGCCCATGGGGGTTTGGAACGCGCTTAAGTTTGCGGCGTACCTATCGGCCATGCTGATCACTTTCTCCCTGAGCTGCGGCTCTTTATTGAAACGCAGCAGCGTGTAATAACCAAGCATACCCACATTATTCCATGATGGCAGACCGGCTTCTATGATTTCCGGTTTGTATTTCTCCTGCTTTGTTGTAATGTACAACTCCGCCCCAGCCCAGAACCATTCGTCTTTAAAGTACTTATCACCATATGGGCCTGTTGTTATAGGTGGTTGAAAATCTTTTTGGTTGTATTCCATGGCAGGGTGCTGTTTTGCCCATTCCCAGGCTTTCTCAGCTGCTTTCAGGCAGGTATCTGCCAGACCTTTGCTGTACTGTTTTAATACACGGCTTGCCTGTGCGGTTACTGCTGCGAAGTCCAATGCAGCAGCGGTTCCTTTTTGCACTACGTAACGCGGGGCTTTTGTAACACCCGGCATTACCATGCCATCAAAAGAAGCGTTGGTGCATTTGTTGTATACCCCTCCGTCGTTGGGGTCCTGCATACTGAGCATCCAGCGGAGGTTATAGATCACTTCATCCAGGATATCAGGGATGGCATCATTACTTTCAGGGATATTGGTATGGAACTTTGAAAAGTAAGCAGGGAAATCTTCGTAGGCAGATAAGAGCGTGCCCATGGTGATACCTGAATTTACAATGTACTTATTATAGTCCCCGGCATCGTACCATCCACCCGGGGAAGATATGATCGTTCCCGCAGGACGGTGTTCATCTGCTGCAGAGGGATGGATATATGCTGCTGTATCCGGATGCCCTGCAGGGCGATGCCATTTTCCTGCGTACTTTTCTTCCAGGGGCATAGATACCCTTTGGTAGTAATATCCCTTCAGTGTGGCAATGGCTACCTCCCTGTTCGCATCATCGCTGATCTTAAAAACAGAAGAGTTTCCAACACCCGGCACATGTATAAAAAAGCTACCCTTTGTGCTAAATTGGGTAAAGTCTGCTATCCGGGTTTTCGTATCGGAATTAGTGGATTGTTTTTCCTCACCCAGGTTGGCGGAGAAAACGGTGTCTTTTTTATCTGCGGTGATCACGTAGAATCTGGATGCTGCGGGGCAGTTTGTAACTACGGCTACTTTAGGCGCATGTGGGTAAAACCCGGCCTGGTTGAGCATGATGGAGAGGAATAGCGATAACATGTACCAATATAGTAAAAAGGTCCTGCTTTTAAATTAGATTTATTGCAACATTTCCAGCCCTCATCCGTCAAATAAGCAATGAATCCGAATCCGGCAGACAATCACCTGGTCAATATGGCATTACGTGGAGACACGCAGGCATTTGGCGTTATCATCAAAAATACGGAGAAACTGGTAGCCGGGATTGTTTGCAGGATGATCAGCGACCCGGAAGACAGGAAAGACCTGGCACAGGATATCTATTTAAAAGTATATAAACAGCTACCTAATTTCAGGCACCAGTCCAAACTGTCCACCTGGATAGCACAGATCAGTTATAATTCCTGCATGGATCATCTCAGGAAGAAAAAGCTGCTCCTGCCCGGGGAGGTTATGCCGGAAGGAAGTGAGACGTTTATTTTTTCAAAAGATGTTACGCTCATTTTAAATACCGCCATCGATCAGTTATCGCCGGTTTATAAGACCCTGATCACTTTATACCACCAGGAGGAACTGAGCTATGAAGAAATAGGCCAGATAACAGGATTGCCGGATGGAACAGTAAAGAATTATTTATTCAGGGCCAGGAAAGCGTTGAGAGAATACCTGACGTTTCACTATAAAAAAGAAGACTTATGATACACCTGACAGATACAGAGATACAGGAATATGTGCTGGACAGGAATGCATGCAGTACGCAGATCATAGCACATATGCAAAGCTGCGATACCTGTAAAGAAGCAGCGGCTGCATACGAGATCCTGTTTGCCGGGATCAGGGCACAGCCGGACGCGGTTTTTGACTTTGAACTGAGCGAGCTGGTACTGGAAAAAATACAGGTGCCTGAAAGAACGCGAAAGCCGGTCCCTGTTTTAACTATTTTACTTAGTATCCTTTGCGCAGGAGGATCTTATTTTTTCCGGAACGATATAGCCCATTTGTTTTCCGGCATTCCTCCCCTCCTGCTTTATTTTATTATTATTTCCACAGGCGCAGTGGCCTTATTCCTGCTGGCCGATATGTATAAAGGTTACCAGCAGAAAATGATGCAGCTGGACCGATATTAAACTCTACTCAAACATTATAAAGATGAAAAAGATACTTTCCATATTTGCCGTAACACTTTTGCCTATCCTTGTTCATGGGCAGGATTACTACCGCCTTCCGGATAACAGTTATGTATCCCAGCAATTCGTTACACTGCCGGCAACTTTACTGGCAATGTACCTCATTGCCTCTTTTATCCTTAAGCTTATCAAAACAAATCTTGATCACCGGCTTAAATCCAAAATGCTCGAGAAAGGTATCCCTGAACAATTTTTTCAGCAAAACGATAAAGATGACAGAGTACAGGCTTTCAGGAGCTTCCTGTTATTAGCCGGTATAGGCATAGGATTAACGTTGGTATATTATACACTTCCCATTGGCATTCATTCCATGGCTATCATGGCATTCTGCATCGCGCTTAGTTATCTCGTTTATTTCTTTTACCTGAAAAAATAAAATCCTCCTATATGACTGCTTTTACACTCAACCCTACATGGGCAGGCATTCTTTTGCTCCTGCTCAGCCATTCGCTGATGGCACAGTTGCCCATTATTAAAGCTACCTCCACCAGCGTAAACATTAAAGACGGTGATCTCTTCCGGAAAGGAATATGGGACCTCTCTCCTTCCATCAGGCCGGACCGCTTTTATCCTATCGGTCCTAAGAGAGAAAGAAAAATGACCTTCTACACCGATATCGATTCTATATCCTTCCAGGTAAAACCAGGTAATACTTATGATTTTATCATCCTGTTAAACGGCAAAGATTCCTGTTACACCCAGATCTGCTGGCCAGCCCCGGTGAAATATACTCCCTCACAGGATACTATCCCTTTTAAGCTTGGAGCAGATAACAGGATACATCTTACCGGGCACATCAACAATTCCGAAGCACTGGACCTCCTGTTTGATACAGGGGCCTATGGTGTTATACTTTCCTCATCTGCCAGGAATAAGGTAAACCTCTCATTTGACGGTGTCTATAAAGCGCTTGGATATGGCGGTACTTATACGGATTCTACCAGCAGCCATAATCAGCTATCCATCGCCGGTATGAAATGGGATAATGTAACCGTATCATATAATGAACGGGAAAGTTCATCCGGCGTTATCGGGTTCAAAGTATTCGAGAACAAGATCGTGGAGATCAATTACGATCAGCAATTCATGGTGATCCATGGCACTGCATTTCCCGTACCTTCAGGTTATACCCAACTGGATATGCAGATGAGGGGGCGGCTACCCTATATTAAAGTCACTTTAAATGATCATATCACAGATTGGTTCTGCTTTGATACCGGCAATGCCGGATGCCTGAGCCTGGACGATGAATTTTCCATACAGCATGATCTGTACGCTGCATTGGAAAAGATCGGGGATGGAATGGCTAAAGGTGCAGGACCTAATACTATCAGAAATGTGCTATCCCTGTTACCCTCCCTGCAGATCGGAGAGCATACTTTAACCGGCATCCCTACCCACCTTGAACTTCCCTCCCGTGCGGAAAATATTCCATTCAGCCTTATCGGGAATGAAGTGCTGAAACGGTTTAATACGATCATTGATTATCAAAACAGCTACATCTACCTTCAGCCGAATACTTTGATCAAAACCGCTTTCCGGCAATCAAATCCGCAAACAGGCATATCACATTTGCAGGTATACACGGGCACATATGAATTGGAAGACCAGTCAATAGTAGAGATATCAGTGGAGAACGGACAGTTGACGGGACGACCAAAAAATGGCGGAAAAAGAGTATTGAGAGCTATCGGGCAACATAGGTTCTTTTTGAAAGATGAGGACCTTACATTTCAATTTGAGTTGGATAAAGCCGGGCAGGTGAACAGGCTGCAGCTTTCTCAAAATGGTCAGCAGATGTCTGGCAGGAAGGTGAGACCATAGGAGGAATGTAAAGTACGCAGGCTTGGTCAAAGGCTGAATTTCATCGATATTTGCAACCATGGCCCGTTACATCTATAGGAATGCACTTCCCGGTAAACCACTGGAAGATATCATTCAATGCTTTTGGTCTGTACAAAATCCTACAGATACCGACCAGGCATACTCCATTCTTCCTGATGGATATTTTGATGTAATATTTCATGCACTTTCTCATCAACCCTATAAAGTTCTCTTCTCCGGATTATGGACAAAAGAAATGCCGGTTATTGTACCTGCTCACAGCTTATCAATCGGGATCAGTTTCAAACTGCTGGCAGTGGATTATCTTTTCAAACATCCTATTGCCGCATTAGTAGACAAAGAAGAAACTTTACCCGGTACACTCTGGGATATCCCGCTGACAGATAATTTTGATTTCGATCATTTTGTAACACAGGCATTGCTGCATATAGGGGCCGCCGTTCAAAAAGATATTGATCCAAGAAAACAGGAACTATTTTCTATCCTGTATGCTTCCCACGGTAATGTTTCTGCGGAAACTATCTCTCAGACCACGCATTGGAGCAACCGGCAGATCAGCAGGTATTTTAAGAGCAGGTTCGGTCTTTCATTAAAAGCTTACAGTAATATCCTCCGGTACAGGGCATCGTTTGATCATCTTAAAGAACAACAGCTGTATCCGGAAGAAGGTTATGCAGATCAGGCACATTTTATCAGGGATGTAAAAAAGTATTCAGGTGGGGTTACGCCAAAAAGACTGGCCGAGAATAAAAACGGCCGATTTATTCAATTATCCACTCTCCCGAAGAAGTAATTTTACATCATGATAAAGAAATTAAGTGCTGAAACCAATGTTATAACATGGTTCGAAATTCCTGTGCTGGACACAGCGAGAGCAAAAAAATTCTATGAAACGATCCTGGACATTGAAATGAGAACACAGGCATTTCCGGAAACAGGTGAAGAGCTGACCTTTTTCCCTGCCATTCCAGGTGTGATCCAGGCTTCTTCAGGCAGGGTATCCGGTGCGCTTGTAAAATCTGCCCGCCACAAGCCTTCAGCAGAAGGCACTACTGTTTACCTGAACGCCTATCCTGTTATTCAGACCGTGATCGATAAGATCGAAGCCGCAGGTGGGAAAGTGATACTTCCCAGAACTGAGATCCCCGCTGGTTATATTTCTGTATTCATTGATACGGAAGGGAACAAAGTGGCGGTTCATGCCGGTGAATAACCGTTTCCAACCTACCAACAACAACCAAGGGTATTGGGCAATTTTGTATTTTTAGTGAATGAAGCTAATATCCATAGTTGTTCCGGCTGGCGGGGCATTATCCAACATAGAATTTCCCCGCCAGGTATTTACGGAGATCAATGATTACCTGGTAAGCCAGGGGAAGGCTCCCATATTTAAGATCCAGTTTGTAGGCGTGTCAAAGTCCATTCAATTAAATGACGGGCTATTCACCATCCAAACGGACTTCACCATCAAAGAAGCACAACAAAGCGACCTGATCATTATCCCGGCCGTGTATGGCGATATGGCCGAACAGGTGAAAAACAACCATGAGCTGATCCAATGGATGAAGGAACAATACATTAAAGGAGCTGAGCTGGCCAGCCTTTGCGTAGGCGCTTTCTTACTCGCCGGTACAGGATTATTGAACGGAAGGAAATGTGTAACGCACTGGAAAGCTGCCAATGAATTCAGGAGCATGTACCCCGACGTAAACCTGGTAGTAGATAAGATCATTATAGATGAAGCGGGCATCTATTCCAGCAGCGGTGGTATTTCATTCCTTAACCTGATCGTATACCTGGTTGAAAAATATGCCGGAAAAGATACAGCCATCTATTGTGCGAAATTCTTCCAGGTGGATGCAGACCGCCATACCCAATCCATATTCAGCATTTTCCAGGGGCAGAAAGATCACAACGATGAGCCCGTAAAACAGGCACAGATCTATATAGAGAATAATTTCCAGCAGAAAATAACAGTAGACCAGCTGGCAGGTATGCTGGCGGTTGGAAAGAGAAGCCTTGAAAGGAGATTTAAAAAAGCAACCGCCAATACGCTCAATGAATACACGCAAAGGGTGAAAATTGAAGCGGCTAAAAAACACCTGGAAATGAGCAGTAAAAAGATCACGGACATCATGTATGAAGTGGGTTATTCTGATACCAAAACTTTCAGAACTTCTTTCAAAATGGTAACCGGACTGCTGCCTAAAGAATACCGGAGTAAGTATAACAGGGTGCATCAGATGTGATACACCCTGCCGTTATTTTTATTGATACTTATTGCTGAGCACTTTTGCTTTATAGAAACAGGCGCCTGCAATGATCCTGCTTTCCTGTAAGGTACCTTTCGGAGAATAAATGTCCACCGTGCTGGTGCTCCAATCGTTCAGGCTGCAGGAAGCTGCGGGCCTTGGGGATTTATTGGCATCCGGTTGTGTTTGGATAATGAGGCCGGATGGCAGGTTGCTGACAGCTTTTACAAACGTCCGGTTGGAACCGCCCGGGGCTCCGGAAAATCGTTTAGACTGCTTATCATACACATAAGTGCCCCCATTGGTACTCACCCATAATTTATTAGCATCTCCGTAGTAAGGGGATACATCATGGCCCCAGAGGCTGGGCAATTCACTTCTCCTGGAAAGGTCTTCCGCGATAACCGGTTCTGCTGCTGTACCACTTACCGTAAGCGCTGTGAGTACATGCGGGCCTCCCGGTACCTGGCCTGTCACCCATAAGAGGTTCAAAGCAGGGTCCCATAATACGGCATGCGCCGCCACGAGGTAAAATGATGCAAACCGTGTAGCAGCGGGTCCCTGCGACGTGGCATATACCCTGATCCAGTTAGCGTCGGATGCTGCAACTGCCAGGTTGCCGTTGGGCAGTAATTCCACTGAATGCAGGTTGCCATCTATGATCTGCGACCATTTCTTTTCTCCTGCAGGATAAGAAATAAGGATTGCCATGCGGTTATCTGTTATAGCAAGAAAAGCATCATTTCCTATATTCCGGAGCTTTGCATCCGTTCCGCCACCAAAGGCATTTACTTCTGCTGTAGTGAATCCCAGGCTTACCAGTGGCCTCCACGACCATGTCATGGCACTGCTGCTATTCCAGTCGGTCACAGCGGCATCAAATACTTCCAGTCTTTTAGATGCATCGTTTGTTGCTACGATCATACCTTCCGGTTCAATTTTTTCATCAACAGGAGGCGGGGCGGAGGGCGTATCTTTCTTACCGCAGTAAGCAAATACTACGAGTAATAGTAACGCTGATCTTTTCATCGTTAATACCCTTTGTTTTGCGTTAACAATGGGTTTAATTGCATTTCAGCATACGGTATAGGGAACAGCAGGCTGTTCTCATCCACATTATAAGAATTAGCGGGAAGGTAGGTATAGAGGGCTTTTATGGCAATACCATAAGCCTTCATCACGGATACCGCATTACCAGTTCTTACAAGGTCCAGCCAGCGTTTATTTTCAAAAGCCAGTTCTACGCGGCGTTCATGTAAAATGATGGCCCGCAGGGCTACCTGGTTTGTTTCAGAAGAAGCGGCAAGACCGGCACGCTCCCTTACCTGTTTCAGATAAGGCAGTGCTTCCGCAGATCTGTTCAATTCATTCAAACATTCTGCCAGCATCAGTAATACCTCTGCATAGCGGTAAACAGGCCAGTTATCGTTTGTTTGCCTTGGTTGTGTATGCGTATGCAGGTATTTCCTGGGAAAAGGCCGCCCTACTTTTCCGGCGGGAGCTGTGTAACCCACAATGCTTTTTACGGCGCCGCCGGCTGTATTCACGGAAGGTACAAAATCATTACTGGCATTAAAGCTTCCTTCTGCAATGGCAATGGAGGCATCCAGCCTTTTATCACCGGCTTCATAAGTACTGATAAGGTCCTGCGTAGGTGTATTGAAGCCACCCAGGTCAGTGATTGTATTCTGGTTAAGACCGGTGATACCGGTTGAATTGCTCATCCGGGGAATGAAATTGTAGATGAATTCGCTGGCCTGTGGTACGGCAAGACTGGCGTTGTATTGTATCTCAAAAATTGATTCAATATTGATTTTCTTAGCAGGATCAAAAGCATCCGCATAATTGGGCATCAGCTGGTAATTGAGCTGCGTTACCTGTTTTAGTAAGGGTTCAGCATCTGCAAATCTTTTGAGGGTGATATACACATCCGCTAACAAGGTAAGTGCTGAACCTTTTGTAGCACGGCCTGTTTGTGGAAAAACAGGGACCCTGAGCTTATCCGAAGCATCCCTGGCATCTGCAATGATCTGGTCGTACACCTCTTGTTTGGATGTTCTGGCCTTTGTTACATCTGCCGTACTGTTCACCACATGCAGATAAAGCGGAACATCTCCATAGAATCGTACTAATTCAAAATAAGATAATGCACGCATGAATTTTGCCTGCCCCTCGATGGCGTTCTTACTGGAATCTGAGAATTTGGCGGCGGCGATCTGATCAATAATTGCATTTGCCCGGGAAATGGTTACATAGGCCGTATTCCATTTATCGCTGGTTTGCGCGCTGAACTGATCGTTCATAAAATTGGCCACATCATTCCTTTGCGTTATAGCCAGCGCCGCATCAGAAGGTTTGTAATCGTAATGCGTATTATCCGATCTCATCTCCCCCATCGTCCATGCACTTCTTGAACCGTACATCCCCCTGAGTGCTGCATAAGCGCCATTTACGGCCAGGTTGAAATCTGATTCTGTTTTGAAGAATTCTGATGTACTTAATGAGGTCCGCGGATTTTCTACCAGGAACTTATCACAGGAACAGAAGAACAGGAATATAAAAACGGGTATTAATATCTTTTTCATGATAGCGATCTTTTTTCGTTGTGTAAATTATAAGCCCAGGTTGATCCCTAATGTATAGGTGCGTGGAACCGGGTAACCTCCTATATCTTCTCCCTGGGACACACCATTCAACGCGTTGCTGCTGGTTTCCGGATTGCCTTTATAACTGGTGAAGATATAAGCATTCTGTACACCTCCGTAGATGCGCAGGCTTTTAACATGCGGCATTTTGAAGGTGTAGCCCAACGTAATATTGTTGATGGTCAGATGAGAGGCATCATAAATGAAAAAAGAATTGTCCGAACGGGATAGTACAGTAGAGCCGGCAAGCGTCCTTTGTATCCTTCCATTACCAGGGTCCTGTTCAGAACGCCAGCGGTACATCAATTCTTTCGGCGCATTGAACACACCATCCATATTATAAAGACTTTCCGTCATACTATTCTTCATCTCATTACCATAAGTACCGGAAGCGGCAATAGAGAGATCAAAGTTTTTGTAGAGAAAGTTATTAGAAATACCAAAGATGAAATCCGGGTTGGGATTACCGATGAAAGTACGGTCGTTGGCAGCATCTATGATCTTATCGCCATTCAGGTCTTTCATTCTTACCGTTCCTACCCTGGCTGCAGGATATTTGGCCCCTGCATCAAATTCTGCCTGGTTCATAAATACGCCATCAAAAATGTACCCGAAGAATTGACCCAGCGGCTGGCCAACTACGGTTTTCCAGTCGGTGAAGTCAGATAGTGCAGTAGTAGGCGTGGCTCCGATAGGCGCATTGTTGGCACCTAACTTTTCAACAATGTTCCTGTTGAACGAGATATTAAAGCTGGTGTTCCATTTGAAAGTGCCGGTTAAATTTTTTGAGTTAACGGATACCTCATGGCCCCAGAAGCGGATGGTACCAATGTTAGCCCATGCATTTAAAAAACCGGTAGCCCTCGGCACTGCCACCTGGTAGAGCAAACCATCTGTTTTCTTTTTGTAGTAATCGTAGCTGATGGTAATACGGTCATTAAAGAGGTTCATCTCCAAACCGATGTCCAGCTGCTTGTTCTTTTCCCAGCTTAACAAAGAGTTACCGAAATTGGTCTGTGCCTTACCGGATGCCAGGCCGCTGCTGAATGCATAATTGCTGGCGCCGACGGTGGAGATGGAAGTGTAGTCCCCGATCTCGTTATTACCCGTTAAACCATAACTACCCCTGATCTTTAAGAAACTGACAGTGGAAGAAAGGCCCTTCATAAAAGGCTCGTCACTTATTACCCAGCCTGCGCCAACGGAAGGAAAAGTACCCCATCTGTTATCAAATCCAAAACGGGAAGAACCATCGCGGCGGATACTTCCCTGCAGGAAATACTTTCCTTTATAATTGTAGTTCACGGTTCCGAACAGTGATAATAAGGACCATGCGGTGGAAGTGCTGTTCACAGTACTGAACCTGGCGGCGGTATTTAAATATTCTATGGAGTTATCCGGGAAATCTTCCCCCACAATATTAGAACGATAATCGTTCCACCTCTGTGCGCTGAGGCCCGCCAGGGCTCTCACTGAATGATCATGTATAGTTTTTTCATAGCTAAGCGTATTTTCATTTATCCAGGAATAGTTATTGTTCATATTAGCTTCTCCATAAGCTGACTTATTACCCGGGGGAGCATTATCAATGGGCACTACGTTGAATCCACCTCTCGATGTGGAAGGAACAAACTTCTTACGGGTAAAGCCATTCACATCCGTACTGATGGAAGTTTTGAACTTAAAGTCTTCCAGGAAAGATATCTCCGTAAACAGGTTGGCGAGTAATCTCAGCCTGGTTGAATTATCATTGATCTCCAGTAATTGTCTTAAAGGATTAGGCCATACAAATAAATTAGAAAATCCGCCTGCATACCCCAATGTTAAGGAGCCATCGGGATTATAGGCGGAAGCCATCGGCGGCATCATTAAAGTGCTGGCCAGGATGTTCCGCTGGCCATCAATATTGAAGCCATTGCCCTGGCGGTTGTTATGCTCCTCCTGTAATGATGGCGCTAAGTTAGCTCCCACTTTAATGTTCTTATTGATGTTCACATCGCCGTTGATGCGCAGGGAATATCTTTTATACCCTGTATTTTTCATGATCCCCTCCTGGTTAAAGTAACCACCTATAATACTGAGTGCGGACTTTTCATTTCCGGTGGAAACGGAGATATTGTAGTTCTGTACCGGCGCATTCTGCATCACCAGGTCATACCAATCTGTTCCCTTACCATATTGAGCGGGGTTCTGATACTCAACAGGAATACCGCCGGTATATCCTTCATACCTTATTTTATCTTCATAGAACCCTTTCATGTAAGTAGCCAGTTCTGTGGCATTCATCACTTCCGGTTTCAACTCCTTCATTAAAGTAGCCACGCCGTAATAGGCATTGAAATCAACTTTCGGCAGCCCTGCTTTTCCTCGTTTTGTGGTGATCAGCACCACCCCGTTTGCAGCACGGGAACCATACAGAGAAGTAGCTGCTGCATCCTTTAATACGGAGAAGGTTTCAATTTCATCCGGGTTAATGTTATTGATGGCATCGGGGTCCCCTAATACGGGGATACCGTCAATCACTACTAAAGGCCGGTTGCTGGCGCTGATGGATGCAGCTCCGCGAATACGGATATCCATACTCTGACCTGGCCTGCCGGTTACCTGTGCAGCCTGTACGCCGGGGAATTTGCCCTGCAGTCTTTCTGCGAAAGTTCCTGTAGGCTGATCTTTGATATCGCTGGCTTTTAATTGCGAAACGGCACCTACTACTTCCTTTTTCCGCTGATTACCATACGTTACAACAATGGTTTCCAGGTTGCTGGATTGTTGCTGCAGGGCAATGGTCAGCGATGTTTTACTATTTACATTTACTGTTTTCTGTGTGTACCCTACGTACGTTACTTCCAATACAGCGTTATCTTCCACCCCACTCAACCTGAATTCCCCATTCTCATTGGTGGTAGTGCGAATATTTGTTCCCTTTACAGTAACGGAGGCTCTGCTGAGTGGTTTCCCTGTTTCATCCGTAACACGGCCGGTGATATCGATAAGGTTGGCAGCAGGCTGTGCAGGTGTTTCTTCTTTATTGATAATAATGGTCTTGTCAAGAATAGTATAAGTGAAAGGCTGGTCTTTAAAGCACAATTTCAGTGCTTCTTCCAGGGAAGCGTTCTGAATGGCTACATTTACCTTTCTCGCACTTTTGATCAGCCTTTCATTGTAAAAGAACTGATAGCTGGTTTGCTTTTCAATTTCCTCTAATACAGATTGCAGCGATGCGTTCTTCTGACGAAGGCTGATCTTTTGCGCATAAGCAGTGGCACTGGCCTGAAGGCAGGTTGCTAATAAGAAAACGGCAAGAAGTTTCATGATAAGCAAACTTTTAGCAGTTAGGGGAGCCCATTTAATAAATGAGCCCTTGCAGATTGCAGTCAATTGCATAGTTTTGTTTTGTTTAGGTTCAGCGATAGCAGTTATCCCAAATTGTACATTGATTGACCTAAATAATCCGCCGGGAGTGTTGTCACCACTTCCGGTTTTTTATTACAGGCTTTTTTTTACACGTGGTATTTTATGGTGTGATGATCAGTTTTCTGTCCTGGATTTTATAGTTTACGTCACTTAATTGCAGTATTTTCAAAAACTGCTGCAGACTGGAATTCCTCGATATTTTCCCTGAAAAGCGGTCGGTTGTGATACCACCTTCATAAATAATTTCTATATCATACCACCTGGCGGCCTGCCGCATGAGCGTTTTTATATCGGCGCTTCTGAATAAGAAGAGGCCATTCTTCCAGGCAGTTGCTTCTGCTATATCTGCTCCTTTCTTAAGCAATATCTTTCCTTCACCAGTTAACACCGCCTGGTCCCCGGGTTCCAGTAACTCACTTGACCCATTCTTTGATACCCGTATACTTCCTTTCAGCAATGTTGTTCTGTTTTCTACTTCATCCTTATAGGCCATGATATTGAAGTGTGTGCCCAGCACTTCCACTTCTGCACCATCTTCCAATCTCACTTTAAAAGGTGCGGCTGCATTCTTTTCGATCTCAAAATATCCTTCTCCTTTCAATTCAATGACCCTTTCATTGCGGGGGAAAGTGGCGGGGAAACGAATGGATGAAGCTGCATTCAGCCACACATGACTTCCGTCTGAAAGTACTATCCTGTACTGTCCGCCCCTGGGAGTGGTCACGGAATTGTACACAATGCTGCCGGCATCGGCATGGGCTGTATTATAGGCTAAAACATCCCCTGTTTT
The DNA here is from genome assembly GCF_900129465.1 of Chitinophaga niabensis. Taxonomy (NCBI): domain Bacteria; kingdom Pseudomonadati; phylum Bacteroidota; class Chitinophagia; order Chitinophagales; family Chitinophagaceae; genus Chitinophaga; species Chitinophaga niabensis. The sequence goes on along the minus strand of NZ_FSRA01000001.1, from coordinate 28,910 downwards.
TACGACATGGGCATTACCCTGTGAGGCCAGGTTACCATTTTCTACATCTTCAAGTATTATGGATGAGCCATTGGCCAGCGTAAGCACAGCTTTGTTGCCACCAGGAACAATCACGTTGTTTTTTACGATCTCCTCCTTAGCCGGCCTGGAGGTAATGAAATATGCGGCTGTACAAAAGATTATAAGGATGCTTGCAGCAGCCATCCACCACCTGGCATACATGCGGCGGACTGGTTTGATGTCAGGTACTTCGGCGTCCATGGCCTCTGAAAGAAATGCATCGAGCTTCCCATTTTCAAGTAAATGGAAAAACAGGGTGATCTCTTCATCAGAGGCTTCATTGTTCTTATAACGCTGAACCAGCTGTCTGTAAAATGAATTCTCGTCCATAAACCCGGCTTACAACTATAAAGACAATAAAATGAATGGGGAGGGTACCCCTGGTGAAAGATTTTTTCAGAGCTTACCGGAAAGGATATGAATAATGATAAGCGGAAGGGGGATCCCAAGCCCATTTTCCAGGGCCTGGCGAAATGTTTTCATAGAACGGACCATGTGCTTCTTGACCGTATTCCGGGATATGCCCAGCAGGGCAGCTACTTCCTCATACCCTTTCTGCTCCGTACGGCATAGTTGAAAAACCTGCTGTGTTTGCGGTGGCAGGGAATTTAAGACCTTCCTTAAATATGCCTGGTATTCGCCGGAGATCAGATCATCCTCTTTATTGTTGATCCGGATGCTTTGAATGTGGCGGATGATCTCTGCCTTGGCACTATCCTCTTTGGCAATACGTTTCAGGATATTTAAAGTATGGTTCCTGGCGGCAATGAACAGATAGGCTTTAAAGGAGTCCACCTCCTGCAGCTGGGTGTGGTTCTGCCAGATCTTTATAAATACTTCCTGGCTGATATCTTCTGCTATCTGGGGGAGCTTTACGAACCTGGCGATGAACTGCGCCAATTCATCCTTATAGGTGTTATACAATTGCGTAAAGGCACGCTCGTCCCCAGCGCTGAGACGTTGAAGCAAGATCTTATCCCTATGTGTTACTTCGTTTGGCAATTTGGACCATTATTGACGGGAGCACAACTTTACTATAAAGTTAAAGAAATAGCTAATTAACCGTATTATATAAAAGTAAACTTCTTTTATTCGAGTATCAGCCTGATCTCATTATTCTTTTTCATATCTGTGCTAAGACGCAGGGTTTTACTTTTTGTTCCGTACCGGATCCTTAGCTCTGCCGTATTCGGAGGGATAGACCCAAGATTATCGGCTATAAACAAGAGGGTATTTTCTCCCTGTTGCAGTTTAATGGGGATCTTTTGCAGGGCATTCTTTACAGGAAAACCAGTCATGATCCATTGTCCGTTCAGGCGCAGGGAAATACTATCACCATCCTCTTTTGCACTATCCCATAGCTCAAGTACAATATTGGCAGTGTCTACATTAATTGTGGCAAGAGGGATTGCTTCTCTTTGTTTATAATAAATATCTGCTACCACAAAAGTAGCGAAGGCATTCGCCCGGTGGCTGAAATCAAAACTGTACTCCTTCTCCCCGATCTTCGTGTACAGGTTTCCGGTATTGGGAGGAAGGCGGCCGTAGTTATCTGCAAAGAATACAAAGAGGTTCCGGCCTGTATCCAGTTGTATCTGCTGGCGGCGGTTCTGGTCATTTATTTCCTGCCGGCTGAAAATGGTCCTGTTGTTATGCAGCAGCGTAACGGTATCCTTATCATATTTCTCCTGGTCTTCCACCTGCATGGTGATCACACTATCTGAAGAGAAGATACGGTCATAGATGCCGTAGTAGATATCGGAAGTTTCTTTACGCAGTATTCGCCTCACGGAAGAATCAGTCAGGGGCTGATTATTGATCTTCTTCAGGGTAATGGAATCGTGGTACAGGAAATCCCGCAACATCACTTTAGTGTTCACAAAGAGTTCATCATCATCATATAATCCGCGCATCCAGATGCCAAAACCATCTATCCACATACGGTTCAGGGTGAGCTTTGCATCATGGAAGTCCAGGGTGCCGTTCAGGTACCACATCCAGATGCCCAGCTTGAAGGGGGATTGAAGCAAAGGGTATTTAGCACGGCCGATCCCCAGTTGCTGGTCGTTTTTCTTTGCCAGCAGTACTTCGTAAATACCGGTGAATGATCCGTATTGTAACTTGATCTTTGCAGGATAAAGCACGCCCTGTTCAGGAACGCCTATTTGTAAATCAAGGATGATGGCGGGGATATGGGGCCAGGGCTTGCTGCTCATTTGCCAGGTACCGGTCCATTTTTCAGCCTGTGCCTTTACAGTGCCGGTTAACAACATAAGCCATATGAGCAGTTTCCAGTTCAATGCTGAAAATTAATGATTTATATTTACTCCGCGAAACATATCAATAACATGCGAGTTATCCGTATCCCTTTCCTGGCATGTAGTACCGGATAGTTATACAGGTTTTGAACATTTTGGCTTTAAAAAGAACAGGGAGGAAGATATTAAAAGTGTGGAGCGGGGCAGAAAGAATTAATTAAAAAAAAGAAGGTCTGTTTGACCTTCTTTTGAATTTATCAGCTTTTCACAAATACTGTATCAGTGGAATGTATCGTACCGTTTGTTATCCTTGCTTCACGCTCCAGGATAACAGCGCCGCCGATGCTCACTTTTCCATTCTGCACTTCTACTGCCAGCACCGTGCCACCCAGCGTATTTAACTTATCGCCATTTTTCAGGTCCTTGAAAAGGATCTTTCCATTCACGATATGATTATTCATCAGGTCAGTAAGTTGCTGTTTGTTTCCCTTTTCAAGAAGACCTTCCATCATCCCGTTTTCCAATTTCTCAAAAGCGATATCATTCGGTGCAAAAAAAGTGAAGGGGCCTCTGCTGCTCAGTAACTGGTCCAGGTCTGAAGCGTGTACACCTTTCTTTAAAGTTTTCAGGTATTTGTCTGTGTTAACAACCTGTGTAATGTTTGACATTTTGTTGATTTACCTGCCGGCAGTATGGCCGGCAACATGGAAAGGTAAGCTTAATTAAACGTAACTACCGGAAATGTTATATAGGTCAGGAATACTACATGTGATAGATCTTATTTAGTTCTGCATATGGGATAGCATCTTTTGCAAAAGAAAAAGTACCCTTTTCCCGGATCTCCTGTGCGGCCTGGTAGAAACCGCCATATGCTGCACGTGAAAGTGAAGAACCAAGGCTTACTCTTTTTACACCCATTTGTTTTAGTTCCTCCAGTGAGAAAACAACATTACCTAATCCCATTACCACACTCACTGGTTTTGGCGCCACTGCTTTTACCACGCTTTCAATTTCTTCCCGCGATTTCAAACCGGGTGCAAACAGTACATCTGCACCGGCTTCTGCATAGGCTACCAAACGTTTTATTGTATCCTTCAGATCTATGCGTCCGTATATAAGATTTTCCGCCCTTGCTGTGAAGGTAAAAGGAAACGGTAAGCTGCGGGCCGCTTTTATAGCAGCACGTACACGCTCTACCGAAAGTTCAAATGGATAGATGGGATCATCCGGACGCCCGGTAGCGTCTTCGATGGAACCTCCGACAAGCCCCGCTTTTGCTGCCTGCAGAATAGTGGCGGCACATGCTTCCGGTTCATCTCCGTATCCGTTTTCCAGATCGGCAGAAACAGGCAGTGTGGTTGCTGCTATAATATCCTGTACATTCTTTAATGTTTCTTCCCGGGTTACGGCTCCTTCTCCATCAGGTTTTCCGAGCATAAAGGCGAGGCCGGCACTTGTAGTGGCCAGCGCTTCAAATCCGAGGTGGGCCAGTAATTTTGCAGAGCCTGCATCCCAGGGGTTGGGTATCACAAAAATACCTTCCCGCCCGTGGAGGGCTTTGAGGGTTGTAGCTTTGGTGTGTTGTGATGGTTCCATTCCTGAAAGTTACGGAATCATGGGCTTAATTTAATTTCTTCAGCAACTCCTTTGCCTCCTTATTATCCTGATCGATCGCTAAAGCTTTCTGCAGGTAAAGACGTGTATTGGCATAATCCTTTAGTAAATAGTAGCCTTTGCCAAGATTGGTGTGGATCTTCCCATATCCCCAGTGAATTTCATCCAGTGTATTACTTCTCAATTGCAGGTATTTCAACAGATAGCCAACCCCCTCTTTCACACGATAGCCATTATCAATTAAAAATCGTCCAACCTCAAAATATGTATCCAGTGGTGTACTGCCGTATTTACTGGTAGCATCAGCAACCTGCAAGGCTTTTTGCAGGTACTCCCATGCTTTTTCATGATCGTTCTTTTCAACCTCCATTGCCAGACCACGATAACAATCACTCAATACAAAGAATTCCCATCCTTCCTTTTCCCTGATGGCTGATACTTTTTGTATAGTTGATAAATAATAGTGTTCCGCTCTTTTCATAAGACCCAGCCGGGCACAATAATCTCCGAAAGTTCTTGTATCATATCCTTTCAACTTATCTGAACTGAAATGGTCAAGGAGTTTTATCAGGCTGGCGGAATCCTTCCGGCTGATGGCTAACTGTGCAAACCGGCTATACCAGACATAGTTCTTCTCTACATTAACGCCGTATGTTTTTGTGATACGTTCCCCTATGTTTGCAAATGCATCCCATGCATTCTTTCCGGGATCGACATCGGCATTTGGATCATAACATTGTGAGATGAATTCAACCGCGGGCTGAATGGCCATTGTCAAAATATTACTATGATCCCCACGTGGAATACTGTCGTACTGCGTAAAAAGGCGACTGCTATCCACAGATTTCAGTTGGTTGCAAATATTTTTCGCATAAACATGCCTCCTTTCCAGATCAAACTCTCCTACTGCTGCGTAGTAAAAGGTTTTCCTGTGAATCGTTCTTGCATCAAATACGAAGGGAGCATTTACCTTTTCCGGAGCCAGTAAAATGTATCCGTTAAATATGCCGGGTTCATGTTGAAAAAGATAATTTGCATAACTCGCGGCATAAGAATGCCCCACGTAAGCTCTGAAATCAGCCACATGATATTTTCGTTCCACATCTGCTATGATCTCATTTTTCAGGCAGGCCAGGAACTTTTTACCCGTCTCTGTCAGCAGGCCCGTCTCGTACACAAAACCGATCCTATCCATATCGGCCAACACTGTTACCACTATCATATTGAGTACCGGATACCTGGCGCCTTTGAAATACCGTAATTGGGAAGCTATGTACGGACCATCGATCATTCCGTATTTAAGTGCATATAACGCCGGCAAAGGTTCATTAATATCCCGGCCTTCCGGCACAACAACGTTATAATAAACAGTATCCTTTAGAATATTGGAATATAACTTTTCCCTGCTCTCCGTCTGTGCAAACACAGGCATACAGGATATCAATAAAAAGATAAAGGTGATCCGGCGCTTCATATTACAAAGAAAGCAAAGTGGCAGGCAGGGAAATTGTACTTTTCGGACAGGGAGAAGCCTGAAAAAAAAAGTTGGCTTTTCTCTTGACTCTCCCCTTACGTCATACCCTATATTTGCTCCGACAAGGTATAAATCCAAACGATGGACAACTATTCTGTAAAAAAGCTCTCTAAACTGGCGGGTGTAAGTGTGCGCACCTTACATCTGTATGATAAGATGGGCTTGCTAAAACCTTCTGTACGTACCGAGGCCAGGTACCGGCTGTATAGCGAAAAAGAACTGTTGCGGTTGCAGCAGATCCTCTTTTACCGGGAACTGGATTTTCCGCTGAAAGACATCTGCGCCATTCTGGATGATCCTGCATTTGATCTGGAGCAGGCTTTGGAAGGGCACAGGAAAGCGCTGCTGGCAAAGAAGGAAAGGATAAACACATTGGTTGGTACCATAGACAAAACATTGGTAACAATTAAAAACAACACTATGTTACAGGTAGAAGATTTATACGAAGGCATCCCCCAGGATAAAATGGAAGCCTATCGCGCGGAAGCCATGGCCAAATGGGGCAAGGATACTATTTTAAATGCAGAGGATACCCTGCGCGGATTCAGTAAAGACGAAATGGATGCCTTGAAGAACGAGCTGAATGAGATATCCATCAAATTAACGGCCCTCATGGGCGGCGATCCCAAAAGCCCGGAAGTACAGCAACATATAGCCCGCCGCTATCAAATTATCCTCCGGCTGAGCGGTGGAAAAATAGAAATGGGCAAACTGGAGTATTTCAGGAAACTGGGTGAGCTATATGTAGCGGATAACCGCTATACGCCCGTGAATGGCATGCCCAGCAAGGAACTGGCGCTTTTTCTGAAAGAGGCCACAGACTATTATGTTAAAACGCTGGAATAAATGTTAAAGGGGCCGTGGTTGGCCCCTTTATATTTGATTATCAATCAATTACAATATCTAAAAAGCTAAAACCCGCCATGGCACTACAAATTCTGTGTAATCCTTGCTTTATCCTTGCTCCATCCTTGCTTAAACCCGCGCTGGCAGGCAAGATGAAGCAAGGATAAAGCAAGGATTAAGCATAGATAAAGCATAGGTACTGAAGTTTTTTAGTGCTGCAAGCTCTTCAGATAAGCCGGATAATCCGCTTTCATCAATACCTCATCTGCTTTTCGTTTTGTGATAACGGACTGTAAATCAGGCATCGTATCCACTCTCCTTTTCAATTCTTCCAGGTTAAGGTCCCTGCAATAAATTACAGCACCCGGCTGCTGCTTCCATGATTGCGCAATAGTACCTAAGTCAAATGGATCAAAGCCCAGATCATCCACCAACTTAAACACTATCTCTTTTGCTTTTGCATCATCACCGGATACGGCTAAGGCAATACGGTCTTTTTCGCCTTTGGGTTTGCTCTTATCTTTCAGGCTGGTAGCAAGAATAGAATTAAAGACCTTAACTACAGGAATGCCTAATTGCTCCTGCACCCATAAGCTATCTACGCCACCCTGGTCAAGGGCTGGTATATTTCCGTCGCGGAGGTTCGGGTAATAATTTCCGGTGTCAATAACCACCGGAAGATCTTTAAACAGTGCTTTAGGAAGAAGTGGTATGTTCTTTTGCGGAATAGACACCATAACGACTTCCTTATCTTTCACAAGCTCTTCCAGGGCAGGCCCCCGGGAATTAGCGACCGAAACAGTATGCCCCAGTTTAGTGAGTTTTGACGCCAGGCAACTTCCCATTTCACCGGAACCGATAATTCCTATGTTCATAGTTAATTGGATAGCTTTTTATTTAATAAGGTTTCCAGCTTTTTCAGTTTAAATTTCCAGAACTCATCGAAGTAAGAGATCCAGGCCTGCAGTTCTTCAAAACCATCTTTCTTCAGTGTGCAATAGCGCTCCCTGCCAATGTCCTGGATAGAGATAAATCCTGCGTTATACAGTATTTTAATATGCTTTGAAACAGCAGGACGGCTCATTTCGAAATGATCTGCCAGGTTATTGATGGTAAGGTTATCAGACGAGAGCAACATCAGCATCTTTCTCCTGCTGGGGTCCCCTATGACCTGGAATACATCAAGTGTTGGGGTGGGCATGTTGTGCAGCGTTTAAAAGTTCCTCGATCTTTGTGAATTTCTCTAACCAGCCATTCGTTAAACCCTTATAGAAGTTCAGGTTTTCTTCTTTCGCGAAACCACTATGCTCCAGGAAAAGTTCTGTGCCCTTATCAGTTGCCTCCAACTTCCATACAACAACGGAATCAAGTGTGATCTCCCCGTTGCCCGGGCCGCTTTGCCAGGAATAAGAAAGTTTTTTAAAGGGAACGATCTCTAATACCCTGCAGTAAAAGATACCATCGAAATCCAGGCTGGGGATAGGATTTGTTCTGAACTGAAAATCAGTGCCTACAACTGGCTGAAAGGTGTTCTTCATCAGCCATAATTCCATTAATTCTGATCTTGTCAGGTATTCCCAAACCGTTTCCGGTGGATGAGGGAAGAAAAACTGGTGTTTTATGCTTCTTGCCATAATAAGTAACTTTTAAGTTACACAAATATATAGGTAACTTTCAAGTTACCCAAATATTTTTCCCAAGATTCCTATTTTTGCCTGCATGAAAGAGCAACTGATTAAAAAACTAAAAGACAACGCTCTCACTTTCAAGGAAGTGATTGAATTCATTGAAACGCAATACCAACATCAACCGACAGCTTTTAAAAACGGGGAAGCATATAATGAGGCCACTCAAAACCAGGGGAGTGCTAAGGTATTTGCATTCGCTCAATTAAATGATCTAAGCGCGGAGGATACATTATACTTATTTGCTGAACACTATCAATCGGTGTTAGCTAACCCGGAGGGGACAGATCACCAGAATATCAGGCAATTTATGAAGCATGGCTGGCCGGGGATTGTTTTTGAAGGGCAGGCTTTACAGGCTAAGTAGTTATTTAAGAAGCCAGGAATTTATGATTCCTGGCTTCTTTTTATTAGTGAAAAGAGGCGGGGAAATGAGGCTGAGGGCTGAGGGCTGAACGCCCACAAACAAATTTGTGAACTTTCATTTAGTATCGTACGACCTCCCGGGGTATTTTTTGATGTTGATATAGCATGTATATTTGGTGGCAACCTTACGATCACTGTTACCTTTGTCTATGAACCTAATTATATTCCTCTCACGTATTTCCGCAGGCCTGGTCTTTGTGTTCATGGTTGGAATGTCGATAGACCCTACCATATCCAAGACTAACCCGGATTGGCATGCCAATTCCGTAGCTACTGTGGCTATGCTCTTTCTGGTCACTCTTTATTTATGGCCTGTAATTGCAGAAGCCAAAAGCAGAAACGTGGTTGCCAGAATACCTACGGCAAGATCATTCACCGGCAGACGGTTTTTCACTTTCGGCCGATGGGCGTTGGCCTTTATCATAGGCATAATGACGGGAGAATATTTTTTGGAGCTTCAATTCAGTTGCGGCATTCTCTCACTGATTGCTGTAGCCTGGCTGATGCCGCCGTTGGATAGACTTACGTTTGCCTCCCCTGCTGAGATAGCCGCCAGGCTAAAGAGCAATTCAAGCAATTCTGCCCTTCTCAAGTTGTTCCCCAACCTGGGTGCTTTTGCCGCCATCATAGCCATGGGCTTCTTCGCTCATAAGAATTATACGGTTACGATTATTATACTCCTGATAAGCATCGGCTTGTTGCTGGTGGTTCCCATTGTTCTCTTCGCAAAGGGAGGATGGAAGGCACTTTCGCTAAATTCCTTCTTGCAGCCAGCGGCTGTGCCACATCAACCTTTCAAAACACCTGCCAGCAGACCTGATGTAACGCAAACGTCTCATACTCCCCCTAAACCACCTCCGGTTCGCTCCGCACAACAGCTCTCTTCCCCAAAAAAACAGATCAAACACAAATACTACAGCGCCAAGGCATGGCATTGGAACTGGCCTGTACCAAAAGAAGCGCAACGCTATCCTCTCGATGAGCGGAGCTTTAATTTACTAATCAAGGGGTTTGAAGTAAGCTGGCTTGAATCAAAAGGTTATCACCAACGGCTAGCCCTCCATCGCGATCCGCCGGCGTTTATACGGGAGGTCATTACTGAAGTGGAAGCCTATATTGAATCCATGTGGCTCCGCCCCGAACTGCTGATGCGCAATAAACCTTTGAGTAGCAGATATGAACCTGTTCGATTCGTCCCGGATGAAGTGAGCAAGGTATGGAAGGCAGACAGGCGGTTACGATCGCTTTACTATGCTGCCCAGCGATTTGCCGACACCCCGGCTAAACTGGTAACCTTGTCCTTCCGTGCCATGGCTCCGCATATTGCCGAATATCGTGCCATGATCAACCTTATCAAACATCTCAGGCATTCGTTGAGCCGCATGCCCGGACAGCACGTAAAAAAAGTACCTGATCCAATAATTAAGCCAACGCAAACAGAAGATACAATCCCCATTGTCTTCATTTCTTATTCCTGGGATAGCCCGGAACATGAAGATTGGATTCTCAATTTAGCAACCAAACTTCGTGAAAATGGTGTTGACGCTATTTTAGATAAATGGGATATAGGGTTTCTCGGCAAGCTATTGCCACATTTTATGGAAACATCTATCTTCAAATCGCATAGAGTTATTTGTGTAATGACACCCAACTATAAAAAGAAAACAGAAAATCTTACAGGAGGTGTTGGTTACGAGTACTCAATTATAACTGCCGAAATATTTACTGACAATATCAATACTTCAAAGTTTATACCGCTGTTTAGGAGTGGTACCGATGCGGACGCAATCCCAACTGCATTGAAAGGGAGAAAGTATGTTGATATGAGAGACGATACCCAATTTGACGAAAAGTTCATTCATGAATTATTGAGAGATATTCACGAAGAGCCAAAATTCAAGAAACCAGCTATAGGTAAAAAAACGAAGTTTTAACATAAACGTAGTACAGGTTCAGATGGCTTGCCCGGCAGATGTGCTGTAACTCAAGCGTTACCATCACATAAAAAAGGCGGCCCGCTGCCGCAGACCGCCTTTTTATTAAATAGTATCTACTAGAAACGGTAGCCGATGCTTATCCGGAAATTCCGGCGCGCTTCTACGATGTAAGTATAATAACCGGCGGCGTTTGCAGCCAGTGTTGCCTGTGTAAGCAGTTTGCGGTCGTCCAGCAGGTTATTCACAACAAACCCAACATTGTATTTACCCAGCTGATAGTTCAGACCGCCATCTACCCTGAAGTAATTGGGAATGTTAGCTGTTTTGGTAGTACCTACTGCACGTTCGGCCTGCCACTGAATACCTCCTGATACACCAAAACCTTTCAGCTTACCATTGATCAGGCGGTAGTTCAGCCATGCGTTGGTGATGTGTTTGGCAGTGTTGGGTGTAATATTCCCAACAGTCTTTTTAGTTTCGTCAACAATGGTAGGTGACTCCCTGGAGATCTTAGAGTCCGTGAGCGCATAGTTCACAGTTACATTCAAACCAGGAGTGATCTCGCCATTGATATCAATCTCGATACCTTTAGTGGTAGTTTCCCCTAACTGGATCATCACAGCCTGGCCCCGGCTGTCGAACAGGCCGGTGTTCACCTTGTCGTTCACCCTTTTGATCTGGTAAACGGTAGCAGAGGTGCTCAGGCGGCCGTTGAACCAATCTCTTTTAATACCAAACTCTATGTCGTTACCTTTCACAGGATCAAATGCGTTGCCTGAAGAGTCTACACCGGTAACAGGTACAAATGACTGATCGTACAGCGCATAGGTGCTGGTGTTCTTATCGATAGAATAGCTTAAACCTACACGGGGTGAGAAAACATCGTCTACTTTATCCGTAGCCCGGTCGCGGCCAGTCATGGTGGCATGTGTAAAACGGCCCGCCAGCGACAGACGAAGGGTATTATTAAAGAAGCCCAGTTCATCCTGAACATATGCAGAAGCATAGTTTACAGAGCTGATGTAAGCTGAGTTGGCTGCACGTTGCCTTACACTTCTGCTACGGTCCAGTTTGGGCATGGAATCAAAAGGAATGCCATACTTGGGATTGTAGACATTAAAGATCTCACCACCAGCCAGTCTGATATCGTTCTTCAGTGTACGGAAATCGCCCCAGAACTTCTTGTTACCCATGTCCACACCAGCAAGGATACGATGGCGTACGCTACCTGTATATTCTTCCCCACTAACAGAGAACTGGCCGAACCTGTTTTCGCCAGCCTCATCGCCCTGGCTCACATAACGCTTCATATCACCATTCAGTTCAATGCTGGACAACCACATGCTGCTACCCTCCATCGCAAAATTGAAGTATGCCACCTGCGCATGCGCTTTCCATTTATCGTTAAACTCATGATCAAAATACAGGTATGCACTGTGATCCTTCAGGGTGCTGGGCTCCAGGGAAGGGTCCTGGTAGAAGAAGTCGTTCTTGATATCTTCATCCAGCAGCTTTTTGCGTGAGAAAGTATAATTACCATTACCGAGGTACTTAGATGCCTGGTAGGTATATTCCAGTGTAACCGATGTTTTCTCGTCAAACAGGTATTTCAATACCGGAGCAATTACATAACGGTTGTTGTAGTTGTATTTGGTGAAGAAGTCTTTTTGCTGACCGGCCAGGTTGAGCCTGTAAAGCAATTTACCGTCTTTGCTGAGCTTACCGTCAAAGTCCAGTGCAGCACGGTAAGTGCTGAAGCTACCCATGCTCAGGTTTACGGAACTGCGGGTCATGCCGGTAGGCTTTTTGGTCACTACGTTATAGAAACCACCTGGTTCGCCGGCAGCCAGCATGAAGCCTGCAGGACCTTTTACGAACTCGATACGTTCGATCATGGAAGCGTCTTCCGCAGTTGGCCCCCAGCTTTGTTCGATGTTCATACCATTACGGAAAGCGGGAATTTTGGAGCCGCGCATACGAATATTAGCATATTGATTATCCCAGTGCCCGGTACGGGTAGCACCACTTACGTTGCGGGTAATTCCGTCTACCACATCAAACACCTGCTGATCGGCCAGTACTGTAGATGATACTACCTGTATGTTCTGAGGAACTTCCAGGATAGGTGTTTGTAAACGCAGGGAGCCGGATACTTTGTCTACTTTATATTTATTCCTTTCTCCATTCACCACAACTTCCTGCAATTCTGCATGGGTGGCTTCCAGCTGAATGTTTACGCTTACGATCTCATCATCTTTCAGTTCTACTTCTTTCTCAACTTTTTTGTAACCGATCAGGTAAACCTGTACGGTGTAGCGGCCCGCATTCAGTTTCCTGAATACAAATTCGCCTTTTTCGTTGGTCATTCCTCCCCTGTTCTTCTCTTTTAATTGTACAGTTACATAGGCTGCGGGCGACCCGTCGTTGGTAACCACCTTTCCCTTAATAGCGGAAAGAGGTTCTACACCAGCCAAAACAGGCAGGGAGCAAACGATAGCGAAGAAAATGGCTATCAGATTTTTAAGTTGAATACGCATATTGTTAAATTCTGGCGGCAAAGGTATAGCGGCGGCTACATTCCCGTTAATCGAATCGGGAAAAGAAGTTGCGCAATGCGGAAATGTGAGGATAGGAAATTCGGAACGGCCAAATCCTTTAAAGCAAACCATTAATTTCCTATCATTGCAGCATGACGTCAACAGAAGCACTTATCACTGAAGCACGGCGGTATTGCATGGAACATTATCATTACTGGGCCACCCGGTATTCAAAGGAACGTACCGGGCAGGATTACCCCACATACTCTTATTCTGACAATGATTATGATCTGTTTCCGCGGTATAATATCCTTGCCGCCATGTTAGGAGAAATAGAAACACTGGTGGGTAAATCATTCCCTTCTTTGACAGACTGCCGCACCTCGTTAATACAAATTGGCCGGTCTGCGAACTCCTCACTGACCGATCGCAAGGATAATCTCATTGAAAGCGCTGCTATTCAACAGGAACGTGATAAATTCATTCAATTTATAGACACGGCTACGCCTGAAATACTGGAAAAAACAGTGCCGCTTCCCTATCGCAGAAGGCTGGAGGATGCCGAAAAAAGCGATGTTTACCAGGTGCTGCTGGAACGTTGGAATTATGATGGCGGGTATTGGGATCCGATCGACAACCTGTCTCCTGTAGAAATTGTATATCTCGCTAAAGCTGCCATCACATCCGCCGACCTTCAGGCTATTACCGGTTTTATCAGCAGCCAGGCGGCGCATTTGCTGGAAACAACGGAAGAAGGAATTATTACGGAGATATCCTCCGGTGATTTTCACCTGGACTGTTATGAAACGGTTTTTTGCGATCGTAATTATGAATGGCTGGTATATGTGTCGCATGAGTCGACGGTGACCTTTGCCGGTGAAGCATTGCTGGGGTTTGTTAAACATTTATTTGCAGGACGGGAAAACCTGCTGTACCCTTAATTTTTCAACCATTGATACACACATCTTACAGGAATCTGCATTTGATGGTATCCGTACTTATTATCATTCCCGTTGCACTGGCCTATGGTTTATGCCCGCAAAAGACCCTGCCTTTGCTGTTTGATTTTAATGCAGACGCTATCAACCTGGCAAGTATTTTCAGGGCCATGATGGGTTTATACCTGGGCATGTCGCTGATCTGGATTGCGGGCATTATTAAATCCAGGTTCTGGGTCACCGCAACTATTACCAATATTGCCTTTATGGGAGGCCTTGCGCTGGGGAGGTTAGTAAGCATGGCTATAGACGGAGTACCTGGTATTTATTTTTTGATTGGATTTATAGTAGAGTTGTGTCTTGCTGTATGGGGTTTGATAAACTTAAAGAAGTATGGAACTTAACCTCGCTTTTCCCAGGAACCTTTTTCGTCAAGAATTTTCAGATAGCTCTTATGTGGTTCGTTGGCGTGATAGAGTTGATACAACTGATCGGTTAGCGCTGTAAGAAAGTTAAAGAAAATTGAAAAGTCTTCTTTTGAGTTATAAAGCCCGCCCCACTCATTCAATATCCATTTTAACATTTTTCCATCCCGGGTGGTGATCGAAAATTCCAGGTAAGGAATATCAGCATCTGTTTTTTTATAATAGTCGGGCTGTAGTCCCCCCAATAGCCCTATTTCCCTTACCGGAACCCGGATGGCGTGTATTTCCGAAAACAAAACAGACCCGAAACAGGAACTGGTAAAGCCTTCTTTATTAAGTGAAACAATTTCTGCCGACTGCCTTTCGGAGGCCACTTTAAACAGCCTGTAAATGGCCATAAACATTAATGGCAAGGAGATCAGCAATAGCCAGGCGGGGAAAAGCGGGTGCGAATGTGCCAGTAAAACGGTGGTTGTTAGTGAAACCGTCAGCAAGGTGGTAAAAAACCAAAACAGAATAGTTGAGGTTTTCCTGCTATTATTAAAACGGAAGCGATAGGAATTCATATCTGTCCAAAACGTTAGAAAGAAGGCTGTTGGTTACAAAAAGAAAAACACAGGCCCCGTTGGTAAAAGTAAATTATTCAGCCAAATAGTATTGAAATGCAGGGGATAGCTTCAGTTTTTAAGCAAAAAAAATATCTACCTCTTTCGAGATAGATATTTTAAAGAAATGATATTTCCTGGTGGAACCGCCGGGAGTCGAACCCGGGTCCAAACATATTCACCGAAAGCTTTCTACATGTTTATTTTTGCATTGGTTTGTCGGAACTCGGCAGGGGCAAAACAAACCAACCTCGTCCTTATCCGTTTGAGTTTCGGTACCCACTCACAGAAACCATGAGTACCTATTCCGCTATTGGTTTGATTCAGCGGCTGAAGTCACAGCAGACAGCAACTCACAGCGGCCATAATGGGTGCGCTAATTTAATTAGGCAGCCATGGCGTAGTTAGATTCGCCTTTTGATGTTTGGGTATTCAGATTTACGTGCTAATTATCCAACGCACGACATGCTTACACTTTCAAAGACCTATGCTGTCAAAACCGGTCGGCCCCATGTTTTACAGAATGCAAAGATACACTAAAATTTCGAAGTGATCCAACGCCACACATCCAATCCATTCGCGAACAGTAACAAACTGAACAGGATCACCATCCCTACGATCTGTGCGTACTCCATGAATTTCTCACTTGGCTTGCGGCCGGTGATCATCTCATACGTGAGGAATACTACGTGTCCGCCATCCAATGCCGGAATAGGCAGGATATTCATAAAGGCGAGGATAATGCTCAATAAGGCAGTGAACGTCCAGAAGCTCTGCCAATCCCATTCTGAAGGGAACAGGTTGCCAATGCTCATAAATCCACCCAGGGATTCTGTTACTTTCACTTCTTTGGAAACAAAGATCAGGCGTAACTGCTGTACATATTTCACCAGTGTGCTTACCGCCCTGTTGAAACCTGCAGGGATAGCCTGGCCAAAGGTATAATGCTTTGTTACAATGTCGAATTGTTTGCTGAGCCTCACATTCATCCCAAATCCTTCAGCAGGTATCTTAGCCGTGATCGGAATAGTATCTGCTCCCCTTAATACGGTAATAGTGGCTACTTTGCCGGTATCCCTGCGTAAGGCTTTGTAATACTCATGGAAATAGCTGATAGCCGTATCATTAAACTTTAACACCTTGTCTCCCTGGCGGAAGCCTGCTTTATAACCTTCCCTTTCTTTGTACACGGTATCAAAAACAGCCAGGATACGGGGTTCTGCAAACTGTCCTTTCCGCTTGATCAATTGCCTTACAAAACCTTCCGGCAGTTTGATCTCCATCTTTTGCCCATCCCTTTCTACTTCTATGCTTTGCGCTTCTCTCAGGATCATTTCACCTGCAAGGCCTTCAAAGTTTTCAACAGGTTTATTGGCTACTGTAAGAATCTTATCTCCATCTTTCAGACCGATGCTCCTTGTCAGGGAATCTGTTACAATACCATATTTTACAGCGGTATTAGGTAGGTATTGCTCTCCATAGTACCAAAGCAGCATGGTAAAAATGAGGAATCCGAGGATCAGGTTCACGGTTACTCCGCCGATCATGATGATCAGCCTTTGCCAGGCTGGTTTGGAACGGAATTCCCAGGGCTGGGGAGGTTTGTTCATCTGCTCCTTGTCCATACTCTCGTCTATCATCCCGGAGATCTTCACATAACCACCCAGGGGTAACCAGCCCACACCATATTCGGTATCACCTTTCCTGAATTTAAAAAGAGAGAACCAGGGATCGAAGAACAGGTAGAACTTCTCTACTTTGGTCTTAAATAACTTGGCCGGGATAAAATGCCCTAATTCATGCAGGACCACCAAAATCGACAGCGACAAGATCAACTGTCCTGCTTTTACAAATATTTCCTGTGTTGTCATGTATTATTGAATATATACTTTTAAGCTAATGTAGATAATTAAGGTGACAAGTATCAGGTCAGGCTATGGATTAACTCTGCGGCATGCTCGCGGGCAGCTGCATCAGCCTGATAATAATGCTGTAAGGATGGCTTTTCAACAAAAGGAATCTTTACCAGCGTTTCCTCGATCACCTCCGTCATTTGCAGGAAGCCTATGCGGTTCTTTAAAAAAGCGTTCACTACCTCTTCGTTGGCTGCGTTCATGATACAGGCGGCATTTCCACCTTTTTTCAATACCTCTGTGGCAATAGCAAGGTTACGGAAAGTTTTGGTATCTGGTTGCTCAAAAGTAAGTGAGGGGTAATTCTTAAAAGAAAACCGGGGGAAATCATTGGACAAACGGTCAGGATATCCCAGGGCATACTGAATGGGTAATTTCATGTCCGGCAGGCCCATCTGTGCTTTCATGGAGCCATCTGCGAATTGCACCATGGAATGAATGATGGATTGCGGATGTACGATCACTTCAATCTGATCAGCGGCAAGGCCAAACAGCCATTTGGCTTCGATCATTTCCAGGCCCTTATTCATCAGGGTGGCAGAATCTATGCTGATCTTTGCCCCCATGCTCCAGTTTGGATGCTGCAGGGCATGGTCTTTCTTAACATTAAAAAGGAAGTTGGTCTTTTTTCCCAGGAAAGGCCCACCTGAAGCGGTGAGGATCACTTTCTCCACTTTAGCCAAAGGTTCTCCCTGTAAACACTGGAAGATGGCAGAATGCTCAGAATCAACGGGGATAATGGGTACATTCTTCTTACGGGCCGTGGCTATCACAATATCTCCGGCTACCACCAGTGTTTCCTTATTGGCTAAACCAATAGGTGTTCCCTGTTCCAGGGCAGACAAGGTAGGAGCCAGACCGGCAAAGCCCATAATGGCCGCCAGCATAAAATCTATGGAATCCCAGGCAGCCACTTCCACCATGGCCGCAGGGCCTGCGAACACTTTGATCCCTTTATCAAAGAGCACTTCTTTAACAGCAGCATATTTGCTCTCATCACCGATCACAACGGCATTGGGAGAAAACTGCAAAGCCTGTTCTATCAGGAGTTCAGCATTCTGCTGAGCAGTTAATACTTCCACCTCAAACTTATCCGGATGCGCCGCAATCACTTCTAAAGCCTGGCGACCAATAGACCCGGTTGAACCAAATATTGCAATACGTTTTTTACTCATGATCAGACAAGAATGACTCCTATGGTTAAATTTAAACAGTTTTTTCAATATGCGTGCGGAAACCGGCTTCTGCATTTGTTATTGAAGAAGCCGGTCCATGCGTAATAATATGATTAGCGTCCTGCCAGGTAGTTGCCCAGTTCGTCAGCAATTCGCCTGTCGTTACTGAGCCGGGGCACTTTATTCTGCCCTCCCAGCTTACCGATGGATTTCATGTAGTCAATAAACCCATTTTTGCGTACGGGCCTGATCTTTAAAGGTTGTAATATATTACCGGTTAACAAATCTTCGTAATAAATGTTCTTGTTCCGCAATTGCCGGTCTACCTGGAGTGCAAATGCTTCCAGGTTATCCGGGATCTGCTCAAACTCCACAAACCATTCATGGTAGGGCAATTCCCCATTTACCTGGATGCGCGGGGCTACCGTAAATTCGGTGATCCGCACGCCGCTGGTATCGGCAACCCCCATCAGACTTTGTTCTACCTCCTCTCCGATCACATGTTCCCCGAATGCGGAAATAAAATGTTTCGTACGGCCGGTTACCACTATCCGGTAAGGGTTGGTGGACAGGAACTTAACGGTATCTCCTATGTTATAAGCCCATAAACCTGCATTGGTACTCACTATCATGGCATAGTTCACACCAGTTTTCACTTCTTTCAGCGGAATACGGGCAGGGTTCTCATTAAATATTTCGGCTGCGGGTATAAATTCGAAAAAGATACCGGCATTGGTGTTCAGGAGCAATCCTTCCTGTTCCTGCGAGTCCTGGAAGGCAAAGAAACCTTCAGAAGCGGGGAAAGTTTCAATGGTGGTCACTTTCCGGCCCACAGAATCCATGAGTTTAGCCCTGTATGGCTCAAAGTTCACACCACCGTGCACCAGTAATTTGAAATTCGGGAACAGTTCCCCCACTGTTTTGCCGCTCTGTGCCATCAATCTGTCGAAATACATCTGCATCCACGGTGGAATCCCACTGATCAGGCGCATATCGGCATTAATGGTTTCCTCCACGATCTTGCCCAGCTTTGTTTCCCAATCTTCAATACAATTGGTTTCGTAGGTGGGTAACTGGTTGGTGCGGAGATAACGGGGGATCTGGTGATTGGCAATACCGCTCAACCTGCCTGTGGGGATCCCACCCACACGTTCCAGTTCAGGAGAGCCGGAAAGGAAAATAAGTTTCCCATCGAACACACTGGTATCGCCGGTTTCCACCACATTACAAAAAACCGCATTGCGGGAAGTATTAAAATGGTGGTCTACTGATTCCTTTGTGATGGGGATATACTTAACCCCGCTGGTAGTTCCTGAGGTTTTGGCAAAGTAGATCGGCTGCCCTTTCCATAATATATTATGCTTTCCTTCCTTTATCTTCTCAATATAAGGTTTGAATTGTTCATAATCCCTAACGGGAACAGCCTGCTTATAGGCCTCGTAGGATTGTATATTCTCAAACTGGTGATCTTTGCCAAATTCCGTTTTCCTGCCGGTTTTTATCAGTTCTTGCCAGATTGATTCCTGATCTTCCACCGCCCTTTGCATTTCCTTCTTTACCTTATTTGCGATAATGGAAGCAAATGGTTTGGCCAGCAGTGATTTAAACTTCATGCCCCGATATTTTAAATTTAATGATCAACGTGAAGAACAAAAGTATAAAAATTGTACGCAAGATAGTTGTTTTTCGGAGTGGCTACAGCCGGGCATTGTAGCGGAAATTGGGGTATAACAGGGTAGGGCGCGGGGGAGCAGGGATGCTAAACAATTGTTAAAAAAAACTAAAATACTAAAAACTCCGTATCTTTGATATGTAAAAAGCTATTTTTCAATGTACTGCCCCGGTTCGCTGGGGCGATGTACTGCAATAAGTATTAATTTCTTTGTTGATTAAAAAACAAAGTAATACCTTTGCAGGAAATTATTTTTGGAATATTATGTTCGCAGTTGTAACAATCGCAGGTCAGCAATTCAAGGTAGCTAAGGATCAAGAGATCTTTGTACAGCAATTGACTGGTAATATCGGAGATAAAGTAGAATTCGCAGAAGTTCTGCTGACCGACAACGACGGCAAGATAACCGTTGGCACTGATGTAAAATCAGTAGTAAAAGCAGAGATCCTGGCTCACGTTCAAGGTGATAAAGTGATCGCTTTCAAAATGAAGAGAAGAAAAGGCTTCAGAAAGAAAGTGGGTCACCGTACTCATTTTACCCGTATCAAGATCAACGAAATTGCTTAATTTTATATTGATAAAAGTTATAAAGTACTAATACAATGGCACATAAAAAAGGTGAAGGTAGTGTTAAGAACGGTCGTGATTCCCACAGCAAAAGGCTGGGAGTTAAAATCTTCGGTGGCCAGGTGGCGGTAGCAGGTAATATTATTATCCGTCAAAGAGGCACAGTTTATCATGCAGGTTCTAACGTAGGTATTGGTAAGGATTTTACCATCTACGCTCTTACAGATGGTCTGGTGGAATTTAGAAAAGGTCAGAAAGACAGAACCTACGTTTCCGTAAAGTCATTTGATACCACTGCACAGGCGGAAGCTTAATGCAGTGTTAGCCATAAAGTTTTTTTTGATACCCAATTTTAATTACTAACCCAAAAATTCAAAAAACAATGGCAACAATTAAGAAAGCTGCTAAAAAAGCGGCTCCTAAGAAGAAAGCTGCTGCTAAGAAAGCTGCTCCTAAAAAGAAAGCTGCTGCTAAGAAAGCTGCTCCTAAAAAGAAAGCTGCTGCTAAGAAAGCTGCTCCTAAAAAGAAAGCTGCTGCTAAGAAAGCTGCTCCTAAAAAGAAAGCTGCTGCTAAAAAAGCCGCTCCTAAAAAGAAAGCAGCTCCAAAGAAGAAAGCCGCTAAAAAAGCTGCTCCTTCTGCACCATCAGCTCCGGCCATGTAATTTCGAATTTACTAACTGTAGCATAAGAACCCCGATGAAAATCGGGGTTCTTTTTTTGTGTAAACTCCCCTCTCCCCTTTGCTCATTCCGGCCGAATCCCCTAACTTACGCCATCTATGGACAACTATATCATTGCAGATAACTTCTCCCTGCTCGCAAAGCTCATGGATATTCATGGCGATAACTCCTTTAAAGCCAAATCCTTCGCTAATGCAGCTTTCCAGATAGAAAAATTAACTGTTCCCCTGGCGGAAACACCGCATGACGCTATTTTCAAGATCAAAGGAATTGGTGAATCCACCGGGAAAAGTGTGATAGAAATGCTCCAGACCGGCAGATTCGGGGTATTGGAAGATTATATCCAGAAAACCCCGGCGGGCATCCTGGAAATGATGAAGATCAAAGGCCTCGGCCCAAAAAAGATCGCCACCATCTGGAAGGAGCTGGAAATAGAAAGCCTGGGGGAATTGCTCTATGCCTGCAACGAAAACCGCCTGCTCCTGTTCAAAGGGTTTGGACAAAAAACGCAGGACAGTATCAAACAAAGCATCGAGTTCTTTTTGTCTAACCGTGAACGTTATCTCTATGCAGAAGTAGAGGCTTTCGCGGGAGAAATGGAAGGCATACTGCAGCAGGTGTTCTCTCCTGCAAAAGCAGCTGTTTCAGGTAATTTCCGTCGTCAGCAACCCATTATCGATGAATTGGAGTTCGTAGTAGCCGTGCCTATAGACCAGGTGGCAGAAAAGCTTAAAACAGTGGAAGGGTTCACCCGGCTGGACAATACGGACGATGCCGTTATCATGCAATATAAAGAGCACATCAAACTTAAAATATACGGGGTACAACCGGAGCATTTTGCTACCAAACTTTTTGTTACCACAGGTTCGGAAGCTTTCCTGGACCAGTTTTTTGCGCACGCCGGCCAGGCATCCGGCGGAAACGAAGCTACGGAAGAAGCCATCTTTGAAAAAGCAGACCTTCCCTACATACTCCCCTGCCTGCGTGAAGGAAAAGGAGAAGTAGCGCTGGCCGCCGCTAATGCTTTGCCAAAACTCATAGAAACCACTGATATCAGGGGTATCATTCACTCCCACAGCCAATGGAGCGATGGCCTGCAGAGCCTGGAGGAAATGGCCAAAGCCGCCAAAGAACAAGGCTTTGAATACCTGGTGATCAGTGATCACTCCCGTTCCGCTTTTTACGCAAACGGCTTACATCCTGAAAGGATCATTGCCCAGCATCAACAGATAGATGAATTAAACCGTCAGCTGGCTCCCTTTAAGATATTTAAGAGTATTGAAGCAGATATCCTCAACGATGGCAGCCTGGATTATCCGGATGAGGTCCTTGCCAGCTTTGACCTGGTGATCGCTTCTGTGCATTCCAATCTTAAAATGACAGAAGAAAAAGCGATGGCGCGCGTGCTGAAAGCCATCTCAAATCCTTATACCACCATCCTCGGTCATATGACCGGCAGACTATTGCTGAGCAGGAACGGTTATCCACTTAATCATGAAGAGATCATCGATGCCTGCGTGGCCCATCATGTGGTGATAGAATTAAATGCGCATCCCCGCCGGCTGGATATAGATTGGGAATGGATCCCTTCTGCCATTAAAAAAGGCGCGCTGCTCTCCATCGACCCGGATGCCCATACTATCAGCGGATATCACGATATCAAATATGGTACACTGGCTGCTCAAAAAGGAGGTTTGACGAAAGAAAAGAACCTGAGCAGCTTAACACGGGATGAGCTGGAATCTTTCCTGGCACAACGTAAACAACAAAAAGGGATCTGATGATCTTACACATTCTGGCCATCGCAGTAGCACCTGGTGTTGCTATTTCCCTGCTTATCTATTTCCTGGATAGTCGCGACCGTGAACCGGCGCGGTTATTGATCCGCGCTTTCCTTTTGGGTGTACTGAGTGTATCTTTCCCGCTGGCGGTCCAGATATTCGCAGCCTCCCGGGGCTGGACTGCTTCCATGCCTGGATTGCTCAATACCGCTATATATGCATTTGGTGTTGTAGGCCTGAGTGAAGAACTGGGTAAATTCCTTGTATTACGTTTCTATGCTTATCCCAAAGCCGAATTTGATGAACCTTTTGACGGGATTGTTTATTCCGTAATGATAGGGATGGGATTTGCCACAGCAGAAAATATCACCTATGTAGCGCAATATGGTATAGGAACAGGGTTGGTGCGCATGTTCACTTCCGTACCTGCACACGCAGCCTTTGCTGTTTTAATGGGATATTATACCGGCCTGGCTAAATTCATTCCGCAACATCGCGGAACTTTGTTAATCACGGGACTTTTCTGGGCTGTATTGTTTCACGGGGCCTATGATTTCTTCCTCTTTATAGGAGATAGTGTTTACCTGATGCTGGCTTCCCTCCTATGCTTCTATATAGCCGTACGTTTGTCTATCCGGGCTATAAAACACCAAAGGGAAATATCACGGCGCTGGAATAAGGAACCTTAATTCTCTTCAGTTACATAACCTCTTGTTAACCAAAGATAGAGGCCATATCCTACAAAAGGGAGGAAAAATACGAGGATCAGCCATTTGAGGTGGTAAGGACGTGGATTATCGGACTGCTTAAAGGTATGCTGCACGCAAAACCTCACTACCAGCCAGAGATGCAGCATAGCAAATAAGGTAATAAAAGCCTCTTTCATTAATAGATCCATCCGATAATGCTTTACTGAAATTTACGAAATTTCCGTATAAGTAGGTAATCTGCCTTCTTATATAAGCAAAAAAAGAGCCCGACTTGACAATCAGGCCCATCCTCCAAATTAACTAGTAATGCAAAGTGGATAAAAGAGTTATATATCAGGGAGATAATGATTAATTATTCACACAAAGGCCAGCATTCACGCTTTAAATCTACAAAAAAATATTTACTATGTTAGGAATACTACTATTTTTTACAGTTATAAACGAAAAAGCCCGGGATAGACCCGGGCTTTTTATATATGTAATGTCATTATATTCATTCCCTTTACAGAAAGAGCCCGATTCGACCATCAGGCTCGTTTTTCTCCAATTTAGTTTAAGACAAAAATCCCTTATTCCCTAAATTTCTTGTGGCTAAATGAGTAGTTAGACCTACTAAAAAAAGAAGAGCCCGACACGAACATCAGGCTCGGTTTTTTCTCCAATTTAGCTTAAGACAAAAAGTTGTGTAAACCCCTCAGTTTACTGAATATCTTACAGTGGTGTATTCTCAATTTGTTTAGAAAGAACTTATTGATTGGCAAGGTTGCTTCTCAAATACGTTTAATCAAATCTATATGAAAAAAATGAAGAAACAAACATTTCTATGTTAGGATAACTAACTATTAACTAAAACACATGGCTGTTAGTCTCAAGCCTTTTGCCATTAGTACTTCCAGGCGTATCCATCAGTTAATCGCTATCCCATTCCTTTCAAAGATCACACATCAAATTCATACTCACCTGCATCTCTAAACTTAACACATATACGGTACAAATGTTCAATCTGTTTTTGAAATATGTACCTCTTTGAGGAGGTATATACGTACAAAAGGAATATCCGGATTTCCATATCCGGATATTTCTTTATATAATATGTTTTCTATTGATAATCTAAAAGAAACGTGGGGTGAGGGTCTTCCCTTTCTTAAAGGAAAAGCGATAATTCAGCATCAGATCGTGAGAACCGGACTGCATTCCTTTGAGATGTGTGGCAGATGCAAAATCATATGAATAACCCAGCATGAAATTCTTCAGTATCTGTACCTGTACCATTGCACTGGCCGTTTTTTCTGTACGCCAGGTAGCTCCTGCCCAAACAATATCCTTAATGAGGAATACCGCACTTACATCCAGCTGCAGCCCTGCTCCTGTAACTTGTCTTAATAAAAGTCCCGGCCTGAATTTAATATCCTTACTTACATCTTTTATAATGCCAGCCTGCAAATACAAATGTCTTTTGAACGCTACTTTATTGGCAGGACTTCCCAGGTTGAAACTTTTAAAGACCGGGGCGCCTATTCCAACAAAGAATTTCTCTGAGAATAATATCATTCCGAAGCCCACGTCAGACTTCCAGTATTTCTGGTTAGTGGCAAATACGGGATCATCTGTTCCCAGGTGTGTATTGTCGTCAGAGAATTGCTCCATCCCTCCATTCAATCCCAGCGACAGGAATAACTTCTCATTCATTTTCACTTTCTGGGAAATATTGAAACGGAAACCCGTTTGTGAATAGATGGTGATCTGATCTTTCATAGCCATAAAACCAATACTTGTATTAGAAGCATTGATGGGCGTATAAAAAGAAAATGCAGCTGTTTTGGGGGCACCTTCCATTCCTACCCACTGATTACGGGCAACAACGGTTGCGCTGCTGAATTCGTCCATAGACGGATAAGCGGGGTTTACAACCATACCATTGAAGAGGTATTGGGCAAATACGGGTTGCTGCTGTGCGGCTACCTGTTGAGCAAAAGCGCAACTGCAAAACATCCCGACTACGAACAGCTTTCTGAGGCTCTTTTTCATAGTGATAAGTTTATCGTTTCAATACTATGTATCCTGTGTGGCGTGTCATATTTCCATTACTGTCCCACACATGCAGAACATAGAAATAAGAACCATCCGGCAGATTACTTCCGGAACCACCGCCAGTATTAGCGCGACCGCTGAAATTGTTTGACTGGTTATTGTAATTACTTGTTTTATAAATTGTTCCACCCCAACGGTTCACGATCACGATCTCATTCTGTACATATTTTTCCAGGTTCTCAATGATGAGTACATCGTTCTTGCCATCACCATTCGGCGATAAGCCTTTATTCACTCTGATCTCCATTTCAATCGGCTGATCATCATTCTGTATAATGCCTATGGCGATAAGCGGATTCACAACCGAGGGCGCATTTTCTGAAGAGGCCACTGTAGCTGTGGTCAACCGGATAGCAAAGAGCTGGTCTATTTCTGAATCCACATCTCCGATCACCGGCACTACAATCTCTGCCTCCAATTGCATGGGTGCAATCGCCAGGCTGGTGATGTGAGACTGGAAGTCCTCTCCTGCCCTTGCCCTCATCGGATCCTTATCTGCTCCTGCTCCTTCAAACGCATCTGCAAACTGGTAGTTCAGGTTGATCACGCGGCTGCTCATACGATTCAGTTTAACGGTGAAGCCTAATGGAGTGATCCCGGTATTTCCTTCTTTCACCCTGGCAGTATCCACCTTGAATGAGATCTCTAATGGATCGTTGTCTGTAACTATTGTTGCGGCCGTTGCCTTAGTACCTATTCCATATGGTTGTCCCACGCCGGCAAATGGCTGAATGGCCAGGTTGACAAAACCATTGTTATCATTGATATCATTATCATCCAGTACCACATTTAAGGTGGCTTCCTGCTGGTTAGCCGGTATTATAATGGTAAATATTGCACTGGTAGTTACCGTCCTGAAGGCATCATGCTGCAGACTGATCGTCACCGGCATATCTACCGGGGTGATTTGTGATGCACGTACTTTTACCGGGATAACAGTACCTTCTGTTACACTGGCTGGTGCAGATACTTCCACCGTCATCATATCATTATCAGCCAGGTTCACTGTGGCCTGCTGCTGGGTTGCAAGCGGAAGTCCTGCGCTGGCACCTGTTAACTGAATAATGATGGTTTCTGTTCCTTCCTGATCGGTATCATCTTTCGGTACAATCTGGATGATCATGTCGTGATCACCGGCAGGGATTGTTACTGTACCAGATAAAGCATTATAATCAATATCGGCGGTTGCTGTGCCGGATACTGTGTAAGTAACTGTTACAGGAACAGTAGCGGTAAATTGCGCATCTGCAAAACGTATCCTTACACTTCCATTGTTGGATGGTTCGGAAGCATCGCTTACTTTCTCGATTAAGATCTTACGTCCCTCTGCAATGTTTTCATCATCCAGGATCAGCATACCTGCTCCACCAGTATTATCAACGCTTGCAGCAATGGTATTACCAAAATGAACGAAGCTGGCAGATTGAAGCGTCAATTGCAGGGTTTCATCTCCTTCTATGATCTGATCATCTTTTACGACTACCGGAATAGTGATGCCGTTATCTCCGGCTTTGATAATAGCCACACCGGAAAGAGGTTCGTAATCTTCGTTAGAAACCGCTGTTCCTGTTACCGTATAATTCACCGTAATATCTGCAGGTGCAGCTGCACTCCCTGGAAGTTTGATGGTGAACACACCCGGTGTGGAAGGCTCTGCGGCATCTGTTGTTTTAACAGCGGTTACCGTAACTGCCGGAGCACCTGAGCCCGGAATAGTCATAATATTGCTATGCAACACGGTAAAGCCCGTAGCAGTACCCGTGAGTTTCAATTGTTCATCCGGCTCATCTGTGTTGTCTGCTATTGCTTCCAGTATCACCGTTACCTCATTCACATCTTTTGGCAGGATCACAGTATTAGGTGTGAGGGTGAAGTCGGCTGAACCAGCAGAGAACCCACTATAAGCACTTACGTTGATAGCTATGTCTGTTGCAGACGTGATACCGCCTGGCAATGCAAAAGTTACTTTACTGGTATTACCCTCATGCAGGATAGTTGAATCTATTGTGATGCTGATCTGCCTGTTTGCCAGGGTAAGACCGGTGGCATCTGTGATATCAATGCTGGCACCTGCAAAGGTGAATCCTGCAGGAACAACACCATCCACCAGCACTGTTTCCACTGGTTCAATAATACCATCTATCACTGCGGAAATATCAAAATTAGCGCTGGTATTATTATTCGCAGGAATAGTAATACTTGCCGGAATATTTGTGTGATCTGTATCCGCAGCTGTAGAGGATGCACCTACTTTAGCCAGTTGCACCACTATAGGTGTGCCGGATTCAACATTTGGCGGAAGGCTAACATAGAAATGTCCTGTTGTGCCTTCTGCGATGCTACCTCCGTTTGGATGCAATGATATCACCGTATTCAGCGGGTCCCTGCGTGTAGAATCTTCAATCTGTATGGTTGTGCCACTTACTCCATATCCCAATGCAGAACCTTCGAGTACAAGACTTTCAGTGCCTTCCAGGATCAGGTCCAATGGAGCAGAAACAGTGAAAGTTGTTTCATGCTGGCCGGAAAGGATAGTTACAGATGCTGGTAAAGCACTGTGATCTGAAAGACTTGCTGTGGAAGATCCTTTGGTGATGTTCACCTGGATATCACTACCTGCAGTCAGTACTCCGGGGAGACTAACTGTTATTGTGGCAACACCATCTGCTTCAAGGATAGACGCTGTGTTGCTCGTGAAAGTAATGGTACCGCTGTGTGTTTCGTCCAATACATCCAATAATACATCCTGGCTGAAGGTAAATCCTCCGGCAGCGGATGGGATCAGGTGCAGTTTCTCTACAGTTTCTATCACACCATCTGTATTTGCCTGGATTGTTAAAGTAACATCGTTGCCGCCGGCAGGGATGATCACTTTGTCAGGGATACCACCATTGAGGTCAGCCGCAATTACTGCAGGAGTGTTTGTTCCCTGAGCCAGGTTAATTTCTATGGCTTCTGCAGTAGTGGTACCTGCTGGCAGGCTGAAGGTGATCGTTACACTGTTACCTTCTGTTACCGTGGTAGCGCCGGTGATCGTGATCAACTTGCTGGCTGTTACATCTGTAATAGCTATGTTGGAAGATGTGGTCACCGCTTCACCGAATATGGTGGCGGTGGCTTTGATCTCTAATGTTTCGTTGGGCTCTATAATTTGATCAGTGTTCGCTGTAAGGGTGAAGGTAGCGTCATTACCGCCTGCGGGGATCGTAACGGTTGCTGGCAGGGTGTATTCTGTGCCCAGCAAAGTGGCTACGGTTCCTGCACCACTGGTTAAGCTGATGGTTTGGGCTTCTGAGGTGATGATGTTTGTTGGTAAACTTACTTTCACCTGGATACTGCCACCTTCTGCCACCGTGGAGGCATCAGGGGTAAGGGTCAGCTGTTTGTTGGCGGAGGTGCCTGTAGCATCCGTGATGTTCACCGTGGCACCTGTTACAGTAAAGCCGGTAGCTGTGCC